>NZ_JBIWIU010000013.1:0-170558 GCF_044764755.1 Streptomyces sp. NPDC093600
CCGTCGAGCGCATGATGCGCGACGCCAAGATCACCCAGATCTACGAAGGCACCAACCAGGTCCAGCGCATCGTCATGGCCCGCAACCTCCCGTAATCGTCTGCCACTGGAAAGGAGCCAGGCCGTGACCCTGAGGATCGCTGTCTGTGTGAAGTACGTACCCGACGCGAGCGGCGACCGCGGCTTCGCGGACGACCTGACCGTGGACCGCGACGAGGTCGACGGTCTGCTGTCGGAGCTCGACGAGTACGCGGTCGAGCAGGCGCTGCGGATCGCCGAGGAGGCGGACGAAGCCGAGGTCACCGTCATCACCGTCGGCCCGGACGACGCCAAGGACGCCCTGCGCAAGGCGCTGTCCATGGGCGCCGACAAGGCCGTCCACGTCAACGACGACGACATCCACGGCAGCGATGTCATCGGCACCTCCGCGATCGTCGCCAAGGCGCTGGAGAAGACCGGGTTCGACCTGGTCGTCTGCGGTATGGCCTCGACGGACGGCACGATGGGCGTGCTGCCCGCGCTGCTCGCCGAGCGGCTGAGCCTGCCGCAGATCACCCTGCTCTCCGAGGTCTCGGTCGAGGACGGGCGGGTCAAGGGGCGCCGGGACGGCGACGCCGCCACCGAGCTCCTGGAGGCCCCGCTGCCGGCCGTCGTCTCGGTCACCGACCAGTCGGGCGAGGCCCGTTACCCCTCCTTCAAGGGGATCATGGCCGCCAAGAAGAAGCCGGTCGAGGAGCTGGACCTGGACGACCTCGGCATCGACGCCGACGAGGTCGGTCTGGCCGGGTCCTGGACCCTGGTCGAGTCGGTCGCCGCGCGCCCGGCCCGTACCGCGGGCACGATCGTCACGGACGAGGGCGACGGCGGCAAGCAGCTCGCCGCGTTCCTCTCGGCCCAGAAGTTCATCTGACCCACCGTCACTATCCTTCAGGAGCAAGGAATCATGGCTGAGATCCTGGTTCTCGTGGACCACGCCGACGGTGCGGTCCGCAAGCCGGCCCTCGAACTGCTCACCCTGGCCCGCCGGATCGGCGAGCCCTCGGCGGTCGTGCTCGGCGCCGGTGACGCCGCGGCGTCGATCGCCGCCACCGCCGGCGAGTACGGCGCGGCCACCGTGTACGTCGCGGACGGCGCCGAGTTCGCCGAGCAACTCGTCGTGCCGAAGGTCGACGCGCTCACCCAGATCGCGAAGGACAAGGGTGCCGCCGCCGTCCTGGTGACCTCGTCCGGCGAGGGCAAGGAGGTCGCCGCGCGCGTCGCCCTGCGTCTCGGCTCGGGTCTCATCACCGACGCCGTGGAGCTGGAGGCCGGCGAGAACGGCCCGGTCGCGACCCAGTCCGTCTTCGCCGCCTCGTACCAGGTGAGGTCGACCGTCTCGCACGGTGTCCCGGTCATCACCGTCAAGCCCAACTCGGCCGCTCCCGAGGCCGCTCCGGCCGCCGGTACCGTCGAGAACGTGTCCGTCGCCTTCACCGGCAACGCCGCCACGGTCGTCTCGCGCACCCCGCGCGTCTCCACCGGCCGCCCCGAGCTGACCGAGTCCGCGATCGTGGTCTCCGGCGGCCGCGGTGTCGGCGCGGCCGAGGGCTTCGGGGTCGTCGAGAAGCTCGCCGACTCGCTCGGCGCGGCGGTCGGCGCCTCGCGCGCCGCGGTCGACGCGGGCTGGTACCCGCACGCCAACCAGGTCGGCCAGACCGGTAAGCAGGTCTCGCCGCAGCTGTACATCGCGGCGGGCATCTCCGGGGCGATCCAGCACCGGGCCGGCATGCAGACCTCGAAGACGATCGTGGCCGTCAACAAGGACCCGGAGGCCCCGATCTTCGACCTGGTCGACTACGGCGTGGTCGGCGACCTGTTCGCCGTGCTGCCGCAGCTGACGGACGAGATCGGCGCCCGCTGAGACAGCGGGCCCGGTGAACGAAAGGGCCGGTCGGTGGCACTGAGTGCCACCGACCGGCCCTTCGCTGTCCGGGGAGACTCAGAGCCAGCCGTCGAGAGGGACCTCTTCGCAGAGCCGGACGACCGGCTGACCCGGCGCCGTCCCGGCGGAGGAGAGCTTGACCCGCACGCCGGGGCGCACCGCGTGCAGCGGCCCGTCGACCCGGCAGCGGACGACGAAGCCCTCGGCCATGTGGACCGGCCAGAGGTCGGCGTGGGCGGCGGTGAACCCGCGGCGCACGGTGATCACCCCCTCGCCCTGGCTGCGTTCGGGCGCCAGGTCGGTCGACCCGCAGGTCGGACAGAGCAGGCGCTGGAAGGTGGTGGTGTGGCACCAGCGGCAGCGCTGGAAGTAGAGCTCGGCGCCGGCGCCCGATTCCTCGGTCCGGACGGCGCTCCCGCTCCTCAGTCCCGTGTGGAACACGATGCCTTCTCCTCGCACTCGGCGGCTCGACCGTGCATGGTGCAAAGATATGGCACTGAGTGCCATAGAATAAAGACCTGAGTTCCCTTAATTCGAGATACTGAGATCCCTGCGAGCGTTTCCGGACAGGGCCTAGCCCTCTCCGATGCTCGACTCCACCTCGCGCACCACCCGCCACATCGGGGTGGAGCGCTTGGTGATCACGACCACGACGTCCTCGGCCTCCTCTGCGGGGGCGCCCGGGCCGCCGGGAACGCCCTGCGGGCTCCAGGTGTCGCGGACGAACTCCAGGGCCCGGTCGACCTCGGCCAGCGGATCGCCCTCGCCGCCCGAGCGAAGCCAGTGCCGCAGGGCGTGGTTGTGGGCGGCGACCACGGCGGCGGCGATCACATTGGCGCGCAGGGTGCCGTCGCGCCGGTCGGCGAAGCGGGTGCGCAGATAGTCGCCGAGGGTCTTCTCGTACCGCCAGACGACGGAGAGTTCGTAGGTGCGAAGGCCGGTCACCTCGCGGGTGAGGCGGTAGCGCTGCACGGAGAACGTGGGGTTCTCGGCGTACATCCGCATGACGAGCCGGGCGGCGTCGCAGACCCGGACCAGCGGGTCGTCGCCGTCCCCGCTCGCGGCGAGGAACGCGGTCATGTCGGCGAGGCACTGCTCGTGGTCGGGGAAGACCACGTCCTCCTTGGAGGGGAAGTAGCGGAAGAAGGACCGGCGGCCGACCCCGGCGGTCCGGACGATGTCGTCGACGGTGGTCTGTTCGTACCCCCGCTCCAGGAAGAGCTGGAAGGCCGCGGCGATGAGGGAGTCCCGCATGCCGGGCTTCGCGGAGTTCGTCGGCGCTGTTCCCGTTCCCATGGCCCGAACCTAACACCCCGGGCAGGCAAGGGCGGCACTTGGTGCCACCACAAGGCGGCACCAAGTGCTACGGAAGAGACAGGGCGGTCGGGCGTGGCTCAGCGGGCGGCCATGCGCAGGGCGCCGTCCATCCGGATGGTCTCGCCGTTGAGGTAGTCGTGCTCGGTGACCATGGTGACGAGCCGGGCGTACTCCTCGGGCCGGGCGAGCCGCTGCGGGAAGGTGACGCCGGCGGCGAGGCCGGCCCGGACCTCCTCGCCGAACCCGGCCATCATCGGGGTGTCGACGATGCCGGGCGCGATGGTGACGACGCGGATGCCGAACTGCGCGAGGTCGCGGGCGGCGGTGATCGTCATGCCGGCGACGCCCGCCTTGGAGGCGGCGTAGGCGATCTGGCCGACCTGGCCCTCGAAGGCGGCGATGGAGGCGGTGTTGACGACCAGGCCGCGCTGGCCGTGCTCGTCGGCCTCCTGCCGGGCGATGACCTCGGCGGCGAGGCGCATCACGTTGAAGGTGCCCAGCAGGTTGACCTGGAGGACCGTACGGAAGAGGTCGAGGTCGTGCGGTCCCTTGCGGCCCAGGATGCGGGCCGAGGGGGCGATGCCCGCACAGTTGACGGCGAGCCGCAGCTCGGCGCCGTCGGCCTCGATGCGGGCGAGGGCCTCGCGGACCGGGCCCTCCTCGGTGACGTCGGCGGCGAGCAGGGTGACGCCGTCGGGCAGCGGCCCGGCCGCCGCGACGGCCTTGTCCAGGTCCAGGCCGTAGACGGTGGCACCTCGGGCGGCGAGTGCGGCGGCGGTGGCGGCGCCGAGGCCCGAGGCCGCGCCGGTGACGAGCGCGGCGGATCCGGCGATGTCCATGGATGCTCCTTGCGGGAAGAGGTCCGTCGGCAGACGGCGGCGGCGTGCGGAGGCGGTCAGCGGGCGAGGGAGCGGCTGATGACGAGCCGCTGGATCTGGTTCGTGCCTTCGAAGATCTGCATGATCTTGGCCTCGCGCATATAGCGCTCGACCGGGAAGTCGCGGGTGTATCCGTACCCGCCGAGGACCTGGACGGCGTCCGTGGTCACCTTCATGGCGGCGTCGGTGGCGGTCAGCTTGGCCACGCTGGCCTGGCGGCTGAACGGGCGGCCGAGGTCGCGGCGGCGTGCGGCGTCCAGATAGGTCGCGCGGGCGGAGTCGACGGCGGCGGCCATGTCCGCCAGGAGGAAGCCGAGCCCCTGATGGTCGACGATCCGCCGGCCGAAGGTGGTGCGCTCGTTGGCGTACGCGACGGCGGCGTCGAGGGCGGCCTGGGCGAGGCCGGTGGCGCAGGCGGCGATGCCGAGGCGGCCGCAGTCCAGCGCGCTGAAGGCGATCTGGAGTCCCTGCCCCTCCGCCCCGATGCGGCGGTCGGCGTCGATGAGGGCGCCGTCCCAGTGGGCGGAGGTGGTGGGCACGGCCTGGAGGCCCATCTTGCGCTCCGGCTTGCCGAAGGTGAGGCCGTCGGCGGCTCCCGGGGCGAGGAAGCAGGTGATGCCGTGGCCGCCGGGGGCGGTGCGGGCGAAGAGGGCGTAGAAGCCGGCCTTGCCGCCGTGGGTGATCCACGCCTTGTTGCCGGTGATCCGGTACGCGTCGCCCCTCTCCGTGCGCTCCGCCTTGCAGGACAGGGCGGCGGCGTCGGAGCCGGCCTGGGGCTCGGAGAGGCTGTAGCCGCCGACGAGCTCGCCTTCGAGCATCGCGGGGAGCCAGCGCTCCTTCTGCTCCGAGGTACCGAAGGAGTGCAGGGGGTGGCAGGCGAGCGTGTGGACGCTGGTGGCGACGGCGACGGCCGCCCAGCGGGCCGCCAGCTCCTCCAGGACCTGGAGGTAGACCTCGTACGGCTGGCCTCCGCCGCCGAACTCCTCGGGGTACGCCAGGCCGAGCAGTCCGGCCTCGCCGAGGGTGGCGAACAGGCCCTCCGGGTACGTCTCGGCGGCCTCGTGCTCGTCCACGCGGGGAGAGAGTTCCTTGTCGGCGATCTCCCGGGTGAGGGCGATGAGGTCCGCTGCCTCGGGGGTGGGAAGCAGGCGGTCGACATCCATGGCGACTCCAGTGACAACAGAAGCGGTACTGCGGCCGGTACGGCAGTACCGGTTAGCGTAGCGCAGAAGGGTTTCCCCGTAACCCCCGAACGGGTCGCCCGGCATACTGTTCGGGTGATCGAGACCTCAGCCGCCGACGCACCCAAGCTGACGGGCCGCGGTGCGGCCCGCCGGTCCGCCCTGTTCGAGGAGCTGGTCGCCCTCCTGGTCGGTGAGGGCTTCGCCCAGCTGACGCTCGACGATCTCGCCGCGCGGCTGCGCTGTTCGAAGCGCACCCTCTACGGCCTGGCGGGCAGCAAGGAACAGCTCGTCCGGGCGGCGGTGGTCCACTTCTTCCGGCGCGCGACGACCAGGGTGGAGTCGGTGCTGGCCGCCGAGACCGAGCCGGCCGAGCGGCTGGCCGCCTACCTGCGGGCCGTCGCGGCCGAACTGGCCCCGGTCTCCCCGCAGTTCTTCGACGACGTGGCCGCCTTCGAGCCGGCCGCGGAGGTGTACGAGCGCAACACGCGCGCGGCGGCGGGGCGGGTGCAGCAGCTGATCGAGGAAGGCGTGCGCGCGGGCGTCTTCCGCGAGGTCCATGTGACCTTCGCCGCCGATGTCATCGCCTCCGTGATGGTCCGCATCCAGCAGCGCCAGGTGGCAGCGGCGACGGGGCTCGCGGACGCGGAGGCGTACGAACAGCTCGCGGAGCTCCTGCTGAAGGGACTGACGAAGTGAGCGATCCCCTGTCCGAGGACAGGGGATCGCTCACCGAGTTCGATCGGGAAGGGGCCGGCGGGCGAGCGCCGGCCGGGCGCGGAGCGCCGGGTTACGCGACGGAACCTATCCGTCCGTCGGCTTCGCGCGGGCCGTCGTGGTGGATGGGGGTGTGCGCGCCGGTGAGGGAGGCGCCGCTGCCGCCGCGGCGGTTGGCGACGATCTCGGCCGCGATGGAGAGGGCCGTCTCCTCCGGGGTGCGGGCGCCGAGGTCGAGGCCGATCGGCGACCTCAGCCGGGCGAGTTCGAGCTCGCTGACGCCGACCTCGCGCAGCCGCTTGTTGCGGTCCTCGTGGGTGCGGCGGGAGCCCATCGCGCCGATGTAGGCGACCGGGAGCCGCAGGGCCGCTTCCAGCAGGGGGACGTCGAACTTGGCGTCGTGCGTGAGGACGCACAGCGCCGTACGGCCGTCGACCTCGGTCGACGCCAGATAGCGGTGGGGCCACTCGACGACGATCTCGTCGGCCTCGAGGAAGCGGGCGCGGGTGGCGAAGACGGGGCGCGCGTCGCACACGGTGACGTGGTAGCCGAGGAACTTGCCGACCCTCACCAGCGCGGAGGCGAAGTCGATGGCGCCGAAGACGATCATGCGGGGGGCGGGGACGGACGACTCGACCAGGAGGGTGAGCGGCTGCCCGCAGCGGCTGCCGTCCGCACCGATCCCGACGGTGCCGGTCCGGCCGGCGTCCAGCATCGCGCGGGCCTCGCCCGCGGCGGTGCGGTCCAGCTCCGGGTGGCCGCCGAGGCCGCCTTCGTACGATCCGTCGGGACGGACGAGGAGCGCCCGGCCCATCAGGTCGTCGGGGCCCTCGACGATCCGGGCCAAGGCCGCCGCCTCCGCCGAGGCGGCGGCCCGGAGTGCCGCGGGGAAGACCCCGCCGCGTACCGGGGTGACGAGGATGTCGATGACTCCGCCGCAGGTCAGGCCCACGGCGAAGGCGTCCTCGTCGCTGTATCCGAAGCGCTCGACGACGGTGTTGCCGTCTTCGAGTGCCTGTTGGCACAGGTCGTAGACCGCGCCCTCCACACATCCGCCGGACACCGAGCCGATCGCCGTGCCGTCGCTGTCGACGGCGAGTGCGGCGCCGGGCAGACGGGGCGCGCTGCCACCGACCGCCACCACGGTGGCGACGGCGAACTCGCGTCCCTGCTCGACCCACCGGTGCAGCTCTTCGGCGATGTCCAGCATCTCGAACTCCTCGATTTGTGTGGAGGGCGGCGGTACGGCGTCAGCTGACGCCCAGCCAGCTCTCGATCGGATGGATCGCGAAGTACACGACGAAGATCGCGGTCAGGCCCCACATGAAGGCCCCCACTTCGCGTGCCCTGCCCTGCGCCACCTTGATGACGGCGTAGGAGATGACACCGGCCGCCACACCCGTGGTGATGGTGTACGTGAACGGCATCAGGACCACGGTGAGGAACACCGGGATCGCGACGGAGCGGTCGCTCCAGTCGACGTGCTTGGCGTTCTGCATCATCATCGCGCCGATGACGACCAGGGCCGCGGAGGCGACCTCGGCGGGCACGATCGCGGTGAGCGGGGTGAAGAAGAGACAGGCGGCGAAGAACGCGCCGGTGACGACGGAGGACAGGCCCGTACGGGCTCCCTCGCCGACGCCCGTGGCGGACTCCACGAAGACGGTCTGGCCGGAGCCGCCGACACCGCCGCCGATGACCCCGCCGGCGCCGTCGATGAACAGGGCCTTGGACAGGCCCGGCATCCGGCCCTTGTCGTCGGCGAGGTTGGCCTCGGAGCCGACACCGATGATGGTCGCCATGGCGTCGAAGAAGCCGGCGAGCACCAGCGTGAAGACGATCATGGTGATCGTGATGTAGCCGACGTCGCCCCAGCCGCTGAAGGACACCTCGCCTATGAGCGAGAAGTCCGGTGCGGAGACGGCGCTGCCGTTGAGCTCCGGCGCGCCGGCGAACCAGGCGCCCGCGCCCTTGGCGGGGATGTCGGCGATCGCGTTGACGATCATGGCGACGATGGTGCCGACGACGATGCCGATCAGGATGGCGCCGGGGATGTGGCGGGCCTGGAGGGCGAAGATCAGCAGCAGGGTGACCGCGAAGATCAGGACGGGCCAGCCCTGGAGTTCACCGAGGGGGCCGAGGGTGACCGGGCCACCGCCGGGAGAGGGGTTCTCGTGGACGAAGCCGGCCTTGACGAAGCCGATGATCGCGATGAAGAGGCCGATGCCGATGGTGATCGCGTGCTTGATCGCCAGCGGGATCGCGTTCATGATCATCTCGCGGAGGCCGGTGACCACCAGGAGACAGATGATCACGCCGTAGGCCACACACATGGCCATCGCCTGCGGCCAGGTCATGACGGAGACGACCTGCGAGGACAGCACGCCGGAGACGCTGAGGCCGGCCGCCAGGGCGAGCGGGACCTTGCCCCAGAAGCCCATCAGGAGAGTGGTCGCAGCGGCGGCCAGAGCGGTCGCCGTGATGAGGGCGGGCTGGCTGAGGACGTTGCCGTCCACATCCTTGCCGCCGAGGATCAGGGGGTTGAGCAGGAGAATGTACGCCATCGCCATGAAGGTGGTGACGCCGCCGCGGATCTCCGTCGCGACGGTGGATCCTCTCTCCGAGATGTGAAAGTACCGGTCGAGCCAAGATCTGCCGGCGGGGACGTTCGAGCCGGAGCCCGCGTCCTCCGAAGCGGTCTTGGGCTCCACAGACGACTGGGTCATGGGGCCTACTCCCAAGGTTCAAAGGGGCACCCGCATAAGACTTTCCGAAGGTCAGAGAAGCTGCGGGATTTGGGATGCTGCGTGGGCTGCACGACCCGGGGGACGGCCCGAGACGAACGGGTGGATCAGTACTGCTGGTACTGCCGGGGGGTTGCTCCGGGCGGTGGGGGCGGGGAAGTGTGACGTTCCTGGGAGGCACACACCGCCCGGAGGGTCCTACAGGGTGCCGGTGAGCGCCTCGGGGCGGACCGGCGTCTTGTTCAGCTCCAGGCCCGTCGCGTTCCGGATCGCCGCGAGGACGGCCGGGGTCGACGACAGGGTCGGGGCCTCGCCGAGTCCCCGCAGGCCGTACGGCGCGTTGGGGTCGGCCAGTTCGAGTACGTCGACCGGGATGGTCGGCGTGTCGAGGATCGTCGGGATCAGGTAGTCCGTGAAGGAGGGGTTCTTCACCTTCGCGGTCTTCGGGTCCACGATGATCTCTTCCATCACCGCGACGCCCAGGCCCTGGGTGGTACCACCCTGGATCTGGCCGACGACGGAGAGCATGTTGAGCGCCTTGCCGACGTCCTGGGCGGTCGCGAGCTCGATGACCTTCACCAGGCCGAGCTCGGTGTCCACCTCCACCACCGCGCGGTGCGCGGCGAAGGTGTACTGGACATGGCCGTCGCCCTGGCCCGTCTTCAGGTCGAACGCCTGGGTGGGACGGTGGCGGAACTCGAGCTCGATGTCGATCGGCTCCTCGCCCTCCAGGATGTCGGCGATGTCCGCGAGGACCTCGCCGCCGTCGGTGACGACCTTGCCGCTCTCCAGGAGCAGCTCGGCGGTCGCCCAGGCGGGGTGGTACGAGCCGTTCTTGCGCCGGCCGATCTCCAGGACCTTCTCGCGGACGGCCTCGCAGGTGTTCTTCACCGCGCCACCGGTCATGTACGTCTGCCGGGAGGCGGACGTCGAACCGGCGGAGCCGACCTGCGTGTCGGCCGGGTGGATGGTCACCTGGGTGACGCCCAGCTCCGTGCGGGCGATCTGGGCGTGCACGGTGACACCGCCCTGGCCGACCTCCGCCATGGCCGTGTGGACCATCGCGACGGGCTCGCCGTTGATGAGCTGCAGGACCACGCGGGCGGTGGAGTAGTCGTCGAAGCCCTCGGAGAAGCCGACGTTCTTGATGCCGACGGCGTAGCCGACACCGCGGACGACACCCTCGCCGTGCGTGGTGTTCGACAGACCACCGGGCAGCGCGCGGACGTCCGCGCCCTCGCCCGCGGACTCCCACTGGCGCTCCGGCGGCATCGGACGGGCCTTGACCCGGCGCAGCAGCTCGGCGACCGGGGCCGGCGAGTCCACGACCTGGCCGGTCGGCATGATCGTGCCCTGCTCCATGGCGTTGAGCTGGCGGAACTCGACCGGGTCCATGCCCAGCTTCGCCGCGAGCTTGTCCATCTGCGCCTCGTACGCGAAGCACGCCTGGACGGCGCCGAAGCCGCGCATCGCACCGCAGGGCGGGTTGTTGGTGTAGAGGGCGATCGCCTCGATGTCGACGTCGTCGACGACGTACGGTCCGACCGAGAGGGACGAGGCGTTGCCGACGACGGCCGGGGAGGCCGAGGCGTAGGCACCGCCGTCGAGCACGATCCGGCACTTCATGTGCGTGATCTTGCCGTCCTTGGTGGCGCCGTGCTCGTACCAGAGCTTCGCCGGGTGGCGGTGCACGTGGCCGAAGAAGGACTCGAAGCGGTTGTAGACGATCTTGACCGGCTTGCCGGTGCGCAGCGCCAGGAGGCAGGCGTGGATCTGCATCGAGATGTCCTCGCGGCCACCGAAGGCACCGCCGACGCCGGAGAGCGTCATCCGCACCTTCTCCTCGGGGAGACCGAGGACGGGGGCGATCTGCTTGAGGTCAGAGTGCAGCCACTGGGTGGCGACGTAGAGGTCGACACCGCCGTCCTCGGCGGGCACGGCGAGACCGGACTCCGGGCCGAGGAACGCCTGGTCCTGCATGCCGAAGGTGTACTCGCCCTCGACGATCACGTCGGCCCTCTTGCGGGCCTCCTCCACGTTGCCGCGGATGATCGGCTGGCGGTGCACGATGTTCGGGTGCGGGACGTGACCGGCGTGGTGGTCGTCGCGGCCCTCGTGGATCAGCGGCGCGTCGGGAGCGAGCGCGGAGGCCTCGTCGGTGACGAGGGGCAGCTCCCGGTACTCGATCTTGATCTTGGCGGCCGCGCGGCGGGCGGTCTCCGGGTGGTCGGCGGCGACCAGGGCCACCGGCTCACCGTGGTGCCGTACCCGGCCGTGGGCGAGGACCGGGGTGTCCTGGATCTCCAGACCGTAGTTCTTCATCTCGGCCGGCAGGTCGTCGTACGTCAGGACGGCGTACACGCCGCCCATCGCGAGCGCCTCGGAGACGTCGATGGAGACGATCTCGGCGTGGGCGACGGTGGAGCGCAGGGTCTGGCCCCACAGCATGTCCTCGTGCCACATGTCCGAGGAGTACGCGAACTCGCCCGTGACCTTCAGGGTGCCGTCCGGGCGGAGCGTGGACTCGCCGATGCCGCCCTTGGTGTGGTTCTGCGTGACGTTCGTCGGCGTACCGGCCGGAACGGTGCGGGTGTTCTGAGCCATGTCAGACCGCCTCTCCCTGACGTTCCTGGCGGGCCGCCGCCAGGCGGACCGCGTCGAGGATCTTCTCGTAACCCGTGCAACGGCAGAGGTTGCCGGAGAGGGCCTCACGGATGTCCTGGTCGGACGGGTCGCTGTGCCGCTCCAGGAGCTCGTCGGCTGCGATCAGCAGACCCGGGGTGCAGAAGCCGCACTGGACGGCGCCGGCGTCGATGAACGCCTGCTGGATCGGGGAGAGTGCGACACCCTCACCGGTCTGCGAGTCCTGACCCGGCTTGGCCTCCCACCTCTTGGCCTCGTCGAGCGTGGTGCCGCAGGCGCCGCTCGCGCAGCCGCCGTGCTCCTCGCGCTGCTTGGCGAAGTCGGCGAGACCCTCGACCGTGACGACGTCACGGCCCTCGACCTGCCCGGCGGCGACCAGACACGAACAGACCGGCACACCGTCCAGGCGGACCGTGCAGGAACCGCACTCGCCCTGCTCGCAGGCGTTCTTGGAGCCGGGCAGGCCCATCCGCTCACGCAGGACGTAGAGGAGGGACTCCCCCTCCCAGACGTCGTCGGCTTCCTGCGGACGACCGTTGACCGTGAAATTGACGCGCATGGTTATGCAGCTCCCTCAAGCGTGCGGCCGGTGCCGCGGTACTGCTCCCAGGTCCAGCCGAGCTGGCGGCGAGCCATGATGCCTACGGCGTGACGGCGGTACTTGGCGGTGCCTCGGACGTCGTCGATCGGGTTGGCGGCACCCGAGCACAGGTCGGCGAACTGCTTGGCCACCGACGGCGTGATGATCTTGCCGCTGTCCCAGAAGCCGCCTTCCTCCAGAGCCGCGTTCAGGAAGGCCTCGGCCTCCTTGGCGCGGATCGGGGTCGGCGCGGCCGAACCGATGCCGGTACGCACCGTCCGGGTCTCCGGGTGCAGCGCCAGGCCGAAGGCGCAGACCGCGATGACCATGGCGTTGCGCGTGCCGACCTTGGAGTACTGCTGGGGCCCGTCCGCCTTCTTGATGTGGACGGTCTTGATCAGCTCGTCGGGCTCCAGCGCGTTGCGCTTCACGCCCGTGTAGAACTCGTCGATCGGGATCAGGCGGCTGCCGCGGGCCTGCGACTCGACCTCGACCTCGGCACCCGCCGCGAGCAGCGCGGGATGCGCGTCACCGGCCGGCGACGCCGTGCCCAGGTTGCCGCCGACACCACCGCGGTTGCGGATCTGCGGCGAGGCGACCGTGTGCGAGGCCAGCGCCAGACCGGGGAGCTCGGCCCGCAGGTTCTCCATGATCTGGGTGTACGGGACGGAGGCACCGAGGCGGACGTTCTCCTCGCCGACCTCCCACTCGCGCAGCAGCTCGATACGGTTCAGGTCCAGGAGGTACTCGGGACGCCGGTGGTCGAAGTTGATCTCGACCATGATGTCCGTACCACCCGCGATGGGCACGGCCGTGGGGTGCTCGGCCTTGGCGGCGAGCGCCTCCTCCCAGCTGGCGGGGCGAAGGAAGTCCATGGTGGCTCTCTTCTAGTGATTCTGATGATCAGGGGTCCGTCGCACGGGCCCGGGGGGACGGCCGGCCCTCGACTTCGATTGCTAGTTCATGTGCTGTTCACGCGATGTGTGGCCTAGTACACAAGCCCGGCAGGCCAGGGTGCAGTCACCGAAAACATGAAGGAGTTGGCTGGTGACCTTCCTCGTCTTGTAGATTCGAACGAAAGGCGGGGCTCGGTAACCTCGCCGTTTTCCCCTGGAAACGGCGGCACGACGCCACCGACGACAACGGGACAGTTTTCGCGACGCACGAGCGCGACGGACGAAAAGGAACGGCGGAGACGAGATGCGGCTGCGCGCACTGCTGGAAACCGACGCGCTGGGGCTGCGCCTCCTCGGTGGCGAGGAAGAGCTGGACCGCACGGTCCGTGGCGTGATGACGACGGACCTCAAGGACCCCAGCAGGTATCTGTCCGGTGGCGAACTGGTCCTCACCGGCCTCGCCTGGCTGAGGGAGCCCGAGGACGCCGAACCCTTCGTACGGATCCTCGCCTCCGCCGGAGTGGCGGCCCTGGCGGCCGGCGAAGCCGAACTCGGCGACATCCCGGACGATCTCGTACAGGCGTGTTTGCGCCATCGGCTGCCCCTGTTCGCAGTGAATGAATCCGTTGCGTTCGCAACGATCACCGAACACGTTGTTCGACAGGTCTCCGGCGAGCGCGCCGGCGACCTCGCCGCCGTCGTCGACCGCCACCGACGCCTGATGACCTCCGGCCCCGCCGGCGGCGGACCCGAGGTCGTCCTCGACCTCCTCGGCTCCGACCTGGACCTTCACGCCTGGGTCCTCTCCCCCACGGGCCGCCAGATCGCCGGCGCCGGGGAACCCCTCGAAGCCGGACTCGCCGCCACACTCGCCGGCGAACACCTCGCCGCCACCCGCACCGGACGGCGCGGCCCCCACCGCCTCCCGCTCGGCGGAACCACCTACTCGCTCTTCCCGATCCGCAACACCGGACGCGGCGCCCCGTCCGCCTCGCGAGACGTGCGCGAAACCGTCCTGTCCGACTGGCTGCTCGCCGTCGAAGCCGACGCAGGCGACTGGCCCGCCGCCCGGCTCGACCTCCTCCAGGGCGTCACCCAGCTCATCGCCGTCGAACGCGACCGGCGCGACGCCGCCCGCACCGTACGGCGCCGACTCGCCCAGGAAGTCCTCGAACTCGTCCAGACCGGCGCCGCACCCGCCGAGATCGCCGCCCGCCTCCGCGTCGCCGCCCCCGTCCTGCTCCCCGGCCTCGGCACCGCACCGCACTGGCAGGTCGTCGTCGCACGCGTCGAATGGGACCAGGAAGGCGCCACCGGCACCCCCCTCGACACCGGGCCCGTCGCCCAGGCGCTCCTCGAGGAAATCCTCGTCGACCCCGCCACCGTCGGCGCCGACTCGGCCGACCGGATCGCCGTCGCCCACCACGGCGACGAAGCCATCGCCCTCGTCCCCCTCCCCGCCGGCCCCCTCCCCGACAGCGAGGACGAAGGCCAGACCCCCGGCATCGGCCTCCACGCCGACGCCCTCCTCGCCGCCGTACGCGACCCCCTCTCCTCCGGCCTCGCCGACGACGGCCGCCTCACCCTCGGCGTCAGCGCCGCCGTCCACTCCGCCGAAGGACTCCGCGGCGCCCTCGAAGAAGCCCGCCACGCCCGCCGCGTCGCCGCCGCCCGCCCAGGCCGCGTCTGCGCCGCAGGCCACCACGAACTCGCCTCCCACGTCCTCCTCCTCCCCTTCGTCCCCGACGACGTCCGCCGCGCCTTCACCGCCCGCCTTCTCGACCCCCTCCGCGACTACGACCGCCGCCACCGCGCCGAACTCATCCCCACCCTCGAAGCCTTCCTCGACTGCGACGGCTCCTGGACCCGCTGCGCGACCCGCCTCCACCTGCATGTGAACACCCTGCGCTACCGAGTCGGCAGGATCGAGCAACTGACCGGCAGAGACCTCTCGCGCCTGGAAGACAAGCTGGACTTCTTCCTCGCCCTCCGCATGAGCTGATTTTTTTGGGGGCTCGGTTCGCCTCGGCGCAGGGGGTCACCGGGGGAGGCGGTCGTTTCTGCCGTCACCTGGGGGTCTCGGCGGGGATTCACCTTTTCGGGGGGCCTTGGTGGCAACGGCGACGGGGGCGGGCCGAGTGGAGCGGGCGCTGAGTGCGGGGCCCGGACGGGGCAGTGGAGGTGTCCGTATACCGGAGTCCGTCAGGCTCTTGTGAAATAATTCACCTGACCCCTTGGCCAGGCCCTCTGGTTCGTGCTGAGATGCGACCTGACCCAACGGCTCAATGGCGCGCTCGGGGAGGGCAATGTGGCGGACACCGCCATGTCTGGTTCCGAAACGACGGGTGGCGACGATCCGTCCCTTGCCTACGGCAAGGAGACCCCCATGGAGACCGCCATATGGCGGCTGCGCTCACGCGGCTGCTGGACGGACGCGGCCGCCCTGCTCACGCCCCGCGCGGCCGAACCGGCCGCGGCGCTCGAAAGGGCCGCGCTGCTGATCGAGCGCTGCCTCTACACCGAGCAGGGCTGGGCTGACGCGGAAGAGGCGCTGCGGGCGGCCGAGGCGGTCGCCCAGAGCGACGAGGAGCGCGGGGCGGCGGCGTGCGAACGCGGTTATCTCGCCTACGCGTCGACGCTCCTCGGCGTACGGGACCGGGCCGACGAGGCCCGTGCGGCGCTCGGCCGGGCGGCCGCGCTCATCGGTCCCGCGGCCGAGGGACGCCCGCTGCTCGACTTCCGGCGCGGGCTGATCGCCCAGAACCTCGGCGACTCCCCCCAGGCGGCCCGGGCGGCCTACCGCCGCGCCCACGCGGGCGCCACGGACCGGGGCGACACGCTGCTGCTCTCCTCCACCTGGCGCCATCTGGCCGGACTGGCCCTGCGCGAGGGCGAGTTGGCGGAGGCCCGGCACGGCTTCGCCGAGTCGCTGCGCATCCGCGAGGAGCTCGGCTTCCTCGTCGGTACGGCCCCGGCACTGACGGCCCTGGCGGACACCGAGACCGAACCCGAGGCCGGCCGGCTGCGCGCGGAGGCGGCCCGCCTCTTCCGCCTCCTGGGTGGCGTCCCGACCTGGCTGGCGGCCCAACTCGCCCCGAGGCCAGCTGTCTGACGGCCCGTCGGCCGCCCTCGCGCGACGGTCGGGGTCGCAAAGGGGCGGCGGCGGCCCGACCACCGGGCGGCGAACAGGGAACTCAGCGAGCGCCGCCGACGGGCTCCAGGCGTACCAGTGCGTCGTCCATGCCCACGATCAGGTCGCCCTCCCCGGTGACCGCGACCGCGCGGACGGGTGGGCCGGGGCGGAAGCGGTGGAGGGCTCCGGTGTCGAGGTGGCGCAGCTCCACGAGGCCGTCGGCCCAGGCGGCCGCGAGGACCGGGCCGCGGGGGGTCTCCGCCGCGTGGAGGGTGACGACCGGGGCCGGGCGCTGGGCGAGCGGGGCGGGGTGCGGGTTCGGCTCCTTCCCCGGGGTCCAGAGACGGACGGCTCCATCGGTACCGCCGCTGCACACGAAGGGCGTGGAGGTCTCGACGGCGGTGACCGCAGCGACCCGGCCGCTGTGCAGGGCCGCCTGGTGAATGCCCGTCAGCCCGAAGGCGTGCACGGACCCGAGCCGGTCGCCCACCACGACCGAGCCGCCGATCGCCGCGAGGGCGGTGCCCGGGTGCCGGGTGAGGGTCGCCGTGACGGCCTGGGTGAGCCGCTCCAGATAAGCCGGGCGGGGCGCCGTTCCCCGTACGGTGTGCAGCCGGCCCCGCTCGTCGAGCAGGAGCACGGTCCCGTCCGCCGCGGGCGCGAGCGCCTTGACCCGGCCCGCCGGGCCCGGAACGAGCCGACCGGCGGGCCGCGCGTCCCCGGAATCCAGCAGGTGGACGTCGCCGGTGGGACCGGCGACCAGCAGCCGGTCACCTATGGCGCCGAGGGCGGTGACGGGCCCTGTCCAGGGCGGGGAGAGATCGCCGCGTGCCCGGGTCCAGCGGACCCGCCAGGGCGAGCGGGCGGCCAGCTCTTCGAGGGCGGGGCGCAGCCGGGGGTCCGCGCCGTCGCCGAGGGCGGCGAGCAGGACCACGGCCCGGTCGGCGGAGCTCTGCTCCCGGGAGAGGGACTGCCCGGCGCGCATCCAGGCGGAGCGGAGCCCGCCGTGGTCGTCGCCGGGGTCCGCCAGATAGGCGCGGGTCACCTGCGAGGGGTCGGCCGCGCAGACGGCGACCGGGTCGGCCGGGTCCGCCGCGTGCCGCCCCGCCCCGTACGCCTGGCCGGGCTCGCCGGGCCGACGACCGCCGCCGGAGCCACCGCCCCCTCGCGGCGCCCGCACGGGCTCGTCGTCACCGTCCGGCCGCTCGGCGCACTCGTCGGATCCCAGGTCGACGATCGTGGCGTGCCGGGCGGCGAGGAGCGTGTGGGGCGGGGTTCCGGTGCGGGTCTCGACGAGGAGGCGTATCCGGCCCGACGCGTCCAGCTCCGCGATCAGTTCGGCGACGGCGTCCGGTTCGGCGGCCTCGTCCAGGTCCGACAGGATGAGGGCCGCGCGGCGCACATCGGTGGTGGCGAGAACCTGGACCAGCTCGCCGGGCGTACCGGCCACCACGCCGAGCCGGTTGGCGATCGTCCAGGCCGCGCCCAGCACGCTCTGCCCGGCCAGCGGGATCAGTTCGCGCCCCGCACGTCTGCGCCGGGAGCCGCCGGAACGGGTGCCGTGTGCGGCGAGCCAGGCGAGCAGGTCGCTCTTGCCCTGCCCCGGGCCTCCGGTGACCAGACATAGGCGGGGAGCGTCCGGGTCGGTGAGCCAGCCGAGCAGAGCCGCGGCCTCGGTCTCCCGGCCGGGCGCGGGGCGCTCGACCCGTACGGGACCGGTCATGGGCGCCCACCCCCCGCCTTCGGCGAGGGGAGCCCCCATCGCGCCGTGGACAGGGCCGGGGACGGCATGGGACACCTCACGCCACCGACCTTAGTCGGTGCGGGTGTCGGGGAGGAGTCAGCCGTCGGAACCCGTGAAGTGCTCCCGCACGAGGGACCGCACGACGGTCAGGTCCTGGGCGACGAGCGCGTCGAGGAGGGCGGTGTGCTCCGCCGCGTCCGCGACGAGGTCGGCGTGCCGGGTGGCGGGGGCGCTGGTCAGGGGCCACTGGGAGCGGCGGTGCAGATCGTCGGCGACGGCGACGAGCTGGGCGTTGCCTGCGAAGGAGAGGACCGCGCGGTGGAAGGCCCGGTCCGCCTCGGCGTAGTGGGCGCGGTCGCCGCGGGCGGCGGCGGCCGACGTCGCCTCGGCGAGCGGGCGGAGCTCGGCCCAGCGGTCGGCCGGGACCGTGCGGGCCAGCCGCAGCATGACCGGGACCTCCAGGAGTGCGCGGACCTCGGCGAGCTCGGCGAGCTCGCGCGGGGTGCGTTCGGTGACCCGGAAGCCCCGGTTCGGTACGACCTCGACGGCGCCCTCGGTCGCCAGCTGCTGCATCGCCTCGCGCACCGGGGTCGCCGAGACGCCGAAGCGTTCACCAAGGGCGGGGGCGGAGTAGACCTCGCCGGGGGTCAGGTCGCCGCCGACGAGCGCGGCGCGCAGCGCCTGGAGGATCTGGCCGCGTACGGAGTGCCGCTGGACGGAGCGCGGGGCGAGCGGCGCCGGGACGGGCGCCGGCGGTGCGGGCGGCCCGCCGCGTGCCTGCTCGGGGAGGAGTACGGCGTCGTCGTACGGTGGGTACGGCTCCTCCGCCGCGCGCTCGCGCGCTCCGCCCTGCTCCACCCGGGTCCTCCTGCGGGATCGTGCCGGGCCCGGCTTCGCGATACCGGCGCCCCGTGTGCACCCTAGGCGACGGCCCCGCCCGGAGGAGGCCGGGGGCCTTCCCCCCAGGTGAGAAGGGCAAACATCGATCGGTTCGGGTAAGGTAAGGCTAACTTGCTAACGATCGCGATTCGGTGGTCCCCCCATGGCCGTCCCCGCCCTGCTCCCCACCCCCTCCACCTCGCCCGTCGCGGCCTCCTACGCCCGCGTCGGCGATGTGTTCGGCGGACTGCGGATGACGGAGGCGGGCCCCGGCGAGCGGCTGCCGCGCGGCGGCGGCTGGGTCGGCGCGGACGAGCTCGCGGCCGGGGGCGCCGCGCTCGACGCCTTCCTCGCCTGGGACGACGCGCAGGTGCTGCGCGACTACGGCCGGCGGGCCCGACCCGATGTGGTCGCGAGTTTCGGACTGCACCGGTACGCCTGGCCCGCCTGCCTGCTGGTGACCGTCCCCTGGTTCCTGCACCGCAGGGTCCCCCGCGTGCCCGTCCGCAACGTCTCCTTCCACCGCACGCTCGGACGGATGACCGTCCGCGTCGAGGAGTTCGCCTGCCTGCCCGGCGATCCCGCCGCCGCGCTGCCCGGTGCCCGGGTCGTCGCCGACGAGGAGGCGCTGCGCGCCGAGGTCAGGGCCTCGCTCGCCGAGCACTTCGAGGACGTCCTGACCGGCTTCGGACCCCGGATGCGGCGCGGGCGGCGCGCGCTGTGGGGCATGGCGACGGACGAGATCGTCGAGGGGCTCTGGTACATCGCCGGCCTGCTCGGCGAGGAGCCCAGGGCGATGGAGGAGCTGGAGCTCCTGATGCCCGGCACCGCCAAGCCCTTCGCCGGTACTGCCGGCTTCCGCGAACTGGCCGGGACGGGGACGGCCGACACCCCGCCCGCCGCCACCCGGGACCGGGCCGCCTGCTGCTTCTTCTACACGCTGCGCCCCGAGGACACCTGCACGACGTGTCCGCGCACCTGCGACGCCGAGCGGGTCCGCCGGCTCGCCGCGACCGCCTGACGCTCCCCCGGTGCTTACGCCACCCCCAGGGGTGGCGTACGTCGAACACAACGCCCTTCCCTCGCGCAGTAGTTCGACCAGATCGCACCTATTCGTATGCCGTGCGGCCCCGATGGCGTGCTCTTGCCGCGAAAGCCCTTGAGGGTCCGTCGAGGTCGGCCAGTATGGCCGCCGAAACGCCCTACTGCGATGCAAGGGACACCGCATGAGACTGACCGACATATCGCTGGACTGGCTGCTTCCGGGCGGCGTCATGGTGGCCGGAGTCCTGACGGCGGTGGCGGTGCTCGCGCGCGGCAAGCGCGCCGGTGACCAGGCCGCGGCCGACGACTCCTGGGAACGCAGCGAGGAACGCCGCAGACGCAAGGAAGCGATCTACGGCACCGCCTCCTACGTCCTGCTCTTCTGCTGCGCGGCCGTCGCGGCCGCCCTCTCCTTCCACGGGCTCGTCGGCTTCGGCCGGCAGAACCTCAACCTCACCGGGGGCTGGGAGTATCTCGTCCCCTTCGGCCTCGACGGCGCGGCCATGTTCTGCTCGGTCCTCGCGGTCCGCGAGGCCAGCCACGGCGACGCCGCCCTCGGCTCACGCCTCCTCGTCTGGACGTTCGCCGGGGCCGCGGCCTGGTTCAACTGGGTGCACGCCCCCAGGGGCCTGGGGCACGCGGGCGCCCCGCAGTTCTTCGCGGGCATGTCCCTCTCGGCGGCGGTCCTCTTCGACCGCGCGCTCAAGCAGACCCGCCGGGCGGCGCTCCGCGAACAGGGCCTGGTGCCCCGTCCGCTGCCGCAGATCCGGATCGTCCGGTGGCTGCGGGCGCCCCGCGAGACCTTCGCCGCCTGGTCGCTGATGCTGCTCGAAGGCGTACGGACGCTGGACGAGGCGGTCGACGAGGTCCGCGAGGACCGGCGCGAGAAGCGGCAGAACCGGCTGCGCAGACGCGAGCAGGGAAGGCTCGACCGGGCCAGGCTCAGGGCGATCAACCGGCAGCACCGGGCCTTCGGGCTCGGCCGCGGCGGCGGGCGGCCCGTCGAGATGGCCGCGCTGAACTCCGGCACGGGCTCCGCGACGTCCGTGGGGACGGCCGTCGCGGAGCCCGCCATAGCGGAACCCGGACAACTGCCGCTTCGACCCCGGCCCTCCCTCCAGGCCGTGCAGGGCGTTGAACCGCGGACGGTGGACCTCACCGCCGAGGACGACACCCAGGCGCTGCCGCGGCTCGACTCCCTGGAGCGCAAGCTCAAGGACCTCGAGCAGCAGTTCGGCTGAGCACGGTACGCGTGAACTGAACGGCGGGGCCGCCCTCATCGGGCGGCCCCGCCGTTCAGTTCGAACCACACCACCTTGCCCACCCCCTGCTCCTCGACGCCCCAGGAGTCGGCCAGCGCTTCGACCAGGACGAGCCCCCGACCGTGCGTACCGTCGTCGGCGGTCGGTACGTCCGGCTCGGTCAGGCCGGAGACGAAGTCCCGCACCTCGACCCTGAGGCTCTCGGGAACGACGGTCGCGGTCACCACCGCGCCGTGCTCCGTGTGGACCAGGGCATTGGTCACCAGCTCGCTCGTGAGCAGCTCCGCCACGTCGGAGGCGCCCGGTCTTCCCCACTTCCGCAGCATCGCGCGTAACGCGTGCCGTACCTCCGGCACCGCGGTGAGATCGGCGCATCCCACCTTCTTCAGCAGTTGAGTCGGCTGTCCCGCCTCGCCGGCCATAACCCCCCACCCAGACGTCGTCGAACAGGCTCACGGGGATGCATGCCCCGCCCACCGGCCCGCATTCACGGCCGGGGAACGTTGCGCAAGTTGGAGCGGGCCATCTGGAGCATCCGTCCGACGCCTCCGTCGAGCACGATCTTGCCCGCCGAGAGGGCGAATCCGGTCACCATGTCCGCTTTGATCTTCGGCGGGATGGAGAGCGCGTTGGGGTCGGTGACGACGTCCACGAGGGCCGGGCCCTTGTGCTTGAAGGCGTCCTTGAGGGCGCCCGCGAGCTGCTTCGGCTTCTCGACCCGTACCCCGTAGGCGCCTGCCGCCCGGGCGATGGCGGCGAAGTCGGGGTTGTGGTTGGTCGTGCCGTACGACGGTAGTCCGGCGACCAGCATCTCCAGCTCGACCATGCCGAGCGAGGAGTTGTTGAACAGGACGATCTTCACGGGCAGGTCGTGCTGGACGAGGGTGAGGAACTCGCCCATCAGCATGGCGAAGCCGCCGTCGCCGGACATCGAGATCACCTGGCGGCGGCGGTCGGTGAACTGGGCGCCGATGGCCTGCGGAAGGGCGTTGGCCATCGAGCCGTGGCTGAAGGAGCCGATGATCCGGCGGCGGCCGTTGGGCGAGATGTAACGGGCCGCCCAGACATTGCACATACCGGTGTCGACGGTGAAGACGGCGTCGTCGTCGGCGAGTTCGTCGAGCACGGAGGCGACGTACTCCGGGTGGATCGGGACGTGCTTCTCGACCTTGCGGGTGTACGCCTTCACGACCCCTTCGAGCGCGGCGGCGTGCTTCTTCAGCATCTTGTCGAGGAAGCGGCGGTCCGTCTTGGCGCGCACGCGCGGGGTGAGGCAGCGCAGCGTCTCGCGGACGTCGCCCCAGACGGCGAGGTCGAGCTTGGAGCGGCGCCCGAGGTGCTCGGGCCGGACGTCCACCTGGGCGATCTTGACGTCGTCGGGCAGGAAGGCGTTGTACGGGAAGTCGGTGCCGAGCAGGAGCAGCAGATCGCACTCGTGGGTGGCCTCGTAGGCGGCGCCGTAGCCCAGCAGTCCGCTCATACCGACGTCGAACGGATTGTCGTACTGGATCCACTCCTTGCCGCGCAGGGCGTGGCCGATCGGTGCCTTGACGCGCTCGGCGAACTGCATGACCTCGGCGTGCGCGCCGGCGGTGCCGCTGCCGCAGAACAGGGTCACCCGGTCGGCGTCGTCGACGAGGCGGGCCAGCGCCTCGATCTCGGTGTCACCCGGCCGGACGGTGGGCCGGGTGGTGACGAGGGCGTGCTCCACCGTCTTCTCGGGGGCGGGCTCGGCGGCGATGTCGCCCGGGAGGCAGACGACGCTGACGCCGCCCTGTCCGACGGCGTGCTGAATGGCCGTCTGGAGCAGCCGGGGCATCTGCTTCGGACTGGAGATCAGCTCGCTGTAGTGGCTGCACTCGGTGAAGAGCCGGTCGGGGTGGGTCTCCTGGAAGAAGCTGAGGCCGATCTCGGCGGTCGGGATGTGCGAGGCGAGGGCCAGAACCGGGGCCATCGAGCGGTGGGCGTCGTACAGGCCGTTGATGAGGTGCAGATTGCCCGGGCCGCAGGAGCCGGCACAGGCGGCGAGGCGGCCGGTGATCTGTGCCTCGGCGCCCGCCGCGAAAGCGGCGGCCTCCTCGTGCCGGACCTGGATCCAGTCGATGCCGGAGGTGCGGCGGATGGCGTCGACGACGGGGTTCAGGCTGTCGCCCACGACGCCGTACACGCGGGGGACGCCCGCCCGGACGAGGAGGTCGACGAACTGTTCTGCGACGTTCTGTTTGGCCATGGCTCCATCAACCCATGGGCGCGGCGGTTACGCCTCCCAGACGGCGACCGCCGTACGGTCATCGGCGTACCCCTTCACCCTCAGCTGGGTGTCGGCGAGGAAGGCGGCGAGTCCGGGCGGTTTGGGGGCGTCCCAGCGCTCGGCCAGCTCGCGTGCGAGGGCGGGCTCGCCGCGCATCGGCTCGGCGAGGCCGTGCGACGCGAGGAGCAGGATGTCGCCGGGGCGGGCCACGGAGGCGCGGAAACGGAACGGCTCGGCGGGGGGCGCGAGCGAAGGGTCCCCGTGGGAGGCGGGGGGCGGGTCCTCGACGGACGGGCCGGGGGCGGTGGGGATGCCCAGCTCCATGGTGAGCCGGTCGCCCTCCTCCGTCTCGGACGGGGTCGCCGCCGGGGCTCCGGAGAGCGGCGCCTCTGTCGGGGAGGGCGGCGCGGGCGGGGGCACCAGGGGCGGGGAGCCGAAGCCGACGACGGGCGCGCCGGTCAGCGCCGCCGGTTCGGGGACCGGCGGCTCGATGTCCTGCCAGGCGCCGTCGCGGAGCCGGAAGAGACCGCCGCGGCCGATGCCGAAGAAGACCCGGGTCCGGCAGCCGGGGTCGGCGGAGAGCAGCAGACAGCGCAGGCTCGCGGTGTACTCCGCCGGGTCCACGCCCAGCTCGGCGGCGCGGGCGCGGAGTCGGCCGTAGGTCCGGTCGGTGAGCCGGTGGAGTCCGGACTTGAGGTCGCCGCGGCGGCCGGCCCGGATGTCCTCGGAGAGCCGGGCGTGGCTGCGGCCGACGGCCTCGCCGATCCAGCGGCAGGCGTCGGCGGCGGCGAGATGGGCGCCGTCGGCGGCGCGGGCGCCGCCCGCCACGGCGACGAGGACGAGGGCGGCTTCGTCGTGGCCGAAGCGGGCGGTGAGCAGGGCGTCGCGGCGGGGTTCGCCGCGGTAGCGGGCGGAGTCGCCGCGGACGGAGGCGGCGCGCAGGGTGTAGGTGCCGTAGCGGGCGCCGTCGAGGACGGTGTCGGTGACCAGATCGGCCAGTTCGCGGGGGTGGGCGGCGGGCAGGGCGGTGGGTTCGGGCTCGTAGGTGGGCGGGCGGTTGCCGATGTGCGCGGTACGGGGGCGGGGCGCGGGGACCCGGACGGTCGCCTCGGGGGGTGGAGCCGGCTCGGGGTCCTGCGGGGCGGCGGCCCGGACGGTCGGGGCCTCCGTGGGAGGTGGGGGTGGCGGAGGGGGCGGGGGCGGGACTTCGGGCGCCGACGGGAACGTACGGGGGCCGCCCGCGTGCGCGTCGGGGGGTTCCCACGGGGCCTTCGCCGGACGGGGCGGGGCGGTGTCCCGCCGTACCGACGCGGGCACAGCGCGGGACGCGGAGTCGAAGCGGTCGTCCAGCGTGTCACCGGTCGCGGTCGGCGCCGTGTCCCCGACGGAGTCGTCGTACAGCTTGTCCCACCAGTTGTCCCCCTGCTGAGTCATGCCCTTATTGTCCACCGCGCGGGCCGCGCGAAAAGGGGACATCCGGAAAAGGAACGAAAAAGGGGTCCGCCGGGCGACCCCACCCCCCACGGGAAGGACGCCCGGCGGACCGGCGTGATCAGCGCACGTCGTCAGCGCGGACCACGGTCTGGGTGACGGAGTCGCCGTGAGCGTCCGTCAGTTCGGTCCTGAGGGTGACGGGCTTGCCGGCCGCGCCCGCGTGGTTCACGGTCGCGGTCCACTCACCGCCCTGCCGCGAGACCTGCGCCCGCGTCCAGGTCGTGCCTCCGTCGTACGCGTACGAGAGCGTGGCCGATGTGAGCGCGGCGGGCGTGTAGCCCGCGTGACCCGTCGCGGTGAGGGTGACCTTCTGGCCGTCGGTCGCGGCGAGGGTCTTGAGTCCGTCCTCCGGAGGGTTGTACCGGGGGAAGAGCATCGGGATGCCTTGAGAGTAGACGTTCTCGTCCCGCTCGGAGGTGAATTCCCACACCAGGGTGGTCTCGGCGGCGGCGGTCGCCGCCCATGGAACCGCACGCGAAATCGGGCGCACCGCTCTCCCCCTCTCATTCCGGCACGGAGGCAGGCAAAAGTCCCAGGGCCGCAGGCCGTTGGTGCTGCGGTGGCGCCACATTGGCAGAGGTGAGGGTGGTACAGGGATGATGGGCGCGGCGGGAATACGCCGTGGCCGATTCCCGCCAGAGCACCGACGGAATGTACGCGTCCGCCGAACGTCCGGGGTATGTCCGGGTCGTCCGGGGACGTCCGGGCACGTCCGGAGAGATCCGGCGAGGGGTGGGGCAGCGATGCTGGGAGCGATAGGTCTCGACGAGCGGCAGGAGTCCGCGTACCGGGCGCTGGTCGCGCTGGGCGCGGCCGAAGTCACGGATCTGGCACACCGGCTCGCCCTGCCGGAGAGGGAGACCGAGCGGGCGCTGCGGCGGCTGGAGTCGCAGGGTCTGGCGGCGCAGTCCTCGGCCGGGACGGGGCGGTGGGTGGCCGCGCCGCCGGGGGTCGCGCTGGGGGCGCTGCTGACGCAGCAGCGGCACGAGCTGGAGCAGGCGGAGCTGGCGGCGGCGCTGCTGGCGGAGGAGTACCGCGCGGAGGCGGCGGAACCGGCCGTGCACGACCTGGTGGAGGTGGTGACCGGGGCG
Source organism: Streptomyces sp. NPDC093600 (assembly GCF_044764755.1). Taxonomy (NCBI): domain Bacteria; kingdom Bacillati; phylum Actinomycetota; class Actinomycetes; order Kitasatosporales; family Streptomycetaceae; genus Streptomyces; species Streptomyces sp. NPDC093600. The sequence goes on from NZ_JBIWIU010000013.1 coordinate 25,775, forward strand.
AGCGCCGTCACCCACCGTTTCCTCCAGCTCCAGCTGGGGGCGGCCGACGAGGTCTGCGCGCTGGTGACCGGAAAGCCGATCGCGGTGAGCGGCATGGAGAACGAGGCGGAGGAGCTGGCGGCGGGGCGGGGCGTGCGGTACCGGGTGGTGATCGAGCGGGAGGTCCTGACGCAGCCGTCGGGCCTCGTCGAACTGGCGGCGGCGCTCGGCCGCGAGGAGCGGATCCGGGTGGTGGACCGGGTCCCCACCAAGCTGGTGGTCGCGGACCGCACCCTGGCGATGCTCCCGCTGACGGGCCGTGGCGCGGAGCCGGCGGCGCTGGTGGTTCACGCGAGCGGGCTCCTGGAGTCCTTGATGGGTCTCTTCGAGTCGGTCTGGCGCGACGCGCTCCCCCTGCGGCTCGGCGCGGGCGCGCGGATACGGGAGACGGAGGCGCCGGGTCCGGACGCGACGGACCTGGAGATCCTCTCGCTCCTGCTCGCCGGGATGACGGACGCGAGCGTGGCCAAGCAGCTGGACCTGGGGCTGCGCACGGTCCAGCGCCGGGTGAAGGGCCTGATGGAGCTGACGGGGGTGACGACCCGGCTCCAGCTGGGCTGGCACGCGTACGAGAAGGGGTGGGTGGCCCGGGGCTGACGGGCGGCGACGGCGCCGGGCGCCCGTCCGTACGGAAGGGGCCCGGTGGCCGGGGACACCCGCGCGGTTCGTCCGTACGGTCGCGGCCTGCGCGGACGCCGTGGATCCTGCACGCTGGACAGATGGGTGTGTGGCAGCTGTTGCTGGTGGCGATGGTGATGCTGCTGGGCCTGTTCGGGGTGCTCGCTCCCGGCGTGCCCGGGCCGTGGCTCGTCTGGGCCGCCGTGCTCTGGTGGTCCCTGCAACAGCAGAGCGGCCTGGCCTGGATCCTGCTCGTCGCCTCGACCGCGCTGCTGCTGCTCACCCAGGTGGTCGTCTGGCAGCTGCCCCCGCGCCGGTTCCGCGGCGTCGGCATCTCACGGCGGATGGTGACGTACGCCGGGGTCGGAGCGTTCCTCGGCTTCTTCCTGGTTCCCGTGGTGGGCGCGATCCCGGGATTCGTCGGCGGGATCTACCTCTCCGAGCGCCTCCGCCTCGGCGGTCACGGCCAGGCGAAGGCGTCCACGCGCGCGCTGATGCGGGCGGCCGGCACGAGCGTTCTCGTCGAGCTCTTCTCGTGCCTGCTGATCGTCGGGGCCTGGGTGGGGGCCGTGTTCTGGGGCTGACCCGCTCCATGCGCCGCTACCGGGGAAGGTCGATCTGGTACTTGATGAAGCCGGTGTCGCGGGCGACCTTGTCGTACAGGTGCCGTGCCGTGGTGTTGGACTCCTGGGTGTTCCAGTAGACCCGGTCGCAGCCCTGGGCCCCGGCCCACTCCGCGACGGCGGCGATCAGGGCGCGGGCGGCGCCCTTGCCGCGCGCCTCGGGATCGGTGAACAGGTCCTGGAGGTAGCAGACGTCGGGTCCGGAGGTGCTGGGGTGGACGAAGAAGTGGGTGAAGCCGACGAGCCGGCCGTCGAACCGCGCGGCCAGGGCGTGCAGCCGGGTGTCGTCCTGGAACTCCCGCCAGGCCCGCTCGTACGTCTCGGGGCCTTCGGTGCGGCCGTAGACGTCCAGGTAGGCGCGGAAGAGCCGCTCCCACTCCGGGCGGTCGTCACGCGCGAGACGGTCGATGGTGATCATGCCGGACATCCTTGCAGGTGGCGCAGGGCGTAGGACCTCCAGGGTCGCCATGCCTCCGCGTCGGGGACGCCGTCCGGGAACACGTCGGGGTCACCGTCCGGGAACACGTCCGGGTCGCCCAGGGCGCGCATCCGGATGAGGGCGGCGGCGGTCGGGGTGACGCCGGGGACGGCGCGCAGGGCCCGCTCGGCCTCGTCCCGGTCGGCGCCGGGGTCGAGCCGTACGGCTCCGGTGGCGAGCGCGGCCGCGAGCGGGCCGGCGACGGGGTGGCCGGTGAGCGCGGCGGGTTCGGGGAAGAGGTGGGTGAGCCCGCCGCACGCGGTGTCGAGGGCCGTCCCGCGGGTCTCGGCCAGCCGGGCCGCCTCGTGCGGGCCGAGCAGGGTGCGGAGGGCGAACTCCTCGGGGTCGGCCGCGCCGGGCGAGCGCACGCCGGGGCGGGCGGCCACGCGCGCGGCGAGCCGCGGGTCGGAGCCGAGGCGCTCGGCGACGGCGTACGGATCGGCGTCCAGGTCGAGGAGCCGGCGCAGGCGTTGCACGGCGGTGGTCAGATCGCGCAGGTCGGTGAGGTGGATCCGGGCCTCCAGCCAGGGCCCGGCGGTGCGCTCGTCGACGGAGACGATGCCGGTGCCGTACGGGAGGCGGAGCGTACGGCGGTAGGTGCGGGCGCCGGGCACGCCGGCCACCTCCTCGACGCGGGGCAGGGCCTCGGCGGCGAGCAGGTCGAAGACCTCGCGGGCGGCGTAGGGGCCGCGGTGGGCGAGCCGCAGGGGGACGCCGGCGGCGTGGGCGGTGGCGGGCGGTGTGCCGGTGCCGGGCTTGGCGCGGGGGGTGCGGGGCGGCGTGCCGGTGCCGGACTCGGCGCGGAGTTCGGAGGGGGTACGGGCGTAGATGCGGCGGATGGTGTCGTTGAACTGGCGCACGCTCGCGAAGCCGGACGCGAAGGCGATCTCGGTGATCGGCAGGCCGGTGGTCTGCAGGAGCAGCCGTGCGGTGTGGGCCCGCTGGGCGCGGGCGAGCGCGACGGGGCCCGCGCCGAGCTCGGCGGTGAGCTGGCGCTGCACCTGCCGTGCGCTGTAGCCGAGCCGGCCGGCGAGCCCGGGCACGCCCTCGCGGTCGACGACACCGTCCCCGATCAACCGCATGGCGCGCCCGACGACGTCGGCCCGCACGTTCCACTCGGCGGAGCCGGGCACGGCGTCGGGCCGGCAGCGCCGGCAGGCGCGGAAGCCGTGGCCCTGGGCGGCGGCGGCGGTCGGGAAGAAGGTGACGTTCTTCCGCTGGGGGGTGACGGCGGGGCAGCTGGGCCGGCAGTAGATCCCGGTGGTCCGCACGGCGAAGAAGAACTCCCCGTCGAACCGCGCGTCCCGGCTGCTGACCGCCTCGTACCGGGTGTCTTCGTCCATCACGATCTCCAGTGTGCGGGACCCGGAGAGACGCTTCTGGCGGTTTTCGGACATGCAGGTGGGTGGCGGGGCGGGGGCGCGGAGGCGGCTTCGCGGGAGGCCAGGCGGCTTCTCTGGAGGGCGGCCGGTGGCGCGCCCCCGCGCCGGAGGGCGCCGTGCGGGCGGGCAGACCCCTCGGCGCGAGGGGCCTGCCCGCCCGAGTGCTATCGCACGTGGCCGCGCTTCAGGGTCATCGCCGCCCGGCCCTCCGCGCCCTTGCGCTTCCAGTCCTTCAGCATCTCGGCCCGCACGCGGGCGTCGGTCTTCGCGACGATGCGCTGGTTCTCGCGGAGCAGCTTGCGGTAGCTCTCCAGCCGCCGCACCGGCAGTGTGCCGTCCTCGACCGCCGCCGTGACCGCGCAGCCCGGCTCCGCCTCGTGGGCGCAGTCGTGGAAGCGGCAGTCCTCCGCCAGGCTCTCGATCTCCGAGAAGACCTGCCCCACCCCCGCCCCGGCGTCCCAGAGGCCGACGCCGCGCAGCCCCGGCGTGTCGATCAGGACGCCGCCCCCGGGCAGCAGGAGCAGATTCCGCGTGGTCGTGGTGTGGCGGCCCTTGCCGTCCACGTCACGGGCGGTCCGGACGCTCATGACGTCCTCGCCGAGAAGGGTGTTGGCGAGCGTCGACTTGCCCGCACCGGAGACGCCGAGCAGCACGCTCGTACCGCCCGCCACCACCTCCGCGAGGAGCTCCATGCCCTCGCCCGTCGAGGCGCTGACCGGCAGCACCGGCACGCCCGGCGCCGTGGTCTCCACGTCCTGGACGAGGTAGGAGAGCCCGACCGGGTCGGGCACGAGGTCGGCCTTGCTGAGCACGACGACGGGCTGGGCGCCCGACTCCCACGCCAGTGCGAGGAAGCGTTCGACGCGGCCGAGGTCCAGCTCGACGGCGAGCGAGACGACGATGATCGCGTGGTCGACGTTGGCCGCGAGGATCTGGCCCTCGGAGCGCTTGGACGACGTCGACCGCACGAAGGCCGTACGGCGCGGAAGCAACGTCCGTACGTACCGCGGGTCGCCGTCCGGGTCGACCGCGGCCCAGTCCCCCGTGCAGACGACCTTCATGGGGTCGCGGGGGACGACGAACTCGGTGTCGGCGCGCACGGTGCCGACGGGGGTGACGACATCGCACTGGCCTCGGTCGACCCGCACGACCCGGCCGGGCAGCAGACCCTGCGCGGCGTACGGGGCGAAGTCGGCCTCCCAGCCCGCGTCCCAGCCGTACGGAACCAGCGGGTGCGAGGCGGACGACGAGGCGGTCGAGCCCTGAAGAGAGGAGAAAGACAAGGGGAACCCTTCGAAGGGTGGCCCCGGCACACGCCGAACGGCGCGAAGAGAGGAAGGTCAGCCGGCGACCACGGAGGTGGGGTGGAAGAACTGCTGGGAGCGGGCAGTGCCCATCGCGACAACAGCCATCGGTCACACCTCCTGGATCACACCGAGCGAACAGACGCGGACAGACGTGGTCGGCCCATCGGCCGGTCCGCGAGAACGACCAGACCTTAACGCGGCCTCACCCGACCGCGCCAAGCGTTTTTCCGACCGACCCCGGCTCCGCCTGCCGGCTCGGTGCGCTCGCCTTCGGGGTGGGCCGATCCGCTGACATGCACGGGACCGTCGGACAGAATGGTGTGTGATCCAACTGGTCTGGCCTCGGGGGTTGTTGTGAGCACACTGATGGAGTTCACCACGGAGAGCGGTGCGCAGGTGATGGTGGAGGCCGACGGGCATCAACCGGGCGCCCAACTGGTCTCGCGCGGTGGGAACTCCCTGGTCCAGGCCGGTCGTACGCTCGACGAGGCGCTCCAGGGCATCCGCTCCGCGGCCGAGTCGGCGCTCACGGTCTTCCGGGCGGGACCGCTCCAGCCCGACGGGGTGGAGCTGGAGTTCGGGGTGAAGCTGACGGCGGAGGCGGGTGCCGTGATCGCCAAGACCGCGGTCGAGGGCCATCTGACGGTCAAGCTGTCCTGGGCCCCCAACGGAGCGGGTCGCCTCGCGGACGAGGGTACCGCCGCGCTCACCGGCACCGCCGCCGCAGTCGGCGCCGGTACGGCCTCGGCCACCGGCGCGGGTGCGGCCGCGGTGGCCGGCGGGCGGTGACGCGCTCCCCCGCGTGGCACGTGCGTGTGGAGCACGAGGGCACGGTCCACGGCTCGGGCTTCCTTGTGGGCGGCAGCACCGTCCTCACCTGCGCGCACGTGGTCCACGGTCTCGAACGCGCCTCGGTCTCCTTCCCCGGCGTCCCCGGGTTCGGCGCCGTGCCGTCCCGGGTCGGTGAACGGGGGCTCTGGGCGGGCGGCAGGACCGACCCCGGCGATGTGGCCGTGCTGACCCTGGAAGCGCCCGCCCCCGCCGAACCCGCCGTGTTCGCGGCCCCCTTCGCGGACCCGGACATGACGCTGGGCGACGGGAGGCCGCCGCGACTGGTCGCGTACGGCTTTCCCCACGGCTACACCGTGGAGGGCGCGCAGAGCGAGCTGCGGGTCACCCACGACCGTCAGCTGATCTCCGGCGAGTGGAACCAGGTCGAGTTCTGGAAGGCGTACGGCCAGGAGCCCTCGCACGGTTTCAGCGGGTCGGCCGCGATGCGGGCGGACAGCGGCGCCGTGGTCGGCATGATCTCCTCGTACGACCCGGTGAGCCGCAACGGGCGGATGATCCCCGCGCGGGTCCTGGCCCGGCATGTGCCCGGCCTGGCCGAGCTGGTCCCGACCCCGGGCTACACCGCCGAGGAGAAGCGCTGGTTACGGGAGCTGGTGGACCGGGTCGGCACCCCGCCGTACCCGGTGGAGCGGCTGCTGAGCACGGCGACCGGCCGGCTCGGTCCGACAGTGCCCCCGGCCTGGCTGGGCGGGCTCTGGCAGGGGATCTGGTACCTGTTCTGCGAGGTCCCCCCGCACCGCGGCCGGCTCCCGCTCGCCGAACTGACCCTGCGCCTCGCGGACCTGGTGGCCGACCGGGAGCTCGGGCGCGAGTTGCGCGCCTGGTCACGGGAGCACCGCTCCCGCCACGAGACCGGCCCGGCGCCCCACGCCGGCCCCGCCTCCCCGGCCCCGGCGGCGTCCTGTCCCGCGCCGACGGCCGTCACGTGCGACGACGGGCGGGGCGACGAGCCCGTCGAGCGGTGCCACGACCCTGCGCCGGACTCTGTGCGCGACGGCGCCGGCGCCGGAGCGACGTACGACGGGACGCGGGCGGCCGCGCTCCCATGGGCGCCGATCCTCGTCGAGATCCGGCGCAGCGGCGCCGACCGCAACGCGGTCATGGCGGAGGTCTCCGTCTACCGGGACGGCGACCGGCTCCTCGTCAACGAGAAGCGGCTCACCACCGCCCAGTTGCGCTCCTGGGTCCTGGACCGGATCGACGACGCGCACGACGAGATCGGCGACGGCCGCCCGCTCATCGCGTTCGCCCTGCCCCGTGACTGGCTCAACCGGCCGGTCGACCTGTGGACCAGGAGCAAGGGCAAGGAGGCCCCGCTCGGCTGCACGTCGCCTGTCGTGGTGATGGACCACGACCGGCGCGGGAAGGCGCGCCTGCAGTTCCAGCTCAAGCGGGCGTGGGCCGAGCTCGACCGTCAGGACGGCTCCCCGCTGCACCGGGTCGCCTGCTCCAGCACCCACCGGCCCCCGCAGCTGTCCGTGCTGCTCCAGGACGTGCGCGGTCCGGTGGGGTTCACCCGGCCGCCGAAGACGGCCCGCGACCGCGAGTTGCACGGCGCCGCCCTGAACGCGCCCGCGCCGATCCTGCTGTGGCCGCGCACCGGCTGCCCGCCCGGCGGCCCGTGCGCGGGGGCCTGTCCGGGCACCGGGTTCCTGGACCGGATGGCCGAGCGGATCTCGCTCCTGCCGCCCGGCGAACTGCCGGACCTGGTCTTCCGGTTGCGCAAGGAGGCCTTCCTCCACGAGGGTCCGGAACCGCACTGGGCCGCCGAGCTGTCCCTCGTATGGGAGGACCCGCGCCGCTTCCCGGAGGTCCGCCCCCTACGGCGGTCCCCCGTCGCCTGACGGCATCCCGACAGCGCCCTGAACGGCCCGCCGCACCGCCCCCGTGCCTCACCGGAGAACTGGAGCTTCCCCGATGTCCCTCTGGCCCGTCTACACCGGATCGAGCGAGCCGCACGACGGCATCGACGCGCTGCCCGCGCCGCCGCCGTGGCGCGCCTTCGACGGCGGGCCCGCCCTCCCTCCGGCGCGGGTGGCGGGCGAGCGTGCCGGCGGCTCCCCCGGCAGGGCCCACCGGGCGCGGACCTACCAGCCGACCGCCGAGACGGTGCAACTCGTCAACGCCGCGCTGCATCTGCGCCGCCCGCTCCTGGTGACCGGACCACCCGGCAGCGGCAAGTCGAGCCTTCCGTACGCGGTCGCACGGGAGTTGAAACTGGGCGGGGTGCTGCGCTGGAACATCACGAGCCGGACCGCGCTCACGGACGGCCTGTACCAGTACGACCCGCTGTCCCGGCTGTACGCGGCGGGGCGCGGCGGCGGTGGACGGGGGCCGCTGACGGAGGGGAGGGACGGGGCGGAGACCGCGATCGAGGACCATCTGCGGCTCGGACCGCTGGGCACCGCCCTCCTCCCGTACGAACGGCCGCGGGTGCTGCTCATCGACGAGATCGACAAGAGCGACCTCGATCTGCCGAACGACCTGCTGCACATCCTGGAGGAGGGGCAGTACGAGATCCCCGAGCTGGTACGGGCGGCCAGGACGCACCCGGTGGCCGAGGTGATGGTCGCCGACTCGGAGGAGCGGGTGCCCGTCCGGCACGGTGAGGTGCGCTGCCGTGCCTTCCCGTTCGTCGTGCTCACCAGCAACGGCGAGCGCGAGTTCCCGCCCGCCTTCCTGCGCCGCTGCGTACGGCTCGAACTGCGGCAGCCGCTGCGCGAGCAGCTGGAGGACATCGTGCGGGCGCATCTCGGGCCCCTGGACGAGCGGGACCAGGCGCTCGTCGACACGTTCCTGCACCGCGGCAGCGCCGGTGAACTGGCCACCGACCAGCTGCTGAACGCGATCTATCTGACCCGGACGTCGGGCCTGGACGCGGCCTCCAGGGAGGAGCTGGCGGAGGCCCTGATGCCGTATCTGGGCCGGGCGGCGGAGACCTGGGACGTCGATGACGTCTGAGCGGTCCGGCCGGGCCCTGGACGCCCTGGCGGCGGTCCTGGGCCGGGCGGGCGAGGAGCCGCCGACGGGCCGGGAGCTCGCGGAACTCCTCTGGCTGGCCCGGCACATGCGCGCGCCTGAGGAGCCGCGGGACGTGCCGCCCGTACAGTCGGCGCACCCGCCTCCGCCGCCGCCCGCGCCCGCTTCCTCGCCGGTGGACCACGCCACCGGTCCCGCCGGTCCGGTCGGGCCCGTGCCCCCGGCCGTCGGGCCGCACCCGGCGCCCTCCGTTCCCGCGCCACCGCCCCGGGTTCCTCTCCACACGCCCGCCGCCGGGCCACGCCCCATGCCCGAGGAGGCCGAATCGGCGCCCCGGCACACCGCGTTGCTCGCTCCCGCTCCCCCGATGCTCTCCCACCCGCTGGCCCTCCAGCGGTCCGTGCGTCCGCTGCGGCGCACCGTGCCGAGCGCCGCGCGGCGGGAACTGGACGAGACGGCGACCGCGCACCGCATCGCCTCGCTCGGTGCCCGGCCGGAGCTGTGGCTGCCGGTGCTGCGCCCCGAGCGGGAGCGCTGGCTCCATCTGCGGATCGTGTTCGACGCCGGTCCGACGATGACGATGTGGCGCCCTCTGGTGCGCGATCTGCAGACCGCGCTCGCCCAGACCGGCGCCTTCCGCACCCTCGACGTCCTGCATCTGGGCGAGGACGGTCGGCTGCCACGGCGGCATCGGGAACGGGGCCGTACGGCGGTGCTGGTGGTGAGCGACTGCATGGGCCCGCAGTGGCGTGACGGCCGGTCCGGGCTGCGCTGGCGCTCCACGCTGGCAGCGCTGGGCCGTGAGCTGCCGGTCGCGATCGTCCAGCCCCTGCCGGAGCGGTTGTGGCGGCACACCGCGGCCCCGCCGCTGCCGGGCGTCTTCGCCGCCCCCGGGCCTGGCGCCCCGAACGCGGGCCTGGATTTCGCCGCGTACCGCGGTGGACCGGCCCCGGACGGGGTGCCGGTCCCGGTCCTCGAGCCCTCGGGCGGCTGGCTGGGGCACTGGGCGTCCCTGGTGGCCTCGCCCGGCGGCACGGAGGTCCCCGGCGCGGCGGCCTTCATGGGCGCCGAGGGCCTGTTGGCGGGTCACGAGGACGACGAGGGCTTCGACCCGGAGGAGGTTGATCCGGAGGAGCTGGTGCTCCGCTTCCGCGCCCTCGCCTCCCCGCAGGCGTTCCGCCTCGCCTCGCATCTGGCGGTGGGGTCGGCGCACCTGCCGGTGATGCGGCTCGTCCAGGCGGCGGTCGAGGAGCGTCCCGAGCCGCAGCACCTCGCGGAGGTCGTGCTCAGCGGCATGCTGCGCGCGGAGCCGGGCGCGGTGGCGGGGGCGTACGAATTCCGCCCCGGCGTACGGGAGGTGCTGCTCGGCACCCTGCCCCGTACCGCGCTGGTGGGCACGGCGGGCCTGCTGGCCCGGATCAGCGCCGAGATCGAGAACCGGGCGGGCGCGCTGCCCGGCGAGTTCCGCGCGCTGGTGGAGAGCCTGGGCCGGGCGACCGGCGAACGCGCGGCCGGACGCCCCTTCGCCCTGGTGAGCGAGGAGAGCGTACGGCTGCTGCGGGGGCCGGAGCGGCTTCCCGCGCGGGGTCCGGAGCGGGCGGCACCGGACGACGGTGCCACAGGGACGGAGGAGCCTGGGGCGGCCGGGACCGAGGCGCCTGGGGCGGAGGAGCCGGAGGCGGGCAGCACGGAGGTGCCCGGGGCGGCGGGGCGGGAGGAGGAGGCGCCCCCGCTGACGAGCGATCGGTACGAGCTGTACGAACGGATCGGGGGCCCCGGGAGCCGCGTCTGGCGGGGGTACGACCACTACCTCTCGCGCCAGGTGGCCCTGACCTACCTCCCCTTCCTCCCCACCTCCCAGCGCTTCCGGGCGAATCTCACGGGCGGCAAGGACACGCAGTCCGCCACCGCCGACTTCCTCGCCAGTACGTACGAGGCGACACGGATCAGCGACCCTCGGCTCGTGCGGGTGTACGACGCCCTGGTCCTCGACGAAGGCTGCTGTCTCGTCACCGAGTTCGTCGGCGGCCGCTCGCTGCGCGAGCACCTGGACGACGTGCCGGGCGGCAGGCTGTCCGTCACCGAGGCCACCGGGATCGCGCAGGGCATTCTGCGGGGGCTCTGGGCTCTGCATCACGGGCCCGGGATCACGCACGGCAACCTCACCCCCGGGAAGGTAGTGGGCATCGGACAGATGACCCTGCGGCTGCGCGACTTCGGCCTGCGCTGGCCCTACACGGAACGCCCCGATGACCCGGATGGAACGCGCCTGTACCCGCTCACTCCCGGCCAGGGCGTCGAGGTGGCGCCGGGCACGGCCCGCTATCTGGCGCCCGAGCGCCAGCAGGGAGTGCTGCGGCCGGAGGGGGACCTGTACGCGCTGGGCTGCATCCTGTACGAGATGCTCACCGGTTCCCCGCCGTTCCCGGCCGAAGACCTGGACTCCGTACTCCGGCAGCACGCCGAGTCGACCCCCCGGAGTCCCGGGTCGCTCCGGCAGGACCTGCCCGGCGAGCTGGAGAGGGCGGTGCTCAGTCTGCTCTCCAAGCATCCGGGCGAGCGGCAGCGCGGTGCCCGGGTGCTCGCCAACATGCGCCGGAAACCGCAGCTCCAGGTTCCCGAGACGCCCGTGTCGTACACCGTGCTGGGCCCGCCGAGAGCGCGCATCCACGGCGGGGACGTGTCGATGGACGCCTATCACGACAGCTCCTTCCTCTGCCGGCTGCTGCTGGCGCGCGGGGAGCCCGTCTCGGACGCGCACATGCGGCAGGTGCTGACCGGGACCCCGGACATCACCCCCGCGCAGCACGCGCAGCAGGTCCAGACGCTCGGCCACCCCGTCCAGGTGGGCGACATGGAGTACTGGCTGCCGATCTCGGAGGCCTCCCTGGACCTGGTGCAGGCCGAGACCTACGCGGCGCAGGCGGAACGGGCGGCGGAGCGCGGCGAGCGGGCGCTGGAGCGTGACTACCTCACGTCGGCGCTCGACCTCTGGTACGGGGAGGCCCTGGAGGGCGTGCCGGGGACCTGGGCGCAGGCCGAGCGGAGGCGGCTCGCGGAGTGGCGGAGGGAGCTCACCGAGCGGCTGGCGTCGGTCGACCGCCCGGAGGCGGCGACGCCGGGCTGGCTCCTGATCCGGCAGCCGTACGGCGCGCGGACGCTGTCGGCGGAGCATCAGGCGATCGTGCGGGAGTTGGCGCAGGACGTCCTCGGTGGCGCACGGGTCTGGTCGGCGGGCTGGACCACCGTCCTGACGCCGATTCCGCCGGACCGTACGGCGGAGGAGCTGGTGGAGTGGGCCGTCGACACGTTCCCCCGCCTCCTCGGCATGCGGCTGCCGCCGGGCGCCGCGTCGCCCCTGCGGCTCAGCGTCGTGATCCACGAGGAGACGGAGCGCGCGGCGGTCGCGCTGGCGGAGGCGACCGGTGTGCGGACATGGAGCGAGGAGCGGAGCGCCGTCGTCGTGACCGTCCTGATCTCCCATGGTCTGCGCGCTCGCCTCCCACGCGCACGGCAGCGGGACTTCGACCTGATCACGGCGACGGCGGGCGGCTGGCACCACGTGGTGGAGGTGCCGGAGTCCGGCCCGGCGGCCCAGGGGGCGCCGACCCCGACGGCGGTAGGGGCGCCGGACGCGGGCCCGCCGTCGAAGACGGGGGCGAACCGTCGGGGCGGCGGCTGGCTCTCCGGCCTCGCCTCCCGGCTGACCGGCACCGGGTCCCGGCCTTCGAAGGGCGGTGAGGTTCAGGAGACGGAGGGCGTACGGAAGGGCGGCGAGGTTCAGGAGACCGAGGGCGTACGGAAGGGCGGCGACGCTCCGGAAGCCGACGGCGGCTCCGGGACCGAGGACGATGCCCGGCGCGCGCCGCGCCGCCGCGGGGAGTCGCCCGGGTCGTGGGGCGGGCCGGTCTCGGGCGACGACGGTTAGCGTCCGGAGAGGGCGGGCGCCGGCCCCGTGCGCCCCGGAGTCCTCACCCCACCCCCCTAAGAGCTGTCCTTCTCCCAGCCCGAGTGCAGGCGGGACTTGACGTCGTCCGGCGGCAGGAACCTCGACCACCGTTCCGGGAACTCCGACGGCATGTCCGGGTCGTCCTCGTCCACGTCCTCCGCCTCCGCGCGCAGCCGGGCGACGAGGTCGGCGGCCTGGGCGGCGCGGGCGCGTTCGTTGGCCTCGCGGGCGGCGGCGGTGGCGACCGAGGGCCAGACGCGGTCGATCGCCGCGTTCACGGCCGCGCCGACGAGGACCGCGAAGGCCGAGATGCCGATCCAGAGCAGCACCGCGATCGGCGCGGCCAGGGAGCCGTAGATCGTGGGCCCCTCGACCTGGCTGGTCAGATAGATCCGCAGCAGGAAGCTGCCCAGCACCCACATGCCGAGGGCCATCAGCGCGCCGGGGATGTCCTCGATCCATGGGGAGCGGACGGGGACGGACACGTGGTACAGCGTGGTGAGGAAGGCGATCGAGAGCAGGATGACGGCCGGCCAGTAGAGCACGGAGACGACCTCCGTCCCCCAGGGGATCAGTTCGACCACCCGGTCCGGGCCGACGACCGCGAGCGGCAGGACGACCGCGCCGATGAGCAGCGCCACGATGTAGAGCAGGAAGGCGAGGAGCCGGGTCTTCACGATGCCGCGGTGGCCGTCGAGTCCGTACATGACGGTGATCGTGTCGATGAAGACGTTCACGGCGCGCGAGCCGGACCACAGGGCGATGGCGAAGCCGATCGAGATGAGGTCGGGCCGTTTGCCCTGGGTGACGTCGTCCAGGAGGGGTTTGGCGATGTCGCGGACGCCCCGCTCGGACAGGACGGTCCGGGCGGCGCGCAGGATGTTCTCCTCGATGCTGGCGACCGTGTTGGTGTTGGTCCAGTCGTCGGCGTAGCCGAGGAGCGCGATCAGTCCGAGCAGCAGCGGGGGCAGGGACAGCAGGGTGAAGAAGGCGGCCTCGGCGGCGAGGCCGAGGATGCGGTACTCGATGCACGAGTTGACGGTGTCCTTCAGGAGCAGCCAGACCATCTTCCGCTTCGACACGTTGCGGTAGAGGACGCGCGCCCGGTGGAGTCTGCTCCCGGGCCGCCGCTCGGGTGTTTCGTTTGCTGCCTGCACCTCCTTACCGTATCGGCATGGCAGCCACCACCCACACCGTGACCAATCAGCCTCCGCCCCTGGTGGGGTACGACGTCTTCCTGTCCGACCGGGCTCTGGCGGAGGCCGTGGAGCGCCATCTGGCGCCGGACGTGTTCCCGGACGCACGGGACGAACTGACGACCCTGGGCAAGTCGGCCGGGTCGGCGCAGGTGCGGGAGTGGGGGGCGCTCGCCAACGAGTTCCCGCCGCGGCTGCGGACGCACGACCGGTACGGGCACCGGATCGACGAGGTCGACTTCCATCCGTCCTGGCACCGGCTGCTCGGGAAGTCCGTCAACGCGGGGCTGACGGCGGCGTGGAGCCGTCCGGGTGGTCATGTGCGCCGCGCGGCCGGGTTCATGGTGCAGACGCAGGTCGAGGCGGGGCACTGCTGCCCGCTGTCGATGACCCACGCCGCGGTGCCCGCGCTGCGCGCCGACCCGGAGCTGGCCGCCGTCTGGGAGCCGCTGCTGACCTCCCTCGTGTACGAGGAGGGGCTGCGGCCGCCGCACGAGAAGACCGGGGTGCTCTTCGGGATGGGCATGACGGAGAAGCAGGGCGGCAGCGACGTACGGGAGAACACGACCCGCGCCCAGCCGCTGAGTGGGGACGGCACGTACGCCCTGACCGGGCACAAGTGGTTCTGCTCGGCACCCATGTCGGACGGGTTCCTGGTCCTGGCGCAGGCTCCGGAAGGGCTGACCTGCTTCCTGGTGCCGCGGGTGCTGGAGGACGGCTCGCGCAACGCGTTCGCGATCCAGCGCCTGAAGGACAAGCTCGGCAACCGGTCGAACGCCTCCGCGGAGGTCGAGTTCGACGGGACGACCTGGGCGCGCAGGGTCGGGGGCGAGGGGCGCGGGATCCGCACGATCATCGGGATGGTGACGGCGACCCGGCTGGACTGCGCCCTGGGGTCGGCGGGGCTGATGCGCCAGGCGGTGGCGCAGGCGGTGCACCACGCGGCGTACCGTCGCGCCTTCGGCGGGCTGCTGATCGACAAGCCGCTGATGCGCAACGTGCTGGCGGATCTGGCTCTGGAGTCGGAGGCGGCGACGGTCCTCGGGATGCGGCTCGCGGCCGCCTACGACACCGACACGGAGGCGGAGCGGGCGTTCGCGCGGATCGCGGTGCCGGTGGCGAAGTACTGGGTGACGAAGCGGTGCACGCCGGTCGTGGCGGAGGCGCTGGAGTGCCTGGGCGGCAACGGCTATGTGGAGGAGTCCGGGATGCCCCGGCTGCTGCGGGAGTCGCCGCTGAACTCGATCTGGGAGGGGTCGGGCAATGTCCTGGCGCTCGATGTGCTGCGGGCGTTGCGGAGGGAGCCGGAGGCGCTGAACGCCTTCCTGACGGAGGTCGGGAAGGCGCGGGGCGCGGACCACCGCCTGGACGGGGCGATCAAGGGGATGCTGACCGAACTCGCCGATCTGGACGGGATCGAGGGGCGGGCGCGGCGGCTCGTGGAGCGGATGGCGCTGGTGCTCCAGGGGTCGCTGCTGGTGCGGTGGGCGCCCGCGGAGGTGGCCGACGCGTTCTGCGCGTCGCGGCTCGGCGGGGACCGGGGGTCGGCGTTCGGGACGCTGCCGACCGCTCTGGACCTTCGTACGGTCGTCGAACGGGCGCGGGTGGAGATCTGAGCCCGACCGGTCACGGGCGCGGGTGGAGATCTGATCCGACCGGTCACGGGCCCGATGCGCGAAAAGCCGGGGGTGGTGCTGCGCCGACACGGCACCACCCCCGGCTGTGCACCAGCCTCATGCACGGGCCGGGTGACCGCCAGAGTTGCAAGGGGTTGCAGGATTACCCGAACCGCCCTTCATCCGGGAGCACCGGGCGGCACGATGGGCACACACGCCGGGCACTGCAGAACCGATACAGCACCGCGGGTGGCTGGGAGGGACCGATGAAGAACACGCAGCTCGACATGGGCCGGCTCGCCGCCATGGACGCCGTCCAGGCCGCCCGTCTGCTGCACCGGGTCCGCGAGGCGAGGCTGGCGGGCCGCACGCCGCCGATCGCGCCCCGCCCGGTCATCGACGCCTCCTGGCAGCGGATGTTCCGGCTCGGCCTCGATCCCGACC
This sequence comes from Streptomyces sp. NPDC093600, assembly GCF_044764755.1. Lineage (NCBI taxonomy): Bacteria > Bacillati > Actinomycetota > Actinomycetes > Kitasatosporales > Streptomycetaceae > Streptomyces > Streptomyces sp. NPDC093600. The sequence goes on from NZ_JBIWIU010000013.1 coordinate 41,258, forward strand.
AGGGCACCAGCAGTGTGCTGCTCCAGCGCGACGAGCTGGAGCAGAGGCGGCGCACGACGGTCCTGGGCGAGGTGATGCGGACGCTGAGCGCGGGGCTCGCCGGGATCGCGGACGCCTCCCTGCAGATCATGGTGGTGACCGACGAACAGGGCCGGGTGCTCTGGCGGGAGGGAAACCCCGCCGTGATGCGGCAGGCGAACGGCATCTGCCTGGAGGAGGGCGCGGCCTGGACGGAGCACACGACCGGTACGAACGCGGTGGGGACGGCGCTCGCCATGCGCCGGCCCGTCCAGGTCCACTCGGCCGAGCACTACGTCCATACGCTGCACAACTGGACCTGCGCCGCGGCACCGGTCCACGACCCGCGCGACCACCGGCTGCTGGGCATCGTGGATGTGAGCGGGCCCGCGTCGAGTTTCCATCCGTCGACGCTGGCCCTGGTCGGTTCGGTGGCCCGGCTCGCCGAGGCGGAGATGCGCGAGCGCCATCTGCGGTCGATCGAGCGGCTGCGCTCCGTGGCCGCTCCGATACTGTGCCGGGTCGGCGGGCGTGCCGTCGCGGTGGACACGCACGGCTGGACGGCGGCGGTGACCGGGATGGCGCCGGTGGACCGGATCGGGCTGCCCAAGTCGTTCCGTGCGGGGCGGGTCTGGCTGCCGTCGCTGGGCATGTGCGCGGTGGAGCCGCTGCCGGGCGGCTGGCTGCTGCGGGTCGAGGAGGAGCGGGCGGCGGCGGACGCCGCCACGGGCGCGCCGAGCCGGGTGGTGCTCGATGTGAGCCGGCCCCGCCGCTGGTCGGTGTCGGTGTCGGGGGCGGCGGGCAGCTGGTCGCAGGAGCTCAGCCCGCGCCACGCCGAACTGCTGTACGTCCTCGCGCTGCACCGTGACGGGCGGACGGCGGCGGAGCTGGCTCAGGACGTGTTCGGCGACCGGACGAGGACGGTGACGGTACGGGCGGAGATGTCCCGGGTCCGCCGCACCCTGGGGAGCGTGCTCGCCCACCGCCCGTACCGCTTCAGCGAGGAGGTCGACGTCGCGGTCGTCCGCCCGGACCATCCCGACGACCTGCTCCCGCACTCGACGGCCCCGGCGATCCGCACGCCCCGCACGGCCTGACGGCCTCAGGACGCGCGGCCGGGCGAGCGAGATGCGAGGCGCGGGGCCGTCAGGCCGCCGCCGGCAGTTCCTCCGCGCGCGGCGGGTTCGCGCCGCGGACCGCGCAGGTGGCCGCGGCGACCGTGGCGGCGAAGGCGACCGCCTCGTGGAGCGTGTCCGGGGCGAGCCCGTCGAGGCGGCCGCCGAGCGCGCCGGCGGCGTGCAGGCGGTGGAGCAGACCGGCGGTGAAGGCGTCGCCCGCGCCGACGGTGTCGACGACATCGACGGGCGGGGCGGGGACGCGGGCGCGGACGCCGTCGTACGAGACGAGGGCGCCGGCCCCGCCGAGGGTGACGACCACGAGGGGTACGCCGGCCCGGTGCCAGGCGTCGCAGGCGGCCTCGGGGCGCAGGCCGGGATGGAGGTGCGCGAGGTCGTCCTCGCTGAGCCGGAGGAGGTCGGCCAGGGCGCACCAGCGAGGGAGGCGGGCCCGGTACTCCTCCGGCGCGACCAGCAGCGGACGCACGTTGGGGTCGAGGCAGAGCGTGGTGGTGGGGCGCAGTTCCGCGAGCAGTTCCTCGACGGCCGCGGCACCGGGCTCCCGTACCAGCGCGAGCGATCCGGTGTGCAGGCAGGCGGCGTCGAGGCCGGTGACGGGGGCGAGTTCCCGGCGGGTCCACTGCCAGTCGGCGGTGGCCTCGGCGTGGAAGGAGTACTCGGCGGCGCCGTCGGGGCCGAGGCCGGCGACGGCGAGCGTGCTCGGCTCGGCGGCCTCCGGGCACAGGTCGATCCGGACGCCCGACTCGACGAGCCTGCGCCGGAACAGGCCGCCGAAGGCGTCCGTGGAGAGGCGGCCGAGGAAGTGGGTGGGGGTGCCGAGGCGGGCGAGCGCCACGGCGGTGTTCGCGGGCCCGCCGCCGGGCAGCACGTCGAGCCGGAGGGCCGGGCCGTCGGCCGCGGTGGGCCCGGTGGCTCGGGTGGTTCCGGTGGCGGCTTCGGTGACTCCGGTGGCTCCGGTGGCGACTCCGGTGACTCCGGTGACTCCGGTGACTCCGACGGGTACGACGAAGGCGTCGGCGACGCATTCGCCGAGTACGGCCACGGGGCGGCGGGGCGCGATCATGCGGGGAACCTTTCGGTGAGGGCCTGTCGGCCGGTCAGTCGGGCAGGACGCTGGAGCCGAGCCGGGTCAGTCCGGCGCTCCGCAGCCGGATCCGGTCGCCGCCGTCCGCCACGAACTCGACGGCGTCGGACTCGCGGTAGCGCGGGTACACCCGGGCCGTGAGCGCGGCCCCGTCGCCGGTGAAGACCTCCACCGACGAGCGGTCGACGAAGATGTCGAGTGCGAGGGTCGAGTCCGCCGTGGGCTCGACCTGCGTGGAGTAGGTGGCCCGGGTGCCGTAGCCGGAGTCGGTGGTGTCGAGGGTGAGGGTGCCGGTGGACTTGCGGTAGCGCAGCACGGTCGCCTCGGCTGCGGACGCCTTCAGCCGGAGGGTGACGGTGTCGCCGGTGGTCCGCGCCAGGTCGACGACGGCCTTCAGCCGGACGGTGTCGCCTCGGCCGATGCGCCAATCCCCGCTGACCGTACGGTCCTCGACCGTGACGGGACGCCCGGCGGCCAGCGAGTCGGCGGCCGCGACGGGGCGTTGGCCCAGGCGTCCGCCGGCGGTGAGGAAGAGCTCCCGGTGGAGTGACTGGGCTCCGGCCCAGCCGCCCACCCTGGTCGGCTCCTTGACGTTCCAGTCGCTCATCCAGGCGGACATCAGCCGGCGCCCGGCGTCGTCACGGTAGCTCTGCGCGGCGTAGACGTCGCCGCCGCCGTCGAGGACGCCGTGCCGCTCGGCGGTGAACCGGCTGCCGTCGTAACTGCCGACGGCGTAGCGCTGGAGCGACCGGCCGCCCTCGTTGGTGGAGTACAGCAGCACCCACTTGCCGTCGAGTTCGAAGAGGTCGGGGCACTCCCACATCGCTCCGGTCGTGCCGTCGCCCTCCGTCAGGACTCCGGTGTACGTCCAGGTGCGCAGGTCGTCGGAGGCGTACAGCTGGACCTTGCCGCGGCCGCCGTCACCGGAGCCGACGACCATCTTCCAGCGTCCGTCGAGCGGGTCGCGGAAGAGCTTGGGGTCGCGGAATCCGGCGGAGGAGCCGGGCGGGGCCTGGGTGATCACCTCGGTGCCGGGGGTGAAGGTGACCCCGTCCGTGCTGGTGGCGACGGCGACGGTCTCGGGGGTGGCGCCGGGGTGGGCGCCCGTGTCGGTGAACTTGGTGTAGGCGACGGTCAGGGTGCCGTCGTCGTCGACGGCGCTGCCGCTGAAGACGCCGCTGTTGTCGGTGGGGGTCGCGCGGGGCGGCGGGGTGAGGGCGACGGGCAGTTCGCGCCAGTGGACGGCGTCGGGGCCCTCGGCGTGCGCCCAGTGCATGGGGCCCCACTTGGGGGCGTCGGGGTAGTACTGGCTGAAGAGGTGGTGGCGGCCGCGCCACTGGATCACGCCGTTGGGGTCGTTGATCCAGCCCTGGTAGGGCGTGTAGTGGAACTGCGGCCGCAGCGGGTCGGCGGCGTGATCGCGCTCCTGGGTGGGCTGGTTGGCCTGCCCGAGGGTACGGAAGGTCAGTCCGTTGTCGTCCCGGGCGGCGGCGTCGCCGACGCGTACGTCGTCGAGGTTGAGGTGGCCCCAGCCGCCGGTCTTGCGGTCGACGACCTCCAGGTGGACGGCCTGGCCGCGCCAGGGCGAGGTGTCCCAGAGGATCCGGATGTACGCCTCGTCCTCGGGGCCTGTCTGCTGGAGGAGCCGCTTGCCGTCGCTGTCCCTCACCAGGGCGACGTAGAGGCGCTCGGGGTCCCAGCCGCCGCCCACGAGGAAGCTGATCCGCGAAGGGGCGGCGAAGGACGAGGACCTGACGGACCCGGTGGCGTCGTCGCCCGCGGCGGCGTGGCCCCAGAGGTGGTGGCGGCCCCGGTGATGGAACGGGCCTCCCCAGTAGGTGTCGGCGCTGCTGACGGCGCCGGCGCCGAAGGCGGTGCCCTCGGTGACGGTCCAGCCGGTGAGATCCCCGGTTTCGAATCCGGGATTGACCGGGCCCGCGGGGAGCGTGGTGCGGGGGGTGGCGGGTGGTGCGGCGTTCGCGCTGATGGGGGCGGACGCGGCGACGAGCAGGGCCGCGACGCCGATCAGTTGCGGTGCTTTCCAGCGGCTCATCCGGAAGCCTCCGTTGCCAACTCGTGACGAGTAAGGGGCATTGACGTTGCTCGCGGCGGAGTCCATCATCCCGTCCTGTCGATGTCAACGTTGACATAAGTCAACGATGACAGCGCCGTGTCGTCTCCGTGTCACTCCTGACACGTCCGTCGTCAGTGCCGACACGTCCGTCCCCGTCGTCCCCGAGTCACGAGGAGCCGCGCCATGAAGCGCTCTTTCCGCACCGCCCTCCCCCTCGCCGCCACCCTCACCTCCGCGGCCCTGCTGCTCACCGCCTGCGGCGAGGGCGCCCAGGGCTCCGCCGGGGCCGGCGGCACCGGCGGCCCGGTGAAGGTCGGGCTGATCACCAAGACCGACACCAACCCGTTCTTCGTGAAGATGAAGGAGGGCGCCGAGCAGGCGGCGAAGAAGTCGGGCGCCGAACTCTCCACCGCGGCGGGCCGGTTCGACGGCGACAACGAGGGCCAGGTGACGGCGATCGAGAACATGGTGGCGTCCGGCGTCAAGGGCATCCTGATCACCCCGAACGACTCCAAGGCGATCGTCCCGGCGATCCAGCAGGCCCGGAGGAAGGGCGTGCTCGTCATCGCCCTCGACAGCCCCACGGACCCGCGGGACGCCGCCGACGCGCTCTTCGCCACCGACAACCTCAAGGCCGGCGAGCTGATCGGGCGGTACGCCAAGGCCGCGATGGCCGGCAAGCCCGCGAAGATCGCCACCCTCGACCTCGCACCCGGGGTGGCCGTCGGGCAGTTGCGGCACGACGGCTTCCTCAAGGGGTACGGCATCGAGGAGGGCGACCCGGCCGTCGTCTGCTCCCAGGACACCGGCGGTGACCAGGCCAAGGGCCAGACGGCCATGGAGAACTGCCTGCAGAAGGCCCCGGACGTCAACGTCGTCTACACGATCAACGAGCCCGCCGCGCTGGGCGCGTACACCGCGCTCAAGGCGAAGGGGCGCGAGAAGGACGTCCTGATCGTCTCCGTCGACGGCGGCTGCACGGGCACGGAGGCGGTCAAGTCCGGGCGGATCGCCGCCACTTCGCAGCAGTACCCGCTGGCGATGGCGGCCAAGGGCGTCGACGCGGTCGTCGCGTACGCCAAGGACGGCACGAAGGCGTCCGGCTACGTCGACACGGGCGTCACGCTGATCACCGACCGGCCGGCCACCGCGGTTGCTGCCAAGGACACGGCGTACGGCCTGGAGAACTGCTGGGGCTGACCCCCGCCGCCGCCCCGTTTCTGCCCTCCCCTCCCCCGCTCAAGGAGCACCGTTGACCACGACCGCCACCGCGCCTCCGACCGCCGCGCCCCCGTCCGTATCGCGCTCCGCCACCGCGCGCGGGCTGATCACCCATCCCACCGCCGGGCCGCTCGTCGCGCTGCTCGTCGCGTGCGTCTTCTTCTCCCTCCAGAGCGATCAGTTCCTCTCCGGCGGGAACCTCTCGCTCGTCGTCCAGCAGGTGATGGTCGTCGGTACCCTCGCCCTGGGCCAGACGCTGATCATCCTCACCGCCGGCATCGATCTCTCCTGCGGTGCCGTGATGGCCTTCGGCACGATCGTCATGGCGAAGCTCGCCGCCGAGGGCACCCTTCCGCCGCTGGTCGCCGTCGCCGCCGGCATCGGCGTCTGCGCGCTCTTCGGGCTCGCCAACGGCGCGCTCGTCACCTTCGTGAAACTGCCGCCGTTCATCGTGACGCTCGGCATGCTGAACGTCGCCTTCGCGCTCACCCACATCTACTCCGAAGAGCAGACCATCACCGAACTCCCCGGCCTGCTCACGGGGTTGGGCGAGACGTTCCCGCTCGGCCGCACCGACATCACGTACGGCTCGGTGCTCACCATCGCGCTCTTCCTCTGCTTCGCGTTCCTGCTCGGTCAGACGGCCTGGGGCAAGCACACCTACGCGCTCGGCAACAGCCCCGAGGTCGCCCGGCTCACCGGTATCCGCACCACCCGCCTCCAGCTCGGGATCTACACCCTCGCCGGGGTGATCTACGGCATCGCCGCCCTGCTGCTCGTCTCGCGCACCGGTGTCGGCGACCCGAAGGCCGGCCAGACCGACAACCTGGACGCGATCACCGCGGTCGTGCTCGGCGGTACGAGCCTGTTCGGCGGCCGTGGCGCCGTACTGGGCACGCTCGTCGGGGCGCTGATCGTCGGCGTCTTCCGCAACGGCCTCCAACTGATGGGCGTCGGCTCGATCTACCAGACCCTGATCACCGGCGGTCTGGTGATCCTCGCCGTGACCGTCGACCAGTTCTCCCGCAGGAAGGCCCGCCGATGACCACCCCTGTTCTCAAGGCCCGCGGCCTGGTGAAGCGGTACGGCCACGTCACCGCGCTCGACGGCGCCGACTTCGATCTCATGCCCGGCGAGGTGCTCGCCGTCATCGGGGACAACGGCGCCGGCAAGTCCAGCCTGATCAAGGCGCTGACCGGGGCGCTGCAGCCCGACGAGGGCACGATCGAGCTCGACGGCGAGCCGGTCCGCTTCCGCGATCCGATCGACGCCCGCCGGCACGGCATCGAGACCGTCTACCAGGATCTGGCGGTCGCGGCCTCGCTCGACATCGCCAGCAACATGTTCCTGGGGCGCGAGGTGCGGCGCCGCGGCCCGCTCGGGTCGGTGCTGCGGATGCTCGACAACAAGAGGATGCGCGAGGAGTCCGCCGCGCACATGGCGGAGCTGAAGATCGGTCTTCGCTCCCTCACCCAGGCCGTGGAGACGCTCTCCGGCGGCCAGCGGCAGGGCGTCGCGGTGGCGCGGGCCGTGGCGTGGGCGCGGCACGTGGTGGTGATGGACGAGCCGACGGCCGCGCTCGGGGTGAAGGAGTCGGGTCAGGTCCTGGACATGATCCGGCGGGTCCGGGACCGGGGTCTGCCGACCGTGCTGATCAGCCACAACATGCCGCATGTCTTCGAGATCGCCGACCGGATCCATGTGCAGCGGCTGGGCCGCCGGGTGGCGAGCATCCGGCCCGGTGACCACTCGATGTCGGATGTCGTGGCGATCATGACCGGGGCTCTGACGGTGGAGGACGCGAACGGCGGTACGGTCGTGGCGGGCAAGGACTGAGGCGACGACGTACGACGGAGATGCGGTGACCATGGGGAGCACCCGGCGGCCGACCCTGGCCGATGTGGCGGAGCGGGTCGGGGTGACCCCGAAGACCGTGTCACGGGTGCTCAACGAGGACGGGCCGGTCTCGGCGGCGACCCGGGCGAAGGTGCTCGCGGTCGTCGAGGAGCTCGGGTTCCGCCCCAACCTCATGGCCCGCAACATGCGGGTGGGCGCCCGTGACTCGACGGTCGGCCTGGTCGTGCCGGACATGGGCAACCCGTTCTTCGGTACGGTCGCGGGCGGCGTGGAGGAGGTCGTACGGGACCGGGGGCTGACGCTCCTCATGGGGTCGTCGGCCGAGCGCGAGCCGCTGGAGCACGCGCTCATCACCACGTTCCTGGCCCGCCGGATCAGCGGTCTGCTGGTGGTCCCCGCGGCCGGCAGCGACCACCGCTTCCTGCGCCGCGAGCGGGAGAGCGGGCTGCCGGTGGTCTTCGTGGACCGGCCGGGCACGGGGCTCGCGGCGGACGCGGTGGTGAGCGCGAACGAGGAGGGCGCGCGGCGGGGCGTGGCGCATCTGATCGCGCACGGCCACCGGCGCATCGCCTTCATCGGCGACCGGCCGGCCGGCCTCTACACCCGCAAGACGCGGCAGCGCGGGTACCGGTCGGCGCTGGAGGCGGCCGGGATCCGCCACGATCCCGCACTGGTCGTCACGGCGCACGACCCGTACGCCGCCGGGGTCGCCGTCCGGCGGCTGCTGGCGCTGCCCGACCCGCCGACCGCCGTGTTCGCCGCGAACAACTTCGCCTCGCTCGGGGTCGTGCCGGCCCTGGCCGAGGCGGGCCGGCGCGAGGTCGCCCTGGTCGGCTTCGACGACCTGCCGCTGGCGGCGGTCCTGGAGCCGGGCCTGACGGTGGTGGCCCAGGACCCGGCGGCGGTCGGCCGGGCGGCGGCGGAGCAGATCCTGGCCCGCCTCGGCGGCGACCGCTCGCGCGCGGTGACGCGCACGGTCCCGGTGACCCTGATCGAACGCGGCAGCGGAGAGCTCCGGCCTCCGTCCGCCTGACGGGCGCGGCGAGGACGGGGCCTCGTCGGGTCGTCGGTCGGGCGGGACGGTCGGGTCGCCGGTCGGGCGGGACGGTCCTGAAGGGGCGCCGCCCCCGTGGGTTGTGCCCACCACCCCCTAGGACTTCGTCATGGGGTCCCCCATGCGGGACGATTGCCCACAACCTGGACCCCCTGTCCGATCTCGCGCTCCGCATGATGCGATGGGCCTATGAGCACCACTCTCACCACCTGGTCCCTCGAACAGACCTCGCCCTCCGATCTGCGTCCCGCCACCCCGCCCGAGGGCGACGACATCACGATCGCGCGGGCTGAGGTGCCCTCCGCCGAGTTCAGCCGCTTCCTCTATACGGCCGTAGGCGGCGACATCCACTGGAACGACCGGCTGAGCCTGTCGTACAAGGAGTGGCAGGAGCTCGTCGAGCGGCCGGGGGCCGAGATCTGGGTGGCGTACGAGAGGGGGACGCCGGCCGGGTACGTGGAGCTGGATCCGCAGGCCGACGGGGTCGTCGAGATCGTCTACTTCGGGCTCATCCCGGCCTTCCGGGGGCGCCGGATCGGCGGCCATCTGCTGACGGAGGGCGTGCGGCGCGCCTGGGACCTGGCCGAGCGCTGGCCGGACCGCGAGCCGACCCGGCGGGTGTGGCTGCACACCTGCTCGCTGGACGGGCCGCACGCGATGGCCAACTACGAGCGGCGCGGCTTCCGGCTCTTCGACACCAAGGTCGAAGAGGTGGAGGAGACCTCGACGCCCGGCCCCTGGCCCGGCGCCCACTCCTGAACACCAGCGCGTCTCCGCCCCTGAGCGGCACCCCTTCGAAGTGACCCACGGCACACCGTCTCGCGATGCGGGACGGTGATGTCCACATCCCGGACATTGCTGGACTGGGTCCAAAGTCCCGTGACACGCTTCCGTCATGTCTGGAACTGGAATTGCCTTGGTGAGTCGGCGGCACGTCGACCTCGGCCGCATGTCCAGCGCCATGTGTCCGGTGCGCTGAGAGAACCAGCTCCGCCGCGAACATCTTCTGCCCGACCCTGCTGCGCACCAACGCGCCACCCTCTGACCTGAGCGCGAGTGTGCAGGTCAGAGCCGCCCTCCCGCAGTCCCGAAGGACGAATCGCCATGGCCGCCACCCCGGAAAACCCCACTCCCGTCGCCGCCCGCCGCAAGGCCGGGCGCCACCGTGGCGAGGGTCAGTGGGCCGTGGGGCACTTCACCCCGCTGAACGGCAATGAGCAGTTCAAGAAGGACGACGACGGTCTCAATGTGCGGACACGTATTGAGACGATCTACTCGAAGCGTGGATTCGACTCCATCGACCCCAACGACCTGCGCGGCCGCATGCGCTGGTGGGGCCTCTACACCCAGCGCAAGCAGGGTCTGGACGGCACCAAGACCGGTGTCCTGGAGCCGGAGGAGCTGGACGACGAGTACTTCATGCTCCGGGTCCGCATCGACGGCGGCCGGCTGACGACGCAGCAGCTCCGGGTCATCGGCGAGATCTCGCAGGAGTTCGCCCGGGGCACGGCCGACATCACGGACCGGCAGAACGTCCAGTACCACTGGATCCGCATCGAGGACGTCCCGGAGATCTGGAACCGCCTGGAGGCGGTCGGCCTGTCCACGACCGAGGCCTGTGGCGACACCCCGCGTGTCATCCTCGGCTCGCCGGTCGCCGGGATCGCCGAGGACGAGATCATCGACGGCACCTCCGCCATCGACGAGATCCACCGCCGGATCGTGGGCAACAAGGACTTCTCCAACCTGCCCCGCAAGTTCAAGTCCGCGGTCTCCGGCTCGCCGCTGCTCGACGTGGCGCACGAGATCAACGACATCGCCTTCGTCGGCGTCAACCACCCGGAGCACGGCCCCGGCTTCGACGTCTGGGTCGGCGGCGGCCTGTCCACCAACCCCAAGCTGGGCGTCCGTCTGGGCACCTGGGTCTCGCTCGACGAGGTCCCGGACGTCTACGAAGGCGTCATCTCGATCTTCCGCGACTACGGCTACCGCCGGCTGCGCACCCGCGCCCGCCTGAAGTTCCTGGTCGCCGACTGGGGCCCGGAGAAGTTCCGCCAGGTCCTGGAGGACGAGTACCTCAAGCGCAAGCTGACCGACGGCCCGGCTCCCGAGCAGCCCGCCGGCCAGTGGCGCGACCACGTCGGCGTGCACCGGCAGAAGGACGGCCGGTTCTACGTCGGTTTCGCGCCGCGCGTCGGCCGGGTCGACGGCGCCGCGCTCACCAAGATCGCCGAGATCGCCGAGGCGCACGGTTCGGGCCGGGTCCGTACCACCGCCGAGCAGAAGATGATCGTCCTCGACATCGAGGAGGCGCAGGTCGAGTCCCTCGTCTCCGCCCTTGAGGCGATGGATCTGCGGGTCAGCCCCTCGCCGTTCCGGCGCGGCACGATGGCCTGCACCGGTATCGAGTTCTGCAAGCTGGCGATCGTCGAGACCAAGGCGCGCGGTGCCTCGCTGATCGACGAACTCGAGCGCCGCATCCCGGAGTTCGACGAGCCGATCACCATCAACATCAACGGCTGCCCGAACGCCTGCGCCCGTATCCAGGTGGCGGACATCGGTCTCAAGGGCCAGCTGGTCCTGGACGACGACGGCAACCGGGTCGAGGGCTACCAGGTCCACCTGGGCGGCGCGCTCGGCCTGGAGGCCGGCTTCGGCCGCAAGGTCCGTGGCCTGAAGGTCACCTCGGCCGAGCTGCCGGACTACGTCGAGCGGGTCCTCAAGCGCTTCCAGGAGGAGCGCGAGGACGGCGAGCGCTTCGCCACCTGGGCTGCGCGGGCCTCGGAAGAGGCCCTGTCATGAGCGAGCGTGCGGCGCCCTTCTACTGCCCGTACTGCGGCGACGAGGACCTGTTTCCGAACGAGCAGGGTCACGGCGCCTGGGAATGCCGGGCATGCGGTCGAGCCTTCCAGCTGAAGTTCCTGGGGCTCCTCGCCCCGGGCACTTCGAGCAACTCCACTGGAGGGGAAGAGATATGACGACCGCTCACACCATCACCGAGTCCACCGACCTCAAGGCGCTCGCCGAGCAGGCGGGGCGCGACCTGGAGGACGCCTCCGCGCTGGAGATCCTCCAGTGGGCGGCCGGCACCTTCGGCAGGCAGTTCTGCGTCACCTCCTCCATGGAGGACGCGGTCGTCGCCCACCTCGCCTCCCGCGCCATGCCGGGCGTGGACGTCGTCTTCCTCGACACCGGCTACCACTTCCCCGAGACCATCGGCACCCGCGACGCGGTCGACGCGGTGATGGACGTCAACGTCATCACCCTGACGCCGCGGCAGACCGTCGCCGAGCAGGACGCGGAGCACGGCCCGAGGCTGCACGACCGCGACCCCGACCTGTGCTGCGCGCTGCGCAAGGTCAAGCCGCTGGAGGAGGGCCTGACCGCCTACCGCGCGTGGGCGACCGGCCTGCGCCGCGACGAGTCCCCGACCCGGGCGAACACCCCGGTCGTCGGCTGGGACGAGAAGCGGCGGAAGGTCAAGGTCTCCCCCATCGCCCGCTGGACCCAGGACGACGTCGACGCCTACGTCGCCGAGCACGGCGTGCTCACCAACCCGCTGCTGATGGACGGTTACGCCTCCGTCGGCTGCGCCCCCTGCACCCGCCGGGTCGTGGAGGGCGAGGACGCCCGCGCCGGCCGCTGGGCGGGGCGCGCCAAGACGGAATGCGGGCTGCACGGCTGATGACCACCATCGAGACTTCCCAGGAGAACCACGTGACCGGTGCCACCATCTGGCTCACGGGCCTGCCGAGCGCCGGCAAGACGACCATCGCGTACGAGCTGGCCGGCCGCCTGCGCGGCGAGGGCCACCGCGTCGAGGTGCTCGACGGCGACGAGATCCGCGAGTTCCTCTCCGCGGGCCTCGGCTTCACCCGCGAGGACCGGCACACCAACGTGCAGCGGATCGGCTTCGTCGCCGAGCTGCTGGCGTCGAACGGCGTGAAGGTCCTGGTCCCGGTCATCGCTCCGTACGAGGACAGCCGCGAGGCGGTCCGCAAGCGGCACCAGTCCGAGGGCACCCCCTACATCGAGGTGCACGTCGCCACTCCGGTGGACGTGTGCTCCGTACGCGATGTGAAGGGGCTGTACGCCAAGCAGGCCGCGGGCGAGATCAGCGGACTGACCGGGGTCGACGACCCGTACGACGAGCCGCGGAACCCCGATCTGCGGATCGAGTCCCAGAACCAGACCGTGCAGGAGTCGGCAGCACAGCTCCACGCGCTGCTCACCGAGAGGGGTCTCTCATGACGACCGCCGTCACCATCGACGAAGCGACCGACAGCCCGTTCGCGCTGTCGCACCTGGACTCGCTCGAGTCCGAGGCCGTCCACATCTTCCGTGAGGTGGCGGGCGAGTTCGAGCGGCCGGTGATCCTCTTCTCCGGTGGCAAGGACTCCATCGTCATGCTGCACCTGGCGCTGAAGGCGTTCGCGCCGGCGCCGGTGCCGTTCACGCTGCTGCACGTCGACACCGGGCACAACTTCCCCGAGGTCATCGAGTACCGCGACCGCACGGTGGAGAAGCACGGTCTGCGGCTGCACGTCGCCTCCGTCCAGGAGTACATCGACGCCGGGAAGTTGCGGGAGCGTCCCGACGGGACGCGCAACCCGCTCCAGACGGTGCCGCTGACCGAGGCGATCCAGCAGCACCGTTTCGACGCCGTCTTCGGCGGCGGGCGCCGCGACGAGGAGAAGGCCCGCGCCAAGGAGCGGGTGTTCTCGCTGCGCGACGAGTTCTCCCAGTGGGACCCGCGCCGGCAGCGCCCGGAGCTGTGGCAGCTCTACAACGGCCGGCACGCCCCCGGTGAGCACGTCCGTGTCTTCCCGCTCTCCAACTGGACCGAGCTGGACGTCTGGCAGTACATCGCCCGCGAGGGCATCGAGCTGCCGGAGATCTACTTCGCCCACGAGCGCGAGGTCTTCGCCCGCAACGGCATGTGGCTGACCGCCGGCGAGTGGGGCGGCCCCAAGGACACCGAGACGGTCGAGAAGCGGATGATCCGCTACCGCACCGTCGGTGACATGTCCTGCACGGGCGCCGTCGACTCCGACGCGACCACGCTGGACGCCGTGATCGCCGAGATCGCCGCCTCCCGTCTCACCGAGCGGGGCGCGACCCGCGCCGACGACAAGATGTCCGAGGCCGCGATGGAAGACCGCAAGCGCGAAGGGTACTTCTAGCCATGACGAGCACGAGCACGAGCACGACCGAGCAGTTCGCCGACGTCTCGGCGACCACCCTGCTGCGCTTCGCCACCGCCGGTTCCGTCGACGACGGCAAGTCCACCCTGGTGGGCCGGCTCCTCCACGACTCCAAGTCGGTCCTCACCGACCAGCTGGAGGCCGTCGAGGCCGCCTCCCTCAAGCGCGGCCAGGAGGCGCCGGACCTGGCGCTGCTGACCGACGGCCTGCGCGCCGAGCGCGAGCAGGGCATCACCATCGACGTGGCCTACCGCTACTTCGCCACCGCCCGCCGCCGGTTCATCCTCGCCGACACCCCCGGGCACGTGCAGTACACCCGGAACATGGTCACCGGCGCCTCCACCGCCGAGCTGGCCGTGGTCCTGGTCGACGCCCGCAACGGCGTCGTCGAGCAGACCCGCCGGCACGCCGCCGTCGCCGCGCTGCTGCGCGTGCCGCACGTCGTCCTGGCCGTGAACAAGATGGACCTCGTCGACTACGCCGAGCCCGTCTTCGCCGCGATCGCCGAGGAGTTCACGACGTACGCCTCCGAGCTCGGCGTCCCGGAGATCACCGCGATCCCGATCTCGGCGCTGGCCGGTGACAACGTCGTGGAGCCGTCCGCCAACATGGACTGGTACGGCGGCCCCACCGTCCTGGAGCACCTGGAGACCGTGCCGGTCAGCCATGACCTGACGGCCTGCCACGCGCGCTTCCCGGTGCAGTACGTCATCCGTCCGCAGACGGCCGAGCACCCCGACTACCGGGGTTACGCCGGGCAGATCGCGGCCGGGGCCTTCCGGGTCGGCGAGCCGGTCACCGTCCTGCCCTCGGGCCGGACCTCCACGATCACGGCGATCGACGCGCTGGGCGAGTCGGTGGACATCGCCTGGGCCCCGCAATCGGTCACCATCCGCCTCGCCGACGACATCGACATCTCGCGCGGCGACCTGCTGGCGCCGAGCGGTGACGCCCCGGCGACCAGCCAGGACGTCGAGGCGACGGTCTGCCATGTGGCCGACCAGCCGCTGACCGTCGGCCAGCGGGTGCTCCTCAAGCACACCACCCGTACGGTCAAGGCGATCGTCAAGGAGATCCCGTCCCGGCTCACGCTGGACGACCTCTCCCAGCACCCCGAGCCGGGGCAGCTGGTCGCCAACGACATCGGCCGGGTGAAGGTCCGTACCGCCGAGCCGCTCGCGCTCGACGCGTACGCGGACTCCCGCCGCACCGGCTCCTTCCTGCTGATCGACCCGGCGGACGGCACCACGCTCGCCGCCGGCATGGCGGGCGAGGCCTTCGCCGCGGCCAAGGCCGTGGCCGTCGCGGACGCCGCCGACGACGAGGGCTGGGACTTCTGATGATCCGGAACGTCTACGCCACCTTCGCCAAGGAGGGCGGCCGGGTGGGTTCGGGCGCCCTCGGCGCGGGCCGGGGAGGTGTCGCGCGATGTGCGTGCTGACGCCGATGCGCCGCGTACCCGGCGCCCGCCCGCTGTACCCGCTCCACCCCGACCGACATAGCCGAAGAAGAGTCCGAAGACCCTGAGGGGACCACCTCCGTGCCTGCCTCCCGTACCACCCCGCGCCGTTCACTCGCCGCCGCCGTGGCGCTGCCGCTGCTGATCGGCGCGCTCGCCTCCTGCGGCTACGGCTCCCAGGCCAAGAACGACGAGAAGAAGGTGGCCGCCCAGGGCGAGAAGCTCTCGGCCGACCAGGTCCGGCTCGGATACTTCCCGAACCTGACCCACGCCACCGCCCTGGTGGGCGACGAGCAGGGCATCATCCAGAAGGAGCTGGGCGGAACGCGGCTGGAGGTGTCGACCTTCAACGCCGGTCCCTCGGAGATCGAGGCGCTCAACGCCGGCTCGATCGACATCGGCTTCATCGGCCCCTCCCCCGCGATCAACGGCTACGTCAAGTCCAAGGGGAACAACCTCCGCATCATCGGCGGCTCGGCCTCCGGCGGTGTGAAGCTGGTCGTGAACCCGGCGAAGATCAAGACTTTGGACGACGTCAAGGGCAAGAAGATCGCCACCCCGCAGCTCGGCAACACGCAGGACGTGGCCTTCCTCAACTGGATCTCGGAGAAGGGCTGGAAGGTCGACGCCCAGAGCGGCAAGGGCGACGTCTCCGTGGTCCGCACGGACAACAAGGTGACCCCGAACGCCTACGCGTCCGGTGCCATCGACGGTGCCTGGGTGCCGGAGCCGACCGCCTCGAAGCTGGTCACCGAGGGCGCGAAGGTGCTGCTCGACGAGTCCGACCTGTGGCCCGGCAAGAAGTTCGTGATCACGAACATCATCGTGTCGCAGAAGTTCCTCGCCGAGCACCCGGACGTCGTGGAGGCGGTGCTGCGCGGTTCGGTGAAGACCAACGCGTGGATCAACGCCAACCCGGAGAAGGCGAAGGCGTCGGCCAACGCCCAGCTTGAGGAGCTCTCCGGGAAGCCGCTCGGCGACAAGGTGATCGACGCCGCCTGGCCGTCGATCCGGTTCACCGACGACCCGCTTGCCGCCACGCTCCAGGCGCAGGCGGACCACGCGGTGAAGGCGGGTCTGCTGAAGCAGCCCGACCTGAGCGGCATCTACGACCTGGGACCGCTGAACAAGGTCCTCAAGGCCACGGGGCAGCCCGCGGTCGCCGACGCCGGTCTCGGCGTCAAGTAACCCCCGCAGCAGCCGAGTTCCCAGGAGGTGACGACCATGGCCACGACCGCGACGCTCGCCAAGGCCGAGGACCGTGTGGCGGTGACCCATGCCGCCCGGATCGAGCATGTCTCGAAGTCCTTCGGCGGCCCCGCCGGG
Organism: Streptomyces sp. NPDC093600; assembly: GCF_044764755.1. Taxonomy (NCBI): domain Bacteria; kingdom Bacillati; phylum Actinomycetota; class Actinomycetes; order Kitasatosporales; family Streptomycetaceae; genus Streptomyces; species Streptomyces sp. NPDC093600. Next base: position 57,691 of record NZ_JBIWIU010000013.1, read on the forward strand.
CAGCAGCTCGTCCTCGACGACATCTCGCTCGATGTCGCCCCGGGCGAGTTCGTCACCCTCCTGGGTGCCTCCGGCTGCGGAAAGTCCACGCTGCTCAATCTGGTCGCCGGGCTCGACCGCCCGTCCGCGGGGTCGATCGAGACCCCCGGCGGCCGGCCGGCCCTGATGTTCCAGGAGCACGCCCTGTTCCCCTGGCTGACCGCCGGCAAGAACATCGAACTGGCGCTGCGGCTGCGCGGGGTCCCCAAGTCCGAGCGGCGTCCGGAGGCGGAGCGGCTGCTCGAACTGGTCCGGCTCGGCGGCTCGTACCGCAAGCGGGTGCACGAGCTGTCCGGCGGTATGCGTCAGCGGGTGGCGCTGGCCAGGGCGCTCGCCCAGGACAGTGATCTGCTGCTGATGGACGAGCCGTTCGCGGCGCTCGACGCGATCACCCGGGACGTGCTGCACGACGAGCTGACCCGGATCTGGCGGGAGACCAGGCTGTCGGTCCTCTTCGTCACCCACAACGTGCGCGAGGCCGTGCGGCTCGCCGAGCGGGTGGTGCTGCTGTCGTCCCGCCCCGGCCGGATCGCCCGGGAGTGGGCCATCGACATCCCGCAGCCGCGTCGTATCGAGGACGCGGCCGTGGCGGAACTGTCCGTCGAGATCACCGAAGAACTGCGTGGGGAGATCCGCCGTCATGGCCAGCACTGAGATGAGGACCGACGATCTGGCCGGTCTGGAGGCGGGCCTCGACGCGCTCGACGCGGTGCGGGTGGACCGTACGCCCGTCCGCGAGGTTCTGCTGAAGAAGGTGCTGCCGCCGGTCACGGCCGTGGTGCTGGTCCTGGCGGTCTGGCAGCTCCTGGTGTCGGCCGAGGTCACAGACGCGTACAAGCTGCCCGCGCCGTCCGCGGTCTGGGACAGCGTGACCACCATGTGGCTGGAGGGGACGCTCTTCGGCGTCCTGTGGACCAGCGTGTCCCGGGCGCTGCTCGGCTTCCTGATGGCGCTGGCGATCGGTACGCCGCTGGGTCTGCTCGTCGCGCGGGTGAGGTTCGTCCGGGCGGCGATCGGTCCGATCCTGTCGGGTCTGCAGTCGCTGCCCTCGGTGGCCTGGGTGGCTCCGGCCGTGCTCTGGATCGGCCTCAACGACCAGATGATGTACACGGTGATCCTGCTCGGCGCGGTCCCCTCGATCGCCAACGGTCTGGTGGCCGGTGTCGACCAGGTGCCGCCGCTGTTCCTGCGGGCCGGCCGCACGCTGGGCGCGACCGGGCTCCGGGGTGCCTGGCACATCGTGATGCCGGCCGCGCTGCCGGGCTATCTGGCCGGTCTGAAGCAGGGCTGGGCGTTCTCCTGGCGCTCCCTGATGGCCGCCGAGATCATCGCCTCCTCCCCGGAACTGGGTCTCGGCCTCGGCCAGTTGCTGGAGAACGGCCGCAACAACATCGACATGCCGGGGATCTTCCTCGCCATCATCCTCATCCTCATCGTGGGCATCGCCATCGACCTGCTGATCTTCAGCCCGCTGGAGCGCGCGGTGCTGCGCGGCCGCGGTCTGCTGGCGAGGAGCTGAGCGCGATCATGAACCGTCCGGTCCTTCTCGTCGTCGCCCACGGCAGCCGCGATCCGCGGCACGCCGCGACCGTGCACGCGCTGGTGCGGCGCGCCCGGTCGCTGCGGCCGGGGCTGCGCGTGGAGACGGCGTTTCTCGACTTCAACCTCCCCTCGGTGACGGGGGCCCTGGAGGGCCTGGCCGCCGAGGGGATAAGGGACGTGGTGGCGCTGCCGCTGCTGCTGACCCGGGCCTTCCACGCGAAGGCCGACATCCCCGCCGTGCTGCGGCAGGCCCCCGCCTCGCTGCGGATCCGGCAGGCGGAGGTCCTCGGCCCGTCGCCGCTGCTGGTGTCGGCGGTGGAGCGGCGGCTGTACGAGGCGGGGCTCGGCCCCGCCGACAAGAGCGCGACCGGGGTCGTCCTGGCCTCGGCGGGCTCCTCCGACCCGGAGGCGATCGCAGCGATCGCCGAGACAGCGCGGGAGCTGCGGCGCACCGGTTGGTGCTCCGTGCGACCTGCGTTCGCCTCCGCATCCCTTCCCCGGACCGAGGACGCGGTCCGCGCCCTGCGCGCCGACGGCGTGCGCCGGGTCGCGGTGGCCCCCTACGTCATCGCCCCTGGCCGGCTCCCCGACCGGATCGCGGCGGGCGCGGCGCGGGCCGATGTCCTGGCGGACGTCCTCGGCCCCTCGCCGGAGCTGGCCCGCCTGATGGTCGAGCGGTACGACGAGGCGCGGATCGACACGGCGCTGGTGGCGGCCGGCTGAGGCACGCGTCGCGCCGTCGGGTCAATGCCGGGTCATCTCCACCAGCTTGGCCACGGTGTTCCAGTTGCGCGTCGTGGCGACGACACCCTTGAGCAGGGAGGGCCGGGAGAGCGCTTCGGCCAGTTTCGAGCGGCCGAGGCCGTCGGGCGCGTAGAGGTAGAGGGCGCGGTCGCCGAGCCGGAACTCCTCGGGCAGGAAGGCGGCCTGGTCGATCGCGGCGAACCTCTCGGGTCCGACGGGCTCGGAGTAGTACGTGACGTGGAGCTGTCGGCCTTCGAGTTCGGCGGCGGGGAACGGGCAGGCGTCGGCGACGGCGGCGAGGTACTCCCCGCTGCGGACGAGGCAGTCGACGCGGAAGCCGAACCGCTTCTCGATGGCGTCCTCGACGGCCTCGGTGAGCTGCTCCTCGCTCAGGTCGTCGGCGTCGGTGGTGAAGACGGCGTTCCCGCTCTGCAGATAGGTGCGGACCTCGCGGTGCCCGAGCTCTTCGAGGAGTGAACGGAGCTGCGCCATGGGCACTTTGCGGTGACCGCTCACATTGATCCCGCGCAGCAGGGCGGCGTACGTCGTCGTCATGGTCACACGATAGGACGGCCGCCGCGCCCCGTGGGGGAGGGCGCGGTGGCCGCCGGTCAGGGGGCCGGTGGGCTACTCGACGATCTTGAGCAGCTTGTTGGCGGTGCCCTGGGCGGGGTTGCTGATCTTGTCCGCGGTGGCTCCGCCGACCAGCGCCTGGGCGACCTGGTCCGGGGTGGCGCCGGGGTGCCCGGCGAGGTAGACGGCGGCGGCGCCGACCACGTGCGGGGTGGCCATGGAGGTGCCGGAGATGGTCTTCGTGCCGCTGTCGCTGTCGTTCCAGGTGGAGGTGATGTCCGAGCCCGGGGCGTAGAGGTCCACGACGGCGCCGAAGTTGGAGAAGCCGGACTGCTCGTCGTCCTTGGTCGAGGAGGCGACGGTGATCGCCTCCTGGACGCGGGAGGGGGAGCCGGCGCCGGCGTCGGAGGACTCGTTGCCTGCCGCGACGCCGAAGGTGACGCCCGAGGCGATGGCCTTCTTGACGGCCTCGTCGAGCGCCGGGTCGGCGCCGCCGCCGAGGCTCATGTTGGCGACGGAGGGGCCCTGGTGGTTCTGGGTGACCCAGTCGATGCCGGCGATGACCTGCTCGGTGGTGCCGGAGCCGTTGTCGTCGAGGACGCGGACGGCGACGATCTTGGCCTTCTTGGCGACGCCGTAGGTGGACCCGGCGATGGTGCCGGCCACATGGGTGCCGTGGCCGTTGCCGTCCTGGGCGATCTGGTCGTTGTCGATGGCGTCGAAGCCGTCGGTGGCGCGGCCGCCGAAGTCCTTGTGGCTGACGCGGACTCCGGTGTCGATGACGTACGCGGTGACGCCCTCGCCGGCGCTGTCGGGGTAGGTGTACTTCGCGTCCCCGGCGGTTTCGGTCTGGTCGACCCGGTCCAGACCCCAGGACGGCGGGTCGGTCTGGGTGGCGTTGATGGAGAACTTCTTGTTCTGGACGACCTTGGCGACGGCGGGGTCGGCGGCGAGGCGCTTGGCCTCGGTCTCCGAAAGGCCGTTGACCGAGAAGCCGTTGACGGCGGAGTCGTAGCTGCGGCGCAGGGTGCCGCCGTACTCCTCGGCCAGGCCGCCCTTGTCGGCCTTCTCGTCCAGCAGAACGATGTAGCTTCCGGCGACCGCACCTTCGGCGCCGAGCCCGAAGACCGTTCCCTCGGCGGGCGTGGGGGCCGCGCCGGCGAACGGGGAGGTGAGGACGGTGACGCCGGTCGCAGCCGCGATCGCGGTGGCGACGGTGATGAGCTTCGTCCTGCGGACACGCTTGTGTGTTGCCATGAAGAGGGGACTCCTCGTCAGGATTTGTGGGGGGTTGGGCTACGCGAAGGAAGATCTCCGGTAGCTGGTTCGAAACCCTGACCGATTGACGAGTGCAAATCAAGGCCTTCACACAGCTGTGACTTATTCAGCAAGGTTTCTTAATAATAAAGCGGTCATCCCCTCTCAACTCGGGCCACGAAAAAGGCCCCCGGGTTGCCGGGGGCCTTCGCCGCTGTGCCGCTAGGCGAGTTCGGACTCGATCAGATCCGCCGCGCGGCGTGTCCCTCCTTCGCGCGCCATTTCCGCTCGGATCTTCCGTGCCCGCAGGGCGACTTGGGGGTCTTCGACGAGGGCGAGCACGGCCTCGCGCAGCCGGTCCGCCGTCGCCTCCTCCATCGGCAGGTGCCGGGCCACCCCCAGGGACTGGAGCATGTCGGCGTTGCCGAACTGGTCGACGGCCTGCGGGACCGCGACCATCGGCGTCGCGGTGGCCAGTCCCTCCTGGCTGCCCCCGGCCCCGGCGTGGGTGATGAACGCGTCCGCCTGCTTCAGGATGGCCAACTGCGGCACCCAGGAGTGCACTTCCACGTTGGAGGGCAGTTCGCCGAGGTCGGCCGGGTCGACGAACTTGCCGATCTGCAGCACGACATGCCAGTCGGGAAGGTCCGCGAACGCCTCGGCGCACGCGCGGTAGAAGTCCGGCTGCTTGGTGAAGGCCGAGCCGAGGGAGACGAGGACGACCTTGTCGGCGCCGGCGGGCCGCCGCCACTCCCCCTGGTCCGCCCGCTCGCCCTGGCAGGCACCGACGAAGGTGAAGACGGAGGTGTCGACCCGGTCGGCGTGCGGCTGGAGCGCTTCCGGGATGAGCACGAGCGCCCGGCGCGGTCGGGAGATGAGCCGGTCGGGGTGGGTGTCGACACCGTGTTCGGCGAGCCAGGACTCGAAGCGCGCGTAGTAGGCCTTGCCCCGCTCGGACGCCTTGAGCTCGGCGAACATGGGCTCGGCGACCTCCTCCTCGTACCCCTCCCAGGGAACGAGATTCGGCCAGAGCCCGACGGCGGGCACGCCCCACCGGTGGGCGAGGACCGGCGCGGGATACGCGGTGATGTCGTGCAGGACGAGATCCGGCCGGTCGGCGGCGAACGCCTCGGCGAGCTGCGGCAGCGCCTGGATCGCGTCGTTCAGGAACGGCTCGATGTTGTCGATCAGTTCGGTGCCCCACGCCTCCGGGTCGTCGTCCGTCGGAAGCGTGGAGGTGTAGACGACGGGGGTGGCCCCGGTGGCGGCGACCTTCTCGGCGAAGGAGGCGGGGATCGCGTAACTGACGCGGTGCCCGCGGGCTACGAGCTCGCGGATCACCTCCAGGCTCGGGTTCACATGGCCGTATGCGGCGATGGAGAACATGGCGATATGGGCGCGTGGGGTGGCGGTCATGACCCCACCCTAAGCAAGACGAGACGTCTCGTCCACTCTTATTCGACCCGGCTCAGCTCCGCTGGTATCGGGCGAGCACGAGATTGCCGTCCTCCACCAGGCGCCGCCGCAGCTCGACGGCGTCGATCGCCCCGCTGTAGTACTCCTGGAAGGCGGGGGTCGCCACCTTGTCCTTCCACTCGGCGTAGCCCCGCACCGACTGCGCCGGAGCGGAGCGCAGCTGGCGCGCCACCGCCGCTCCGGTGGCCCAGCCGTCCTTCGGGGTGCGCAGGGAGGGATCGGCGAGCGCCGCCGTACCGGTCGGCAGCATCCAGTCGCCCCGCGCGAGGCGGACCATGTTCCGCGGCTGGAGGAAGAAGTCGAGGAAGCGCGCCGCCTCCTTCTTGTACGGGCTGTCCTCGGCGAGGGAGAGCGTCTGCGGGCTGACGCCCTGTGCGAGACCGTCCTTCCCGGCCGGCGCGGGCAGCACGATCCACTCGAAGCCTTTCGGCGCCTGCTGGACGATCTGCTGCCGGTACGAGAAGCCCAGCGGGACCATCGCGTACTTGCCCCCGAAGAAGCCCGGCAGGGCGTCCGAGCCGCCCGTGCCGAGCGTGGAACGCGAGGCGCTGTGGTCGGTGTTGACCTGGTCGTGGATGGTGCCGGGGACGACGCCGTCCGCCTCGCCGAAGCGGATGGTGACCTTGCCGTCCTCGCCCCGGTGAAAGAGCTGTCCCCCCGCCGAGAGGCCCAGGTTGAGGCTGACGGAGACCGGTTCCTTCAGCGGCCAGGCGATCGCGTACCTCCCCTCACCCATCGTCTCCGTCAGCTCCTTGGTCACCTGGCGGAACTCCTCCCAGCTCCAGGGCCGGTCGGGGGTCGGGATCCGGACACCGGAGGACTCCAGGATCTTCTTGTTCGCCATGATCAGGCGCGGCTCCTGGAGGAACGGCACGCCGTAGATCCCGTCCCCGAAGGTGGTCGTCTCCCAGCTGTGCGCCGGGATGTCGGCGCGCAGCCGCTCGGGCAGGAGGTCGGTGAGATCGGCGAGATAGCCGCCGTAGGCGAAGTCGGCCAGGTCGTCGGAGGCGTCGTGGATGATGTCCGGCGCCTCCCCGCCCTCGAAGGAGGTCAGGAGCTGGTCGTGGACGGAGTCCCAGCTGCCCTGGACGTAGTCGACCTGGATGTCGGGGTGGGCGGCGTTCCACTCGGCCACCAGCTCCTTGTTGGCGGCGACCGACTCCTGCTGCCAGGCAAGCGACTGGAAGCGGAGCCGGATCTTCCCATCGTCCGGGCCGTCCCCGTCCGAGGCGCAGCCGGTCAGCAGCAGGGCGAGCGCGGCGGCCGCGGCGGTGAACATCCGTACCCGCATCAGGACTTCACCGCCCCGGTCAGCATGCCGCCGGTGATCCGTTTCTGGATGATCGCGAAGATGACGAGCGAGGGGAGGGTGGCGAGGAAGGCCGCCGCGGCCAGCGGGCCGAGGTCGGCGACGCCCTCCGCGCCGAGGAAGTGGGTGAGGACGACCGGCAAGGTCTGCTTCTCCGGGGTCTTGAGCAGGACGAGCGCGAAGAAGAACTCGTTCCACGCGGTGATGAAGGCGAAGAGCGCGGTGGCGACGATGCCGGGGACGAGCAGCGGCGCGGTGACCGAGACGAGCGTACGGAGCCTGCCGGCGCCGTCGACGGCCGCGGCCTCCTCCAGCTCGGCCGGTACGGCCCGGACGTACCCCGTGAGCATCCACAGCGCGAACGGCAGCGACCAGACGACGTACACCATGATCAGGCCGAAGAGGCTGTTGATCAGATGCAGGTTCTTCAGGACGAGGAAGAGCGGAATGATCACCAGCACGAAGGGGAACGCCTGGCTGACCACGACCCAGCCGGTGGCCGCGGTGGCGAGCCGGCCGCGGTGGCGGGCCATCACATAGGCCATGGGTGTGGCGATGGCGACGGCGATCAGGGCCGCGCAGACGGCGGCGACCAGGCTGTTCCCGGCGGCGCGGAGCAGCGGCTGTTCGTCGAAGGCCTGCCGGAAGTTGGCGAGCGTCGGGTCGTCCGGGATCCAGGTGGGGTGGAGCGAGCCCAGCTCGGGGGCGGGCTTGAAGGCGGTGGAGATCAGCCAGAGGAAAGGGAAGGCGAGGAAGACCAGATACGCGAGGAGCGCGACGTACTGGCCGATCCGCGCGGGCCCGCGGGTGCGGAGCGTGCTCACCGGTCCTGGTCCCCCTTCAGCCGTCCGACGAGATAGAGGGCGAGGAGCACGGAGATGACGGCGACCATCACACAGCCCATCGCGGCGGCGTAGCCGAACTGCCCGTAGCGGAAGGCCTCTTCGTAGGCGAAGAGCATGGGCAGCCGGGTGCGGCCGCCGGGTCCGCCGTTGGTCAGGACGTAGACCAGGGCGAAGGAGTTGAAGTTCCAGATGAAGTTGAGGGCGGTGATGGCGAGGGCGACGGGCTTGAGTGCGGGCCAGGTGACGGTACGGAAGCGGCGCCAGGCGCCCGCGCCGTCGAGGGCGGCCGCCTCGTGGAGTTCGTGCGGGGTGTTCTGGAGCCCGGCGAGCAGGGCGACCGTGGTCTGCGGCATGCCCGCCCAGATGCCGACGACGATGACGGCGGGCAGCGCGGTCGCGAGCCCGGTGAGCCAGTCGCGTCCGTCACCGAGGCCCAGGTCCCGGACGGTCTCGTTGAGGATGCCCGCGTCGGGGTTGTAGACCAGCCGCCACATGATGCCGACGACGACCTCGGGCATCGCCCACGGGATGATCGCGAGCGCCCTGGCCAGCCAGCGGAAGCGGAGGTTCTGGTTGAGCAGCAGCGCCAGACCGAGGGCGAGCAGGAACTGCGGGACGGTGACGCCGACGGCCCAGAGCAGCCCGATCCGGAACGAGTCCCAGAAGAGGGTGTCGTGCAGCAGGTCCTGGAAGTTGAGGGTGCCCACCCACCTCGTCGCCTGAGTGCGGCCCGACTGGGCGTCGGTGAAGGCGAGCGCGATGCCGTAGAGGAGGGGGCCGACGCTGAGGATCAGGATCGGGATCAGCGCGGGCAGCACGAGGAACCAGGCACCGTGGCTCCTCCCGCGAGCGGGCTCCTTGCCGGCGGTCGCTGGTCCACCGGACCGCTTCGTCGCGGTCACCACACCCACAGGCTCGACCCCTTATGCCGCTTGTGCGGCTTATGCAACGGTGCACTGGCCTCCGTCATGGTCCTGACGAGCCGTCGGTTCGTCAAGGCCACCTGCGCGGATGCGAGACTTTGGCTGATTCCCACAGGCACATCGGGCGGACCCATCGGTCGGACCTCATCGGGCGACCTCATCGGCGGGAGCCCATCGGTCGGAGACGGAGAGACGTATGGACGAGGCGCGGGCACGGGAGATCCTGGCCGCCGCGGAGTTGCCGGCCCGGGAGCCGGAGGCGCCGCTGCTCGCGCTCGGTGAGAACGCGGTCTTCGCGACCGGCGATCTCGTGATCAAGATCGGCCGGGACGCGGAGCTGCTGGCCCGCGCCGAGCGGGAGCTGGCGCTCGCCGACTGGCTCGCCGACGCCGGCGTACCGGCGGTACGGGCGGCCGAGCCGAAGCCGCGTCTGGTGGAGGGCCATCCGGTCACCCTCTGGCACCGGCTGCCCGAGGCCGTGCGTCCCGCCGAACCGCGCGACCTGGCCCCGCTGCTCCGCCGGATCCACGCCCTGGACGAGCCCGCCTCTTTCACGCTCCCCCGCCGTGAACTGCTCGGCGGCGTCGAGCGCTGGCTGCGGCTCGCGGGCGACGCCATCGACCCGGCCGACGCGGCGTTCCTGCGCGAGCGGCGCGACGCCTTCGCGCCTGCGGCGGCCGCGCTCACCCCTCACCTCCCTTTCGGCCCGATCCACGGTGACGCGCTGCCCCGCAACGTCCATGTCGGCCCGGACGGTCCGGTCGTGGTCGACCTGGAGACCTTCTCCTCCGACCTGCGCGAGCACGACCTCGTGGTGCTCGCCCTCTCCCGCGACCGGTACGGGCTCGACCCGGCCGCGTACGACGCGTTCACCGAGGCGTACGGCTGGGACGTCCGGGAGTGGGAGGGGTGCGCGGTGCTGCGCGGGGCCCGGGAGACCGCGAGCTGCGCCTGGGTGGCCCAGCACGCGCCGACGAACCCCAAGGCCCTGGCCGAGTTCAAGCGGCGGGTCGCCTCGCTGCGGGACGGCGACCCCGAGGTGCGCTGGTATCCGTTCTGACATCATGACGGGGACCTGAAACGGCTGTCGGCGACGGGGTGTTGCGATGCGGGTGGAACTGACCGAGGTGACGCTGGACGTCGAGGTGAGCGGCGACGGCCCGGCCGTACTCCTGGTGCACGGCTTCCCCGACAGCCACCACCTCTGGCGCCACCAGGTTCCGGCCCTGACCGCCGCCGGGTACCGGTGCGTCGCTCCGACCCTGCGGGGCTTCGGCGCCTCGGACCGGCCCGACGGCGGCCCGGAGGCGTACCACCCGGCGAAGCACGTGGGCGATCTCCTCGAACTGCTCGACCGTCTGGAGACCGGCCGCGTCCATCTGGTCGGCCACGACTGGGGCTCGGGCATCGTCCAGGCCCTCGCCCAGACCGCGCCCGGGCGGCTCGCCTCGCTCAGCCTCCTGTCGGTGGGTCATCTGGCCGCCATCCGCGACGCGGGATGGGAGCAGAAGCAGCGGTCCTGGTACATGATCCTGTTCCAGGTGGCGGGGCTCGCCGAGGAGTGGCTGTCGCGGGACGGGTTCGCCAACTTCCGGGACATGCTGGGCGAGCACCCGGACGCCGAGACCGTCCTCGCGCCGCTGCGCGCACCGGGCGCGCTCACCGCCGCCCTGAACATCTACCGCGCCGGCCTCCCGGCCGAGGTCCAGTTCGGCCCCGCACTCCCGCTGCCCCCGCTTCCGGGTCCGGTGATGGGCGTGTGGAGCACCGGCGACCGCTTCCTCACCGAGCAGTCGATGACCGGCACCGCCAAGCACGTGGACGGCACCTGGCGCTACGAACGCGTCGAGGACGCCGGGCACTGGCTCCCGCTGGACCGGCCGGAGCGCGTCAACGCGCTGCTTCTGGACTTCCTGGCGGAGAACCCCATCGGCTGATCTCAGCCCGCCACGACCACGGCCTCCCGCAGCGGCCAGGACGGATCGACGACCGCGTCCGGGCTGCCCTTGCGGCGCAGGAAGCCCTGGAAATCCTCGGCCCAGTCGCGGTACCAGCCGATCTGACGTGCGTGCAGCTCGTCCGGGCTCAGCACGGCGACCGACGGATACCGCCCCGCTATCGCGACGGCCACCCGCACGGCGGCCAGGGCGTCGGCGGCCGCCTGGTGGGCCGCATCGAGGACCACGCCGTACTCGCCGCAGACCGCTTCGAGCGTCCGCTTCCCCCGGCGGTAGCGGTCGACGGCCCGGTCGATGGTGTACGGGTCGATGACCGGGCCCGTGGCGGCGCCGCCGAGCCGTTCGCTCAGCGAGGGAAGGCCGTGTCGGCGCAGTTCGGCGGAGAGCAGGGTCAGGTCGAAGGCCGCGTTGTACGCCACGACCGGCACGCCCTGGGACCAATAGCCGGTCAGTGTGTCGGCGATCTCGTCGGCGACCTCGCGCACCGGCCGCCCCTCGGCCGCCGCCCGCTCGCTGCTGATGCCGTGGATCGCGGACGCCTGCGCCGGGATGCGGATCCCGGGGTCGGCGAGCCAGTCGCGCTGCCGTACCACCCGGCCGTCGTGGACGCCGACGACCGAGGCCGTCACGATCCGGGCCTCCAGTGGTTCGGTGCCCGTCGTCTCCAGGTCGAAGCCGACCAGCTCTTCCCCGTGCCAAGCCATCGGGTCCTCCTTACGTGATCTCCCCCGTGGTGCTGAACACCCTCGCACGCGCCACTGACAACGCCGTCCGCGAGAACCTCATGAGACCGGCCGGGAGTCGAGCCACACCGACTCGAACTCCTCCCTGTATGTCTCGAAAAGTCCGTGTTCGCCAACCCCGTTGTCCCCGGATTGCCGGCCCGAGCGCACCACGTTCCGCCCGCCCCCGCGCAGCACGAGGACCGGCGCCTCCATCCCCCGCGCCCGTCGCAGATACGACTGGACGACGCCGACGCCGTCCGGCCCGTCGCCGTCGACGAGGTAGGCGGTGAAGCGCGGCGTCTCGTCGAAGACGTGGATCTGAAAGGCGCCCGGGTCGCGCAGCTTGGAGCGGACCCGCCGCATATGAAGGATGTTCATCTCCACCGAGCGGCTCAGCTCGCCCTTCTTCAGGCCGAGTTCCCGCTCGCGCCGCTTGACGGCGCTGCTGGCCGGGTTGAGGAAGAGGAGCCGTATCCGGCAGCCCGACTCGGCCAGCCGGACGAGCCGCCGCCCGGAGAAGTTCTGCACCAGGAGATTCAGGCCTATGCCGGTGGCGTCGAGGCGCCGGGCCCCGCCGAAGAGGTTCTCGGCCGGCAGCTGCCGCTGGAGCCTGACCCGGTCGGGGTGGACGGAGACCACATCGGCGTACCGGTCGCCGACGAGGTCCTCGACGGCGTCGACCGGCAGCCGGTCGGCCGACGGCACCCCCGCCCCGGTCCCGAGGATCTCCAGGAGCCGCGCGGAGGCCCGTTCGGACTGGGCGAGCACGGTCAGCGACAGGGCCCGGTTGCGGGAGACGACATTGCGCGTCACCTCCAGTTCGTCAAGGGCGAGTTCCACCTCGCGCCGGTCGTCGAAGTACGGCTCGAAGCACGGCCAGTGCTGCACCATCAGCTCCCGCAGCTGCGGCAGCGTCAGGAAGCTGAGAACGTTGTCGTCGGCCGGGTCGAGGAGATACCCCTTGCGCCGCGAGACCTCCCGGACCGCGACGGCCCGCTGCACCCACTCCTGCCCGGCCGGACCGGCGGCGGCCACCACCCAGTCCTCGCCGTGCACCGGCTCGTAGACGGGCCGCAGGACCGCCGCCACCACGGCCCGCAGCCGCTGCTCGACGAGATTCAGCCAAATGTAGGCCCGCCCGGCCCGCTGGGCCCGGGTGCGCACCTCGCTCCAGGCGTCGGCGCCCCAGTCGAGCTCCGCCCCGATCTCCATCGGCCTGGCGACGGAGACCGCTCCGGGCGGCACCTCACCGGGTTCGGGGGAGCTCCCCTCGTGACCCGTGTCACCTGGGGGCAGCTCCAGACCTCCCGAGCTCACCCGCGCACCGCCTTCTGCTCCTGGACGCCCGTCTGACCAGTCCGACAAGATCAAGGAAGGGTACTCCGGGAGCGGGAGGCGGTGCAGCAGGATCGGCAGGCTCCTTGCTCAACTCCCCTGATTCGGTGTGCCGTTCTGGTTGGCGAGATCGGGCGGAGTGAGCGGATTCATAGCGGTTACGTCCCTGGGGGCGAGCTGGAAACCCTGCCAGTGGACGGGCATCGGCTGCTGGTCCTCGTCCCGGGCGATGTGGTGGAACCCGATGTTGACCCAGACGGCGGGGTCGGTCAGCGTCTCCCCGTTGACCCACTTGTCCACACTGTCGGGCGTGTTTCGGCCACAGTCGAGAATGTTGTTGCTGGCGAACTGCTCGCAGGCGCGGCTCTGCGTGAAGTAGATGTCGTGCTTGGTGAAGCCGCGGCCGGCGTGGGTGTTCGAGGGGCCGGGCACGATCTCGTACGAACGGGGGTGGCCGTCCTTGTTCTTGCCGGTCGCGCTGACCACCCGCCACCAGCGCATGTTCTTCGCGTCCCCGGCGAGTTCCTTGGTGACGGGGGTGCGGGTGGTCTTCACGGTCGGGCCGCCGTTGCCGCTGGGGGCGGTGACCTTGGAGTCGTACTGCTCGATCCGGTCCTTGACGCTGCCGTCGAGGCCGAAGTCGAGCCGCCAGAAGACGTTGTGGGCGTGGCTGGTGGCGTAGGAGCGGGCGCCGGGGCCGATGGGCCAGCCGCGGCCGTCGGTGGCGCTGTAGTCGGCGGGCGAGAGGCTCCCGGTGGCACCGACGTTGGCGGCGATCGTGCCGTCGGAGGAGAACCGCCACTCGGTGATGTACTCGTACCAGGCGACCTTGTTCACGGTGTAGACGAGCAGGTCCTTGCCCTGCGCCTGCCAGACCTTGGTGCCCTCGTCGTTGGCCATCCGGTACGCGTGCCCGCGCGCCCGGGTCGTGGTGCACAGGCCGTCGACCTTGCCCATCTCCGGCACCTTCACGGAGGTGATCGTGCCGCCGGGGCACTCGGCCGGCTTCAGGTTCTGCAGACCCCAGCCGAACCCGGCGCCGGTGAGATCGTCGTACTCGGCGTTGCCGTCGTCGTACGGCACATGGATCTGGGCGAGCTTGGCGCTGGTGAGCACCCGGATCGGGGCGCTCGCGCTCTTGGGCTGGTAGGTGACCTTGTCCAGGACGAGCCCGGAGTCGGTGTCGTAGCGCCAGCACATGCGCCAGACGGTGCCACCGTCGAGCTTCTGCTCGATGCGGTACGCGGCGGAGCAGTCGGCGCGGGGCGGTGTGGGCGCGGCGGGTGCCGCGGTGGCGGAGGTCGCGGGGCCGGCGGCGGCCGTGGCGGTGCCGAGCAGGGCGGCCGCGGCGAGCACGGCGCCGTGCCTGCGGGCGCGCAAGAGCGACGGGATGGACATGATGGACGAACTCCCTCGTACGGAAGTGCGGAAGGCGGACGGACGTGTGGAAGACGGACGGGTGCGCGGGTGGTCGGGCCGCGCGAGAGACCGGGCGACCGGACCTTGGTCCATGGACCACCGGACGACCGGACGGGCCGTCAGCCGACGCGGGTCACGGTCCGGGCGCTGAGGTCGACGATCAGATTCCGCGTGTCGATCCAGGAACCGTTGTGGATTTTGGTGACCAGGCGGACACACCGGTGCTCACCGCAGGCGGTGAGCACCGCGGGGACCTCGGCCTCGCGGTAGGGGCGGTAGACGTCCCCGTTGAACCAGAGCTGATCCGCCGAGGTCAGCGCCTTGCCCGTGGCGTCCTTGTAGTCCTCGCGGACGCCGTTGCCGAGCGGGCTCTTCAGGATGAGCTCCAGCGCCTCCCGCAGCTCCTCCGGGTGGGCCGAGGGCTGCACCCCGCGCTGGGCGGCCGCGCTCTCCACCTTCCCGGTGGCGAGGTTGACGGTACGGGTGATCAGCTCGTCGCGTTCGTAGTCGTAGAACCGCACCTCGGCGCGGCGTGGCGCGGTGGGGTCGTCGACCTCCTCCGGACGCGGGTCGGCCAGTTCGGTGGCCAGGTGCTGTGGTCCCCTCGTCCCTTCGACGTCGCGCTGCGCGGCCCTGGCCGGCGGGGTCAGCGCCAGCTCCTCGGCCCGCTTCAGCTCGTCGTCGGTGAGCGGGTCGGTGCCCACCCCCTTCTTCCCCTCGGGCGGCGCGGCGGCCACCTTCGCGGGCTCCGGCGCGGTTCCGTCGGACGTGCCGCCGGCGCCGGCCCCCGAGCCTTCGCCCGGACCGGATGCGATCCCGCGGCCGTCCGCGACACCGGTCCTCGGCGTGTCGTCGGCGCCCGCGGTCCCCGGCAGGGTGATACCGACCATGACGGCGGTCCCCGTCACCGCCATGGCCGCGCCCGCCAGCACCTTCCCCAGATGGCGGCGCACTATTTCGTGCACACTTCCCCCCTTCTGCTGCAGTTCTCCCCGATTTCACTGCGGTCACCCGGTAGGACGGACCGAAGTCCTAGGAGGTTGCCCGTCTTTCGGGCAGGATTTGGCCGGAGTGCACCCCCACTCCCGGATCAGAATGGAAGAGTCTTATCTATGCAGGTCTGGCCGGGACAGGCGTATCCCCTGGGCGCCACCTACGACGGCGCCGGAACGAACTTCGCGGTCTTCTCGGAGGCCGCCGACAGAATCGAGTTGTGTCTGATCCATGACGACGGCTCGGAGACCGCGGTGGAGCTGCGCGAGACGGACGCCTTCGTCCGCCACGCCTATCTGCCGGGTGTGATGCCGGGCCAGCGGTACGGATTCCGGGTCCACGGTCCGTACGCGCCGGAACGCGGGCTTCGCTGCAACTCCGCGAAGCTGCTCCTCGACCCGTACGCCCGTGCGGTCTCGGGCTCGATCGACTGGGGCGAGGCGGTGTACGGCTACCACTTCGGGCGGCCGGACTCACGCAACGACCTCGACTCCGCGCCCCACACGATGACCTCGGTCGTGGTCAACCCGTACTTCGACTGGGGCGACGACCGGCGTCCGCGCACGGACTACCACCGTACGGTGATCTACGAAGCCCATGTGAAGGGCCTGACGATGCTCCACCCGGAGCTGCCGGAGGAGCTGCGCGGCACGTACGCGGGCCTCGCACACCCCTCGGTGATCGGCCATCTCAAGGAACTGGGTGTCACGGCGCTGGAATTGATGCCCGTGCACCAGTTCGTCAACGACCACCGGCTGGTGGACGCGGGCCTGGCGAACTACTGGGGCTACAACACCATCGGTTTCTTCGCCCCGCACAACGCCTACGCCTCCTGGGGCGACCGGGGCCAGCAGGTCCTGGAGTTCAAGTCGGCGGTCCGGGCCCTGCACCAGGCGGGGATCGAGGTCATCCTCGACGTGGTTTACAACCACACCGCCGAGGGCAACCACCTGGGCCCGACGCTCTCCCTGAAGGGCCTAGACAACCCCTCGTACTACCGGCTCTCGAACGACCGCCGGTACTACACCGACACCACCGGGACCGGGAACTCGCTGCTCATGCGGTCCCCGCACGTGCTCCAGCTGATCATGGACTCGTTGCGGTACTGGGTCACGGAAATGCATGTCGACGGCTTCCGCTTCGACCTGGCGGCGACCCTCGCCCGCCAGTTCCACGAGGTGGACCGGCTGTCGTCCTTCTTCGACCTGGTGCAGCAGGACCCGGTGGTCAGCCAGGTCAAGCTGATCGCCGAACCCTGGGACGTGGGCGAGGGCGGCTATCAGGTGGGCAACTTCCCGCCACTGTGGACCGAGTGGAACGGGAAGTACCGCGACTGCGTACGGGATCTGTGGCGGGGCGAGCCGCGGACGCTCGCCGAGTTCGCGTCCCGGCTGACCGGCTCGTCCGACCTCTACCAGGACGACGGCCGGCGCCCGCTGGCCTCGGTGAACTTCGTGACCTGCCACGACGGCTTCACGCTGCGCGATCTCGTCTCGTACGACGGGAAGCACAACGAGGCGAACGGCGAGGGCAACCGGGACGGGGAGAGCCACAACCGGTCCTGGAACTGCGGCGCCGAGGGCGACACGGACGACATCGGCATCAGGGAGCTGCGCGCCCGCCAGATGCGCAACTTCCTGGCGACGCTGATGCTCTCGCAGGGCGTGCCGATGCTCAGCCACGGCGACGAGTTCGGGCGGACGCAGGGCGGCAACAACAACGCCTACTGCCAGGACAACGAGGTGTCGTGGGTGCGCTGGCCGGAGCCGGGGGCCGAGGAGGAGGGCACGCTCCTGGAGTTCACCCGGGCGATGGTGCGGCTGCGCCGCGACCATCCGGTCTTCCGGCGCCGCCGCTTCTTCCACGGGCGGCCGGTGGAGGGCACGCACGACGAGCTGACCGACATCGCCTGGTTCACGCCGGAGGGCGTGGAGATGACCGCACGGGACTGGCAGGCGGCGCACGCGCAGGCGCTGTCGGTCTTCCTCAACGGCAACGCGATCTCGGAGCCGGGGCCGCAGGGTGAGCGGATCGCCGACGACTCCTTCCTGCTGATGTTCAACGCGTCCTCGCAGGAGCTGGAGTTCGAGGTGCCGGTCAACCACGGCCAGACCTGGCGCGTCGTGGTCGACACCTCCCACCCTGAGGGCATCCCGCCCCAGGAGGGCCCCAAGGTGGCGGCGGGCGAACGGGTGACACTGGCGCCGCTCAGCCTCACGGTGCTGCGCCGACCGGCCTAAGCCGCGTCGGGGCTCCCGGCCCGGGGCCCGCTTCGGCCCGCACCCCCGGGCCGGGCCACCGGGCCGGGCCACCGGGCCGGGCCACGGGGCCAGGCCACCGGGCCGGGCCACCGCCGGCGGAGCCGCGACCCCGCCCGGGCCGCGGCTCCGTCGGCGGTGGTGTCTCCGTGGTCGCCGCCGCGGGTCAGACGCCGCTGCTCGCGGCCGGTCGCGCCGTCAGGTCCGGTGTCCGAGGCCGAGACCGGACCGTCCAGGACAGAACCGCGCACAGCACGGCCGCGACGACCGCCACGGCGAACGCGGCCGGCGCGCCGTGACGCTCCGCCAGACGGCCGGACAGCGCGAGCGCCAGCGCCTGGCCGCCGACGACTCCGCTGGTCAGATAGGCCATCGACTCCGCCAGCCGGCCGGCAGGGACAGTCCGCTCGGTGAGCCCGAACACGGTGATGAGGTGCGGCGCGTAGGCGGCGCCGAGGACGATCACGACCGCGTACAGCGCCCCCAGGGAGTCGACGAGGAGCAGCGGCAGGGAGAGGACGACGAGCGCGACGGTGGCCGCGCGCCAGCGGGTCGACAGCCCGATCCGCGCGGGCACCGCGGCCATCGAGAGTCCGACGGCCGCGCTCATCACCCCCATGGCGGCATAGACCAGACCCGCCTGGGCCGGTGTCCCGAGCTTCTCGGTGAGCGCGGTGATCCCGGCCTGCGAGGCCCCGAACATGGCGCCCTGCAGCACCATCGTGACCCGAAGGGCGTACGCGGCCCCGGGCAGCCGCGCCCGTTCGGCGGCACCCGTACGAGTGATGGCGCCCGGCTTCCCGGTGCCACGCCCCTCGGCCGCCCGGGCCGACGGGTGCAGGGCGAACGCCGTGCCGCAGGTCGCGAGCAGGGCGGCGGCGAGGAGCAGGGCGGCCGCCGGGTGGGCGAGCGCCGCCGCGAGGCCGACCAGGGCCGGGCCGAGGACGAATGAGACCTCGTCGAGGGTGCCTTCGAAGGACAGCACCGTCCCCACCGCCCGGTCGTCCGCGCCGCTCCGCCGGGCCAGCGCCACGGAGCGGGTCCGGGCCAGCGGCCCGACCTGCGGAACGCTCGCCCCCGCGAGCGCGCCGAGCAGCATCAGCCAGCCCGTCGCCGCGTGGGCGAGCGCCGCGACCACGAGACCGGCGACGCAGACCGCGTTGGCCAGGGATGCGGCGAGGACGACACCCCGCTGACCGCGCCGGTCGGCGAGCCGCCCGAGCACCGGTCCGGCGACGGTCTGGCCGGCCGCGAGCGCGCCGCCCGCCAGCCCCGCCGTCGCCAGCGAGCCGCTCGTCTCGGCGACCAGGAGCAGGCTGCCGAGCTGGCACATGGCGGTGGGCAGCCGGCCGAGGAAGGAGACCACCGGCAGGACGGGCCCGAGGAGGGAGAGCGTCTCGCGATACATCCTGATCATCACGAGAAAATAACGCGATGCATACGAACGGACGCATGGGGCGATGACACAGAAGCCGCCCAGCGGGGTACGTACGTTCGCATGACGCCCTCGACCACGCCCACCGCCACCTACCGGCTGCAGCTCCAGCCGGACTTCCCGTTCGCGTCCGCCGAGCGTGCCGTCCCGCATCTGGCCGGCCTCGGTGTCTCCCATCTCCATCTCTCCCCGGTCCTGGAGGCCGTGCCCGGTTCCACCCACGGGTACGACGTCACCGACCATCGCGCCGTCCGGGCGGAACTCGGCGGTGAGGAGGGGCTGCGCTCCCTCGCCGCGACCGCCCGCGCCCATGGTCTGGGGCTGGTCGTCGACCTCGTGCCCAACCACATGGCGGCGTCGCCCCGGTACAACCACGCCCTGCGCGAAGTGCTGCGGGAGGGCCCGGGCTCGCCCTACGCCCGCTGGTTCGACATCGACTGGGAGGCGGGAGACGGGCGGATCCTGCTTCCCGTGCTGCCCGCCAGACTTCCCGAGGTACGGAAGCGGATGCGCGTGGCGGACGGGGTCCTGCGCCTGGACGAGCAGGAGTTCCCGCTCCGGGACGGCACGGAGGGCCTGCCGCTCACCGAGCTGCTCGACGCCCAGTGGTACCGCCTCGCCTGGTGGCGGCTGGCCAGGACCGAGCTCAACTACCGCCGCTTCTTCACCATCTCGGACCTGATCGGGGTACGGGTCGAGGACCCCGAGGTCTTCGACGCGACCCACGCCAAGATCGTGGAGCTCGTACGGGACGGGGTGATCGAGGGCCTGCGGATCGACCACCCGGACGGGCTCGCCGACCCCCAGGGCTATCTGGAGCGCCTGCGGGAGGTGACGGACGGGCGGTGCTGGACGGTGGTGGAGAAGATCCTCACCGGCACGGAGCCGCTGCCCGCGGACTGGCCCGTCGCCGGCACCACCGGCTACGACGCCCTGCGGTATGTCGACGGGGTCTTCGTGGACCCGGTCGGGGCGGACGAACTGCGGGACGTGTACCGCGAGTTCGTCGGGCGGGCGTCGGACAGGGGCGGCTGCTGGGAGGCGACCGCGCGCCGCGCCGCGTACAAGGTCGTGACCCACGAACTGGCCGCGGAGACGGCCGCGCTGACCGGGATCGCGGGGCGGATCTGCGCCGCCGACCCGGAGCTGCGGGACCACGCGCCCTGGGCGCTGCTGACCGCCATCCGTGAACTCCTCGTCCGGGTCCCGGTCTACCGCACCTACCGCACGGGCGGCGAGGACGTCCTCACCCCCGAGGCGGCCCGGGGGGCGAAGGCGGCCTTCGCGGTGGCGGAGGAGGCCGCGGCCGTCGACACCGTGCGGGAGCTGGCGCTCGGGCGGCTCGGCGACGGGCCCGAACACCGGGCCTTCCGGGCGCGGTTCGCCCAGACGTCCTCCGCGCTGCGCGCCAAGTCCGTCGAGGACACGGCCTTCTACCGCTACACACCGCTCCTCTCGGCCAACGAGGTGGGCGGAGAGCCCGGCAGGCCGGCGGTCACACCGGAGGAGTTCCACGCGTACTGCGCACGGCTCGCCCGCGACTGGCCGGCCACCGGCACGGTACTGACCACGCACGACACCAAGCGCAGCGCGGACCTCCGGGCGGGCATCGCGGTCCTCGCCCAGTGCCCGGCCGTGTGGGCCGAGTTGTTGGACGAGGTCGCCGGCATCCCGGCGCCCGATCCGCATCTGGCGTGGACGGCGTGGCAGACCGCGTTCGGCTTCGGTACGCCGGACGCGGCGCGGCTCGGCCCGGCCGTGCTGAAGTCCGTACGGGAGGCGGGGCTGCACACCAGCTGGACCGAGCCCGACGAGGGGTACGAGCGGGCGGTCGCCGACTTCGTGGCGGCGGGCCCCGGCCGTATCCCGCTGCGCTCGGCGTCGGAGGCGGCGTTCGCCCTGGAGCCGCACATCCGGGCGCACATGCTCGGCGCGGCGCTGGTGCATCTGACGATGCCGGGGGTCCCCGATCTGTACCAGGGGACGGAGCGGGAGTACCGGGCGCTGGTCGACCCGGACAACCGGCAGCCGTTCGCGGTCGGCCCGGACGACGACAAGACGGCGGTCGTACGGGCGGCGCTGAGGCTCCGGCGGGAACGCCCGGAGGTCTTCGCGGAGCCGGGGAGCTACGCCCCGCTGACCGCGTCCGGCCCGGCGGCGGCACACTGCCTGGCCTTCGCCCGCGCGGGCGAGGTGGTCACGGCGGTCACCCGCCTGCCGCTGCGGCTCGCGGAGGCGGGCGGCTGGCAGGACACGGAGCTGGTGCTCCCGGACGGCCGCTGGGCCGATGTGCTCGACGGGGTACGAGAGTTCACGGGCGGCGCGGCCACGGAGGTGAAGCTCGCGGAACTCTTCGACGAGCGCCCGGTGGCCTTGCTGGCCCGCCTGCGCGAGTGACCGACGGACGGCGGGGGCGGCGCCCGGGGCACGACTCGGGCGCCCTCCGGGGAAGTGATGCGGTCAGCCGCCGGGGCGGCGCCCGGGGGTGGCTCGGGCCGTGACTCGGGGCGCCCCCGGCTCGGGTGCGGTCAGCCGGCGGGGCGGACGAGGAGGTTGCGGGGGCCGCGGGTGATCAGGCCCGTGTACTCGGGGTGGTAGCCGTCGGCGACCCGCAGACGGGGCATCACGTCGAACAGGGCGCGCAGGGCGTACTCCGCCTCGAAGCCGGCCAGCAGGACGGCGGGGCACGCGCCGGAGCCGTAGGTGAGCTGGCCGGGGTCGTCGCGCAGCGGGTCGTAACGGTCGGGCGCCCGGAAGCGTTCCGGGTCGCGCCCGGCTGAGCCGATCAGGAGAGCGACCGGCTCCCCCGCCGGGATGGTGCCGCCGCTCATCCGTACCTCGGCGCTGGTGCGGCGTGCGGCGATCTGCACGGGCGGGTCGCGGCGCAGCGACTCGGTCCAGGCGCGGGCGATCAGGCCCGAGGGGGCGTCGCGGAGCGCGTCGGTCAGGTCCGGGTCGGTCAGGACGTTGGCGAGGAAGGAGGCCAGGGCCTTCTCGCGGATCGCGATCTGCGCGGTGCACCGGCCCGCCGGCGCGGAGGCTGCCCGGCCGCGTACCAGCCGCATCATGTCGCGGTAGGGCACACCGATGGCGGCGGCCACGGTCCCGGCGGGCAGCCAGTGGCAGTACTCGGCGACGAGATCGGTCTGGTGCCGGTCGGCGATACGGCGGGCGAGGAGGTGGGCGGTGCGTTCGGCGACGGCCCGCAGCGCGGCCTCGTCGACGTCGACGTGGCTCCGGTCGCAGGGCGGGTCGCCGGGCCGGTGGCCGTGGGTGAACCGGGCGTCGGTGAGCGCCCCGGCGACGTCGGCGTACCGGCTGAGCACCCAGGCCCGCAGCATCGGGTCGTAGGTCAGCGGGAACTCCTCCCGCAGCACGCGGTGGACGCGGTGCGGGATCCGGGTGGCGCCGGGGTCGAGCGGGCTGGGGGCGACGGTGCGGGTGGGGACGCGGTCGGTGCCGGCGGGGCCCTCGCCCCTGACCCGCCCGGCGGCGGCGCGGGCGCGGAGTGCGGGCGCGGGCTCCATGGGCGGGATCTTCGCCCAGCCGTCCTGCCGTATCGCCGGGTTCGGCCTGTCGCTCATCGCGCCCCCTCGGTGGGTCCGCTGTGGGTGGCTGTCGCGGCCGGAACAGTCCTGGCGCGCGTCTCACCACCCCACCACCGCGTGACGCCCGCCGCAGTCCGCGTACGGCCGAACGGGTGAACCGCTCGCCGGTGCCGTGCGCAGGGGCAGCGCGCCCGTGCTCCACGGCGACCGGCCGCCCCCGGTCAGGTTTCGACGGGGTCCGCCGCCCGCGAGTGCGCCGGCAGCTCCGGCGCACGGTCGGTGGGCGGGCGCTCGGGCCACCAGGCACGGTCGCCGAGGAGCGCCATCGCGGACGGCAGGATCACCGCACGCAGCACGATCGCGTCGAAGAGGACCGCGACCGTCAGACCCACCGCGATCTGCTTCATCTCGATGCGGTCGATGAAGAGGAAGCTGACGAAGACCGACACCATGATCACCGCCGCGCTCGTCACCACGCTCGCCGAGCCGGCGATCCCGTCCACCACCGCCGCCCGCGTCGGCACTCCGCGGCGCACGGCCTCCCTGATCCGGCTGACGACGAAGATCTGGTAGTCCGTGGAGAGTCCGACGAGGATCGCGAAGACCATCAGAGGCGTACGGGAGCCGACGAAGCCCAGCGACTCGAAGCCGAGCACGCCCTCGGCCCAACGGCCCTGGAACACCAGGGTGAGGACACCCCACGCCACCAGTACCGCAGCGAGGTTGAGCAGCATGCCGACCGCCGCCATCACCACCGAGCGGAACGCCGCGAACATCACCGCGAAGGTCGCGAGCGCGACGAGGGCCACCACCCAGGGCAGCCGCCGCTCCTGGTGCGCCGCGTAGTCGGCGCCGCCCGCGATCTCCCCCGACACCGCCCACCGCGCCTCCGGCAGTCCCGCGACGGCGGCGGGCAGCAGATCTCCCCGCACCTTCTCCAGGGAGCGCGTGGCCTCGGGCGAGTTCTGGGCGTACGGGACGGGGAGCGCGAGCAGCGCCGTACGGCCGTTCTCCGCGGTCCGCACCACCGGCATCCGGTCCTGCGCGAAGAGCCGGTCGCCCCGCGTGGCCTCGGCCAGCCGCCGCAGCGGCGCCGCCGGGTCCTCGCCGTGCACGAGGACGAGATGCGCCGGCCCCTCGGAGGGGAAGGCGGTCACGAGACGGTCGTACGCGGCGACCGCGGGGACGCTGTCCGGGAACGTCTCCTTGCCCTCGGTGCCGAGCTTCATGCCGAGCGCGGGCGCGGCGAGCGCGACGGCCACGGCGACTCCCGCGACCAGCGAGACCAGCGGGCGGCGTACGACGGGCCGCAGCAGGGCCGCCCAAAGCCGCCCCTCGCCGCGCCCGCCCCGGCGCCGGGAACGGCGGGCGAGCCTGCCGCCGTCCATACGGTGCCCAAGCGCGGCCAGGAGGGCGGGAAGCACGGTCAGCGAGCCGCCGACGGCCACGAGCGTGACCAGGATGGCGCCGGTGGCGATGGAGGAGAAGATCACGTCTCCGACGACGTACAGACCGGCCAGCGAGAGCGCCACGGCGAGGCCGGAGTCCACGACCGCCCGGCCGGAGGTGGCGGCGGCCAGTTCGACGGCGCGGGCCGGGGAGATCGTGCCGCCCGAGCGCTCCCGCTCCTCCCGCGCCCGCTTCAGGAAGAAGAGGGAGTAGTCGACGCCGACGGCCATGCCCATCATGAAGATGACGCTGAGCGCCGCGCCGCCCGCGTCGGGGAAGACCCAGGAGGCGAGCCCGTACAGGCCGACCGCGCCCACGAAGGCGAACAGGGCGAGCAGGACCGGGATTCCGGCGGCGAGGACCGCGCCGAAGACGACGAGCAGGATCAGGAAGGTCACCGGAAGGCTGATCATCTCGGTCCGCTGGAGCTCCTGCCCCTGCTTGTCGTTGACGGCGACGGAGATCGAGGCGCTGCCGGTCTGCTCGACCCGCAGCGCGGGATGGGCCTTCCTGACGGCCGCGGTCTGCGCGAGAAGGGCGTCGACGCCCTCCTTGGCGGTCTCCTTGTCCCCGCGCAGGGTGACGGCGACCCGCAGGGCCGCGCCGTCACGGGAAGGGGCGGGGTCGGCGACGGCCTCGACGGCGGGCAGGGCCTCCATCCGCCGGACGACGTCCTCCGCGGCCGCCGCGAGCGCCCCGGCGCGGGCACCGTCCACCGCTCCCCCGGACACCCCGGCCCCGCCCGTCCCCGCCGCGGTAGCCGTGCCCGCCGCAGAAGCCGTCCGCGCGTGCTCGATCAGGACCTGCTCGACCGGCGGCGGGGTGAGCCCGCTCTCCGAGGCCATCGCCTCGGCACGCCCCGCCTCACCGACCCAGAAGTCCGAAAAGGACCCCTTGTTCGTCCCGGCCGCGGCCCCGGCCCCGACGCAGAGCGCGAGAAAGAGCACCCATCCGGCGATCGCCTTCCACGGGTGCGTGGCACACCACTGTGCCGTCCTGACCGTGACCGGAACTCTGCCCGACATACGGGCACCTCCCTCGTACCTGCCGACCCGTGCCGATGGGGTCAGCCTCGCGCCGGAGGCGGTACGCGGTCACTGGTGGACGCCGGTGCGCCGCAGGGGGGTTACCCCCACCCGTAGGGGAACACCCCGAGGAGCGACGGGGGTTCAGCGCAGAGAGAGCCGGAACGACATCTGGCCGAACTCGACCAGGTCGCCGGCCTGGACCACCACGGCTCCGGTCACCCGGCGCCCGTTGACGGTCGTGCCGTTGGTCGAACCGAGGTCGCGCAGCACCCAGAGGCCGCCCTGGAGGGAGAGTTCGGCGTGCAGCCGGGAGACCGTCTCGTGGCTGAGCCGCAGGCCGTTCGCCGGGTCACGGCCGATCCGCAGCGGGTGCGGGCCGGGAGCGGGCAGCAGCAGCTTCGGCAGCCGCTCGGCCTGCCAGGCCCGCCCCACCTTGGCCGTGAACGCGGACATCTTCTCGACCGCGCCCACCACCCGCCGGGTCCAGGGGGACTCGGTCCGCAGATCGGCGGTCAGCAGGGCGAGTTCGTCGGGGCGCTGAGCGGCGAGCGCCCGCTCCATCCGGAACAGGAAGGTGTCGTGCGAGAGCCGGCCCTGCGCGGCACCCTCCCGGAGCAGCACCAGCGCACGGTCCCGCTCGGCGTCGGAGAGCCGAGCGGAGTGCGTGGAGAACTCGAAAGGTGGCGTCACCTCGTGATTGTCGGGCCGAGGGCCCCGAGGTGTCCAGAACGGGCGCCGCCCACAAAGCCGTACCGCCCTCACCAAGATCGCTGCTACGGTCTCCGCACTCGACTCCCAGGGGGAAACCAGACGTGACCGCGTCTTCTCAGACCACTTCTCACATGCCTTCTCGCACGACCTCTCACGCGCCTTCTCACACGACCTCTCACGCGCCTTCTCGCACGATCGACGGCGTGACCGTGCGCCCGCTCTCCGGACCGGAGGAGCTGGAGCTGTTCTGCCGTCTCAGCTACGTCCTCGACCACGAACTCGAGGAAGACCTCGCCACCGGCCGCCGCATACCCGGCTGGATGTGGGTGGCCCTGCGCGGTGACCGGGTCCTGGCCAGGATCGCCTGGTGGACGAACAAGGAGGGCGGCGAGCCGCTCGCCCTCGACTTCTTCGACCTCGACCCCGAGCTGCCCGCCGAGGAGCGCTCCGACATCGGCCTGCGGCTGCTGGAGACGGCGACCGCGGCCGTCGTGCCTGCGGGCGCGCCGCGCCCCGAGTACGGCCGGTTCCTGCCGCCGGACTGGCACGAGGTCCCCGAGACCCGCGACCGGCTCGAAACGCTGTTCGGTGTCCTGGAGCGCGCGGGAGCCCGGCCCCTGGTCGAGCGGCTGCGTCTGGAGTGGCGGCCCGGCACCCCCGTACCGGAGCCGAAGGGACGCCTGGAGTTCCGTGCGGTGAAGGACCGCGAGGACCTCGTGGCGCTGATGACCCCGGTGATGGAGGGCACGCTCGACGCCCACGGGCAGGCCGATCTGGCGTCCGGTCTCTCCGCCCGCGAGGCGGCGGAGAAGCACTACGACGAGGAGTTCCCGCACTACACCTCGCCCCGCGAGTGGTGGCGGGTGGCCCAGCTTCCGGAGACCGGTGAGCCGGTCGGCTTCGTGATCGCGGCGCGGAACAACTACCACCACACCATCGCGTACATCGGTGTGCTCCCCGCGCACCGCGGCAAGGGCTACATCGACGACATCCTCGCCGAGGGCACCCGCATCCTGGCCGGTGAGAACGTGCCGCGGATCCGGGCGGCGACGGACCTCGCCAACGTCCCGATGGCGAACGCGTTCGCCCGGGCGGGTTACATCACCTTCGAGCGGGCGATCAATTTCGTGTGGGACGCGCCGGGCGCCACCGACTCCTGACTGCCAGGATGGTCCCGGTAGTCGTTGGTCCGTCGACGAGGGGATCGGCCAGTGCTGTTCGAGGTGTGGGCTCCACAGGCCCGTGACCGGGTGACGCTGGAGCTGAACGGCGCCGAGCACCCGCTGGAGCGGGATGCCGAGCGGGCCGGCTGGTGGACCGGCGTGGCACCGGCCGCCGACGGCGACCGCTACGGCTACTCCCTCGACGGCGGGCCGGTGCTGCCCGACCCGCGCTCCCGCCGCCAGCCCGACGGACCGGACGGCCTCAGCGCGGTCGTCGACCACGACGCGTTCGTCTGGTTCAACGAACCCCCGCGGCTGCGGCTGCGCGCCGCAGTCCTGTACGAGCTGCACGTCGGGACCTTCACCCGCGACGGGACCCTGGACGCGGCGGCGGAGCGGCTCGGGGAGCTGGCGGGGCTCGGCATCACCCATGTGGAGCTGATGCCGCTGTGTCCCTTCCCCGGGAAGTGGGGCTGGGGGTACGACGGCGTGTCCCCGTGGGCGGTGCACGAGCCGTACGGCGGGCCGACGGCGCTCAAGCGCTTCGTCGACACGGCGCACGGGCTCGGGATGGGTGTGGTCCTGGACGTGGTCCACAACCATCTCGGCCCGTCGGGCAACCATCTGCCGTCGTTCGGGCCGTACTTCACGGACACCCATCACACGCCGTGGGGCGCCGCCGTGAACCTGGACGCGCCGGGCTCGGACGAGGTCCGCGCGTATCTGCTGGGCAGCGCGCTGGCCTGGCTGCGGGACTACCGGATCGACGGCCTCCGCCTCGACGCCGTGCACGCGCTCGCGGACACCCGGGCGCTGACGTTCCTGGAGGAGCTGTCGGAGGCCGTGGACGAGCTGGCACGGGAACAGGGCCGGCAGCACTTCCTGATCGCCGAGTCGGACCTCGGCGATCCGCGCACCACCACGCCGCGTTCCATGGGCGGGCTCGGCGTCCACGCCCAGTGGAACGACGACTTCCACCACGCCGTGCACGCGGCGCTGACCGGGGAGTCCCAGGGCTACTACGCCGACTTCGCGCGCGCCCCGCTGGCCGCGCTCGCCAAGACCCTCACCCGCGTCTTCTTCCACGACGGTACGTACTCGAGTTTCCGGGGCCGCTGCCACGGTCGGCCGGTGGACCGGGCCCGTACGCCCGCGCAGCGCTTCCTCGGCTACGCCCAGACCCATGACCAGATCGGCAACCGGGCGACCGGCGACCGGCTCTCGGCGACGCTCTCCCCCGGCCTGCTGGCCTGTGCGGCGACGCTGGTCCTCACCGGCCCGTCGGTGCCGATGCTCTTCATGGGCGAGGAGTGGGGGGCGAGCACGCCCTGGCAGTACTTCACCGATCACACCGACCCGGAGCTCGCCGAGGCGGTACGCCGGGGGCGGCGGCGGGAGTTCGCGGAACACGGCTGGGCGGAGGAGGACATTCCGGATCCTCAGGATCCGGCGACCCGGGACCGGTCGGTCCTGGACCGCTCGGAACGCGAACGGGCCCCGCACAACCGGATCCTCGCCTGGCACCGCGAGCTGATCGCGCTCCGCCGCACCCTGCCCGACCTCACCGACCCGGATCTGGCGGCGGTGCGGGTGGCCTTCGACGAGGAGGCCCGCTGGCTGGCGTTCCGCCGCGGGGTGCTGCGCGTCGCGGTCAACCTGGGCAAGGAGCCGGCGGAGATCCCGCTGGGGTCGAACGGCCGCGACCGGGTCGTCGCGGCCTGGGAACCGGTGGAGGCGCCGGGACGGGACGGGGCGCTGCGGCTGCCGGCGGAGTCCGCGGTGATCCTCAGCGACGGCTGAGCCGTGCGGCTCGGGCCCCTGCGCGCGCGTCCCTGCGCTCTGGTCCCTGCGGCCAGGCCCCTGCGCGCGGGCCCCGCGCGCGGGCCGCCGCGCCGGCCTTGCGGCGCTACTCCACGATCGCCATCTCGCGCGAGGTGTTGTTGAAGCGCCGCCCCGAACCCTCCTCCGTCGCCGTCACGATGTCCTCGATACGGACCCCGAAGCGGCCCGGGAGATAGACGCCCGGCTCGATGGAGAAGCACATGCCGGGGAGGATCGGCCGCTCCTCGCCCTCGATCATGTACGGCGGCTCGTGGGTGGTGACGCCGATGCCGTGGCCGGTGCGGTGGATGAAGTACGCGCCGTAGCCCGCGTCCGCGATCACCCTGCGGGCCGCGCGGTCCACCTCCTGGCAGGCCACGCCCGGCCTGACGGCCTCGAAACCCGCCTGCTGCGCCTCGCGGACGAGGTCGTGGACGCGCCGCTCCTCGGCGGTCGGTTCGCCGACGTGCACCGTACGGGTGGTGTCGGAGCCGTACCCGTGCTTGAGGCCGCCGAAGTCGAGGACCACCATGTCGCCGCGCTCGATGACCCGCTCCCCCGCCTCGTGGTGCGGGTCGGCTCCGTTGGGCCCGGAGCCGACGACGGTGAAGTCGACCTGGGAGTGGCCGAACCGCAGGAGGAGCGCGGCGAGGTCGGCGGCCACGTCGGTCTCGCGTCGCCCGGCGAAACGGACCGTGAGGATCTCTTCGTACGCCTGGTCGGCGGCGGCGCCGGCGGCCGCGATCCGCTCCAGTTCGCGGGCGTCCTTGACGGCCCGCAGCATCGGCAGCGCTTCGGTGAGCGCGACGTACGAGGTGGAGGGCAGCGCCCGCTGGAGACCGAGGAGGTGCATGGCCCAGGCGTTGTCGCTGACCGCGAAGCGGCCTTCGGCGTCGAGGAGGGGCGCGGTGACGGCGTACGGGTCCTTGCCGTCGGTCCAGTCCCGGAGCGTGAGCGCCGGGGCGCCCGGGGCCTTGGCGGCGTCGGGGGCTTCCAGGGTCGGCACCACGAGCACGGGGTCCCGGCCGGCGGCCAGGACCAGGACGGTGAGCCGTTCGGTGCTCGCGGTGGGCCGGTAGCCGGTCAGATGGACCATGTCCGGGCCGGGGGCGACGAGGATCCCGGCGAGTCCGGCGTCGGCCGCCGCGTCGGCGGCGCGGGTCATCCGGGCGCGGTAGTCGTCGGCGGTGAAGGGGGCGGGCGGCGCGGTGACGGACATGGGGCTCCTCCTCGACGTACAGCATCCTGCCCGGCGCGCCGACCGGACGCGACCGTTCAGCGCCTGTCCTGGCCGGATCCCGGGCCTTGGGTGATGAGCTGTTCCAGGAGCTCCTGGAAGTCGTCGCCGACGACGATGCGCAGGTCGCCGCCGTCCCCGTCCCGTTCGCTGAGCTGGGTGAGGGTGCCGCCGCGCCACCAGAAGACGTACGGGCTGATGGCGCCGGGGGTGTCCTCGTATCCGGAGGCGGCGAAGGAGGCCATCGCGCCGAGCGCGGCGACGATCGTGGTGTCGCGGATCGGGTGGAAGGCGAGCTGGTGCCGGAACGGCATCGCGACCAGGGCGCCGTGCCCGGTCAGCGGCCGGCCGGTGACGCGCTGGACGACGGCGTCCAGGTCGAGGACGCGGCTCGCGGTGTAGAAGGAGTCGCCGAGGAGCACCTCGAAGCACATGCCGTCGGCGTCCCGTACCGTCTCGTGCGCCTCGA
The DNA here is from genome assembly GCF_044764755.1 of Streptomyces sp. NPDC093600. Classification (NCBI taxonomy): domain Bacteria; kingdom Bacillati; phylum Actinomycetota; class Actinomycetes; order Kitasatosporales; family Streptomycetaceae; genus Streptomyces; species Streptomyces sp. NPDC093600. Next base: position 87,948 of record NZ_JBIWIU010000013.1, read on the forward strand.
CGGGCAGTCCGCGCAGATTGCCCATCGCCCGGTCGCGCAGGTGCTGGAGGTCACCGAGCGGCTCCAGGGCCTCGTCGGTGAGCATCATGACGCTCTCGGGCAGGTCGAGGGCGAGGACCTCGTACAGTCCCGGCGCGACGGTCCTGGCGTAGCCGAAGGTCGCGGGGTCGATGCCCTCTCCGCTGACCACCCGGGGGTAGAGCTGGGCGCGGATCTGCTCGGGCGGGAGGGTGTCGAGCGCGGAGGGGCCGTCCATGGTGCGCAGCACGAGGGTGACGTGGCGGCGGACGATCTCCGGCCAGGCGCGCGGCCCGCGCCGGTCGTTGTGGCAGACGGCCGCCAGGTTGCCGAGCCCGAACTGCCGGCCGCTGTCGTCGCTCACCAGGTCGGCGTAGACGGTGACTTCGAGCCCGAGCTCCGCGAACGCCTCGCGGACCTGGCCGCGGAAGAGGGCGGCCTCGTGCTCGGAGAAGTACGAGAACTCGGGGTCCCTGGGGGCGTCGTCGCCGTCCCGCCTGGGCCCTCGCCGGAACAAACCCACGTGCGCCGCCTTCCGTTGCCGTTGCCGTTCCGTGCGGTCGGTTGCCGTCCGGTCCAGCCTAGGGGGTGTCCTGTCGATCAGGCGGGCAGTCGGCGGGCCAACTCGGCCGCCGGGCCGCCCGGTTCGGTGCGGGTGTGGAGGAGCTCGGTGCGGTGGACGAGCCGGGGGGTAGTAAGGGGTACGGCGACGGTGCCGGGAAGGCCGTGGGTGGCGGAGGCCGGCAGCAGGGTCAGGCCGTGCCCGGCGGCGGCGAGGCCGGTGAGCGTGCGGATGTCGGTTCCCTCCTGACGCAGCGCGGTACGGAAGCCCTGTCCGGCGGGTCCGCCGTGCGCGGCGCGCAGCCGGTCGAGGGGGAAGCCCGCGTCGGGGGCGTCGAGCCAGCGGGCGTCGGCGAGGTCGGCGAGGCGCAGTCCGGTGCGGCGGGCCAGTGGATGTCCTTCGGGGAGGAGGACGGCGAGCGGCTCCTCGCTCACGCGCACGGCGGTGAGCGGGGCGACGTCGGGGAGCCGCAACGGGTCGCTGGGTGCGGCGAGTCCGTCGACCAGGCCGAGGTCGGCCTCGCCGGTGGCGACGGCGGCCGGGACCGTGTCCCGGGACATGATCCGCAGGGTGACGCCCGTGGCGGGCAGGGCGGCGAGGGTACGCGGTCGCAGGGCGAGCGGGGAGGCGGCGAGGGTCACCTCCTGGCGGGGCGCCTCGGTGAAGCGGGTGAGGTCGGCACGGGCGGCGTCGATCCGCAGGAGGAGGGACGTGGCGTGTTCGAGGAGCCGTTCGCCGGCCGGGGTGGGGAGGACGGGGCGGCGGCCGAGGAGCGGCACACCGAGGTCGTGTTCCAGGGCCGCGATGTGCTGGGAGACGGCGGACTGGGTGTAGCCCAGCGCGCGGGCGGCCTCGGAGAAGGAGGCGAGCCGGGCGACGGTGACGTACGTACGCAGGAGGTGCGGGTCCATGGCCATCAGTGTTCACGGTCATAAGGGTTCGCGATGGGAAGTGCGCGAATCATCGTTGGACGTGAACGACCGGGCCCGCGCAGCATGGTGGGCATGACGAAGACCCCTCGGGTCGCCCTGGTCGGCGACCGTTCCCCGCATGTGATGTCCCATGTCCGTGTCCCGGCGCTGCTCGACGCGCTGGCGGAGCGCGACGGCCTGGTCCTCGACGCGTACTGGATCCCGACCGAGGACGCGACGGCTCCGGGCGCGGTGAAGGGGTTCGACGCGGTGTGGTTGCTGCCGGGGAGCCCGTACGCGAGCGAGGAGGGAGCGCTGGCGGCGATCCGCACCGCGCGTGAGGACGGCATCCCGTTCCTCGGCACCTGCGCCGGTTTTCAGCACACGCTCCTCGAATTCGCCCGTGACGTCTGCGGTCTGAGCCGCCTCGCCCACGCGGAGAACGACCCCGGCGCGGACGCGGAGGATCTGCTGATCGCCCCGCTGGCCTGCTCGCTGGTCGGGCACGAAGGGACGGTGCGGATCACGCCGGGCTCGCTGGCCGAGTCGGTGCTCGGTGCGGAACGGACGACGGAGCGGTACCACTGCGCCTACGGCCCGGACGGCCGCCATCTGGAGGCGCTGCGGGAGCACGGCCTGCGGTTCACGGGCGAGGACGAGGACGGCCGGGTCCGGATCGCCGAACTGCCCGGGCACCCCTTCTTCATGGCCACGCTCTTCCAGCCGGAGCTGGCCGGGGACGGGACGCGCCCGCACCCGATCGTGCGGGCCCTGGCACGGGCGGCGACGGTCCTCTAGCTCATCCGTACGACGAGATGGGCGCGGTCCCGCCCCCGCGCGACGAGCCGGGCGTTGGCCTCGTCGGAGTCGCGGACCCAGCGCTCGGCGTGGTCCCGGTCCTTCCCGAAGCGGACATGGCGCTCGACGAGCCGGGGCACCCGGCACCGGTCGTCCAGGTCGAGGAACCACGCCTCGTCGAGGAGCGGCAGGACGGAGGCCCACGCCCCTTCGCCGTGCAGCAGGTAGTTGCCCTCCGTGACGACGAGCGGCACGTCGGGGGCGACCGGTACCGCCCCGGCGACGGGTTCCTCCAGGGCCCGGTCGAAGGCGGGGGCGTAGACGGTCGTGCCGGGCTCGGGGGCCCTCAGGCGGGCGAGAAGGGCCACGTACCCGGCGGCGTCGAAGGTGTCCGGCGCCCCCTTCCGCTCGGCGCGCCCCAGCCGGTCGAGCTCCCTCCGGGCCAGATGGAACCCGTCCATCGGCACGAGCACGGCGAGCCCGTCGAGCCGGGCGACGAGCCGCGCGGCCAACGTGGACTTCCCGGCCCCGGGCGGCCCGGCGATCCCCAGGATCCGCCGCCCCCCGGGCACGGCGAGCCGCCGCGCACGGTCGGTGAGCTCGGCGAGCTGCTGGGCGTCCATGCGGGGCATCTTCCCACCGGAGGCCGCTGGTACGACAACGGCCGGGGCCCTCTCGGTCGGCCACGGGAGCCCGAAGGCCGAGCTCCGCCCGTACGGTCTTCCCCACGAGTACGCGACCGAGCACCGTCCGGCGCGAAGCCGGCGCTTCGACGATCAGCGGCCCGGGCCCGGAGTCGTCGAGGGGCGGGCCACGACGGGCGTGTCGGGCCACGGCGGGACGCGGCGGGGCACGGCGGACGCGGAGGGGCGCTCAGCGCCTGCCCCGCCGCAGCCACCCCGGCGCCTTGCGGATCTCGGTCACCTTCGCCGTCGCGACGCCGTGCGACGGGCTGCTGCGCGGCTCCAGGTTCTTCAGCTGCGCCCGCCACGGACCGTCCGCCATCTTCAGCTGGACGATGACCGGGCCTTCCGGCAGCGGCACGGTCTCCCGCCGCTTCCCTATCTCGTTGACGACGTTCCTCTGCCTGGGCAGGGTCGTGGGGTCGTCGTGCCCCTCCAGTTCGTAGAGGTCGATGATGAAGTTGTCGTCGCCGCGGTAGCGGAGGGCGAGATCGGCCGTTCCTCCCGTATGCAGGAGGACGTCAGGGCCCCGGCACTCCATCCTCTCCTCCGTCAGAAGCGCCGCCGCGGCCAGCGGCAGCACCCGCGTCTCCCAGGGTCCGTCGGCCCGCAACCGCAGCCGCAGCCGCCCGTTCCCGGGGACGAGGGCGAGCAGCCGGCCCTGAAAGTCGTCCTCGGTGCTGTTGACGAGGTTCTCGCCCTCCTTGTTGGCCCGGGTGAGGGTCCAGAGGCCCGTGTACCCCTCGCCCCGGATGGAGAGATCGACCACGACCGGCCCCGGGGGGAGCCCGTCCACCGTGATCACGTCGTTGTCCCGGCCGGTCTGGGTGTACGGCTCGAAGACGGACCCGAACGCCCAGAGCGGCGCGGGCGGCTCGGGGGCCTGCGGCGGAACCACCACCGCGGGCGGCGCTACGGGCGCCTGCCCCGTCGGCGGCGCGAACACCGGCGCCGCGGGCGGAACCTGGAACGGGACGGGGGCCTCGGCCGACACGGGCGGCGGAGCCTGGAACGGAACGGGGGACGACACCTCGGGCGACACCGGCGGCGGAGCCTGGAACGGAACGGGGGACGGCGCCTGGGGCGGGGCGGTCTCCGCCACGTCCACGCCGTGGTCCGTCGCCAGGCCGGCGAGCCCGGTCACGTACCCCTGACCCACCGCGCGGAACTTCCAGCCACCCGCCCGCCGGTAGAGCTCCGCCAGCACCATCGCCGTCTCTCCGCCGGCGTCGTCCACGCCGTACCGCGCGACCGACGTACCGTCCGGCGCGAACGCCTCCACCGACAGCCCGTCCACGTCCCGCATCGCGCCGCTCTCCGTCGACCCGACGACGAGGACGCGGACGATCTCCTCCTCGATCGCGCCGAGTCCGGCCTCCAGCCACGCGGTGCCGTTCTCGTCCCCGAGCAGCCGCACGGCACCCGAGGGATGGACCGGCGCGCCGTGGAAGACGATGTCCCCGTCCCCCCGGACCCGCCCCTGCTCCGTCAGCAGCAACGCCGTGACGTCCACCCCGTGCCGTACGGCGATGCGCAAGGACACCGTCGGAACGAAGGCGTTGGCCCCTTTGATCATTTCCCCTCCACGGTCGCTCCCCGATGGATCTTCCGGCCGTCGGTGCCCGTGGCGCAAGCTCTGACGCGGGACGGATGAGCCGCGAGGGAGGATCTGGATCTCCCTCCATCGTGCTCACGACCGTGCCGCACGAGGGGCCGAAACCATGAGAGAGGTACATGACTGCAGGCAACCCCGGTGTCGCTGTTCTCGGACGGTCCGGTGCTCCGGCTCCTCGACCTCGCCGTCACGGCACAGGAGACTGGACTTCGCTCGACGACGAGATCCGGCGTTATGTCCGCCTGGTCCGCGGGAACTGGGTGGCGGGCTGGAACCGCTCCGTCCACGCGGCTTCCGGAGCTTTGGAGTTCGCCGCCGACTCCGTGGAGCGACTGGGCTCGCTCGACGGTTTTCCCCCGGAGTTCCGCGAGAAGGCCGCACGCGCGGCCGGTGGCATGGATCCGGCCGCATACCTTCGTACGCTCGCCGGGCTGGTCCGCGTCCTGGACCGGGAGAGCGTTCGCGAGTACACGGAACTCCCCATGGCCGGCTGGGAGTTCCTACGGGTCTTTCCCCATCTCTTCGGCCTCGACGCGGTCCTCATGGACGAGGGCGGTCCGCTCGCGGACGGTGTCCGCGAGCGGCTGGAGAACGAACACCCGTACTGCCGGGAACTCGCCGCCGGCTATGCCACCGAGGCCCAGCGGGCACTCGTGCTCTTCCCCGGCGTCGACGGCCTCCGGGCACGCCTCTCCTGGGCTACGCGGGACGGTCTGCACGTCGTCATCGACACCGTCAACGACCACATGCGGCGAGGGCACTCATGACCGCTCACGGCTCCGGCGTCAGGCGCAGTGAGATCGAGTTGATGCAGTAGCGCTGGTCCGTCGGGGTCGGGTAGCCCTCGCCCTCGAAGACGTGGCCGAGGTGGGAGCCGCAGCGGGCGCAGCGGACCTCGGTGCGGACCATGCCGTGGGAGCGGTCCTCGATCAGTTCGACGGCTTCGGAGTCCTTGGGGTCGTAGAAGGACGGCCAGCCGCAGTGGGACTCGAACTTCCCCGTCGAGGTGAACAGCTCCGCGCCGCACGCCCGGCAGGAGTAGACGCCCTTGGTCGTGGTGTCGGTGTACTCACCCCGGAAGGCCGGCTCCGTGCCGGCCTGGCGCAGTACCTGGTACTCCGCCGGGGTCAGCTCCGCGCGCCACTGCTCGTCCGGCTTCTCGACGTCGTACGCCATGAGCTCACTCACTCCCTCTTCGTGGACCTACTTCGCCAGGCGGGCGAGGATCCGCGGGCCGAGGTCCGTGACGTCTCCCGCGCCCATGGTGAGAACGAGATCGCCGGGCCCGGCCATTCCCGCGATCACGTCCGGGACGGCTTCCTTGTCGTGGACGGCCGTCACCTCGGCGCCCGCCGCGCGGGCCGCCGTGATGATCAGGTCGCTCGTGATGCCGGGGATCGGGTCCTCGCGGGCCGGGTAGATGTCGAGGACGACCGAGGCGTCGGCGAGGGCCAGGGCGTCGCCCATCTCCTTGCCCAGCTCCTGGGTGCGGGAGAAGAGGTGCGGCTGGAAGACCACCAGCAGGCGCCGGCCCCCGGCGGCGCCGCGCATGGCCTCCAGGTCGGCGGTCATCTCGGTGGGGTGGTGCGCGTACGAGTCGATGACCTGGACGCCCGCGGCCTCGCCCTTGAGCTGGAGGCGGCGGCCGACACCGGTGTACGCGGTGAGGGCCTGCGCCAGCTCCGCGGGGTCGATGCCGACGCGGGCGCCGGCGGCGAGGGCCGCGGCGGCGTTGTGGGCGTAGTGGCGGCCGGGGACCGAGACGGTGAAGGTGTGCTCGGTGCCGTCGAGGACGACGACGACCTCGCTGGTCATGCCGTGCGGGGTGATCGAGCGGATCCAGGCGTCGGAACCCTCGGCTTCGCCGACGGTGACCACGTTCAGGCCCTCGCGGTCCGCGACCCGGGCGGCCAGTTCACGGGCGCCGGAGTGCTCGCCGACGACCAGGGTGCCGCCGGGGCGGATCTTCGCGGTGAACGCCTCGAAGGACTCGTAGATCTCGTCCATCGACGCGTAGTTCGCGTGGTGGTCCAGCTCGACGTTGAGGACGATGGCGACCTCGGGGTCGTACTTCTGGAAGCTGCGGTCGCTCTCGTCGGCCTCGGCGACGAAGACCTCGCCCGCGCCGTGGCGCGCGTTGGTGCCGGGGCCCGCGAGGTCGCCGCCGATGGCGTACGAGGGGTCGAGACCCAGCTCGGTCAAGGCGACGGCCAGCATCGAGGTGGTCGTGGTCTTGCCGTGCGTACCGGCGACCGCGATCGCGCGCAGGCCGACCATGAGGGAGGCGAGGGCGTCGGAGCGGTGGACGACGGGGATGCCGAGCTCGGCGGCGCGGACCAGTTCGGGGTTGTCGGCGCGGATGGCGCTGGAGACGACGACGGCGGAGGCGTCGTCGGCGAGGTGGGCGGCGGCGTGCCCGATGTGGACGGTGACGCCCAGCGCGCGCAGCGCCTCGGCGGTAGCGGACTCCTTGGCGTCGCTGCCGGCGACCTTCGCGCCGCGCTGGGCGAGGATCTTCGCGATGCCCGACATTCCGGCACCGCCGATGCCGATGAAGTGCGGCCGCTCCATGGTGGCAGGGACGGCGGCGGCAGGGATGGCGGATGCCATGCGGATCTCTCCCCGGAGTGCGGCGTACAGGAGGTGCCCAGCCTAGTGGCTCACCCGCCCCGCCCCGGGCGTCCTGCCCGGGACGGGCCACCTGCCTGGCGCGGCCCAGGCCGGTCGCTCCCCGGTCGCCCTGTCCCGGGCGGGCCACCTGCCTTGCGCGGCCCGCTCTACCTCGACCGACCCACGCGGGTCCGATCCCCCCGGGCGCCCTGCCCGGGACTCGGGTCACCTGCCTTGCGCGGCCGCCGCCCTACGCTGGACCGCCCCACGGGGGTCCGGTCACCCCTGGGCGCCCTCCCCGGGGCGGGACACACGGTTCCGGCCAACCTGCCCGAGGCGGCCCGCACGGTTCCGGTCGCCCTCCTCGGCCCGGCCCACCAGGCCCCCCGTCACTCCTCCTCCGGCTCCTCGCTGTGCGCGAAGAGCTTCAGGACCGGTACGCCGACCTTGTGGCGTGCCCGGGACGCCCAGTCCCGGTGGAAGAACTCCTCCACGTAGTGCGGGGCCGTCAGCACGATCACCTCGTCCGCGTTGGATTCCTCCACCACGGCCTTCATCTTGTCGATCGGGTGGTCCTCCACCACTTGGCCGACCGCCTCGCAGCCGGCGTTCCGAAGCGCCTGGAGGGAGCGCTCCAGCGCCCGCTCCGCGAGGGGCCGGGCCGCCTTCCCCTCCGGTTCGTCCGCCTCGCGGGCGGCTTCCTTCAGGTCGCCCAGGGCGACGTCGTCGATGGCACGCAGCAGGACATCGGCCTGGTCACCGCGCGGCTGCATCAGCACGATGAAGGACACACCCTCGTCGCCGTGCAGGGTGGTGACGAATTCCACGTCGACGGACGTCAGGGGCTTCTCGATCATCAAAACGCTTGTGAACACCTCAGGAGCCCTTCTGCGGAAACCATCCTTCCCCGTGACCGCACGGGGTCTGCGAGAGTAAGTGTGCCCAGCGGAAGCTAACCGGAACGGCAAATTCCGCTTCGTGTCAGATCCGACGGTAGCGGGTGAAAAGGAACCCGGCCTCCTCCAGTACCGACGCCACGGCGAAGCGCTTCGGGACGGCCACCGAGGGGCCTCCGGCGATCCGCTGCGCGTCCCCGGCCGTCATCGTCGGCGAGACCGTCAGACACAGCTCGTCGAGCACGTCCGCCGCCACGAACTGGCCGAGCAGCCGCGGCCCGCCCTCGGTCAGCTGCCGCCGCAGGCCGCGCTCGGCGAGCACGGCCACGGCTCGGGCCGGGTCCACCCCGGGCCCGTCGCCCGCGATCACCACCTCCGCGCCCGCCGCCTCCGCGGCGCTCACCCGCTCGGGCGCGGCGGCCGCCCCGGTCAGGATCAGCGTCGGCACGAGCGGCTCGGTGAACAGCGGTAGCGAGAAGTCGAGGTTCAGGGAGGCGGTGACCACGGCGATCACCGGCGCGGGCCCCTGTCCGGCGGCGACCCGGCGCTCGGCGAAGGCCGCCCGGGCCCGGGCGGGGCGGTACCCCTCCAGACGTACCGTCTCCGCCCCCACGACCACCACGTCGGCCAGTCCGCGGAGCGTCCCGAAGATCCGCATGTCGGTGTCGGAGGAGAGGGGCTGGGACCGGCCGTCGTGCTGGCCGGCGCCGTCGAGGGAGGAGACCATGTTGGCCCGCAGCCACACGCCGTCACCCTCCGGGTACGCGTAGGCGTCGGCGAGCTCGTCGAGGGACCACTCCCGGTCCCCGGCCGTGGCCTCGGCTGCTGTCATGTCCGTCACAGGGAACAGGCGTCGCATCCTCGCAGTCTGACACGGCGCTTAGAGTGGGGAACTGTGTCGACCCGTGCCCTCCCCGAAGCGGCTTCCACCGAAGCGGCCCCGCTCTCGCTCTGCTCCCGAGAGCCGCATGTCCCCGCCGAGCGTCTGGTCGCGGAGATGGTGCCGCCGCCGCGGTTCGACTCCGTGCGCTTCGACACGTACATCCCCGACCCGAACCAGCCGAGCCAGACCGAGGCCGTCAAGGCCCTGAGCGCCTTCGCCGAGGGGCTCGGCGGCGCCCACGCCAGCGGATCCGGCAAGCGTCCGGTCCTCGGCCGCTTGTTCGGGAGGGCCCCGAAGAACACCGCCCCCGCCGGGCCGCGCGGTGTCTATCTGGACGGCGGCTACGGCGTCGGCAAGACGCACCTGCTCGCCTCCCTCTGGCACGCCACCCCCGCCGAGCCCGCCCTCAAGGCCTTCGGCACCTTCGTGGAGCTGACCAACCTGGTCGGCGCGCTCGGCTTCCAGCAGACCGTGAAGACCCTCAGCGGGCACCGGCTGCTGTGCATCGACGAGTTCGAGCTGGACGACCCGGGCGACACCGTTCTCGTCTCCTCCCTGCTGAGCAGGCTCGTCGAGGAGGGTGTGGCGCTGGCCGCCACCTCCAACACGCTGCCGGGCAAACTGGGCGAGGGCCGGTTCGCCGCCGCCGACTTCCTGCGCGAGATCCAGGGCCTGTCCGCCCACTTCCGGCCGCTGCGGATCGACGGTGAGGACTACCGCCACCGCGGGCTGCCCGAGGCGCCCGCCCCGTTCTCCGACGAGCAGGTGGCGAAGGCGGCGTACGCGACCCCCGGCGCCTCGCTCGACGACTTCCCGCACCTCCTCGACCACCTGGCCAAGGTCCACCCCAGCCGCTACGGCGCCCTGACCGACGGTCTGAGCGCGGTCTGCCTCACCGACGTGTCCCCCGTGCCGGACCAGTCGACGGCGCTGCGGCTGGTGGTCCTCGCCGACCGGCTCTACGACCGGGAGATCCCGGTGCTCGCCTCCGGGCTGCCCTTCGACCGGCTGTTCAGTGAAGAGATGCTGAAGGGCGGGTACCGAAAGAAGTACTTCCGGGCGATCTCCCGGCTCACCGCGCTCGCCCGCGACGCAAAGGGGCTGGTGGAGCAGTAGGTTGGAGGCCATACCCGATCGAAAGGGATTCATCATGGCCGCAACCCGTTCCGCCCAGGCCGTCTGGGAGGGCGACCTCCTCAAGGGCTCGGGCACCGTCTCGCTCGACTCGTCCGGAATCGGCGAGTACCCGGTGTCCTGGCCGGCCCGTACCGACGAGGCGGCGAACGGCAGGACCAGCCCCGAGGAGCTGATCGCCGCCGCCCACTCCTCCTGCTTCAACATGGCCTTCTCCAACATCCTGGCCAAGGCCGGCAACGCGCCGACCCGCCTGGAGACGAAGGCCGACGTCACCTTCGTGCCGGGCCAGGGCATCACGGGCAGCCACCTCACCGTTCGCGGCGAGGTCCCCGGCCTGGACGCGGACGAGTTCCAGTCCCTCGCCGAGGACGCCAAGAAGAACTGCCCCGTGAGCCAGGCCTTGGCGGGAACGACGATCACGCTGACCGCCGAACTCGTCTGATCCTCTGATCCCTCACGCCCCATGAGGCCGTGTCGACCCGCATGGTTCACGTGTCACCACAGTGCGTGATACACACATGCGGGTCACACGTCACGTGTGCCACGTCACATCCTGTCCGCCAACGGGAAGCAGTGGTCGCCTCATGTCCCCAGAGCTGTCCGCAGACCTGTCCCCAACACGTCGTCAGATCCTCTCCCGCACCGGCGCGTCCGTCGCCGGCATCGCCTTCGCCGGAGCCCTCTCCGAACTCTTCGCCGGCAGCGCCGCGGCCGCCGGCGACACGGCCGGTTACGGCCCCCTCGTCCCCGACCCGGCCGGGCTCCTCGATCTCCCCCGGGGCTTCCGCTACAAGGTCCTGTCCCGGGAGGGCGACCGGCTCCGCTCCGGGCAGGGGCTCGTCCCCAGCAACCACGACGGCATGGGCGCCTTCGCCGGCCGGCGCGGTCGCGTGCACCTCGTCCGCAACCACGAGAACCGGACCACCGGCCGCATCGGCGTCCCGACCGTCGAGGGCCTGACCTACGACCCGGCGGCCAAGGGCGGCTGTACGGCTCTGGAGCTCGACGGCCGCGACACCATATGCGACGAGTACGTCGCCATCGCCGGCACCGCGGTCAACTGCGCGGGGGGGCCGACCCCGTGGGGCACCTGGCTCACCTGCGAGGAGACCGAGGACAAGGCCGGCACCAACGGCTACACCAAGGACCACGGGTTCATCTTCGAGGTCGACGGCGCGAACCCGCACCGCACCGGAGCCGTACCCCTCACCGCGATGGGCCGTTTCCAGCACGAGGCGATCGCCGTCGACCCGCGCCGCGGGATCGTGTACGAGACGGAGGACGCCTTCGAGAGGCCCTTCGGGCTCTTCTACCGCTTCCTCCCCCACAAGCCGCTGGGCGGCACCGGTTCACTGCGCGCCGGCGGAGCGCTGGAGGCCATGCGCGTCCCCGGAGTCCCCGACCTCTCCATGATCCAGGAGACGGGCGCGAGCTTCGACGGCGTCGAGTGGGTCCCCGTACCGGACCCACAGGCGGCCGAGACCCCCATCCGTCTGCAGGACTTCGGCCCCAAGGGCATCACGCACGCGCAGAAGCTGGAGGGCTGCTACTGGGGCGGACGCTCGGTGTACTTCGTCTCCAGCTTCGCCCGCACCAAGGACGGCTCGGCGGCGACCCACTTCGGCCAGGTGTGGAAGTACGAGCCGGACCGCCGCCGGCTCACGCTGGTCGTCGTCTTCGGGCCGAGCACGGACATCCGGCTGCCCGGCGAGTCCCCGGACAACATCTGCCTGGCGCCCAGCGGCGGTCTGATGGTCTGCGAGGACGGCGACGGCGCCCAGCACGTCTACGGCCTGACCCGGCGCGGCGAGGTGTACGCGGTGGCCCGCAACGCGCAGAACATCGGGACGCCCGAGGCCCCGGAGTGGGGCGAGTTCGCGGGCGTCACGTTCTCCCCCGACCGGCGGACCATGTACGTCAACTGCTACACGCCGGGAACGACGTTCGCGGTGACGGGCCCATGGCGCTGAGGTAGGCACCGCCCGCCCACCCGCTTCCGGTCGCGCCACGAGCCCCGCGTCGGGCCCGTCGACGCGGCCGGTCGCGGGTGTGGCGGAGTGCCTCAGGAGGCTAATGGCCGTGTGAGCGGCGCCAGTTCCTGATGTACCGGCCCAGGCTGTCGGTGACGTACGGCCGTCCGTGGTCGGAGACACCTCCGAGGAGGTCCAGGGCATCGCGCGACGCCAGCTCGTCCAGCAACCGGTCGAGGAGCCGGGAATCGTCACCACCGTGGTGCAGACGGTCGGCGAAGCGGCCGGCCGTCCTGCCGTCGCCGAGCTCCGCCACGAACGTGAAGAGCCTCTCGACGCCGCTCGGGTCCAAGCGGAGAACACCCTCGTGGAACCGTGCGTCTTCGCCCGTCGACTGCGTCCGCAGGTCACCACCCCGCAGCAGCATATGGACGATGACCTGTCGGGCCACCTCGCGCAGTCCCGCGTCCAGGAGCCCCACCGCCACCAGGAGCGGGAAACCGCCGTCGGTGTTGAGCCGTGCCGCCACCACACGAGCGGTGGCGGGGACGCGCAGGCGGGCGGGCGTGTCCACGGTAGCGTTACGGATCAGGAGGACCGCGTCGGACGGCTCGGTCGTCCGACGCACGACAGCCGCCAGGACCAGGTCACCCTGGGAAGGCATGCCGCCGGTGTACGTCAGCCCGTGGTGGAGATGTCCGATGTTCCGGGCGGTCACCCGGGAGGCCACCGCCGGCACCCAGGCGTCCAGGACGATCGACCGCGACCGCTCGGCTTGCTCCCGCTGCCACGTGCGGATCCGGGCCACCTCCGGAGCGAACCGGATGATGTCGTCGGCGGGACGCAGCCTGCCGACATCGGTGACCAGGGGTTCCAGCCAGGCATCGTCCCCCTCGCCGGCCAGCAGCCAGTCCACCAGCTCCACGATGTCTTCCAGCGGCCGCGACCACGCCGCCTCCGTCAGCTCCCGTGCCACCTCGGGGAAGTTCTCCTCCTCCCACATGCGCAGCAGCCGGTCCTTGAAGGCCTCCAAGGGGACCTCTGCCGCCGGGCCCCGTTCCGAGAGTTCCTCCTCCAGGCGCAGGACGTGATCCCGGAGGTCCTCGCTGCGGCGCTCGGCGTCCGCGCGGAGGCGTTCGGCGTCCACGAGGTCCTTCCTGAGCTGCTCGATCTCCCGCAGGAGTCCCTGCTGCGAGGCGCCCCAGTCCAGGCGCAGCTGCGTCAGGTCGTCGGCGGCGTGCCGGGCCTCGGACTCCTTCTTCTCCAGGAGCGCGTGCAGCGCCTCGATGTTGCGGTGTGCGCGCTCGGTCTCCCGGCGCGAGCGGGCCAGTTCTCCCCGCAGGCTCTCCAGTTCGTACTCGGCCGGGTTGCAGACGCGCAGCGCCTCCAGGCGCTGGTTGCGCAGAGCCTCCTTGGCCGGCAGCTGGAGCGGTGCTCCGACGTGCTCCTCCACCTCCGCGACGAGTCGGTCGATGAACTCCTGGGGCGCGAGCCGCTGCCCGCCCAAGTAGCGGGAGACGGCGGACTTGTCGAGATGGACGCGGTGCGCGTACTGGTTCTGGCTGATGCCGAGCCTGTTGAACAGCTCCTTCAACACATTGCCGAGGGCCGCAACTTCGGCCACCTCTCCGCGCTCCACGCGCGACGAATTCCCCCGCGTACGGGCCACTTCGGTCATGCTGCTCCCCCCGATGACGTTGACGCCGCGTCGGCAACCGGTTGCGGCTTCCGCAACGTACCCGATCCGTCCGACGGTGATCTCGCCCCCTCCGGGCCATCCACTCCGTCCACCGAGGAAGGACCCACTCTTCTCATGCGTACTCTCCGCTGGGCGCAGCGCGCGCTCATCGTGCTGGTGTCGACGCTGCCCCTGCTCGTCGTGACGCTGGCCTTCGTGCCCGCGCTGCTCGTTCTCCCGTTCCTTCGGCACCGTGCCCCGCACTCGCAGGCGATGGTGCGACAGCTCACCGCGTGGACTCGCGCGCTGCTGCTGTCGAGCCGCGAGCGTTGAGCGATGCGATCGGATAACTTCCGTTCGTGACGATTTCTGTACGAAGAATGTCGGCGCTTGCTCTGTTGGGCGCCGTTCTTGTCGGTTGCGGTGGGGGTACGGCCGTCACGGCGACTCCCACCTCCGGCACCACCACGCGGGCGACGGGCTCCGCCTCCGCCGCGCCCGGGCCGGCGACCGTCCGCAAGGCGCCGCCCACCATGGCACCCGGGCCCGGTGGCCTCACACCGGTGTACACGCACCGGGCCAAGGGCCGGGAGAAGGTCGTGGCGCTCACCTTCGACGCCGACATGACGGCCGACCAGGGGCCGCGCGCGGCCGCCGGTGAGCGGTTCGACAACCCGGCGCTGATCGAGACGCTGCGCCGGCTCGGGGTCGACTCCACCGTCTTCATGACGGGCCGCTGGGCCGAGGAGTACCCCGACCAGGCACGCTCGATCGGCAACGACCCCCGTTTCGAGATCGCCAACCACTCCTACAGCCACTACTCCTTCGCCTCCCCCTGCTACGGCCTTCCGACGGTGCCGAAGAAGGACATGGCCGCCGACGTACGGCGGGCCTTCGACGCGTTCCGCAAGGCCGGGGCGCGCAACGTCGTGCCGTACTTCCGCTTTCCCGGCGGCTGCTACGACGACGAGGCGCTGCACGCCCTGGCGCCCGCCCGGGTGACGGCGGTGCAGTGGGACGTGGTCAGCGGCGACGCGTTCGCCAAGGACGGTGACGCCGTCGCCCAGCAGGTCCTGGACGGGGTGAAGCCCGGCTCGCTCGTGGTCATGCACTGCACCCGCAGCGCGGCGCCCGTCACGGAACAGGCGATCCGCCGGATCGTCCCGGAGCTGCGGGCCAGGGGCTACCGCTTCGTCAAGGTCTCCGAGCTGATGGCCACCCCCTGACACGCGGGGGCGTGGGCCGCCGGGCCTGGGGCGAAAGCGACTCGTCGGGTCTCCGTGGCCTGTGCCACCCTGCCGGAGTGAACATCGAGAGCTTCGGGGCAGCTGGGGAGCGGCCGGCCGGCTGGGTCCGGCGGAGGACCGATGACGACCTCGCGGAGTGTGTGAGGGTGCTCGCGGAAGTCCACCGCCGTGACGGTTACCCGGTGAACTGGCCGGACCGGCCCCGAGAGTGGCTGTCCCACGCTTCCCCGCTCGGAACCTGGGTCGCCGGACTCGGCGGCCGTGTCGTCGGCCATGTCGGGCTGTCCCGAAGCGGCGAAGGAGACCTGGCCCCCAGCCTGTGGAGCGAGCGGAACGGGACGAGCGAGGAGCGGACCGCGGTGGTCAGCCGGCTGTTCGTCGCCCCGCGGGCCAGAGGGCACGGGATCGGCGCCCTGCTGATCGGCCGAGCCGTGGAGGAAGCGCGCGGGCGCGGCCTGCACCCGGTGCTCGACGTCGTGGCGTCCGACACCGCCGCGGCAGCCCTGTACGAGCGGCTGGGCTGGGAACGGCTGGCCACGGTCGAGCAGCGCTGGAGCCCGTCCCAGCTGGTCGCCGTCCACTGTTACGCGGCGGCCTCCTGAGCGTTGTTCGCGCTGGACCGTGACCGCTGCACCGTGACAGCGCCCTAGCCGGAGCAGGCGGTGCGTTCCGCCTCGCGCCATTCGCACACCGGGCAGAGGGTGATGCCCTTCGTCGACTCGGGGTACTCGGTCGGCTCCCCGCACAGCACGCACATGGCGTACGGCTCGTCGGCCGCCGTGTCCGGAGCCGGCGCCGTCGCCCGGCTCGTGGGCTCGCGGTCAGGGGTGTTCACGTCCCCGGCGTCCCTTGCGTCCATGTCTTCGAGGGTACTCACTCCCGCCAGGCCGTGGCCCGGCACGCCAGCGCCACGGCGCCGGCCGCGACCAGCAGGGCGCCGACCAGGGCGAGCCAGGGCAGCGGGACGGTCGCGGTGCGGTCGCCGGTGACCAGGCCCGTCATGACGGACTTCGCCGGGGAGCCGCTGGTCACCAGGGCGAGCAGCGAGCCGAGGACGAGGGCCGCGAGGGACGGGCCTCGGGCGTGCAGGAACGGCCGGGCGGAGAGGGTGCCCACGGCCGTGCCGGTCAGGACGCAGACGGCCGTGGCGAGGAGCCCGGCGGCACCGGCGGCGAACGGGTCGACCCGGCGCAGGTCGCTGATCGCGGTCAGCCCGAGGACGGCGACCGTGCCGACGAGCGCCGCGCACCCCAGGCCGGCCAGCACCGCCGCGAGATGCGCCCGCTCCCGGCCCGCGGCGGCCGCCAGCACGCTCCGGGCGGCGGCGGGCTCCTGACCGAGGCAGAGCCGTACGACCCACGCGGTCACGGGGAGCAGCCCGGCGGTCGCGTAGCCGAGGGTGCCGAGCACGGGCTCCCCGGCTCGGACGCCCACAGCGAGGTACGCGGCGTAGAGGAGGAAGGGCGCGAGCCAGCGCTGGGACCGCAGAAGCAGGGCGGTGTGGTAGCGGAGCAGTGCGGTCATACCCGTACGCCTTCGGTACCGAGCTGGTGGATGTGCCAGGCGGGGCGGGCGGTCAGCAGCTCACGGAGCAGCGCGTCGGAGTGCGCCGCGTCGACGGTGAGGACGGTGGTGGCGTCGGGCCCGGGGGCTTGCGCGGGCGCTCCCGGGAGGCCGTCGGGCAGCGTTCCGCCGCCGGAGACCACGATCCGCACGCGGACGGGCTCGCCGCCGACCGCCTCCGGCACGGAGCACGGCACCGGTCCCGGGTCGGGCACCGCCGTGGAGTCGGGCGCTGGAACGAGGCCGGACACCAGCGGGGAGCCGGGCACCGCCCGCGGCCCGGAATCCCGTACCGGCGCGGAACCCGGCACTACCCCCTGATCCGCCCCCGGCCCGGGACCCCGCACCGGTGCTCGCCACGGGTCCCGAGCGGCCCGGCGTACCGCGCCCGCCTCCACCGCGTGGACCGCGTCGGCCTCACCCGCGAGCCGGCGCGGGTCGTGGTCGACGAAGACCACCGTCCCGCCGGCCGCGACACGGGCGCGGACCGCGTGGTCCAGTTCCCGGCGCGCTCCCTCGTCCAGGCCGGTCCACGCCTCGTCCAGGACGAGCAGCGGCGGCTCCGCGAGCAGGGCCTGGGCGACGGCGACCTTCTGGCTGGTGCCCTTGGAGAGTTCGGCGAGCGGGGCGTCCGCGAAGCCGCCCGCCGCGAACCGGTCCAGCCACTCACCCGCCCGCGCCGCCGCCCGCGCCCGGCCGAGCCCCTGGACGCGCCCGAGGTGGACGAGATAGCCGCGCGCGGTGAACGGCAGGGCGGCCGGGAAGCGTTCGGGAACGTACGCCGTGCGCGGCGGCCGTCCCCGGATCCGGCCCTCCGAGGGGGCGTCGATGCCCGCGATCAGGCGCAGCAGCGTCGACTTGCCGGTGCCGTTGGTGCCGGTGATCCGGACGAGGGTGCCGGCGGGCAGGGTGAGGTCCACCCCGCGCAGGACCCATGGCCCGCGCAAGCCGTAACGGCGCCCCACCCGCTCCAGCTTCAGGGCTTCCGGCGGCTTCAGCTCGCCGACGCCTTCTGCGGGGTCAGCTCGCTCGGCCGGACGATGACGAAGCCCTCGCCCTCCAGTTTCAGCTGGACTGCCTCGCCCGAGCCGCCGCGCATCATCGAGCCGATGGACTGCGAGCGGTGCAGTGAGGTGTGCAGCCGCTCGCTCCAGCCGACGACGGCGTCGGTGTCGACGAAGACCGGGGTCCCCGCGCTGACGGGGATGACGATCGGGGTGCCGTCGCAGACCAGGGCGATCTTGCCGTAGCCGGTGAAGACGCTGTTGAAGAGGCCGCCTCCGGTCATCCCGGCGCCCTTCACGGTCTTGATCTCGTACGAGAGGGTCGAGTCGAAGCAGAGCACGTTGCGGCCGTTCACGGTGAGCGCGTCGTTCTGCTCGATCTCGACGATGAAGCAGTTCTGCGCCTCGTGCGCGAACCACGCCTCGCCCTGGCCGCGGACGGCCATCAGCGCCAGGCCCTCGCCCGTGACGGCGCGCTTCAGCATGCCGCCGATGCCCTGGCCCTTGCGCTCGAACTGCAGGTCGCCGCGGAAGGCGATCATCGCGCCCTGCCGTGCGTGCATCTCGCCGTTGACCGCGTACTTGACGGACTTGGCGTTCTGCAGGGTCATGCCCGGCGCCGTCGCGGCCTCGGCGAGGTGTTCGGCGGAGAAAAGATCGCTCTTCATGAGGTGCATCCTGACCCGGAACCTCCCATTCCTACAAGAATCGCTTCCCGTCGGCAGTGGCAGACTTGCCGGGTGAGCAGCAACGAGACCGATTCCCGGGACGACAAGCCCCAGTTCGTCCTCCCCCTCGTCGTCCGGATCGAGCGGGATGAGCCCCCGGCTCGTACCGACGCGCTGGAGACGGCCGCCCGCGCGGTCCTCGCGATCCTCGCCGACGAACGTTCGAACGGCGACGGGGAGTGGGCGCGGGCCATGCACGACTGGCAGGACGCCCGGATCCGCAAGGTGGTGCGCCGGGCGCGCGGCGCGGAGTGGCGGCGCGCGGGTGCGCTGCCGGGCATCACCGTGCACGGTGACACCGCGGAGGTACGGGTGTTCCCTCCGGTCCCGCTGGACGGCTGGCCCAAGGAGCTGGCCAGGCTCCAGGTCTCGGGCACCCACCTGGAGGACCCCGCCGAACCCGGCGCGGCACCGGCGGGGGCGGCGCGGCTGTGGCTCAACCCGCGGGTCGACATGTCGGCGGGCAAGACGATGGCGCAGGCCGGGCACGGCGCTCAGTTGCTCTGGTGGGCGATGACGGAACCCGACCGCAAGGCGTGGCGGGAGGCGGGCTTCCCGCTGGCCGTCCGCACGGCGGACCCGGCGCGCTGGGACGAGCTGGTCACGAGCGGACTGCCGGTGGTGAGGGACGCCGGGTTCACGGAGATCGCCCCCGGGGAGACGGTCGTGGCCGAGGGCAGCGATCGCTACCGCCCTCTCCCGTGGCCTTGACCGCGGCCGTGGCGCCGTGACCGTGGCCGTGGGGGCGTGACCGCGATCACGACCGAGACCGTGACCGCGTAAAAGATGCCCGGTTCCGTCCCGGACTGAACACGCCCGTCCCTCCCCGCGTATCTCCCGATATCGCCAAGCGGGTTGAAGAGCCGCCTGGTTGACGGTTCAGTCTGCGGTGACACCGCACGCACGCTCGGGAGACACCTTGCCGCTACGCGTCAACGGAACGGTACTCATCATCGCGGCGCTGGTCGCGACGGTCGGCGCCCTCGCCTTCCCTGTCTGGTCCTACGCCGACCGCTCCGGCACCGGCCAGGCCAACCTCAACGCCTCCACCGTGGCCACCCAGTGGGGGCCGCTCTCCGCCACGGACCGGGACCTGCTGGTCAAGGTGCGGCTCGCCGGCCTGTGGGAGCTCCCCGCCGGCCAGCAGGCCATCGAACGCGCCCCCAGCCAGGCCATCGTGGACTGCGGCGACCATCTGGTCGTCGGCCACACGGATCTGGACCGGCGCGCCCGCGACGTGGCGGCGAAGCTGGGCGTGGAGCTGCCCAACCAGCCCACCGAGCAGCAGCAGGCCTGGCTCCGGGAGCTGACCGCGGCGCGCGGGGAGGAGTACGAGCGGAAGTTCGCGAACCTGCTGCGCAACGCGCACGGCAAGGTGTTCGCGCTGATCGCGGAGGTCCGGCACACCACGCGCAACGCCCTGATACGGCAGTTGGCGAGCGACGCGAACCAGACGGTGCTCGACCACATCACCATGCTGGAGGCCACCGGGATGGTCGACTTCGACGCGCTGGCGAACGAGGCGGCGGGCCGGAAGACGGCGAGCCCGACCGGCCCCGGAGTCGTGCCGGCGCCCGCGGTTCCCTCGCCGGTCCTCCCGTCGGGGACGGACCAGTCGTTCACCTCTCGCCCGGTTCCGGAGGCGGGGATCGTCACCCCGCACTCGTAGAAGGGTCGGCGGCGGCCTGGTCCGGAAGCTCAAATCAACCTCTGAACGTCCCCCCGGCTGGATTCGAACGGATCCGGCGGGGCCATCACGTGAGGGACTGAAGGAGGGGGACATGACGGAACTCGGCATCGGCATCGGCTGGCGACCGGAGATCGCGGGGGCGGTGGAGGCGCTGCCCGGCATCGACTGGGTGGAGGTCGTCGCGGAGAACCTCTGCGCGGGACACCTCCCGGACTCGCTGGCGCGGCTGCGCTCGCGCGGGGTCACGGTCGTTCCGCACGGGGTCTCGCTGGGGCTCGGCGGCGCGGACCGGCCGGACGCGGGGCGGCTCGCGGAGCTGGCGGCGAAGGCGACGGCGCTGGGGGCGCCGCTGGTGACGGAGCACATCGCGTTCGTACGGGCCGGGGGCCCGCTGACCGCGACCCCGGTGCTGGAGGCCGGGCACCTGCTGCCGGTGCCCCGCACCTGGGACGCGCTCGACGTGCTCTGCGACAACGTCCGGATCGCGCAGGACGCGCTGCCGGTGCCGCTGGCGCTGGAGAACATCGCGGCGCTGATCTCGTGGCCGGGCGAGGAGCTGACGGAGGGCCAGTTCCTGGCGGAGCTGGTGGAGCGTACGGGGGTACGGCTCCTGATCGACGTCGCGAACCTCCACACCAACCACGTCAACCGTGGCGAGGACCCGTCGAAGGCCCTCTCCGAACTCCCGGTCGAGGCGATCGCGTACGTCCATGTCGCGGGCGGTCTCGAGCGCGACGGCGTCTGGCACGACACCCACGCCCACCCGGTCCCGCCCGCGGTCCTCACCATCCTGGCCGACCTGGCCTCCCGGATCACCCCGCCGGGGGTCCTGCTGGAGCGCGACGACCACTTCCCGCCGCCGGAGGAGTTGGCGGCGGAACTCACGGCGATCCGCACGACGCTGTCGGCGGCGGAGAGGGGAGGGGCGGGCCGCGGAGCCACGGGGGAGGCGGCACCCGGTCGCGGGGCCGCGGAAGCGTCTGGCGGCGAAGCCGCCGCGCCGGAGCCGGAAGCGCCACGTCGCAGAACCACCGCTGAGGCGGCACCCGGTCGCGGAGCCGCCGCGGATGCGGCGCCCCTCGATGAGCCCCCGCTGCTCATCGGCGCGGGCGCCCGGGCCTCCGGCGGCCCGATGCCGAAGCCACCGGCCGCCCCGGTGACGGTCGCACCGCCCGCCCCGGAGCGAAACCCCCACACCCCGCGCGACGGTGCCCGGGAGCGGGTCGCGGTCGCGGAGGCCGCGTTGTTGTCGGCGCTCGTCGCCGGGACGCCCGTGCCCGAAGGGTTCGATACGCGGCGGCTCGGTGTGCAGAGCCGGGCGCTCGCGGCAAAGCGCGCCGACGTGGTCGCCAAGGTGGCCCCCGAGCTGCCCCAGATCCTCGGTGACGGCTACCGGCCGGCGTTCCTGGCGTACGCCGGATCCCGGCCCATGACCGGCGGTTACCGCCGCGACGCGCTCGACTTCGTCGAGCATCTGCTCGTCGCCGGCCGCCCCGAGGACCCCGAGGCGCGCCGCCGCCTCACCCACTGGTGGCAGGACCGCTCCGGTTCCCGCCCGCCCGGCCGGGCGACGCGCCTGGCCAGGGCCGCCCGCGCCGCGCTCGTCAGGAGGTGAGCGGGGCATGAACACACTCGCCGTACTGTTCTACCCGGCCGCGGCCGCCGCCGTGGTCCTCCTGATCGTCAAGGCGTCCCGCACGCGCACCCGCACCGGCCCCGGCATCCCGGTCGTCGACCGCCACGAGGCGGCCTTCCTCAACGGCGGCCCGGCCAGGGTCGTCGACGCCGCCCTCACCGCGCTCCGGACGGACGGCCGGATCGTCATCGGCGGACCGGGCATCGTCTCCGTTCTGCGTCCCACCGCCCACGACCACGTCGAGCGCGCCGTCCTCCAGGAGCACGCGGCCGCGCCGCACGGCGCCCTGCACCATCTGCGGCTTGTCGCGATGCGGCACCCGGCCGTCCAGGAGATCGGCGACGGCCTGGCGGCGCGCGGGCTGCTCGTGACGCCCGCCGTGCGCCGTTCCGCCGTCCGCTGGAGCGCCGCCGTGGGCATCACCTGCTTCGCTCTGCTGCCCGTCTCGTTCATCCTCACGTTCGTCCAGCTCACGACGGTGGAGGGCCACGACTTCCCGGTCCCGTTCATCCTCGCGGTGCTGCCCGCTCTGCTCGCGACGGGGATCACGGCCTTGGTGTGCGGTTCGATCGCCTCCGCCCGGGTCACCCCGGCGGGCCGCCGCGCCGTCGCCTCGTACCGTCGGTCGTACGGACATCTCGCCGACGCCGGTCACCTGGTGGCCCTTCACGGGCTGCGCGCCGTGCCGGACCCGGTGCTGCGGGAGCAACTGCTGGCGGCGGCACGGATCCCCGGCCCCCGGGCGCGGGCCGGCGGCGGAATCCCCGCGGACAGCTCCGGCTCGGCGGCTCCGGTCACGGTGTGGTGCGCGGCCGCTGCCGGCGGCGAGATCGGCGGCGGAGGCTGCGGTGCGGGCGGAGGCAGCGGCGGCGGGGGCGGCTGCTCCGGTGGGTCCTGCTCCGGCGGAGGGGGAGGTTCCAGCTGCGGCGGCTCCAGCTCCGGCGGGAGCTCCTGTTCGAGCAGCAGCGGGTCGAGCAGCGGTGGTTCGAGCTGCGGCGGATCGAGTTCCAGCAGCTGAGGGGCGACCGGCACCCGGACCGCGCGGGGGGCGCGTCGGGGGCATGTGCCCCGACACCGGCCGACGGTCCTTTACTTCCCGTCCCCGCCCGCCAACGATCCCTTCGTCCCCGCTTGTCCGCGCGTACGAAGGGTTGGGCCGATGAGATCGCTCGCGCTGTACGGAGCCCTCGGTTCGCTGGTCCTCACGTCCCTGGCCGTCGCGCCGGCCGGGGCCCTGGACGCTCCGCCCGCCGAGACCGTCGGCACCCTGGCGGCGGCCCGCAGAGCCGCCGCCGAGGGCATCCGTTTCGGCGCCTGCCCGGCGGCCGAGCAGCTGCCCCCGTCGGTCCGGTGCGGCACCGTCCGGGTCCCGCTCGACTACGCCGACCCGAACGGCACCCGGATCGGGCTCACGGTCAGCCGGATCGAGGCCACGGGCCCGGCCGCCGACCGCCAGGGCGCGCTCGTCTTCAATCCCGGCGGCCCCGGTGCCTCCTCGACGTACTTCCCGCTGGTCGCGAAGCTGCCCGCCTGGAAGCGGATCTCGGCCGCGTACGACCTGGTCGGCTACGCCCCGCGCGGTGTGACGGGCAGCTCGGCGCCGGTGTCCTGCCAGGATCCCGCCGACCGCGTCAAGGGCCCCTCGCCGGCGCCGACCGAGCCGTCCGAGGTCTTCAAACAGGAGCGGATCGCCCGCGCGAAGACCTACGCCCAGGGCTGTGCGACCCGCACCGGCACGGGGCTGCGGCACTACCACTCGCTCAACAACGCCCGCGATCTGGAGGTGCTGCGCGCGGCGCTCGGCGAGCCGAAACTGACGTACATGGGCGGCTCCTACGGCACGTACTTCGGCGCGCTGTACGCGACGCTCTTCCCGCAGCGGGTCCGCCGGATGGTGTTCGACGCGCCGGTCCATCCCGATCCGCGGCAGATCTGGTACGTCAACAACCTCGACCAGTCGCTCGCCTTCGAGCGCCGCTGGGCCGACTTCCGCACCTGGGTCGCCAAGCACCACAAGGTGTACGGCCTGGGCACGACGGCGGGCGAGGTGAACCGGAACTACGAGAAGGTGCGCGCCGAACTCGCGGCCCGGCCCGCGGGCGGGAAGGTGGGCCCGGGGCAGCTGCACGCGGCGATGCTCCGGACCGGGTACGACGACTCCTTCTGGGCGCCTCGGGCCGCCGCGCTCTCGCGGTATCTGAAGGGCGATCCGCAGCCGCTGATCGAACAGGCCGCCCCGCCAGAGGAGCCGTCGGGACAGGGCGGCGGGGACCCGGGCAACGGAGCCGCCGTCTACACGGCGGTGGAGTGCAACGACGCGCCCTGGCCGGAGGACTTCGCCGTCTGGGACCGGGACAACACCCGGCTGGCGAAGCTGGCCCCGTTCGAGACCTGGGACAACGTCTGGACGAATCTGCCCTGCGCCTACTGGAAGACGCCGCGGCAGAAGCCGCTGGACGTGCGGACGGGGGCGGGGGTGCTTCCGCCGGTGCTGATCCTGGCCTCCGAGCGGGACGCGGCCACGCCGTACGAGGGGGCGCTGGAGCTCCAGCGCAGGCTGTGGGGGTCGGCGCTGGTGACCGAGCGGGACGCCGGTACGCACGGCATCGGCGGCGGGCCGAACGCCTGCGTGAACGGCCATCTGGAGAGGTATCTGCTCACCGGGGCCGTGCCGGGGAAGACGCCGGTGCGGCGCGCGTCGTGCGCGCCGCACCCGGAGCCGGACCCGGTGTCGCTGGAGCGGCGGGCGGAGTTCCGCGCACCGTCTGATCTTCCGGGTCGGGGGGTGACGGCCCGGCTGGGCGCCGGGATGTCACCAGGTCGTCAGGGGCTGTCCGGCTGATCGGAGCCGGACAATCCCTGGGGCGGGCCGGGCCGTCAGGCCAGGCCCGCCACCAGCTCGGCGACGCTCTTGCGCCGGCCGGTGTAGAACGGGACCTCCTCGCGGACGTGCATCCGCGCCTCGGAGCCGCGCAGGTGGCGCATGAGGTCGACGATGCGGTACAGCTCGTCGGCCTCGAAGGCCAGCAGCCATTCGTAGTCGCCGAGCGAGAACGAGGCGACCGTGTTGGCGCGGACGTCGGGGAAGCCGCGGGCCATCTTGCCGTGGTCCGCGAGCATCCGGCGGCGGTCCTCGTCCGGCAGCAGGTACCAGTCGTAGGAGCGGACGAAGGGGTAGACGCTCACGTAGTCGCGGGGCGTCTCGTCGGCCAGGAAGGCCGGGATGTGCGACTTGTTGAACTCGGCGGGGCGGTGCAGCGCCATGTTCGACCAGACCGGCTCCAGGGCGCGGCCCAGCTTGGTGCGGCGGAAGAGGTTGTACGCCTCCTGGAGCTCGTCGCTCGTCTCGGCGTGCCACCAGATCATGACGTCGGCGTCGGCGCGCAGACCGGAGAGGTCGTACGTGCCGCGGACGGTGATGTCCTTGGCGGCGAGCTGGTCGAAGAGCTCCTGGACCTCGTCCGCGTAACCGGCGCGGTTCTCGGGCAGGACGTCGCGCAGCTTGAACACGGACCACAGGGTGTAGCGGATGACCTCGTTGAGGTCCTTCGCCTTCTTACCGGCGTTCGGGATCTTTTCGGGCGCACTCATACGCCTATTCTCGCCCGTCACGGGCAGTGCCCCGCACCAGGGTCCGCCGTTTCCGACGTGGCGATGATCTCGTCGGCGGCGCGGTGGGCGGAGGCGATGCAGGCGGGGACGCCGACGCCGTCGTAAGCGGCTCCGGCCAGGCGCAGTCCGGGCAGGCCGGTGACGGCCTCGCGGACGCGGGCGACGCGGGCGAGATGACCGACGGGGTACTGGGGCAGGCCGCCGATCCAGCGGGTGACGGTGGTGGCGACGGGCCGGGCGGCGAGGCCGGTGGCGGTGGCGAGGTCCTTCGTCGACGCCGCGACGAGGTCGGTGTCGTCGCGGTGGACCTGCTCCTCCTCGCCGTAGCGGCCGACGGAGGTGCGCAGCAGGAAGAGGTCGGGCGCGGCGTCGGTGACCCACTGCCACTTCTGGCTGGAGAAGGTGGACGCCTTGATGGTGTGTCCGTCGACGGGCGGCACGAGGAATCCGGAGCCGGGCAGATCCTGGACGTCGGAACGCCGGAAGGCGAGGGTGACCAGGGCCATCGAGGCGTACTCGACGGCGTCGAGCTCCGCGGCGGCGGCCGGTGCCTCCTCGGCGAGCAGTGCGGCGGTGGTCCGGGCTGGGGTGGCGAGGACGACGCCGTCGGCGAAGAGGACGCGGCCGCCCGCGACGATCCGCCACCGGGTGCCCCGGGCGTCGGTGGCGGCGGCCAGCCGCGCGGTGGCGGAGGCGGAGGCCACGGCGGCGCCGGCCACGGTGGCGGCGGCCAGGCCCGCGGCGGTGGAGGCGTCGTACGCTCCGCCCTCCCCCGCCGGGACGCGGCGCAGCTCCGTCACCGGGGCGTGGGTCAGGATCTCGCCGCCCGCGGCGCGGATCGCGTCGGCCACCGCCCCGGGCAGGGTGCCGATGCCGCCCCGGATGCCCATGAACGCGGAACCGCCCAGGCCCGTACCGGCGCCGGCCGCGTCGGAGGGGGTGGCGGCGCCCGCCCGCTGCACGGCCCGGACGGCGGCGGTGAGGGTCGGGTGGACGCGGGCGGCGTCGAAGAGCTTGGGGACGGCGGCCCGCATCGAGATGCGGTAGGCGTCACCGGCGTAGACGCCGCCGAGGAGCGGCTCGACCAGCCGGTCGACGACCTCGTGGCCCATCCGTTCGGCGACGTACGCGCCGATGGCGATGTCGTCGCCGATCTCGGTCGCGGGCAGGTCGCGGTCCTGTCCGACCCGCCGCACGCCCTCCTCGGAGAGCAGTCCGCAGACCGACGCGCCGTCCGCCGGAACGCCCATCACATGGCCCTTGGGCATGGGGACGAGGCGGCCGCGGGACCAGACGGAGGCGGTGGTGGTGGCCGGCGCCTGGAGCCGGTCGCCGAGGCCGACGGCCCGCGCGAGGGCGACCGCCTCGGGTCGGCGCGCGAGCAGCGACTCGGCGCCGAGGTCGACGGGGGCACCGGCGATCTCCCCGGCGAGCAGCTTGCCGCCGAGCCGGTCGCCGCCTTCGAGGAGGGTGACCCGCAGGCCGGCCGTGACCAGCCGGTGGGCGGCGGCGAGTCCGGCGATACCGCCCCCCACGACGACGACGTGCCCCAGCGACCTGCCCGTGGTGTCCGCGTTCATGGGTCCACTCTCTCAAACCGGCCGCGTGCCCCGTTCCGAGGCCGGAACGTGACCGCTTCGCTATCGCGCGAGGGCAACCCGCGCCCCGTCCGGTACGTCGAACCGGCAACACTCGTCACCACCTCCGGGGGGACCCACATGCGTGGAGCACGAAGAGCGGCCGTGGCGCTGCTGACGGCTTCTCTGGCACTGGCCGGCTGCGGGGCGTCGGACGACGCCGGCGCCGAGAGGAGCCTGAGCGACGCCAAGGCGGCGCCCGAGGCCGAGGATGCCGCCGGCCGGGGCCCCGCGTCCGGCCAGGCGCGGGACCAGGACCACGCCCAGGGCCAGGGGTCGGCGGCCGAGAAGCCCGCCGCGGTGCCCCGGCAGCACATCGTCCGCACCGCCGAGCTGTCCGTGGAGGTCGGGGACGCGGAAGAGGCGCTGGCGACGGCCCGGCGGGTCACCGAGGCCGCGGGCGGCCACGTCTCCAACGAGTCGACCGAGCGGGTCGACGACACGCACGTGGCCTCACGGGTGGTCCTGCGGGTGCCGCAGGAGCGGTACGAGGCGGTCCTGCGCGACCTGGCGGGCACCGGAAGGCTGCTCTCGCGCACGGCGGACGCGAAGGACGTCACCGAGCAGGTGGTCGACGTCGAGAGCCGGATCGCCACCCAGCGGGCCAGTGTGGAGCGGGTGCGCAAGCTGATGGAGCGGGCGACCGGGCTGGGCGATGTGGTCAGCCTGGAAGGGGAGCTGAGCCGCCGTCAGGCCGATCTGGAGTCGCTGCTCGCCCAGCAGGCCTCGCTGAAGGACCGTACGACACTGGCGACGATCACCCTCGAACTCACCGAGAAGGAGACGGAACGAGCGGAGCGGGCCGACGACCGTCCGGGCTTCCTCGACGCGCTCGCCGGTGGCTGGAGCGCGTTGGTGACGGCGCTGGCCTGGGTCGGCATCGTCCTTGCGGCGCTGGCGCCGTGGCTGGCGCTGGCGGTGGCCCTGTACGCGGTGTGGC
Organism: Streptomyces sp. NPDC093600; assembly: GCF_044764755.1. Lineage (NCBI taxonomy): Bacteria > Bacillati > Actinomycetota > Actinomycetes > Kitasatosporales > Streptomycetaceae > Streptomyces > Streptomyces sp. NPDC093600. The sequence continues at coordinate 115,766 of NZ_JBIWIU010000013.1, forward strand.
GGTGGCTGGTCAGGCCGCGGCTGCCCCGCCGTCGCCCCCGGGAGCCGTGGCAGCCGTCCCGGCAGGATCCGCCGGCCGGGGCGACGTCGGCTCGGGCGCCGGGAGCTGACGCGCCCTCGGCCTCCTCGGCGCAGCGGGAGGACTGAACGACCGCCCCGACGTAGCGTGTTCGTATGAGCGAACGACTGGTGGTCATCGGTGGAGACGCGGCGGGCATGTCCGCCGCGTCGCAGGCACGCAGGCTGCGGGGGCCCGGGGAGCTGGAGATCGTCGCCTTCGAGCGCGGCCGTTTCGCCTCCTTCTCGGCCTGCGGTATCCCGTACTGGGTCGGCGGTGACGTCGACGAGCGCGACGACCTGATCGCGCGCACGCCCGAGGAGCACCGGGCACGGGACATCGATCTGCGGATGCGGACCGAGGTGACGGAACTGGACGTGGACGGGCAGCGCGTGCGGACCCGGGACCTGGAGTCGGGCGCCGAGGCGTGGACGGGCTTCGACAAGCTGGTGATCGCGACGGGTGCCCGTCCCGTGCGGCCGCCCCTGCCGGGTATCGACGCCCAGGGCGTGCACGGGGTGCAGACCCTGGACGACGGGCAGGCCCTGCTGGACTCGCTGGAGCGCGCGAAGGGCCGGCGGGCGGTGGTCGTGGGGGCGGGCTACATCGGCGTGGAGATGGCCGAGGCGCTGCTGAAGAGGGGCTACGAGGTGACGGTCCTGAACCGGGCCGAGCAGCCGATGTCGACCCTGGATCCGGACATGGGCCGGCTGGTGCACAAGGCCATGGACGGCATGGGCATCACGACGGTCGGCTCGTCGGCCGTCACCGGGATCCTCACGGGTGGGGACGGCCGGGTCCGCGCGGTGGCGACGGAGGACGCCGAGTATCCGGCGGACGTGGTGGTCCTGGGCATGGGCGTGGAGCCGGAGACGGATCTCGCCCGGGCGGCCGGGCTGCCGCTGGGCTCGTACGGTGGGCTGCGCACCGATCTCGCGATGCGGGTGCGGGGCCACGAGAACATCTGGGCGGGCGGCGACTGCGTCGAGGTACTCGACCTGGTGTCGGGGCGCGAGCGCCACATCGCCCTGGGGACGCACGCCAACAAGCACGGTCAGGTCATCGGCTCGAACGTGGGCGGCGACTACGCCACGTTCCCGGGCGTGGTCGGCACGGCGGTGTCGAAGGTGTGCGAGCTTGAGATCGCGCGGACGGGTCTGCGGGAGAAGGACGCCCGCGAGGTCGGGCTGACGTACGTCACGGTGACGGTCGAGTCGACCAGCCGGGCGGGGTACTACCCGGGCGCGGCCCCGATGACGGTGAAGATGCTCGCCGAGCGCCGTACGGGCCGGCTGCTCGGGGTGCAGATCGTGGGCCGGGAGGGCGCCGGCAAGCGGGTGGACATCGCGGCCGTGGCGCTGACGGCCGGGATGACGGTGGAGCGGATGACGGCCCTGGACCTCGGCTACGCCCCGCCGTTCTCGCCGGTGTGGGACCCGGTCCTGGTCGCGGCGCGGAAAGCGCTGGCCGCCGTTCGAGCGGCGGGCTAGGCCGGGTCGCCCGGCGCTCACCCGCGTGGTGGAGCGGTACGAGCAGCGGGTGGCCCGAGCGGCGCAGTGACCCATGGTGACGAGTTGCGGCGCTGCTATCACCGTGGGTAACTCGATCACATGATCAGACACACCGTGCGCGCACTGTGCGCCGCCTCCCTCGTCATCGCCCCGCTCGCCCTGAGCACGCCCGCCCACGCCGCGACCGTGTGCACGGTCAACGGCCTCTCGAGCCCCGACGGAAACGTGACCGGGACGGCCGGCAACGACTACATCGAGTGCGCCTCGGTGGACTCCGGTGACACGGTCAACGGCCTCGGCGGCGCCGACATGATCGTCCTGACCGGCCCCGTCGGCGGCACGGTCTCCGCCGGCGACGGCCGGGACTATGTGCACGTCACCGAGGACGGCACGGTCAGCGGCACCGTCGGCGCCGGCGCCGACGGTGACTACGTCGAGGTGGAGGGCAGCATCGCGCCCGGCGCGAAGGTCTACGGCGACGCGGGCAACGACTATCTGCGCATCCTCGCGAACTTCGGCGTCGTCCAGGCCGGCACCGACAGTTCGCGCGTCCTCGCGAAGGGAGGCGTCGTGGACGCCGGCACCGGTTTCGACCTCTGCCGGGTCGTCGGCGACACGCCGTCCAACTGCGAGCTCTGAACCGACGCGCCGCCGCCCCCGCCCGGTGACCGGGTGGGGGCGGCGGCGCGTCGGTTCCCGGATCAGCGGGCGGTGCGCGTGTGGACGTACTCCACGAGACGCGTCAGCGCGTCCGGGTCGGTCGTCGGCAGCACGCCGTGGCCCAGGTTGAAGACGTGCCCCTCCAGGCCCTTCGCGGCGGCCAGGACCTCGTCCGTCTTGGCCTCCACCGCCTCCCGCGAGGAGAACAGCACGGCGGGGTCGAGGTTGCCCTGGAGGGCCTTGCCCGGGCCGACCCGGCGGGCGGCCTCGTCCAGCGGGACGCGCCAGTCGACGCCGACGACGTCCGCGCCCGCCTCCCCCATGAGACCGAGGAGCTCGCCCGTCCCCACACCGAAGTGGATGCGCGGCACACCGTAGGACGCCACGGAGTCGAAGACCTTGGTGGAGGCCGGCATCACCGAACGGCGGTAGTCGGCCGGGGCGAGCGCGCCCACCCAGGAGTCGAAGAGCTGGACCGCGGACGCGCCCGCCTCGATCTGGACCTTGAGGAAGGCCGAGGTGATGTCGGCGAGACGGTCGAGCAGCTCGGCCCAGAGCTCGGGATCGCCGTACATCAGCGCCTTGGTGTGCTCGTGGTTGCGGGACGGACCGCCCTCGACGAGGTAGCTCGCGAGGGTGAAAGGCGCGCCCGCGAAGCCGATGAGCGGGGTGGAGCCCAGTTCGGCGGTGAGCATGCCGATGGCCTCGGTGACGTACGAGACGTCCTCGGGCGTCAGGTCGCGCAGCCGGGCCAGGTCGGCGCGGGTGCGGATCGGTTCGGCGACGACCGGGCCGACGCCGGGCTTGATGTCGAGGTCGACGCCGATGGCCTTGAGCGGGACGACGATGTCGCTGAAGAAGATCGCCGCGTCCACCTTGTGGCGGCGCACGGGCTGCAGCGTGATCTCGGTGACCAGCTCGGGCCGCATGCAGGACTCGAGCATCGGGATGCCCTCGCGGACCTTCAGGTACTCGGGCAGCGAGCGCCCGGCCTGCCGCATGAACCAGACGGGCGTGTGGGGCACGGGCTCGCGCCGGCACGCCTTCAGGAACGGGGAGTCGTACGTCTGCGGCTGCTGCTTCGTCGGGTGGCCCGAGGGGGCGTCGTTGGCACTCACGCCCAGAATCTTCGCATGTGCGCGGAAGCCGCTCGCCCGGGCCGGGTGTCCCTCCCTGCGCGAGGGCCCCGTTCCGCCTACTCTTCCCCGCATGGCTGCGGCTCAGGGACATTTTTCCGATCATTCCGACGGCGACGAAGGGGCGGGCGAGACGGCGGGCACCGCCTCGAACGGCACGGAGGCGAACCCGGTGCCGCCCGCGTTCCGGCGGGCGGTCGAGGCACTGCGTTCGGCCCGGCCGCGGCCGGAGATCGAGATCGATCCGACCCGGCCGCCGCAGCGGCTCGCCCCGTACGCGTACGCGCTTGAGGCGGCCGTCGTCGAGGGCGAGGAGGACCTGGCCGACGGCAGACTCGTCCTGCTGCACGACCCGGCCGGGCACGACGCCTGGAAGGGCGAATTCCGGCTGGTGACGCTGGTACGGGCGGAACTGGAGCCGGAGATGGCCGCGGACCCCCTGCTTCCGGAGGTCTGCTGGTCCTGGCTGACCGGCGCCCTGGAGGCGCGCGGCCTGCCGTACGGGGAGGCGAGCGGCACCGTCACCATGGCGGGCTCCCACTACTTCGGCGGGCTCGCGGACCGTCGTCCGGCGACCCAGATCGAGATCCGGGCGTCATGGACGCCGAGAGAGGGGCTCGCCGGGGCCCCGGACACCGGGGGGCATCTGGCGGCGTGGTGCGATCTGCTCTGCCAGATCGCCGGGCTGCCCCCGGCGTCCCTCGATCCGGGAGCGGGCACCACGTCGGGCGCGGGGGTCGTCTCACTGCCCCAGCGCCGGGGGCCGCAGCAGCCCTAGGTTCCGTGCGCCCCGACCCGCCGGGCGGGCGCCTAGAACGGGTTTGCCGCGGGTCACCCGCACGGAGGCTCATTCGTAGGATGATCGATCACTCGTCTGAATTGCCCGAATTGTTACTCAGCAAATCGTGATCTTTCCCTAAAGGCGGGCGCCTCAGCTGCCGAAGAGGTCAATGACCCCTTCACCGCACGGGTCGCCCCCGGCTTCTTCCCCGAGCCGGCTCCGTCCCGCATCTCCCCAGGAGGCCGTGTGTCCGTTCTCCTCGAGCAGCCCGCAAGCCTGGTCGCCTACCGACCCAACAAGCCGACCGCCATGGTCGTCGTGGCCGACCCGCGCGTCCGCTCCACCGTCACCCGCCACCTGTGGGCCCTTGGAGTACGAGACGTCATCGAGGCGTCGTCCATCGCGGAGGCCCGCCCCCGCGTGGGCAACCCCCGCGACATCTGCGTGGCCGACGTCCACCTCCCCGACGGCAGCGGCCTCACGCTGCTGTCCGAGACCCGCGCCGCGGGCTGGCCCAACGGCCTCGCCCTCTCCGCGGCCGACGACATCGGTGCCGTACGCAACGCCCTGGCCGGTGGTGTCAAGGGCTATGTCGTCACCGGTACGCGTACGAACATCGGGCATCCCACCCGCCCCGGCGCCGCCCCGATCGGCGCCGCGGCCGCCCGCCTCGGCCACCGCCGCCCCCCGGGTGCCCCGAGCCACCCGGGTGGCTACCGCGAGCTCTCCGGCCGCGAGGTCGAGGTGCTTCGGCTGGTCGCCGAGGGCCAGTCGAACAAGGCCATCGGCGTCTCGATGGGCCTGTCCGCGCTGACCGTGAAGAGCCACCTCGCCCGGATCGCCCGCAAGCTGGGCACCGGCGACCGCGCCGGCATGGTCGCGGTGGCCCTGCGCACCGGCATCATTCACTGAACCGGGACCGCTCCCCCGAGCGGTCGAGGCAAGATCGGCGCCTGCCGACGGAACGTTCCGTCGGCAGGCGCTTGCCGTTCGCAGATACCCTTGACAGGTGACCGACGCCCAAGAGACCGCAGCAGACACAGCACTGCGAACCACCGGGGGCGCCCCTCCGGACGACGACGTCCCTGCGAACGGGCTGCCGATCCCCTTGCTGGAGCCCCGCGAGGGCATCCCGCCCGTGGTGGCGACCGACGAGGCCCTGGCCGACGTGATCGCCGCCTTCGCCGCCGGCCGCGGCCCGGTCGCCGTGGACGCCGAGCGCGCCTCCGGCTACCGCTACGGCCAGCGCGCCTACCTCGTCCAGCTGCGCCGCGAGGGCGCGGGCAGCGCGCTCATCGACCCGGTGGGCTGCCCCGACCTCTCCGGCCTCGGCGAGGCGCTCGCCGGGACCGAGTGGATCCTGCACGCCGCCACCCAGGACCTGCCCTGCCTGCGTGACATAGGCATGGTGCCCACGCGTCTCTTCGACACCGAGCTGGCCGGACGGCTCGCGGGCTTCCCCCGCGTCGGCCTCGGGGCGATGGTCGAGTCCGTCCTCGGCTACGCCCTGGAGAAGGGCCACTCCGCGGTGGACTGGTCCACCCGCCCGCTGCCCGAGCCCTGGCTTCGGTACGCCGCGCTGGACGTCGAGCTGCTCGTCGACCTGCGTGACGCGCTGGAGAAGGAGCTCGACCGGCAGGGCAAGCTGGACTGGGCCCGGCAGGAGTTCGACGCGATCGCCTCGGCCCCGCCCGCCCCGCCGCGCGTCGACCCGTGGCGGCGCACGTCCGGCATGCACAAGGTGCGACGCCGTCGCCAGATGGCGGTGGTGCGCGAGCTGTGGACGGCCCGGGACCGGATCGCCCAGCGCCGGGACGTCTCCCCCGGCAAGGTGCTGAGCGACGCGGCGATCGTGGAGGCCGCCCTGGCAGTGCCGCCGAACGTCGCGGCCCTCACGGCGCTGCCGGGCTTCGGCCACCGCATGGGCCGCCGCCAGCTGGAGCAGTGGCAGGCCGCCGTGGAGCGGGCGAAGGCTCTGCCGGACCATGAGCTTCCGCAGCCCGGCCAGCAGGTCGCCGGCCCGCCGCCGCCGCGCGCCTGGGCGGACAAGGACCCGGCTGCCGCCGCCCGGCTTTCGGCGGCGCGCGCGTCGGTCTCGGCCCTGGCGGAGGAGCTGAACCTGCCGCAGGAGAACCTGATCACCCCGGACACGGTCCGCCGCCTGTGCTGGGAACCGCCGGCGCCGGCCACCCCCGACACGGTCGCCGCCGCCCTCACCGGCTACGGCGCCCGCCACTGGCAGGTGGAGCTGGTGACCCCGCTCCTGCTGACGGCGCTGTCGGCGACCGCGTAACCGTGTTCCGCCCCGACGAGAAGCCCCTGGCGCCCCGCGCCGGGGGCTTTCGCGTACCCCCGTTCCGGTGTGACCTTCGCCGCTCCACCCCCAGGGGCTGGGCAGCATGGTTACCCGCAAGTAGCATGGGGGAGCAAGCGCGCGCTTAGGCGTGCGCGGCAGCAGTGCAGTGCCATCCCGCACCTGGAGGAGAGCCATCGTGCCTCGTACCGTCAGGGACGTCGTCTTCGTCGACGGCGTCCGCACCCCGTTCGGCAAGGCGGGCCCGAAGGGCATCTACCACGAGACCCGCGCCGACGACCTCGTCGTGAAGGCCATCCGGGAGCTGCTGCGCCGCAACCCCGGCCTCGACCCCGCGAAGATCGACGAGGTCGCGATCGCGGCGACCACGCAGATCGGTGACCAGGGTCTGACCCTCGGCCGCACCGCCGGCATCCTCGCCGGGCTGCCGCAGTCCGTCCCGGGCTACTCCATCGACCGCATGTGCGCCGGCGCGCTGACCGCCGTGACCAGCGTCGCCGGTTCGATCGCCTTCGGCGCGTACGACGCCGTCATCGCCGGTGGTGTCGAGCACATGGGCCGTCACCCCATGGGCGAGGGCGTCGACCCGAACCCGCGCTTCGTGAGCGAGAAGCTGGTCGACGAGTCCGCCCTGTTCATGGGCATGACCGCCGAGAACCTGCACGACCGCTACCCGAGCATCACCAAGCGGCGCGCCGACGAGTACGCCGTGCGCTCGCAGGAGAAGGCCGCCAAGGCGTACGCCGACGGCAAGATCCAGCAGGACCTCGTGCCCGTCTCGGTGCGCCGCACCAGCCCGGAGGCCGGCGAGACCGGCTGGGGCCTGGTCACCGCCGACGAGCCGATGCGCCCGGGCACGACCCTGGAGTCGCTGGCGAACCTGAAGACGCCGTTCCGCGTCCACGGCAACGTCACCGCCGGTAACGCGGCCGGTCTCAACGACGGCGCCACCGCCTCGATCATCGCCTCCGAGGACTTCGCCCGCGAGAACGGCCTCCCGGTCAAGATGCGCCTCGTCTCGTACGCCTTCGCCGGCGTCGAGCCGGAGGTCATGGGCTACGGCCCGATCCCCGCGACCGAGAAGGCCCTCGCCAAGGCCGGCCTCTCGATCGAGGACATCGACCTCTTCGAGATCAACGAGGCGTTCGCGGTCCAGGTCCTGGCCTTCCTGGAGCACTACGGCATCGCCGACGACGACGCCCGCGTCAACCAGTACGGCGGCGCGATCGCCTACGGTCACCCGCTGGCCTCCTCGGGTGTGCGTCTGATGACTCAGCTGGCCCGCCAGTTCGAGGAGCAGCCGGAGGTCCGCTACGGCCTCACCACGATGTGCGTCGGCTTCGGCATGGGCGCCACCGTGATCTGGGAGAACCCGAACCACAAGGACGCCGGAGGCAGCAAGTGAGCACCACCGCAGAGCTTTTGAAGGGTGCGGCCGAGCTGTTCCCGGACGAGGTCGTCACCAGTGCCCACGTACGGCACTTCGAACTGCCCGCCGGAGCGGGCCGGTTCGCGCTGATCACGCTGGACAACGGCTTCGACCACACCAAGCCGACCACCTTCGGCCCGCAGTCGCTGGCGAACCTCAACACCGCCATCGACCAGGTCGAGGCCGAGGCCGCGAACGGTGAGATCGTCGGCGTCGGCCTCACCGGCAAGCCGTTCATCTTCGCCGTCGGCGCCGACCTCAAGGGTGTCGAGCTGCTGAAGCGGCACGAGGACGCGCTCGCCATCGGCAAGGGCGGCCACGACGTCTTCAAGCGTCTGTCGTCGCTCGCCGTGCCGACCTTCGCGTACTACAACGGCGCTGCGATGGGCGGCGGTGTCGAGGTCGGTCTGCACTGCACCTACCGCACCGTCTCCAAGGCCCTGCCGGCCTTCTCGCTGCCCGAGGTCTTCCTCGGTCTGGTCCCGGGCTGGGGCGGCTGCGCGATCCTGCCGAACCTGATCGGTGCCGACAAGGCCGTCTCGGTCATCATCGAGAACTCACTGAACCAGAACCGCCAGCTCAAGGGCGCGCAGGTCTTCGAACTCGGCATCGCCGACGCCATCTTCGAGGGCGCCGACTTCCTGGAGCAGTCGCTGATCTGGACGGCCTCCGTCCTCAACGGGACCGTCACGGTCGAGCGTCCCGAGGTCGACCGCGGTGAGGGCTGGGACGCGGCCGTCGCCAAGGGCCGGTTCATCGCCGACTCCAAGGTGCACGGTGCGGCCCCGGCCGCGTACCGCGCCCTGGACATCATCGCGGCGGCCAAGGACGGCGACCTGCAGAAGGGCTTCGACGCCGAGGACCAGGCCCTCGCGGACCTGATCATGGGCGGCGAGCTGCGCTCGGGCATCTACGCCTTCAACCTGGTGCAGAAGCGGGCCAAGCGCCCGGCCGGTGCCCCGGACAAGTCCCTGGCCCGCCCGGTCACCAAGGTCGGCGTCGTCGGCGCCGGTCTGATGGCCTCGCAGCTGGCCCTGCTCTTCCTGCGCCGCCTGGAGGTGCCGGTCGTGCTGACCGACATCGACCAGGAGCGCGTCGACAAGGGTGTGGGCTACGTCCACGCCGAGATCGAGAAGCTGCTCGGCAAGGGCCGGATCAACCAGGACAAGGCCAACCGTCTCAAGGGCCTGGTCTCCGGTGTCCTGGACAAGGCCGAGGGCTTCGCGGACGCGGACTTCATCATCGAGGCCGTGTTCGAGGAGATGAGCGTCAAGCAGAAGGTGTTCGCGGAGGTCGAGGCGGTCGCCCCGGCGCACGCGATCCTCGCCACCAACACCTCCTCGCTCTCCGTCTCGGAGATGGCCTCCAAGCTCCAGCACCCGGAGCGCGTGGTCGGCTTCCACTTCTTCAACCCGGTCGCGATCCTCCCGCTCCTGGAGATCGTGCGCGGCGAGAAGACGGACGACGCCTCGCTCGCCACCGCCTTCGGCGTGGCGAAGAAGCTGAAGAAGACCGCGGTCCTCACCAAGGACGCCCCGGCGTTCGTCGTGAACCGCATCCTGACCCGCTTCATGGGCGAGATCCAGAACGTCATCGACGAGGGCACCCCGGTCGAGACGGCCGAGAAGGCCATCGAGCCGCTCGGCCTGCCGATGTCGCCGCTGGTCCTCCTGGAGCTCGTCGGCCCGGCCATCGGTCTGCACGTCTCCGAGACGCTCAACAAGGCGTTCCCGGACCGCTTCAAGGTCTCCCCGAACCTTGCCGCCGTCGTCAAGGCCGGCAAGCGCGGCTTCTACGTCTACGACTCCGGCAAGCCGGAGCTGGACCCCGAGGTCGCCGCGCTCCTGAAGCAGGGCGACGTCGTCCTGACGGAGGAGCAGGTCCGCGACCGCGTCCTGGACGCGGTGGCGCAGGAGATCGGCCTGATGCTGGAGGAGGGTGTCGTCGCCGAGGCGCAGGACGTCGACCTCTGCCTGATCACGGGCGCGGGCTGGCCCTTCCACCTGGGCGGCATCACGCCGTACCTGGACCGTGAGGGCGTCTCCGAGCGGGTGAACGGCAAGCGCTTCCTCGCCCTGGGCGTGGCGAGCGTCCCGGCGTAACCCCGGCACGGCACGCGGATCCGGCGGCCCCGGCACCTCTTCCCGGTGCCGGGGCCGCCGTCCGTCCGAGGGCGGCCCGAAGTCCCGTACCGCCGACGGGAGTCGAAAGCCTGTCTATAGTGCGAACCCATGACGGAGATACCGACCTCGTCCCGTGGGCGCGCCTCCCGGCGCGGACCCCGCACGCGCGGGCAGCGCGTCCGACGCGCTCTGCTGTGGACCCTGCTGATCGCCGTGGTGGGCGTGGGCTCCAGCGGGTACTGGAGCTACTCCCGCATCGACGGCAACATCAAGGGCGTCGATCTCGACAAGGCGCTCGGCGACGACCGTCCGCCGCGGCGGCCGACCACCGGGCAGAACCTGCTGGTGCTCGGCTCGGACTCGCGGGCGGGCGCCAACGGGGCGCTGGACGGCGGCACGGTGGCCGGGGCCCGCTCGGACACCGCGCTGGTGGTGCACATACCCGAGGGCCGGACCCGGGCCACCGCGATCAGCATCCCGCGCGACACGCTCGTCACCCGGCCGGTGTGCCGGAAGCCCGACGGCGGTACGGCCCCGTCCGCCCAGCGGGTGATGTTCAACTCGGTGTACGCGCAGTACGGTCCGGCGTGTGTCGTGAAGACGGTCGAGACGATGTCGGGTGTCCGGCTCGACCACTACATGGAGATCGACTTCGCCGGCTTCAAGGACCTGGTCGACGCGATCGGCGGGGTCACCGTCCACCTCGACGAGCCCATCGAGAACGGCCCGGGCGGGCTGGACCTCGCGGCCGGTCCGCAGCGGCTGAACGGCACGCAGTCCCTCGCGTACGTACGGACCCGGTACGGCGTCAAGGACGGCAGCGACCTCGGCCGCATCGGGAACCAGCAGAAGTTCCTGATGGCCCTGCTCACCGAGGTGAAGAAGCAGGACCTGCTCGGCAGCCCGGCCAAGACCTACAAGATCGCCGACTCGGCCACCAAGGCGCTCACCACCGACTCCGACCTGGCTTCGCTGACCGCGCTGAGCGAGTTCGCCCGCTCCATGAACGGTGTCGACCCGGCCGCCATGGAGACGATCATGCTGCCGGTGGCGTACGACAAGCAGGACCCGAACCGGGTCGTCGCCGCCGAGCCGAACGCCTCCCGGCTGTGGCAGGCGATCCGCGCGGACCTGCCCATCCCGGAGTCGGCGAAGAGGTCCCCGGCCACCGGAGGCTGACATCCTGGACGGATGGATCTGCCTCTTCTGATCGTCGACGGCGCCAATGTCGTCGGCTCCGTGCCCGACCAGTGGTGGCGCGACCGGCGCGGCGCCGCCGAGCGGCTGCGCGACCGGCTCGCGGACCGGGGCGGGCCGGAAGGCGGCCCCTTCGAGATCGTCCTCGTCGTCGAGGGACAGGCCCGGGGCGTCGCGTCGGTGCCGGGGGTACGGGTGGAGGACGCGTCCGGCAGCGGTGACGACCGGATCGTCGAACTGGCCCGGGACGCGGCCGGCCGGCCGTGCCTGGTGGTCACGGCCGACCGTGAACTGCGGCGGCGGGTGGGCGAGCACGGGGCCCGGTGCGTGGGCCCCCGCGCTCTCCCGGAGCGTTAGTACTTCGCGTTCGGGCCGGCCTTGCCGAGGCGGCTGTGGCCGCGTCCGTACAGGAAGTAGACGACGATGCCGATCGCCATCCAGACGGCGAAGCGGAACCAGGTCTCGCCGGGCAGGTTGAGCATCAGCCAGAGCGACGCGGCGATGGAGGCGATCGGGAGCACCGGCACCCACGGGGCGCGGAACGCGCGGGGCAGGTCGGGGCGGTTGCGGCGCAGCACGATCACACCGGCGGCCACGATCACGAAGGCGAAGAGCGTGCCGATGTTCACCAGGGTCGCCAGCTCGTCGATGCTGGTGAAGCCCGCGACGATCGCGATGATCACGCCGAGCAGGATGGTGGGGCGGTACGGGGTCCTGAAGCGGGGGTGCGTGACGGAGAAGAAGCGCGGCAGCAGTCCGTCACGGCTCATCGCGAAGAACACGCGCGTCTGGCCGAGCAGCAGGATGAGGCAGACGGTGGTGAGACCGACGGCCGCACCGAAGCTGATCACACCGGCGTAGAAGGGATGCCCGGTGGCCTTGAAGGCGTCCGCGAGCGGGGCGCTCACCGACAGCCGGCTGTAGTGCTGCATACCGGTCACGACCAGCGCGACGGCGACGTACAGCACGGTGCAGATGAACAGCGAGCCGAGGATGCCGCGGGGCATGTCGCGCTGCGGGAGCTTGGTCTCCTCGGCGGCGGTGGCGACCACGTCGAAGCCGATGAAGGCGAAGAAGACGACGGAGGCGGCGGTGAAGATGCCCATCACGCCGAAGTTGGTGGGCTCGTAGCCGAAGATCAGCTCGACCAGCGGGGAGTCCCAGCCGGACGCGCCGTCGGTCGGGGTCACGGCCGGGGGGATGAACGGGTCGTAGTTGTCGCCCACGATGAAGAAGAGACCCGCGATGATCACGATCATGACGACGGTGACCTTGATGGCCACGACGAGCGCGGTGATCCGGGCGGAGAGCTTCATCCCGAGGACCAGGATCACGGTCAGCACGAGGACCAGCAGGAAGGCCAGGATGTCGAAGGTGCCGTCGGGCACGTCCGGCCCTTCGAGGGCCGCGGGTAGATGCCAGCCGATGTTGTCCATCAGCGAGCGGACGTATCCGGACCAGCCGACCGCGACCACCGCCGTGCCGAGCGCGAACTCCAGGACGAGGTCCCAGCCGATGATCCAGGCGGGCAGTTCGCCCATGGAGGCGTACGCGAAGGTGTACGCCGATCCGGCGACGGGGACCGTCGAGGCGAACTCGGCGTAGCACAGGGCAGCGAGCGCGCAGACGATGCCGGCGGCGACGAAGGCGAGCGCGGTGGCGGGGCCCGCGTTCTCCTTGGCCACCTTGCCGGTGAGCACGAAGATGCCGGTGCCGATGATGACTCCGACGCCGAAGACGGTCAGGTCCCAGGCGGAGAGTGATTTCTTGAGCGCGTGCTCGGGCTCTTCCGTGTCTCGGATCGACTGCTCGACCGTCTTGGTCCGGAACATGCCGGAGCGCGCCTGTGGCGGCTGCTGGTCCGTGCTCACCGTCGTACCTCCGTGCCGTCGGTCACAGCCCCATGATCGAGAGGTGGGGGTGGCGGCGCGCGTCCAGGAGAGCGGCTTTCACACGAAAGGACCGGTCGGCCACCCCTGAGGTGGTCCGACCGGCCCAATGGCGATGCTGCGTGGCGGGGTCAGTCGCGGGCGGGCTCCACTGCCTTCGCGCTGTCCTCGTACCGGCCGTCGAGGCGCGAGACGAGTCCCGTGACCTGGCGGGCGATGTCCGGGGCGGTGAGCCCGATCTCTGCCATGACCTCCTTGCGGGAGGCGTGGTCGAGGAAGCGCGGCGGAATGCCGAAGTCGCGCAGCGGTACGTCCACGCCCGCGTCGCGCAGCGCCTGCGCAACGGCGGAGCCGACACCGCCGACCCTGCTGTTGTCCTCGACCGTGACGACGACCCGGTGCTGCTCGGCGAGCGGGGCCATCGCCTCGTCGACCGGCTTGACCCAGCGCGGGTCGACGACGGTGGTGGAGATGCCCTGCGCGTCGAGCAGGCCCGCGATCTCCAGGCACATCGGCGCCAGGGCGCCGACGGACACGAGGAGGACGTCCGGACGGTCGCTGCCGGGCTCGCGGAGCACGTCCATGCCGCCGATGCGGCGCAGGGCCGGTACGGCGGGGCCGACGGCGCCCTTGGAGAAGCGGACGACGGTCGGGGCGTCGGTGACCTCGACGGCCTCGCGCAGCTGGGCGCGGACCTGGTCGGCGTCGCGCGGGGCGGCGAGCCGCAGGCCGGGGACGACCTGGAGGATCGACATGTCCCACATGCCGTTGTGGGAGGCGCCGTCGGTGCCGGTGACACCGGCGCGGTCCAGGACGAAGGTGACGCCGCACTTGTGCAGGGCCACGTCCATCAGGACCTGGTCGAAGGCGCGATTGAGGAAGGTCGCGTAGACGGCGAAGACCGGGTGGAGCCCGCCGGTGGCGAGGCCGGCGGCGGAGACGGCGGCGTGCTGCTCGGCGATGCCGACGTCGTACACCCGCTCCGGGAAGGCCTTGGCGAACTTGTCCAGGCCGACGGGCTGGAGCATGGCCGCGGTGATCGCGACGATGTCCTCGCGCTCCTTGCCGAGCTTGACCATCTCCTCGCCGAAGACCGAGGTCCAGTCGGCGCCGGAGGAGGCGATCGGCAGCCCGGTGTCGGGGTGGATCTTGCCGACGGCGTGGAAGCGGTCGGCCTCGTCCGCCAGGGCGGGCTGGTAGCCGCGGCCCTTCTCGGTGAGGCAGTGGACGATCACGGGGCCGCCGAAGCGCTTGGCGCGCGTGAGGGCGGACTCCAGGGCCTCGATGTCGTGGCCGTCGATGGGACCGACGTACTTCAGGCCGAGGTCCTCGAACATGCCCTGCGGGGCGATGAAGTCCTTCAGGCCCTTCTTGGCGCCGTGCAGCGTCTCGTAGAGCGGCCTCCCGACGACCGGGGTGCGCTCCAGGATGTCCTTGCCGCGGGCGAGGAAGCGCTCGTAGCCGTCGGTCGTCCGGAGGGTGGCCAGGTGGTTGGCGAGCCCGCCGATGGTCGGCGCGTAGGACCGTTCGTTGTCGTTGACGACGATGACGAGCGGGCGGTCCTTGGCGGCGGCGATGTTGTTCAGCGCCTCCCAGGCCATGCCGCCCGTGAGGGCCCCGTCGCCGATGACGGCGACGACGTGGTCGTCCTTCTTGAGGACCTCGTTGGCCTTGGCCAGGCCGTCGGCCCAGCCGAGGACGGTGGAGGCGTGCGAGTTCTCGATGATGTCGTGCTCGGACTCGGCCTGCGAGGGGTAGCCGGACAGGCCGCCCTTCATCTTGAGCCGGGAGAAGTCCTGGCGGCCCGTGAGCAGCTTGTGGACGTAGCTCTGGTGGCCGGTGTCGAAGAGGACCTTGTCCTTGGGGGAGTCGAAGACGCGGTGCAGGGCGATGGTCAGCTCGACCACGCCGAGGTTGGGCCCCAGGTGACCGCCGGTCTTGGAGACGGCGTCCACGAGAAACGTCCGGATCTCCTCCGCCAGCTGCTCCAGCTGCTCCGGGGAGAGCCGGTCCAGATCGCGCGGTCCCCTGATACGGGTCAGCAATGCCACCCGTGCCTCCTTGCCATTGAGCTGGTCGAGCTTGCCGATTTGTCGAGTCTAATGTTCCGCCGGTGGCCGTCGTCATCGGGCGGCGGGTTCCGCGTCACTCGTGCGGCGGACACACCGGTGGGCGTACGGGCGGTACACAGGGCCAGACGCAGCAGTGCCCGGCGCCGGTTCTGCGGCGCCGGACACTGTGGCGAGGGTTACGCGGCTACGCGCGGCCCGCGGTCTTCTGCGTACGGCGGGAGACCGAGTCGATCACGACGGCGGCGAGGAGCACCGCGCCGGTGATCATGTACTGGATCTCGTTGGCCATGCCGATCATGTTCAGGCCCTGCTGGATCGACTGGATGACGATCATGCCCAGGAGCGCCGACCAGACCTTGCCGCGGCCGCCGAAGAGGCTGGTGCCGCCGATGACGGCGGCCGCGATGACCAGCATCAGCGTGTTGCCGCTGCCGAGGCTCTTGGTGGCGCCGCCGGAGAGGCTGGCCACGAAGAGGCCGCCGAAGGCGGCGAGCATGCCGGAGACGCCGAAGACGACGATCCGGATCCGGTCGACGTTGATACCGGCGCGGCGGGCGGCCTCGGCGTTGCCGCCGACCGCGAAGACCTTGCGGCCGAACAGGGTGCGGCGGGCGACGAAGTCGGCGATCACCAGGACGGCCAGGAAGAGGACGAGGGCCAGCGGCAGGCCGCGGGCGCCCTGGGGCTCGTTCAGGACGTAGGCGACGACGAAGCAGAGGACTGCGACGACGGCCGTGCGCAGCACGATCTCGCTGACGGGCCGGGACGGCAGGGCGGCGGCCCTGCGGCGCTTGGCGTCCAGGAGCAGCGAGCCGGCGTAGGCGAGGACCGCCACGAGGGCGAGGCCGTACGCGGCGGCCTTGTCCTCGAAGTAGTACGCGGTGAGGCTCTCCACGATGGAGCCGGAGGGGGCGTTGATCGAGCCCTCCTGGCCCATCAGCCAGATCTGCAGACCGCTCCAGCCGAGGAAGCCGGCGAGGGTGACCACGAAGGCCGGGACGCCGATCTTGGCGAAGAAGAAGCCGTGCAGCAGGCCGATGAGGAGACCGGAGGCCACGGCGAGGACGACCGACAGCAGGTCGTTCACGCCGTTGGTGACGCTGAGCACGGCCCAGACGGCCGCGCCGACGCCGGCGACGGAGCCCATCGACAGGTCGATCTCGCCCAGGATGAGGACGAAGACGATGCCGACGGCCATGATGCCGAGGCCGGAGGAGTACACCGCGATGTTGGCGACGGAGCTCGCGGAGAGGAAGTTGCCGTTCTGGACCTGGAAGACGATCGCGATGACGATCAGGCCCAGGACGACGGGCAGGGAGCCGAGTTCGCCGCCGCGGATCTTGCGGTTGAACTCGGTCCAGTAGCCCTTGAGGCCCTCCTCGCGGACCAGCAGGCGCGGGTCGACGGCGGGGACGGGGGCGGCGGAGGCGGCCGGGGCCGGAGTGGCGTCCGGAGCCGTCGTGGGCTCGGGGGTCTTGGCGAGGTCGCTCACTTCGCGTCCTCCTTCGTGGCCGTGGCCGTGGCCGTACGGGCCTGCCGACGGGTCACGGCGTTGTCCGTGGCACCGGTGATGGCGGCGATGATCGTCTCGTGGCTGGTGTCGGCGACCTTGAAGTCGCCGTTGTTGCGGCCCAGGCGCAGGACCGCGACCCGGTCCGCGACGGCGCGCACATCGGCCATGTTGTGGCTGATGAGGATGACGCCGTGGCCACGCTCGCGCAGCCGCTCCACCAGGTCGAGCACCTGTGCGGTCTGCTCGACGCCGAGGGCGGCGGTCGGCTCGTCCAGGATCACGATCTTGGGGTCGCCGATCAGGGCGCGGGCGATGGCGACGACCTGGCGCTGACCGCCGGAGAGCGCCGCGACGGGGATGCGGACGGAGGGGATGCGGATGGACAGGGTGTCCAGCAGCTCCTTGGCGCGCTTCTCCATCGCGATCTCGTCGAGGACGGACGCGGAGCCCAGCTCGTTGCCGAGGAAGAGGTTGGCGACGACGTCGAGGTTGTCGCAGAGCGCCAGGTCCTGGTAGACGGTGGCGACACCGAGGGCCTGGGCGTCGTTCGGCTTGGTGATCTGGACGGGCCGGCCGTCCCACTCGATGGTGCCCTCGTCGATCGGGTGGACACCCGAGATCGTCTTGACGAGGGTCGACTTGCCGGCGCCGTTGTCGCCCACGAGGGCGACGACCTCTCCGGCATGGATCTCCAGTTCGACATCGGTGAGCACCTGGACGGCGCCGAACCGCTTGGAGACCCCGCGCAACGCCAGCACGGGCGTAGCGGACACGTGAATCATCTCCTTCGCCGCCTGACCGGCGGGGATGGTGGTGCAGGGGAGCACATGAGGGGTGCGAGAAAGTCCGGCGCCCCGCCCCCGCTTGCGGGGCGTTGAACGGGGCGGGGTGCGCCGGACCGGACCGGGTCCCTCCGGAGGCGCTGTGCGGGCCTCCGGAGGGCGTGCCGGCGGCGGGGTTACTTGATGCCCGCCGCCTCGCAGGCGGCCTTGTACTCACCGACGCAGAGGGCCCCGGCCTCGTAGACGCCGTCGGCGATGATCGTGGACCCGATGTTCTCCTTGGTCACGACCTGCGCGTCGTACAGCTTCGCCGGGATGTCCTTGAACTCACCGGTCAGGCTGGTGACCTTGGTGGGAACCAGGTCGTCGATCTTCTCGCCCTTGAGCAGGCGGACGGCGATCTCGGCGGTGGTCTCGGCCTCCGGCTTGATCTGCTTGTAGATCGTGAAGGCCTGGTCACCCTTGAGGATGCGCTGCAGACCGGCGAGCTCGGCGTCCTGGCCGCCGACCGGGACCTTGATGCCCTGCTTGGACAGGGCGGTGATGATGCCGCCGGCCATGCCGTCGTTGGCGGAGTAGACGCCCTGGAAGCCGTTCTTGCCCAGGGAGTCGATGGCGGCGCCCATCTTCTTGTTGGCCTCGTCCGGGGACCAGTCGGGGATGTCCTGCTCGTAGACGACCTTCTTCACGCCGGTGTCGAGGACGCTGTGGGCGCCCTTCTTGAACAGCGGGGCGTTCGGGTCGGTCGGCGAGCCGTTGATCATGACGACGTTGGCTTCCTTGGCCTTGTCGCCGAGCGCCTTGACCAGGGCCTCGCCCTGCAGGCGGCCGATCTTCTCGTTGTCGTACGAGACGTAGGCGGAGATCGGGCCCTCGGCCAGGCGGTCGTACGCGACGACGGAGACGCCCTGCTCCTTGGCGTGCTGGACCCAGGACTTCGTGGCCTTGTAGTCGACCGAGTCCAGGATGATGACCTTCACGCCCTGCGTGACGAGCGCGTCGAACTGCTTCTTCTGCGTCTCGGTGTCCTGCGCGGCGTTGTTGTACTTGACCTCGCAGTCCGAGCAGAGGGCCTTGATCTTCGCCTCGATGATCGGGCGGTCGAAGGTCTCGTAACGCGTGGTCTTGTTCTCCGGGAGCAGCAGACCGATGGTCTTGCCGTCTCCGCCGTTCCCGCTCGTGCCGCCCGAACCCGAGCCGGAGTCGCCCGCCTTGCCACAGGCGGCGACGGAGAGGGCCATGGATACCGCGGCCGTGCCTATGACGACGCGACGCATCATTGCGTTCATGTGGGGTTGCCTCCCTGACGAGGCCGCGACGTTGCGGCCGAGGTGGCTGGAAGTCAACTCGGCCGCAACGTCGACGTCAAGGAGTAAATCCTTAACGAGATGACAACGGTGCCATCCGTTTTCTAAGTGAAGGCAGGGGTGGAGGCCGGAGCGGCGGCGGGAAGGGCGCTCTCCAACAGGGTCGAATCGCCCATTTCGCTCAGTACGAGAGCGAGCGCGCCGAGCACTTCGGCGCGGCCGCCGAGGGCTCCGGGGGCGAGGGAGAGCTGGCGGGCGGCGCTGGGGATGGCGTACCGCGAGACCGAGTCGCGGATCGGGCCGATCACCAGCTCGCCGGCCTCCGCGAGGTCGCCGCCGAGGACCACCCGGCTGGGGTTGAGCAGGTTGCAGAGGTTGGCGATGCCGCTGCCGATGTGGCGGCCGACGTCTGCGACCACCCGGCGGCAGCCGGGGTCCCCCTCCCGGGCCAGCTGGACGACCCGCTCCATGGTCAGATCGGGCCCGTGGCCGGGCTGGAGCAGCGGCAGGACGTAGCGGGCGGCGGTGAAGGTCTCCAGGCAGCCGCGGTTGCCGCAGCGGCAGACGGGGCCCGACTCGTCGAGCGTGATGTGCCCGATCTCGCCGGCCGTGCCGCCGGGGCCGCGGTACACGCGCCCGTCGATCACCAGGCCGGCGCCGACACCGCTCGCGACCTTGATGTACGCCAGGTCCTTGACCCCCCGGCCGCTGCCCCAGACGAGCTCGCCGAGCGCGCCGAGGTTGGCGTCGTTGTCGACGTACACGGGCACGCCGAGGCGGCCGGAGAGCTCGTCGGCGGGGTTGATGCCGGACCAGCCCGGGAGGATCGAGGTGGAGCCGAGGGTGCCCGAGGAGACGTCGATCGGACCGGGCACGCCGAGGCCGACGCCGACGACCTTGTCCTGGCCGATGCCGGTGGCCGCGATCAGGCGCTTGACCAGCGTCTCCGCCCGGTCGAAGCCCTCCGCGGAGGAGGCGTCCACGTCGAGCGGCTCGGCCTCCTCGGCGAGGACCTGGTGGGCGAGGTTGCCGACGGCGACCCGGAGGTGGGTGTGGCCGAAGTCGACGCCGATGACGATCCCCGCGTCACCGGAGAGCGAGACGCTGCGGGCCCGCCGGCCGCCCGCGGAGGTGGGGGTGACCTCGACGGTTCCGCCGTCCTTCAACTCCCGCACGATGTTGGACACCGTGGCGGCCGACAGGCCGGTCGCACGGGCGATCTCCGCCTGGGTGAGCGAGCCGGCCATGCGCACCGCGCGCACGACCCGTTCGAGGTTGGCCCTGTGCAGAGACGTCTGCGACCCCGGAGTCTCCATCGACTCATCCACTCCCGCCTGCTGGGGCCGCGCCAATGAGACCCCGGCTCCTTCTCCAACTTGTGAACTCTAAGATGAGCTGTTCGGGGTGTGCCCCGTCAAGACCTTGAGCGGGGCGGGGCTCGGATGAGCCGGGTGGCCGGTGCCTGCCGGGTACATGCGCGAGGCCCCGGCGGGAGCGCCCGCCGGGGCCTGGATCGAGCGGTTCCTGGATCGAGCGGTTCCTACTTGACCGCGCCGGCTGTGAGACCGGCCACCACCTGTCGCTGGAAGATGATGTAAGCGGCGAGCACCGGGAGCATGGCCATGACCAGTCCGGCGAAGAGCCCCGACCAGTCGCCCTTGTAGCCCTGGCTGACGGCGAGCTGCACCAGGCCCTGGGAGAGCACCTTCTTCTCGGGATCGGTGTTGAGCACGGTGGGCAGCAGGTACTGGTTCCACTGCCCCAGGAAGTTGAAGATGCCGACGCTGATCAGGCCGGGCTTGGCCATCGGCAGCATCACCTGGAAGAAGGTCCGGGTGTGCGAGGCGCCGTCCATGAAGGCCGCCTCCGCGACCGAGGTCGGCAGGGTGCGGAAGAAGGCCGTCAGGAAGAAGACGGTGAACGGCAGCGAGTACGCGATGTAGACCAGGATCAGGCCGTGCAGCGTGTTGAGCAGGGCCATGTTCTGCAGCACGTAGAAGAGCGGCACCAGGGCGAGGATGATCGGGAAGCTCATCCCGCCGATGAAGAGGAAGTAGATGAAGCGGTTGCCGGGGAACTCGAAGCGGGCGAGCACATAGGCGGCCATCGATCCGAAGAGCAGCGTGCCGGCGAGCGAACCTCCCACCACCAGGATGGTGTTGAGGAAGTAGTCGCTCATGTGCGCCTCGGTCCAGGCTCGCGCCCAGTTCTCGAAGTGCAGCCTGTCCGGCAGGGCCCACGGGGAGGTGAAGATCGCCCGGTCGGTCTTGAAGGAGGTCATGACCGCCCACAGCAGCGGCATGACCACCATGATCGCCCAGAGGATCAGGATGCCGTGGGAGAAGACGTTGAGGGTCGCGCCCTCGCCCTTGTTCTCCTTGCGGGGCCCGGGGCTCGCCGGGACCGCGGTCTTCCGCGGCGACGTGTCGGCGGCCTCGCGCGGTCCGGGGAGGTCGCCGGTGCCGGTGGGCGGGGTGTCGGTGGTCTTCATCAGTACTCCAACCGCTCGCGCCGGCCGAACCGCATCACGACCGCCGCGAAGGCCAGCGTGACGACGAGCAGCGCGACACCGATCGTGGTGGCGTAGGCGGCCTGACCGTCTCGGAAGGCCTTCTGGTAGACGTACAGCGGCAGGACGATGGTGGAGTAGTCGGGGCCACCGCCGTTGGGGCCCACCGTCATGATCTGCACGACCGCGAAGGACTCCGCGCCGAGCGCCAGGATGCCCATGTAGATCCAGCCGGACTGCACGGTGTCCCAGAGCAGCGGCAGGGTGATCTTGAAGAAGGTGGTGATCCGGTTCGCGCCGTCGAGCAGCGCCGCCTCGTAGAAGTCCTTGGGGATGGAGGCCATGCCCGCCGAGAAGAGGACCACGAAGAAGCCGACGGTGGACCAGACCAGGACGACCATCACGCAGATGAGGGCGAGGTCGGGGTCGCCCAGCCAGTCCGGTTGGACGCTGCCGAGCCCGACTCCCTTGAGTACGGAGTTGATGGCGCCGCTGTTGGGGTTGTAGGCGAACTGGAAGAGCAGCGCGACGATCGCGATGGACAGCACCTGCGGGAAGAAATAGACGATCTTGTAGAAGGAGGAGCCGCGCACACCGGCGACGGCCGCTCCTTTGCGACGCCGACCGCCGACATTCAGCATGAACGCGAAGAAGAGCGCCAGGCCGACCGTCACCAGCGGCAGCACGACCGCGAAGGTCAGACTGTGCTGCAGCGATTTCCAGAAGATGTCGTCGTCCAGCATTCTGCTGTAGTTGCCGAACCCGACCATCTGGAAATCGGGGCTGAGGCCGCTCCAGTCCGTGAACGAGTAATAGATGGACTGGACGAAGGGCCATATGACGAACAGTGCGTACATGGCCAGGGGGGCCGCCAGGAACCCCACGATGAAACGGTACTTGCCGTGTTGCATTCCTACCGACCCCGATCTTCCCGCGGAGAAAGCCGCTGGTGCCGTGCGCGGCCCGAGTGCCGTACGCAAGGAGCCGGGGCCCGCTCCCGGTCGGCGGGAAGGGGCCCCGGCACAGCTCACTGGTGCTTGTAGTGCTTGATGGAGGTGTCCTTGGCGGCCTCGTCGGCGTACTTCTGGATCTTCTTGATCGTCTCGGCCGGGGTCGCGCGGCCGGCCATCATCTCGCCGAGGCCGGCGACGCCGATCTTCTCCTTCTGCAGCGCCACGTACCAGTCCTGCAGGCGCGGGTTGACGACGTTCTGACCGGCCTTCTCGAGCGCCGCGACACCCGACTTGAGGCCCGGGGTCAGCTCGATGCCGTCGGTGCCGCCGTTGTACGCGGTGAGCGACTTCACGGTCTTGGTGAAGTTCCTCGAGGAGGCTTCGCTGAGCATGATGCGCAGCTGCTCCATGCCGCCCTCGACGTTCTTCGCCTTGGCCGGGACGACGAACGGCTCACCGCCGGAGGCCCACATCGTGCCGAACGGCATCTTGTCGGAGGCGTCGATGCCCGTCGGCGCGGAGACGGCGAGATCGAAGTCCGCGGGCATGGTCTTCGCGGCCTCGTTCTCCACCCATGAACCGTTGGGGATGAAGAGCGCCTTGCCCTCGGTCCAGGCGGTCTGCGACTGGATGTGGTCGAGACCGGGGGTGCCCTGGAGGATGTAGCCCTTCTTGTAGAGCTCGTAGTACGCCTCGAAGCACGTCTTGACGGCGGGGTGCTCCCAGGCCTTGGGCTCCAGGTTGTCGATCGCGTCCAGTACCTCGCGGCCGCCGACCTTGCCGATCATCGGGTAGAGCGAGAATGGGATGTAGTACGGGTGCTTGCCCGCGTAAGTCCAGCCCGCGATGCCCTTCTTCTTGGCCTTCTCGCAGACGGCGAGCATCTCGTCCCAGGTCTCGGGGTACTTCGCGTCGAGCGAGTCGAGCAGCTTCTGCGAGTACCAGACGCCGTAGACGGTGTACGCGTAGTAGAGGACCCAGACCGGGTCGCCGTCGAACTGGCCCATCTCCACGATGCCCGGACGCAGGGTGTCGCGGACCTTCTTGTTCGGGTCGTCGAGGGAGGGGGCGTCGAGCAGCGGGGTGAGGTCGGCCAGCTGCTTCTTGCCGACGAGCACGCCCATGTCCATCTGCTCGGCACCCGAGTTGTCGATCAGGTCCGGCGGGTTGCCCCCGTTGAAGCGCGGCTGGAGCTCGGTGGTGATCTTCTGGGTGGCGGTGAACTTGACCTTCGCCTTGGGGTAGTTGGTCTCGTAGACCTTCACCGCGTCCTTGGCGTACTGCTGGCCGAATCCGCCGTCGAAGAGCACGAAGTCCAGGGGAGCCGACTCGTTCACGCCGAGCGGGTTCTTCGCCGACGTGGTGCCCTTCTCGACCTTGTCGTTGCTGCCGCCGCCACCGGAGGCGCAGGCCGACAGGAAACTCATCGTCGGTACCGAGATCAGACCGAGAGCGGCGGAGCGCTTGATCAGGTCGCGGCGGCCGAGGCCCTCGTTGTTGTGCGCGGAGGTGGATCCCATGCTCAAGTCCTCGCTTTCATCCAGGACTCAGGCGGTGTACCGGTCGCCCGTACTCTCGCCGCAGGCGAAGGGCCCCGCCACCGCATTCGAATGCAGCTTGGGTCGTGCGCCGACAGGTATAGTCCACTTCCCTTCCGCTGAGCAAGATCGAAAGCCGGTTTGAGCGGCAGTCTTTCCCGAGTTGAGACCTCGGGGATAGCCGCGCCGCATCTGCACCGATTTCTCCCGCGCGTTTCGGTCAACACCCTTGACACATGCCACCACTTGGTCCCCTACTGGAGCCTGCGCGTTTCAATTGACAACGTTGTCTAACGAGCGGCGGGAGTGACGACACCGAATGCAGGCCCGACTTCGCCCCGGACCGAGACCTCGACCCACGCACAGCGGCAGGCACACCTGTCCGCATACCCGGGCGGCCGCCCTCCTCGCGGCCGCCGCGCTGATCGTGACGGCGGCGCCCTCCGCCTCCTTCGCCCTCCCGGCCCGGCCCGAAGCGCCGGCGCGGGAGTTCACGACCTCCTTCGAGCCGGACGAGACCCAGCCGACCTGGCGCGACACCGTCGACGTCGGCCCTGACGGCGTGAAGCGGACCTCGGGGGTGGACGGCGGCTTCGCCAGCGGCATCCCCGGCAATGTCACCGACAAGGTGGTGGAGCTCCGCGCCAGCGGCGAGCACGCGAGCGCGGGCGAGACCAAAGAGAACCTGGTCGACCTCCAGCCGGGAACCAAGTGGCTGGTCTTCGAGCCGACCGCCTGGATCGAGTTCGACCTGGCCGAGCCGGTCAAGGTCGTCACCTACGCCATGACGTCGGCCAACGACGCCGCCGAGCGCGACCCGCGCGACTGGACCCTGAAGGGCTCGGCGGACGGCAAGGAGTGGAAGGTCCTCGACACCCGGGCCGGCCAGAGCTTCGCCAAGCGCTTCGAGACGAAGACGTACGACTTCACGGGTGACACGCCCTACGCCCACTACCGCCTGGAGATCACCAAGAACGCCGGCGCCGCTCTCACCCAGCTCGCCGACGTTCAGTTCTCGAACGGGGACACCTCCACCCCCGTCCCGCCGGAGATGCGCAGCCATGTCGACCGCGGCCCCGGCGGCTCCCCCACCGCCAAGGCCAACGCCGGTTTCACCGGCAAGCGGGCGCTGCGCTACGCCGGTACGCACAAGGCGGACGGCCGGGCGTACTCGTACAACAAGGTCTTCGACGTGAACACGGCCGTCGTCCGGAACACCGAGCTGTCCTACCGGGTCTTCCCCTCCCTCCCGGAGACGGATCTGAACTATCCGGCCACGCACGTGTCGGTGGACCTGGCCTTCACCGACGGCACCTATCTGAGTGAGCTGCGGGCCACCGACTCCCACGGCGGGCTGCTCACCCCGCGGGGCCAGGGCGCGGCCAAGCGGCTCTACGTCAACCAGTGGAACCACGTCAGCGCGCGGATCGGCGCGGTCGCGGCCGGCAAGACCGTGGACCGGATCCTGGTGGCGTACGACTCCCCCGAGGGGCCCGCGAAGTTCCAGGGCTGGATCGACGACGTCCGACTGCGGCCGAAGGCCCCGGAGCAGCGGCTCGACCGGCTCTCCGACTACGCCTCCACGACCCGTGGCACCAACTCCAGCGGCTCCTTCTCGCGCGGCAACACCTTCCCCGCCACCGCTGTCCCCCATGGCTTCAACTTCTGGACGCCGGTGACCAATTCCGCGTCCAAGAGCTGGCTGTACGAGTACGCGCGCGGCAACAACGCCGACAATCTGCCCACGGTGCAGGCGTTCGCCGCGAGCCATGAGCCGAGCCCCTGGATGGGCGACCGCCAGACCTTCCAGGTGATGCCGTCCGCCGCCGCGGGCGCGCCGCCGACCGGCCGGGTCGAGCGGGCTCTGGCCTTCCGCCACGAGAAGGAGACGGCCAGGCCGCACTATTACGGCGTCACCTTCGAGAACGGCCTGAAGGCCGAGATGGCCCCGACCGACCACGCGGCGATGATGCGCTTCACCTATCCGGGCGAGGACGCGAGCGTCGTCTTCGACAACGTCACCGAGGAGGGCGGTCTGACGCTCGACGCGGCGACCGGCTCCTTCACCGGGTACTCCGACGTGAAGAGCGGCCTGTCGACCGGCGCGACCCGGATGTTCGTGTACGGCGTCTTCGACGCGCCGGTCACCGCCTCCGCCGCGCAGGGCGTGAAGGGCCATCTCCGGTTCGACGCGGGCGCGGACCGCACCGTGACCCTGCGCCTCGCCACCTCGCTGATCTCCGTCGAGCAGGCGAAGGCGAACCTCGCGGACGAGATCCCGGCCGGCACCGGCTTCGCGACGGTGAAGGAGCGGGCGCAGGACGCCTGGGACGCGATCCTCGGCCGGGTGGAGGTCGAGGGGGCCACCCAAGACCAGCTCGTCACGCTCTACTCCAGCCTGTACCGGCTCTACCTCTACCCCAACTCCGGTTTCGAGAAGGTCGGTTCGAAGCACCAGTACGCCAGCCCCTTCTCCCCCATGGCCGGCCCCGACACCCCGACCCGTACCGGCGCGAAGATCGTCGACGGGAAGGTGTACGTCAACAACGGCTTCTGGGACACCTACCGCACGACCTGGCCCGCCTACGCGTTCCTCACCCCCAAGAAGGCCGGCGAGCTGGTCGACGGCTTCGTGCAGCAGTACAAGGACGGCGGCTGGATCTCCCGCTGGTCCTCCCCCGGCTACGCCGACCTGATGACCGGCACCTCCTCCGACGTGGCGTTCGCCGACGCCTACGTCAAGGGCGTGGACTTCGACGCCGAGGCGGCGTACGAGGCCGCGCTGAAGAACGCGACGGTCGTCCCGCCGAGCCGGGGTGTGGGCCGCAAGGGCATGGAGACCTCGCCCTTCCTCGGATACGCCTCGACCGAGACCCACGAGGGGCTGTCCTGGTCCCTGGAGGGCTATCTCAACGACTACGGCATCGCGAAGATGGCCGAGGCGCTGCACAAGAAGACCGGCGAGAAGCGGTACCAGGAGGAGGCCGCGTACTTCCTCTCCCGGGCCCAGAAGTACGTCTCCCTCTTCGACGCGAAGGCCGGCTTCTTCCAGGGCCGCGACCTCAAGGGCGCCTGGCGGGTGCCCTCCGACCGGTACGACCCGAGGATCTGGGGCCACGACTACACCGAGACCAACGGCTGGGGTTACGCCTTCACCGCCCCGCAGGACTCGCGCGGCCTGGCGAACCTCTACGGCGGCCGCCCCGGCCTCGGCGGGAAGCTGGACGCGTACTTCTCCACCCCGGAGACGGCGAGCCCGGAGTTCGTCGGCTCCTACGGCAGCGTCATCCACGAGATGACCGAGGCACGAGACGTCCGGATGGGCATGTACGGCCACTCCAACCAGGTCGCCCACCATGTGCCGTACATGTACAACGCGGCCGGGCAGCCCTGGAAGACGCAGGAGAAGGTCCGCGAGGTGCTCTCCCGGCTCTACACCGGCAGTGAGATCGGCCAGGGCTACCACGGCGACGAGGACAACGGCGAGCAGTCCGCCTGGTACCTCTTCTCCGCGCTCGGCTTCTATCCGCTGGTGATGGGCAGCGGGGAGTACGCGATCGGCTCGCCGCTGTTCAAGAAGGTGACCCTGCGCCTGGACAACGGACGCACGCTGGTCGTCGAGGCGCCCCGGAACAGCGCCCGGAACATCTACGTCCAGGGGGTGAAGGTCAACGGTCAGCGGTGGAACTCCACCGCGCTGCCGCACAGCCTCCTCGCCCGGGGCGGCACCCTAAAGTTCGAGATGGGCCCGAGGCCGTCGGCCTGGGGCACGGGGCCCGGCGCGGGACCGGTCTCGATCACACGGGACGACAAGGTGCCCGCGCCGCGCACGGACGCGATCAGCGGGACCGGGGCGCTGTTCGACGACACCTCGGCCACGGCGGCCCCCGTCACCACCGTGGAGCTGCCGGTGGCGCAGCCGGTCCGCGCGGTCCAGTACACGCTGACCTCGTCCGTACGGGACAAGGCGCCGGCGGGCTGGGTCCTCCAGGGCTCGGCGGACGGCGCCGACTGGACGGACCTGGACCGGCGGACGGGCGAGTCCTTCACCTGGGACCGTCAGACGCGGGCCTTCACGGTCGCCGCGCCTGGCACGTACGCGAAGTACCGCCTGGTGGCGGCCGGCGCGGGCGCGACGCTGGCGGAGGTGGAGCTGCTGTCCTAGGGAACGTCCGGATCATCCGGGCTCGCGGGGCCTTCGTACTCCCGGTCGTGCGTGGGCGCGGCCGGGAGTTCGCGGTCCAGGGCCTCGCGGTAGCGGACGCAGCCGCGCAGGAAGCGGGGCCAGGGCGGAACGGCCACGTCCGGCTCGACGCGTTCGGGCAGCAGTCCCCACAGCCGCGGATGGTGCCAGCACAGGTCGTGGCCGGAGCTGTCCCGGTGGGCGCGGATACCGGCCCGCAGCCGCCGCACCTCGGCGACGAGCGCGTCGCGGTCGAGTCGGTCCAGGTCGCTGTCGAGGCTGTCGTCACCGTCCATGGCGCGCAGGATAGGGCGCGGGAACGACGCGGACCGGCCGCCACCCCGAGCGGGGTGGCGGCCGGTCCGTGTGCCGGGTGACCGGGTGACCTCGTGGGTCAGCCGCGGATCAGGTTGCGCAGCACGTACTGCATGATGCCGCCGTTGCGGTAGTAGTCCGCCTCACCGGGGGTGTCGATGCGGACGACCGCGTCGAACTCGACACCGGTGTCGGTGGTGACCTTGACCGTGCGCGGGGTGCGGCCCTCGTTCAGCTCGGTGACGCCGGTGAAGGAGAAGGTCTCCTCGCCGGTCAGGCCGAGGGAGGCCGCCGAGGCGCCCTCCGGGAACTGGAGCGGCAGGACGCCCATGCCGATGAGGTTCGAGCGGTGGATGCGCTCGTACGACTCGGCGATGACGGCCTTGACGCCGAGGAGCGCGGTGCCCTTGGCGGCCCAGTCGCGGGACGAGCCGGAGCCGTACTCCTTGCCGGCGAGCACGACGAGCGGGATGCCCTGCTCGATGTAGTTGCGCGAGGCGTCGTAGATGAACGACACCGGGGCGCCGTCCTTCGTGAAGTCGCGGGTGTAGCCGCCCTCGGTGCCCGGCGCGATCTGGTTGCGCAGGCGGATGTTGGCGAACGTGCCGCGGATCATGACCTCGTGGTTGCCTCGGCGCGAGCCGTAGGAGTTGAAGTCACGACGCTCCACACCGTGCTCGGTGAGGTACTTGCCGGCCGGGGTGTCGGCCTTGATGGCACCGGCCGGGGAGATGTGGTCGGTGGTGACCGAGTCGCCCAGCTTGGCCAGGACGCGCGCGCCGACGATGTCGGTGACCGGGGTGGTCTCCATCGTCATGCCCTCGAAGTAAGGGGGCTTGCGGACGTAGGTGGACTGCGGGTCCCACTCGAAGGTGTTGCCGGTCGGGATCGGCAGCGCCTGCCACTGGGCGTCGCCCGCGAAGACGTCCTGGTAGGACTTGTTGAACATGTCCTCGCCGATGGCGTTGGCGACGACGTCGTTGACCTCGGCCTCCGACGGCCAGATGTCGGCCAGGTAGACCGGCTTGCCCTCGGTGTCGATGCCGAGCGCGTCCTTGGTGATGTCCACCTTCATGGAGCCCGCGAGGGCGTACGCGACGACCAGCGGCGGGGAGGCCAGGTAGTTCATCTTGACGTCGGGGTTGATCCGGCCCTCGAAGTTGCGGTTGCCGGACAGCACCGAGGTTACCGCGAGGTCGTGCTCGTTGACCGCCTTGGAGACCTCCTCCGGCAGCGGGCCGGAGTTGCCGATGCAGGTGGTGCAGCCGTAGCCGACGAGGTTGAAGCCGACCTTGTCGAGGTACGGGGTCAGGCCCGCCTTGTCGAAGTAGTCGGTGACGACCTTGGAGCCCGGGGCGAGGGTGGTCTTGACCCACGGCTTGCGGGTCAGGCCCTTCTCCACGGCCTTCTTCGCGACGAGCGCGGCGGCGACCATGACGTACGGGTTCGAGGTGTTGGTGCACGAGGTGATCGCGGCGACGGTGACGGCGCCGTGGTCGATCTCGTACGTCGAACCGTCGGGGGCGGTCACGGTGACCGGCTTCGACGGGGCGCCGTTGGGGGTGTTCGCCGGGGCGTCGGAGGCCGGGAAGGACTCCTTGCCGGCCTCGTCCACGTCGTCGACGTAGTTGCGGACGTCCTGGGCGAACTGCTCGGCAGCCTTGGCCAGGACGATGCGGTCCTGCGGGCGCTTGGGGCCGGCGATGGAGGGGACGACCGTGGAGAGGTCGAGCTCCAGCTTCTCGGAGAAGTCGGGCTCGGCGGACGGGTCCAGCCAGAGGCCCTGCTCCTTGGCGTACGCCTCGACGAGCGCGACCTGCTGCTCGGAGCGGCCGGTGAGCTTGAGGTAGTTCAGGGTCTCGCCGTCGATCGGGAAGATCGCGGCGGTGGAGCCGAACTCGGGCGACATGTTGCCGATGGTGGCGCGGTTGGCGAGGCTCGTCGCCGCCACACCCTCGCCGTAGAACTCGACGAACTTGCCGACGACGCCGTGCTTGCGCAGCATCTCGGTGATCGTGAGCACGAGGTCGGTGGCGGTGGTGCCGGCCGGGAGCTCGCCGGTCAGCTTGAAGCCGACGACGCGCGGGATGAGCATGGAGACCGGCTGGCCGAGCATGGCGGCCTCGGCCTCGATGCCGCCGACGCCCCAGCCGAGCACACCGAGGCCGTTGACCATGGTGGTGTGGGAGTCGGTGCCGACGAGGGTGTCGGGGTACGCCTGGCCGTTGCGGACCATGACCGTACGGGCCAGGTGCTCGATGTTGACCTGGTGGACGATGCCGGTGCCGGGCGGGACCACCTTGAACTCGTCGAAGGCGGTCTGGCCCCAGCGCAGGAACTGGTAGCGCTCCTTGTTGCGGCCGTACTCCAGCTCGACGTTCTGGCCGAAGGCCTCCGCCGTGCCGAACTTGTCGGCGATGACGGAGTGGTCGATGACCAGCTCGGCCGGGGCGAGCGGGTTGATCTTCGCCGGGTCGCCGCCGAGCTCCTTGACGGCCTCGCGCATGGTGGCGAGGTCGACGACGCAGGGCACACCGGTGAAGTCCTGCATGATCACGCGGGCCGGCGTGAACTGGATCTCCTGGCTGGGCTGCGCCTGCGAGTCCCAGTTGCCGAGCGCACGGATGTGGTCGGCGGTGATGTTCGCGCCGTCCTCGGTGCGGAGCAGGTTCTCCAGGAGCACCTTCAGGCTGTAGGGGAGGCGCGCGGAGCCCTCGACCTTGTCCAGCTTGAAGATCTCGTACGACTCGTCGCCCACGCGCAGCGTGCTGCGGGCGTCGAAGCTGTTCGCCGACACGACAGTCTCCTTCATCAATGTGCGCGTTCTGACCGCATCCTGCCGCGATGGCTCCTCGCCGGTCCGCTAAGGTAAGACTTAGTTAGGTAACCCTTACCGGCTGGCGCGGCTGCGGTGCGTCTTTCGGCAGATATCTCGATGTCGAGATAACTCTAGTACATGACCGCCGCCGGGTCATGCCCGGCGTGCCCTCGGGTGCGCAAAGCATGGGGGGAGCCATCCGGCACGGGCCGGGGTGGCGGGGGGCGGGGCGCGGCGAGCCGCGCGGTCCGAGGTGCGGCGGGGCTTGGGCCGGCGGGGCGCGGGGCGCGGCGGGGCCGGACGATGGACCCCCTGTATGGCCGCGGAGCGATTGCCGGGCTCGGAGCCGGGGGCGAGGATCGGTCCATGTTCAGCGGCGCGCATGTGATCCTCTACACCTCCGACGCGGACGCGGATCGCGCGTTCCTCCGGGACGTGCTCGAGTTCGACCACGTCGACGCGGGCGAGGGGTGGCTCATCTTCAGGCTT
Organism: Streptomyces sp. NPDC093600; assembly: GCF_044764755.1. Classification (NCBI taxonomy): domain Bacteria; kingdom Bacillati; phylum Actinomycetota; class Actinomycetes; order Kitasatosporales; family Streptomycetaceae; genus Streptomyces; species Streptomyces sp. NPDC093600. The sequence goes on from NZ_JBIWIU010000013.1 coordinate 147,342, forward strand.
CCGCCGGCCGAGGTCGCCGTCCACCCCTCCCCGGCCGAGCCGAAGCACGAGTTCTATCTGATGTGCGACGACATCACCGGCACGCTGACCACGCTCGAAGACCGCGGGACCGAGATCTCACGACCCATCACCGACCAGGGCTGGGGCCTGCTCGCCGCCATCCGGCTGCCGAGCGGCGCCGAACTGCCGCTCTATGAACCGCGTCACCCCATCGCGCACAGCCCGTCACCCTGATGGTCCACCCCCTCGCCAGTCTCATCTCATATCTGAGATAACGTGACGCCATGGCAGACGACTACCTCGTACGCATCGGCAAGCTCATCCGTGACGCCCGCCAGCACCGCGGCTGGACGCAGACACAGCTCGCCGAAGCCCTGGCCACCAGCCAGAGCGCCGTCAACCGCATCGAACGCGGCAACCAGAACATCAGCCTTGAGATGATCGCCCGCATCGGCGAAGCGCTCGACAGCGAGATCGTGTCCCTGGGTTACGCCGGCCCCATGCATCTGCGGGTCGTCGGCCGCCGCCGGCTCTCCGGCGCCATCGACGTCAAGACGAGCAAGAACGCGTGTGTCGCGCTGCTCTGCGCCTCTCTCCTCAACAAGGGCCGTACGGTCCTGCGCCGCGTCGCCCGGATCGAGGAGGTCTTCCGGCTCCTGGAGGTCCTCAACTCCATCGGCGTACGCACCCGTTGGATCAACGAGGGCGTCGACCTTGAGATCGTCCCGCCGGCCGAGCTGGACATGGAGGCGATCGACGCCGAGGCCGCGATCCGCACCCGCTCGATCATCATGTTCCTCGGCCCGCTGCTGCACCGCCTCGACCGCTTCAAGCTGCCGTACGCGGGCGGCTGCGACCTCGGTACGCGCACCATCGAGCCGCACATGATCGCGCTGCGCCGCTTCGGCCTGGACATCACCGCGACGGAGGGGCTCTACCACGCCCAGGTCGAGCCGTCGGTGGTCCCGGACCGCCCGATCGTGCTGACCGAGCGCGGCGACACGGTGACGGAGAACGCGCTCCTCGCCGCCGCCCGCCACGACGGCGTCACCGTCATCCGCAACGCCTCGTCCAACTACATGGTCCAGGACCTGTGCTTCTTCCTCGAAGCCCTGGGCGTACGGGTGGAGGGCATCGGCACGACCACGCTGACCGTGCACGGCGTGCCCCAGATCGACGTGGACGTCGACTACTCCCCCTCTGAGGACCCGGTCGAGGCGATGAGCCTGCTGGCCGCGGCGGTCGTCACCGAGTCGGAGCTGACGATCCGCCGGGTGCCGATCGAGTTCATGGAGATCGAGCTCGCGGTCCTGGAGGAGATGGGCCTCGACCACGACCGCTCGGCGGAGTACCCCGCCGACAACGGCCGCACCCGCCTGGTCGACCTGACGGTCCGGCCCTCCAAGCTGGAGGCCCCGATCGACAAGATCCACCCCATGCCGTTCCCCGGCCTGAACATCGACAACGTCCCGTTCTTCGCGGCCATCGCGGCGACCGCGCAGGGCAAGACCCTGATCCACGACTGGGTCTACGACAACCGCGCGATCTACCTCACCGACCTCAACCGCCTCGGCGGCCGCCTCCAACTCCTCGACCCCCACCGCGTTCTCGTCGAGGGCCCGACCCGCTGGCGCGCCGCGGAGATGATGTGCCCACCGGCCCTGCGCCCGGCGGTGGTGGTCCTGCTGGCGATGATGGCGGCGGAGGGGACGTCGGTCCTGCGGAACGTGTACGTGATCAACCGGGGGTACGAGGACTTGGCGGAGCGACTCAACTCGGTGGGGGCGCAGATCGAGATCTTCCGGGACATCTGACAGGACACCACCGCCGCGCCCCTTCTGACCTGCGAAGTCGTGAGTCAGAAGGGGTGCGGCGGCGTCTGTGGTCACTTATAGATGTTCAAGCAGGCGGCGCTGGTCGCGACGCCGTCCGCGTGGATCCAGGCGGAGCAGACAGAATCACCGTCGGGCAGGTTCCAATTGCCGTTCCAGTCAAGGTGAGAGGACTCACCCGAGCGCAGAGTGACTCGCGGCCCATTGAAGCTGATGTGACCCACTTGCTCCACACACGAACGTGCCCCGTGACGGGGTTCGAAGTGCCGAGAAACGCGACCTGGAACCTTCCGCTGACCCGGTAGACGTTGAGGCCGGAACCACAGACCCAAACCGTGTTCTTGCCGCCTCCGGTGTTGGTGCTGCCGTTCTTGCAGTCGCTTTCGGCGACCGCATGGGTAGCACGGCTCGCCGTCTCCGCGTACGCATGCGAGACGGGTGAAAGTAGCGGTAAGCGCCGTGGTGGCGAGAACGGCCGCTGCCGCACGGAAAAGATTCACAGACTCTGACTGCACGTGGTGAGACCGGAGATGTCACCGGGGCAGGCGTCGCTTCCTTAGCGGAACCAAGCATTCACCAGTTGCGCTTGTTCATCACCCTCGGAGAAACGCTACATTTCGGGCGGGCTGCCGCATCCCTGTTCATCACTCAGTCCGCGCTCAGTCAGCAAGTCCGCGGTCTGGAGAAGCGTCTGGGCGTGCAATTATTCGAGCGGACCAACCGGGTGGTCGAACTGACGGAAGCCGGGCGGATGTTACTTCCCGAAGCCCGGGCTGCGGTCGAGGCCATGGTTCAGCTGCGACGCACGGCCGGCTCACAAGTACGTCGGCTCTCGAGCCGACTCATCGTGGGAACCATCGGGGCAGAGGCCGCCATGCCCCATACCCGCGCCGTGCTGCGGGCCCTGCAAGATGAGGGCCACCCGCATGTGACGGTTGAGATGATCACCCTGCGCGTGTACCAGTTCGCTGCTGCCCTCATGCAGAAGGAAGTCGACGTAGTGTTTCTGCGTCCTCCCGTGCCGGAGGGGATAGAACTGCACCACCTGGTCACCGAGCCCCGGGTGGCGTGCCTCCCAGCGGACGAACCCTTGGCCGGGCTTCCGGAAATCACCCTCGCCCAGCTCGCCGGCTTCCCCGTGGTCGACTGGCCTGCGCCGGTACCCCGGGTCTGGTGGGACTTCTGGGCCGTCGACCCGCGGCCCGACGGCAGCCCCGTGCGGTACGGACCCGTCGTCACCGACATGGAGACTCTGCTGCACGCTGTGGCCCACGGAGAAGCCATGTGCTTCCTACCCGCAGCCGCCCGCGACTTGTTCCCCCGCCCAGGCATCCGTTACGTCGACGTCACCGACCTGCCGTCCTCCACCTCAGCCCTCGCCTGGCTCGCCGACCGCCGTGACGAACCCGCCATCACCGCGATCCGACATGCCGCCCAAGCCGCCGCGCGCAGACCCGGCGGCCAGTGAGCAGGCGGTCTCGGTGACGGTCAGATCGAAACACTTCACCCGGCGCCTCATGAGTCGATGTGGGCGAGCAGCGACGCGGTGCCGTCCTCTGCGGCGATGGGGTGGGCGAGTGCGGCCGCGCGGTCGCGGTAGGCCGGCCCGGGACCTCCAGCGAACACCACCACGTCGGCGTGCGGCTCAGAGCCGCGTCCATCCGCGTGCTCGCCGGGCTGTGGTTCCTCGCGCCCTTTCTCGGCGACCCGCCGAAGAAGACGGAGGCCGACGCGAAGCCCGCGGCCCGTCCGACGGTCACTCGGAAGGCCGCGGTCGCGTCGGGCACCGCTGTCCGGCTCGACCTGGGGCAGTGGTCGGCCGCCGATCTCGTACGAAGTGCCCGGGCGCGAAGGGCACCGCATACAAGATCCCGGCGAACGACAAGTGGCCGCGAGCCGTCAGAGGCCCTGGTCCGGCCAGCCCAGGAGGCGGGCACCGATCGTTGCCGTCTGGAGGGTGTAGCGGTGGACCGGGTCGGCCGGGTTCGCGCCCGTCAGGCGGTGGATGCGGTCCAGGCGGTACGTCATCGCCCGGACGCTCAGACGCAGGCGACGGGCCGCCTCGGCGGCGACGCAGCCGGTGTCGAAGTAGGCGGTGAGCGTGTCGAGGAGCGGCTGGGCGCCGCCGCGGGCCTGTCGGAGCGGGCCGAGGATGCTGAGGACGAGATCGGCCATGGCCTGGCGGTCACGGGTGAGAACGGGGTAGACGAGGAGGTCGGCGGCGTACAGGACCGGGCCGGGCAGGTCGATGCGGGTGGCCAGGTCGAGGGCGTTGAGGGCCTCCTCGTAGGAGTGGACGACTCCTCCGGGGCCCGCGTGCGGGCGGCCGACGGCGACCTGGCCGCCGTCCGTCGCCGCGTACGCCTGCTTCGCGAAGAAGGTGAGCACCTCGGGTTCGTCCGCCGGTGCCACGCAGATCAGCCGGCCGTCCTTCGTCGTGAGCAGGATGCGGCGGTGCCCGAAGCGCGCCACGAGGGCGGACTCGACACCGCGGGTGACCGCGTAGCCGTCGCCGTACGGCTCCGGGCCCTGCGCCACGGCCACCGCGTGCGCGTGGGAGAGCAGCAGACCGAAGCGTTCGGCGCGCTCGGCGAGACGGCCCAGGTCGCTGCGGCCGTACAGCAGGTCGTCGATGAACTCCCGTCTCGCCGCCTCCTCCTGACGGACCGCAAGGCGTTGGGCGCGCTCGTGCCCTTCCGCGAACGCGTCGACGGCCTGGGTGACGGTGGCGAGCAGCCGGTCGGCGGCGGAGCGCGGCAGCTCGCGCTGAAGCTCCTGGGCGGCGGAGAGGTGCGCCCGCACCAGCGCGCGCAGGCCGAAGCCGTCCTCGGCGGCCCGTTCGCCCCGGCTCCGCAGCGCGTCGAGCTCGTCCCGCGTCAGTCTTCTGCCCGTGGCGCAGGCGCCCGTCAGGATCTCCGCGTACCCCTCCAGATACCCCTCGGACATGTCCCGCTCCGTCACGGCCCCTCCCCCGTCCCGCCCGTTCCCGGCGCCGCGGTGTCGTTCCGCGACGTGCCGGGGTCAAGGCTGACACATCGCCGCAGGCCGGCGTGGTGCGGCGACGCCCGCGGGCAGTGACGTACGGCCGGTCAGCCCGCGCCCGGGGGTCCCACCCCGCCCTTGAGGCGTTCGATGTCCGAGGGACGTACCTGGATGGCGAAGAGGGCGATCAGGGCCGCGAGGACGGTGAAGGCCGCTGCGAGGATGAAGGCGAGGGAGACGCCCGAGGCCAGCACCTCGTCTCCCCAGGGCGGTGGAAGTTGGCCCGTGCGGGCGAACTCGGCCTTCTCCAGGGGGGTCGCCCGGGAGAGGAAGGCGGGCACCTGCTTCTCCGCCTCGTCGCGGCTGGCCGTGCCGAAGGCGGTGACGAGGATCGACAGACCGAGCGAGCCTCCCACCTGCTGGGTGACGTTGAGCAGGCCGGACGCGGCGCCCGTCTCCGCCGCCTCCACGTTGGAGAGCGCCATCAGGGTCAGCGAGATGAACATCATGCCCATGCCGAGGCTGAAGACCAGCATCGGTCCGAGGATGCTGCCCAGATAGGTGGAATGGACATCGGTGAGGGTCAGCCAGGACAGGCCGGCCGCGGCGAGCAGCGACCCCAGGACCATGAAGGGTTTGGGGCCGAACCTCGGCAGAAGCTGCGAGGCGAGCCCCGCACCGACCGCGATCACCGCGCTGACCGGCAGGAAGGCAAGCCCGGCCTCCAGGGGGCTGAAGTCCAGGACGTTCTGCACGAAGAGGGTCAGGAAGAAGAACATGCCGAACATGGCGGCGGCCAGGCAGAGCATGATGGCGTACGTGCCGGCCCGGTTGCGGTCCGCGAACATGTGCAGCGGCGTGATCGGCTGCCGGGAACGCCGTTCCACCAGGATGAACACGCCGAGCAGCACGATCGCGGCGCCGAAGGAGGCGAGGGTGAGCGGGTCCCGCCAGCCCTCCTGGGCGGCGCGGATGAACCCGTACACCAGCGCCACCATGCCGAGGGTGGCGGTGAGTGCTCCGGCGATGTCGAAGTGGCCGGCGTGCCGCTCGGACTCCTTGATGTAGCGGGGTGCGGCGAGCGCGATGAGCAGGGCGATCGGGACGTTGACGAAGAGGACCCACCGCCAGTCGAGCCATTCGACCAGCACACCGCCCGCGAGCAGACCGATCGCGCCACCGCCGGCCGAGACGGCCGCGAACACGCCGAACGCCCGGTTGCGTGCCGGGCCTTCGGTGAAGGTCGTGGAGATCAGGGCGAGCGAGGTCGGGGAGGCGATGGCGCCGCCGACTCCCTGCAGGGCGCGGGCGGCCAGGAGCTGCCACGAGTTCTGGGCCAGGCCGCCGAGCAGGGACGCGAGTCCGAAGAGCAGCACGCCGAAGACGAAGACACGGCGGCGGCCCAGGAGGTCACCGGCCCGGCCGCCGAGCAGCAGCAGACCGCCGAAGGTGAGCGTGTAGGCGTTGACGACCCAGGACAGCGTGGTCGTGGAGAACTCCAGGGAGCGCTGGATCTCCGGCAGCGCGATGTTCACGATCGTGATGTCGAGGACGACCATCAGCTGACAGGAGGCGATGACGAGGAGAGCGATCCCGTTGCCGTCGCCCCGGCGCTTGGGGGCGGCGGTTGGTGCTGGCGTCGTCGGCTTGGGGGTACTCATGGCGCATCGCGCCCTCGCGTGGTGAGGGAGCCGTGGGCCGGTCAGTCCACCTTTCGACCGTAAGCCCGCCCTGGGCGGGAGACCAATTGATCAAGCGGTGCCGGGAGTACCGGCGTCCGGCGGGCCGGCGACACCGAACTTCCGTGCGCCCTCGGCCGCTTGGTGACGTCCGTCGCGTTCGCGCGACGAGGTCGTTCCGTCCCGGTCTCGTCATTCATCCATTCATTCATTCATTCCAGTACGGCGAAGCCGTCCAGCTCCACCCGCGCCTGTTCGTCCCACAGCCGTACGACGCCGATCACGGCCATCGCCGGATAGTCCCGGCCGGCCAGCCGCCGCCAGATCCGCCCCAGTTCATGGGCGTGCCGGCGGTAGTCGGCGACGTCGGTGGCGTACACGGTGACGCGCGCCAGGTCGGCGGGTGAGCCGCCGGCGTGGCGGAGGGCGGCGAGGAGGTTGGTGAGCGCGGTCTCGAACTGCTCGGGCAGCGTCTCGCCGACCACCTTGCCGTCGCGGTCGAGGCTGGTCTGACCGGCGAGGAAGACGAGACGGGTGCCGGTGGCGGTGACGGCGTGGGAGAAGCCGGTGGGTGGGGAGAGTTCGGCCGGGTTGTGCCGGTGCAGAGGCGTCATCCGTACAGCTCCTTCGTCACTCCGTACAGCTCCTGCGTCATCCGTACAGCTCCTTCGCGATGATCGTGCGCTGGACCTCCGTGGCCCCTTCGTAGATGCGCGGCGCACGCACCTCGCGGTACAGGTGTTCGAGCAGATGGCCGCGTTGCAGCGCCCGCGCGCCGTGGAGCTGGACGGCGGCGTCGACGACGTACTGCGCGGTCTCGGTGGCGAGCAGTTTCGCCATGGCCGCGCGTTTGGGCACGTCCGCCGCCCCCGAGTCGTACGCAGCCGCCGCCGCGTAGACGAGCAGCCGGGCTGCCTCGGTACGGGTGGCCATCTCGGCGACCTGGTGGGCGACGGACTGGAGGTCGCGCAGGACGCCGCCGAAGGCGGGGCGGGCGGCGGTGTGCGCCAGGGTGGCGTCCAGGGCGGCCTGGGCCATGCCGACGGCGAAGGCGCCGACGCTGGGGCGGAAGAGGTTGAGGGTGTTCATGGCGACCCGGAAGCCGCGGTCGACCTCGCCGAGGACATCGGCCCGGCCGACGGGGACCCCGTCGAAGACGAGGGTGCCGATGGCGTGCGGGGAGAGCATGTCCAGGGGGCTTCCGGTGAGACCGGGCCGGTCGGCGGGGACGAGGAAGGCGGTGACGCCGCGGGCGCCCGCGTCCGGGGTGGTGCGGGCGAAGACGGTCGCGAAGTCGGCCTCGGGGGCGTTGGAGATCCAGCGTTTCTCGCCGTGCAGCAACCAGCCTCCGGAGCCGTCGGGGCGGGCTTCGAGGGCGAGGGCGGCGGCGTCCGATCCGGCGTCCGGCTCGCTCAGCGCGAAGGCGGCGACGGCTCGTCCGGCCGTGACCTCCGGGAGCCAGCGTTCGCGCTGCTCGGGGGTGCCGGCGGCGGCGACGGGGTGGGCGCCGAGCCCTTGGAGGGCGAGCGCGGTCTCGGCCTCGGTGCAGGAGTGGGCGAGGGATTCGCGCATCAGGCAGAGGTCGAGGGCTCCCGCCCGGAAGAGCCGGGCGAGGAGGCCGAGTTCGCCGAGCGCCGCGACGAGGGGGCGGTTGACCCGGCCGGGTTCGCCCTTGTCGGCGAGGGGCCGCAGGTGTTCGGCCGCGAGGGCGCGGAGCTCCGCACACCGGGCGGTCTGCGCGGGATCGAGCGAGAATGCGGACATTCGGACTCCCTGCCTCCGTCGTCGCCGTTTCGTGGCCGTTCGCCGTTCGTGGCCGTTCGCGGTTCGTGGGCTTCGCCGTTCGTGTGCCGTCGTGGCCGTCGTCGTCGTTCTGGCCGTTCGTCGTTCGTCGTTCGTGGCCATCGTGGCCTCCGTCGTACGCGGCCGGATGCCGCGCCACGTGACCGCCGAACCGGCCTATCGCGCACCGTTGACTGTCGTCACCATCACGATACGCTCGTTGGGCGACCCCACCACGACAAGGGGACGAACTCATGGAGCTGACCCCCTCGGCCCACCACGACACGTTCGCGCGCGACCATCTGCCGCCCGCCGACCAGTGGCCGCACTTGCTCTTCGATCTGCCCGGCCTGCGCTACCCGGAGCGGCTCAACTGCGGGGCAGAACTGCTCGACCGTACGGTGGAACGATTCGGCGTGGGACGGCCGGCGTTCCGGGACGGCGAGGGTCATGTCTGGACATATGGACAACTTCACGAGCGGGTAAACCGTATCGCGCATGTCCTGACATCCGACATGGGAGTACGGCCCGGCCACCGGGTCCTCCTGCGCGGCCCCACGACCCCCTGGCTGGCCGCCTGCTGGCTCGCGGTGATGAAGGCGGGCGCGATCGCCGTCACCGTTCTGGCCCAACAACGCGCCCAGGAACTCGCCGTGATGTGCGAGCTGGCCAGGTGCACACACGCCCTCTGCGACATCCGGTCGGTCGACGACCTGATCAAGGCGGAGGTCCCCGGCCTGCGGATCACCGCGTACGGCGGGGACTCCCCCGACGACCTGCTCTCGCTCGCCCTCGGCAAGCCGGCCGTCTACGAGGCCGTGGACACGGCCGCCGACGACGTGGCCCTGATCGCCTTCACGTCCGGCACCACCGGACGCCCCAAGGGGTGCATGCACTTCCACCGGGACGTGCTGGCCGTCGCCGACACCTTCTCCGCCCACGTCCTGCGCCCGGAACCGGACGACGTCTTCGCCGGCTCCCCGCCGCTCGGCTTCACCTTCGGCCTCGGCGGCCTCGTCGTCTTCCCGCTGCGGGCCGGGGCGAGCGCCCTCCTCCTGGAACAGGCCGGCCCCGCCCAGCTTCTCGCGGCCGTCGCGGAACACCGGGTGTCGGTGCTGTTCACGGCACCGACCGCGTACCGGCTGATGCTCGACGAGCTGGACGGGCTGGACGGGCAGGCCCGCGAGGCCACCGCCTCGCTGCGCCGGTGCGTGTCCGCCGGCGAGAACCTGCCGGCCGCCACCTGGGAGGCCTGGCACGCGCGCACCGGCCTGAAGCTGATCAACGGCATCGGCGCGACCGAACTGCTCCACATCTTCATCTCCGCGGCGGACGGCGACATCCGGCCGGGCACGACCGGACGGCCCGTGCCGGGCTGGCAGGCGCGCGTGGTGGACCGCACGGGCGCCGAGGTGCCGGACGGCGAGGAGGGCCTGCTCGCGGTGCGCGGCCCGGTGGGCTGCCGGTATCTGGCCGATCCGCGCCAGAGCGAGTACGTCCTCGACGGGTGGAACGTCACCGGTGACACCTACGTGCGCGACGCGGACGGCTACTTCCGGTACGTGGCCCGCGCCGACGACATGATCATCTCGGCGGGCTTCAACATCGCCGGCCCCCAGGTCGAGGAGGCGCTCCTCGCCCACCCGGACGTCGTGGAGGCGGCGGTGGTCGGCCATCCGGACGAGCTGCGCGGCCAGATCGTGGTCGCGTACACGGTGGTACGCGGCGGTGTACCGCGCGACGCCGAGACGGCGGACGCGCTGCGCGCCTTCGTCCGGGCCCGTCTCGTGCCGTACAAATGCCCCCGGAAGATCGTCTTCCTGGACGCCCTGCCGAGGACGGCGACGGGGAAACTGCAGCGCTTCCGGCTGCGCGCCGAGGAGACGGCGACCGGGCCGGGCGCGGGCGCACGCGATCGGGACCCCACAGCCACCCCCTAGAGTGATCACGTGGTCGAGCAGCACACTCCCCGGTCCCTGATCGTCTCGCTGTACGGCGCGTACGGCCGCGGCCCCGCGCGCGACGGGGCGCCGATTCCGGTGGCCGAGCTCATCCGCCTCCTCGCGGTGCTGGGGGTGGACGCGCCGTCGGTGCGGTCGTCCGTGTCACGTCTGAAGCGGCGGGGACTGCTGCTGCCGCGGCGGACGGCGGACGGCGCGGCCGGATACGCCCTGTCGGACGACGCGCGCCAGCTCCTGGACGACGGTGACCGCCGGATCTACTCCCGTACCGAACCCGAGCTGTCCGAGGGCTGGGTCCTCGCCGTCTTCTCGGTCCCCGAGGCCGAGCGCCACAAGCGCCATCTGCTCCGCTCCCGGCTGGCCCGGCTGGGTTTCGGCACGGCGGCGCCGGGCGTCTGGATCGCTCCGGCCCGGCTGCACGAGGAGACCCGGCACACCCTGGAGCGGCTGGAGCTCTCGCCGTACGTGGACCTTTTCCGCGGCGAGCACCTGGGGTACGCGGCGACGGCGGAGGCGGTGGCCCGCTGGTGGGACCTGGCGTCGATCGCCCGGCTGCACGAGGAGTTCCTCGCCGCGCACGAGCCGGTCCTGCGGGCCTGGAGGGCCTCTCCCGGGACCCCGGAGGACGCCTACCGGGACTACCTCCTCGCCCTCGACTCCTGGCGCCGCCTCCCGTACGCCGACCCGGGCCTTCCGCCCGAGCTGCTGCCGGAGGACTGGCCGGGGGGCCGCTCGGCGGAGGTGTTCACGGCGCTGCACGAGCTGCTGCGGGATCTGGGGGCGGAGTTCGTGGCCAAGGGCGCGCCGGATGAGAGCGGCCGGATGGGGCAGGACGGCGGCCTGACCGAGGGCGACGTCGGCCTCAGGGGCGAGGGAGCAGGCTGAGCCGGGGTTTCGGCGCGTCGGTGCGGCCCGTCGGGGGTTTGCGGCTGCCCGCGCGGTACGGGTCCGGCCAGGGTGCCGCCGGGCCCTGGTAGTCCTGTTCGACGGCCGCGTGCAGGGTCCAGTGCGGGTCGTACAGGTGCGGGCGGGCGAGCGCGCACAGGTCGGCGCGGCCGGCCAGGAGCAGGGAGTTGACGTCGTCCCAGGAGGAGATGGCGCCGACGGCGATGACCGGGATCCCGACGGCGCCGCGGATCCGGTCGGCGTAGGGGGTCTGGTAGGAACGCCCGTACTCGGGCCGCTGGTCGGGGACGACCTGGCCGGTCGAGACGTCGATCGCGTCGGCTCCGTGGTCGGCGAAGGCCCGGGCGATGCCGACGGCGTCCTCGTCGGTCGTGCCGCCGTCCGCCCAGTCGGTGGCGGAGATCCGGACCGTCATCGGGCGCTCCTGCGGCCATACCTCCCGTACGGCGTCGAAGACTTCGAGGGGGAAGCGCAGCCGGTTCGCGAGCGGGCCTCCGTAGGCGTCGTCGCGGGTGTTGGTCAGCGGGGAGAGGAAGCCGGAGAGCAGATAGCCGTGGCCGCAGTGGAGTTCGAGCAGGTCGAAGTCGCAGCGCGCCGCCCGTCGGGCGGCCGCCGTGAACTCCTCCCGTACGGCTCTCATGCCGGCCCGGTCCAGCGCGTGCGGGATCTGGTTGACGCCGGGGCGGTACGGGAGCGGGGAGGCGGCCGTCAGGGGCCAGTTGCCCTCGGGGAGCGGCTGGTCGATGCCCTCCCACATCCGCCGGGTGGAGCCCTTGCGGCCGGAGTGGCCGAGCTGGACGCCGAGCGCCGTGCCGGGTGCCGCCGTGTGCACGAAGTCGGCGATCCGGCGCCAGGCGTCGGCCTGCTCGTCGGTCCAGAGGCCGGTGCAGGCGGGAGTGATGCGGCCCGGCGCGCTGACGCAGACCATCTCGGTCATGACGAGGCCGGCGCCGCCGAGGGCCCTGGCTCCGAGGTGGACGAGGTGGAAGTCGCCGGGGACGCCGTCCTCGGCGACGTACAGGTCCATGGGTGAGACGACGACGCGGTTGCGCAGGGTCAGGCCGCGCAGCCGGAACGGTGTGAACATCGGCGGGGTGCCGGGCGGGCAGCCGAACTCGCGCTCGACGGAGTCGGTGAATCCGGGGTCGCGCAGTCGCAGGTTGTCGTGGGTGACGCGGCGGCTGCGGGTGAGCAGGTTGAAGGCGAACTGGCGGGGCGGCTGGTCGAGGTACCGGTCGACCTCCTCGAACCAGCGCAGGCTGGCCGCGGCCGCGCGCTGGGTGGACTCGACGACCGGCCTGCGCTCGCTCTCGTACGCCGCGAGCGCCTCCGTCAGGGTGGGCTGTTCCTCGACGCAGGCGGCGAGCGCGAGGGCGTCCTCGACGGCGAGCTTGGTGCCGGAGCCGATGGAGAAGTGCGCGGTGTGGGCGGCGTCGCCGAGCAGAACGGTGTTGCCGTGGGACCAGCGCGCGTTGACGACGGTACGGAAGGCGGTCCACGAGGAGTTGTTGGAGCGCAGGGCCCGGCCGCCGAGCGTCTCGGCGAAGATCTTGGCGCAGCGGGCGACGGACTCCGCCTCGTCGAGCTCGTCGAACCCGGCGGCCCGCCAGACCTCCTCACGCATCTCGACGATCACGGTGGAGGCGCCGGAGGCCTGCTGGTGCCCGGGGGGCCTCGTCGCCGGGTGGTGGTCGGGCGTGCGGTGATCGTTCGGCGAGGGGCGGGAGTACGGGTAGCCGTGGAGCTGCATCACGCCGTACTCGGTTTCGGCGATCTCGAAGCGGAAGGCGTCGAAGGCGAAGTCGGCGGCGAGCCAGATGTAGCGGCAGCGGTGGGTGGTGAGCCGGGGCCGGAAGACGTTTGCGTGGGCGTCGCGGGTCGCGCTGTGGACGCCGTCGGCGGCGACGACCAGGTCGTGGTCGGCTGCCAGTTCGGCGGCGGGAGGAGCCTGGGTGCGGAATCGGAGGCGTACGCCGAGTTCGGCGCAGCGCGCGTGCAGGATCTCCAGGAGCCGGCGGCGGCCGAGCGCGGCGAAGCCGTGGCCGGAGGAGGTGAGGAGGTGCCCGCGGTGGGCGATGTCGATGTCGTCCCACCGGACGAACTCGGCCTGCAGGGCCCGGTAGACGGCGGGGTCGGCGTGTTCGATGCCGCCGAGGGTCTCGTCGGAGAGGACGACGCCGAAGCCGAACGTGTCGTCGGGGGCGTTCCGCTCCCAGACGGTGATCTCGCGGGCCGGGTCGAGCCGCTTGAGGAGCGCGGCGGCATAGAGCCCGCCGGGCCCGCCGCCGATGACGGCGATACGGAGCGGGCGGCCGCGGCCGCCCGGCGCGGCGTGGGGGGCGGGGGCGGTGCGGGGGGCCGGGGCCGCGGAGTCGGTGGCCTCGGGGGCGTGGCCCTGGGCCTGGGGCTGGGGTTCTGCCTGGCCCTGGCCCTCGGGCTGGGCCTGGCCCTCGGGCTGCGCCTGGCCCGATGGCGGCCGGCCCGCGTCCTGTTGTGCGGGGGCGGACATGGGCCGGGGGGCCGGTGGCGGGGTGGGGGCGGGCATGGTCAGCGTCCCTGCCACTTCGGCGGGCGCTTCTCGGTGAAGGCCGCGTGGAACTCGGCGTAGTCCTCGCCGTTCATGAGCAGCGCCTGGGTGGCCGCGTCGAGTTCGACGGAGGCGGCGAGGGGCATGTCCAGCTCGGCCGTGAGCAGGGCCTTCGTCTGGGCGTGGGCCAAGGCCGGCCCGTCGGCGAGGCGCCGGGCGAGTTCGGCGGCCCGGGCGTCGGCGCCGCCCTCCTCCGTGACCTCGCTGAGCAGGCCGATCCGTTCGGCCTCGGGCGCGCGGACGGGATCGCCGAGCATCAGCAGCCGGGTCGCGTGGCCGAGGCCGACGACGCGGGGCAGCAGATACGCCGCGCCCATGTCGCCGCCGGAGAGCCCGACGTGGGTGAAGAGGAAGGCGAAGCGGGCGCTCGGGTCGGCGATCCGGAAGTCGGCGGCGAGGGCGAGGACGGCGCCCGCACCCGCCGCGACGCCGTGCACGGCCGCGATCACCGGGAAGGGGCATTCGCGGATCGCGCGGACCACCTGGCCGGTCATCCGGTTGAAGTCGAGGAGCTGGGCCGTGTCCATGGAGAGCGTCGCGCCGATGATCTCGTCCACGTCGCCACCCGAGCAGAAACCCCGCCCTTCACCGCCGAGGACGAGAGCCCGTACGGCCCGCTCCCGGGAGAGTTCGGTGAGGAGATCACGCAGGTCGGCGTAGGCGCCGAAGGTGAGCGCGTTGAGTTTTTCGGGGCGGGCGAGGGTGACGGTGGCGACACCGTCGTCGACATCCAGTCTCAGATGCCGCCATTGCTCGGTGCGGGGCGCGGAGCCGGTAAAGGGGCTCATACGGGACGGGCCTCCCTCAGCGTGCGTGTACACGGCATCACCTGAGGGCAGGTTATCACCGATACGTGACCATCGTCACGAGGGCGCGATAAGCCTCTCGCCCCCACTTCTTCGGTTCGCCGTCATACGACTCCGTAAGGTTGAAAGTAGGACGTTGTAGGATCCATGCCCTATGCGGGTCCGCCCCGCCGCTTCCGCTCCGCCCTCGCCCCCAACCGAGCCCGAACGGACCTCCCGTGTTCGACGTCCCCGGCCCCGGCCCCAGCCACGGCCCCGCCTCCTGGCATGCCCGGCTGCCGCACACCACCGCGGCCGTGCCGATCGCCCGCGCGCTGATCCGTAACGCGCTGGCGGACCTCGACACGCCCGCCGACAGCGACACCGCGGAGCTCCTGACCGCTGAACTCGTCGCCAACGCCGTCGAGCACACCGACGGCGGCGATCCCATCGATCTGGTCGTGGAGATGGGTCCGGGCGGCTGCCAGGTCGAGGTGCACGACCGCCGTCCGCCGAGCCCCGGGGAGCTGGTCTGCCCCGGCCCTGGCGAGGAACCGGACCCCTGGCAGGAGCACGGCCGCGGGCTGCTCCTGATCCGCGCCCTCAGCAGCGCCTGCGGTCACCGCCCCACCGCGCGCGGCAAGGCGGTCTGGTTCACGCTTCCCGCGGTGCCGCGGCAGCGCCGCCCCCGCGAGGCGTAAAACCCCGCACGCCCCAGAACCCCGCACGCCCCCGAAACACCCGCCGCCCGGCAACACGCGCCACCAGAACCGCCTACGCGGCGGAACCCGCCATCGTGGCGACGAGAACGGCCTTGATGGTGTGCATCCGGTTCTCGGCCTCGTCGAAGACGACGGAGTGCGCGGACTCGAAGACCTCGTCGGAGACCTCCAGCTCGGTCAGACCGTGGCGGGCGTGGATGTCCCGCCCGACGGCCGTTCCCAGGTCGTGGAAGGCCGGCAGGCAGTGCAGGAACTTCACGTCCGGGTTGGCGGTGGCTCGCAGCACGTCCATGGTGACGGAGTACGGGGAGAGGGCGGCGATCCGCTCGTCCCAGACGTCCTTGGGCTCCCCCATGGAGACCCAGACGTCGGTGGCGACGAAGTCCGCGCCGCGGACGCCCTCGGTGACGTCCTCGGTGAGGGTGATCGTGGCGCCGCTCGTCTCGGCGAGTTCGCGGGCGCGGGCGACGATCTCCTTGGCCGGCCAGTAGGACTCGGGCGCCACGATCCGGACGTCCATCCCGAGCAGGGCGCCCGTGATCAGGTACGAGTTGCCCATGTTGAAGCGGGCGTCACCGAGGTAGGCGAAGGCCAGCTCCTCCAGGGGCTTGTCGGTGTGCTCGGTCATGGTGAGCACGTCGGCGAGCATCTGGGTCGGGTGCCATTCGTCCGTCAGGCCGTTGAAGACGGGGACCCCGGCGAAGGCGGCGAGCTCCTCGACGCTCGCCTGGCTGTCACCCCGGTACTCGATGCCGTCGAACATCCGGCCGAGCACGCGCGCGGTGTCCTTGACCGACTCCTTGTGCCCGATCTGCGAACCGGACGGGTCGAGGTAGGTGGTGGAGGCGCCCTGGTCGGCGGCGGCGACCTCGAAGGCGCAGCGGGTCCTCGTCGAGGTCTTCTCGAAGATGAGCGCGATGTTCTTGCCGCGCAGCCGCTGGACCTCGGTGCCGGCCTTCTTGGCCGCCTTGAGCTCGGCGGCCAGGGCGATCAGACCGCGGAACTCCTCGGCGGTGAAGTCCAGCTCCTTGAGGAAGTGGCGGCCGATGAGGTCAGTGGCCATGGGGCGCTCCTGTATTCGCGGGTGGGAGGACGACGGGCAACGAACAGATAACCATGGAAGTCTATACATAGATCAGTATTCCTATACGGTGATCCGGGCCACTGAAGCCCTCTGTGCCGCGTACGAGGGCCGTCAGACCGCGTCGCGCTCCACCGGGCAGCTCATGCAGCGTGGACCGCCCCTGCCCCGGCCCAGCTCGCTGCCCGGGATCTCGATCACCTCGATGCCCTGCTTGCGCAGATGCGTGTTGGTGGTGACATTGCGCTCGTACGCCACCACCACGCCCGGCTCCACCGCGAGGACGTTGCAGCCGTCGTCCCACTGCTCGCGCTCCGCCGCGTGGACGTCCTGGGTCGCCGTCAGGACGCGGACGTCCTGCAGCCCGAGCGCCGCCGCGATCGCGCTGTGCATGTGCTCCGGCGGATGGTCGGTCACCCGGAGCGACTGGCCGGCGTCGCCCGGCTCGATCGTGTACGAACGGAGCATGCCGAGCCCCGCGTACTGCGTGAAGGTGTCGTGGTCGACCATCGTCATCACCGTGTCGAGGTGCATGAACGCACGCCGCTTCGGCATGTCGAGCGCGATGATCGTCCGCGCCGAGCCGGCCGAGAAGAGGCCGCGTGCCAGCATCTCCACCGCCTGCGGGGTGGTCCGCTCGCTCATCCCGATCAGGACGGCGCCGTTGCCGATCACCAGCACGTCCCCGCCCTCGATCGTCGACGGATAGTCCGACTGCCCCTCCGACCAGTGGTGGAAGGGGCCGGCCTCCGGGCCCGTGAAGAGCGGGTGGTGCTTGTAGATCGCCTCGAAGTGGACCGTCTCGCGCTGGCGAGCGGGCCACCGCATGGCGTTGATGGAGACGCCGTCGTAGATCCAGGCGGAGGTGTCCCGGGTGAAGAGATGGTTCGGCAGCGGCCTGAGGACGAAGTCGTCCAGATCCATCACGTGGAACCGCACGGAGGTCGGCTCCCGGTGCGAGGCCAGGAACTCCCGCTTGGTCATCCCGCCGACCAGCGCCTCGGCGAGCGTGGCGGCGTCGAGGGAGTCGAAGGCGGCGCGCAGGTGGTCGGCGGCGAGCGGCCCGTACTCCTTCTCGTGGAAGACCCGGTCGAGGACCAGTGCGCGGGCGGCTGGCAGCTCCAGGGACTCGCGCAGCAGGTCGCCGAAGAGATGGACCGCGACGCCGCGATCCCGCAGCACGTCCGCGAAACCGTCGTGCTCCTGCCGCGCCCGGCGTACCCAGAGCACGTCGTCGAAGAGCAGAGCGTCCTTGTTGGTGGGTGTGAGCCGCTTCAGTTCCAGATCGGGCCGGTGAAGTATGACGCGGCGCAGCCGCCCGGTCTCGGAGTCGACATGGAATCCCATGCGCCCATCCTGACGGAGCGGAGCGCCGAACGCCGTCCTCCGCGACGAGATGACACCGCTCGCCGCGGGAGTGGGGCCGGGGATCCCGGCTGAAGCGGGGCCTGGGCGGAGGCGCCGGGCCCCCGCCCCCTCCCCCGCCAGGCCCCCGGCCTCCTCACAACCGTGGGTCCACCGGCTCCGATTCCAGGGCGAGCACGGCGAAGACCGCCTCGTGCACCCGCCACAACGGCTCCCCCTCCGCCAGCCGGTCCAGCGCCTCCAGGCCGAGGGCGTACTCCCGCAGGGCCAGTGAGCGCTTGTGGCCGAGGAAGCGGCCCCGCAGGCGCTCCAGGTTCTCCGGGCGCGTGTACTCCGGGCCGTAGATGATCCGCAGGTACTCGCGGCCCCGGACCTTCACGCCGGGCTGGACGAGCCGGCCGTCGGCGCCCTTGACGAGCGCCGCCAGCGGCTTGACGACCATGCCCTCGCCGCCGGCCGCCGTCAGTTCCAGCCACCAGTCGACGCCGGCCCGTACCGACGCCTCGTCGCCCGTGTCGACGACCAGTCGGCGGGTGACCTGAAGCAGCTTCGTCGGATCGTGGTCGACCAGCCGGTCCAGCCACGCGAGCTGCTCGTCGTGCGGCACGGCCGCCAGCGAACGGCCCCGGACGGCGAGGACCTGGAACGGCGCGAACCGCACGCCCTCCAGCCCCTCCGTAGGCCAGCAGTAGCGCCGGTAGGCCTCCGTGAACGCGGCAGCGTCCACCGCCCGTTCCCGCTGCCTGGCGAGGAGCGTGTCGACACCGCCGCCCACGCCCCGCGCCGCCGCCCGCTCCAGCGCGCCGAGCACGTCGGGGAAGACGGCCCCGGAGGCGGCGCCGACCGCCGCGTACTGCGAGCGCAGCAGCCCGGCCGACTTCAGCGACCACGGCATCAGCTCGCCGTCGAGCAGCACCCAGTCCGTGGCGAGCTCCTCCCACAGCCCGGCGGCCGTGATGGCCGTCCGCAGCCGCTCCAGTACTTGCTCGGTGACGGCGGGATCGTCGAAGAAGGGCCGTCCCGTACGGGTGTGCAGTGAGCCCGTCGCGCCCTCCACGCCGAACCGCTCCCGCGCCGCGTCCGCGTCACGGCAGACCAGGGCCACCGCCCGCGAGCCCATGTGCTTCTCCTCGCACACGACCCGCTCGACGCCGTCGGACGCGTACTGCGCGAACGCCTCGGCCGGGTGTTCCAGGTAGCCGTCCTCCTGCGAGGCCGCGGTCGGCGCCATCGTCGGCGGCAGGTAGGCGAGCAGCCGGGGGTCGATGGCGAACCGGCTCATCACCTCAAGCGCGGCGGCCGCGTTCTCCTCCCGTACGGAGACGTTGCCCATCCACCGGGTCTCCACGACCCGGCGTCCGTGCACGTCGGCGAGGTCCAGCGGCCGTCCCTGGTGCCCGCCGGGCGCTTCGGTCGCCAGCGGCCTGGCCGGCTCGTACCAGACCTTCTCCGCCGGTACGTCGACGAGTTCGCGCTCCGGCCAGCGCAGCGCGGTCATCTTCCCGCCGAAGACGGCACCGGTGTCCAGGCAGATGGTGTTGTTGATCCAGGAGGTGTTCGGTACCGGCGTGTGGCCGTAGACCACTGTCGCCCGGCCCCGGTACTCCTCCGCCCACGGATAGCGCACGGGCAGCCCGAACTCGTCGGTCTCGCCGGTGGTGTCGCCGTACAGCGCGTGCGAACGCACCCGGCCGGAGGTCCGGCCGTGGTACTTCTCCGGCAGACCGGCGTGGCAGACCACCAGCCTGCCCTCGTCGAGGACGTAGTGGCTGACGAGCCCGTCGATGAACCGGCTCACCTCCGCGCGGAACTCCTCGCTCTCGCGCCCCAGCTGCTCGATGGTCTCGGCAAGCCCGTGGGTCTCCTGGACCTTGCGGCCCTTGAGCCAGCGGCCGAGCTTGTTCTCGTGGTTCCCCGGCACGCACAGCGCGTCGCCGGCCGCGACCATGCCCATCACGCGGCGCAGGACGCCCGGGCTGTCGGGGCCCCGGTCGACGAGGTCGCCGACGAAGACCGCCGTACGGCCCTCGGGGTGGTGGCCGTCGACGTAGCCCAGCTTGGCGAGGAGCGTCTCCAGTTCGGAACGGCAGCCGTGGATGTCACCGATGATGTCGAAGGGTCCGGTGAGGTGCCGCAGGTCGTTGAACCGCTTCTCCAGGACGACCTCGGCCGCCTCCACCTCCTCGACGCTGCGCAGCACGTGCACCTTGCGGAAGCCCTCGCGCTCCAGGCCGCGCAGCGAGCGGCGCAGTTCGCGGCGGTGGCGCTGGACGACGTGCCGGGGCAGGTCCGCCCGGTCGGGGCGGGCGGCGTTGCGTTCCTGGCACACCTGCTCCGGCAGGTCGAGGACGATCGCGATGGGCAGGACGTCGTACTCGCGGGCGAGCCGGACCAGCTGGCGCCGGGCCTCCTGCTGCACGTTGGTGGCGTCGACGACGGTCAGCCGGCCCGCCTCCAGGCGCTTGCCGGCGATGTAGTGCAGCACGTCGAAGGCGTCCCGGCTGGCGCTCTGGTCGTTCTCGTCGTCGGCGACGAGCCCGCGGCAGAAGTCGGAGGAGATGACCTCGGTCGGCTTGAAGTGGCGGTGGGCGAAGGTGGACTTGCCGGAACCGCTCGCACCGATCAGGACGACGAGGGACAGGTCGGTGACGGGCAGCCTGCGGGCCGTGTCGGTCATGCCGTGCCCTCCTTCGCGGTCGGGGTGTGCTGGGTGAAGACGGCCATCTGGGTGGGCGGGCCGACCTCGGGGTCGTCGGGGCCGATCGGGGTGAACTCGACGCCGTATCCGTACTGTTCGGCGACGCGCACCGCCCACCCGCGGAACTCCTCGCGGGTCCACTCGAAGCGGTGGTCGCCGTGCCGGACGTGCCCGGCCGGGAGGGACTCCCAGCGGACGTTGTACTCGACGTTGGGCGTGGTGACGAGGACCGTGCGGGGGCGGGCCGAGCCGAAGACCGCGTACTCGAGCGCGGGCAGCCGCGGCAGATCGAGATGCTCGATGACCTCGCTGAGCACCGCCGCGTCGTAGCCGGTCAGCCGCTTGTCGGTGTACGTGAGGGAGCCCTGGATCAACTTCACCCGGCCGGCCTGCCGCTCACCGAGCCGCTCCAGCTTGAGCCGCCGCCCGGCGACGGTCAGCGCGCGTACGGACACGTCGACGCCGACGATGTCGGTGAAGCGCACGTCCTTGAGGAGCGCCTGCACCAACTGGCCCTGGCCGCAGCCGAGGTCGAGGACGCGGGTCGCGTCGGCGGCCCGCAGCGCGGCGAGGATCGCCTCGCGCCGCTGCTCGGCGAGCGGCACGGGCCGCTCCTCGGTGTCGGTGGTCTCGTCGACGGCGTTGTCGACGTCGTCGACGTCCAGGCCGTCGCTCTCGGCGAGCCGCACCAGCTCCAGGCGCTCCATGGCCTCCCGGGTCAGGCCCCAGCGGCGGGAGAGATAACGGCTGGTGATGAGCTTCTGCTCGGGATGGTCGGCGAGCCAGCCGTCACCGGCGCGCAGCAGCTTGTCGACCTCGTCGGGCGCGACCCAGTAGTGCTTGGCGTCGTCGAGCACCGGCAGCAGGACGTAGAGGTGATTGAGGGCGTCGGCGAGTCGCAGCTTCCCTTCGAGGACGAGCCGCACATAGCGCGAGTCGCCCCACTCGGGGAACGCGCTGTCGAGCGGGACCGGCTCGGCGTCCACCGTGTCCCAGCCGAGCGGCCCGAACAGTGCGCGGACCAGCTGTGCGCCGCCACGGGCGGGGAGCGCCGGAACCTCGATCCGCAGCGGCAGCGGCTCGGTGGCCCGCTCGGGCATCGCCTTGCACGCCCCGCGCAGCGCGCTCTTGAAGACCGTGGCGAGCGCGACGGCGAGCAGCGACGACGCGGCGTAGGGCCGGTCGTTCACATACTGCGCGAGCGCGGAGTCGGGGGCGCCGCCCCGACCCTTGCCCTTGCCGCGCCGCACCAGCGCCACGGGGTCCACCTCAAGGAGGAGCACGGCGGTGCACCGCTCGACGGACGCCTCGGGATAGAGGACGTGCGCCGTGCCGTGCGAGGTGGAGAACGTCTGCGCGTTGTCGGGATGCTTGTGCAGCAGGAAGCCCAGATCGGTCGCGGGACGTTCGGGGGTGCCGGTCGTGCTGATCGTCAGGAACACATGACCGAGTATTCTCCTCCCACCCCTCCACGACCAGGGATTTTCCGCCGACCGAGCGCTGCCGCCGAGTGCCCCGCTGGACCATCGACCAGGATCGCAACCGGCCAACCCTTGTAGGTAGCCACGAAGTTGGGGTCCGGGGCGGCGGATAATTTCGGGTCTTCCATCCCTTAGCCGACTCCACCCGTGGGCTGTGTACTCCTCGCACCGACCGCGATCAGCTGGATACCGGATAGGGGAGGAAAGCACGTGAGCGTGCAGCAGTACGACAAGATCGGTGAGGCGTTCGAGGGGTTCAAGTCCCTGCCGTTGATCCGTTACGGAGAGGTGCCGAGCTTCCTGGGAATGGTCGGGGACGTGAGCGGCAAGGACGTTCTCGACCTGGCGTGCGGCACCGGCTTCTACAGCAGGGAGTTCAAGCGGCGCGGCGCCGCCGACATCCTCGGTATCGACATCTCCGTCGAGATGATCGCCGCCGCGCGGGAGATCGAGAAGCGTGAGCCGCTGGGCGTGCGGTACGAGGTCGGTGACGTGGCCGAGCTGCGGCCTCTCGGTCGGCGCTTCGACATCGCCTTGGCGGTGCAGTGCCTCAACTACGCCGAGGACATCGCGACGATGAAGCGGATGTGCCGCAACATCCACCAGAGTCTGATCCCGGGCGGAGAGTTGTTCGTCTTCGCCCAGAAGCCCGACTACGCCTTCGACTGCCCGTCCCTGGACAAGTACGGGTTCCGCTGCGAGTCGACGGGCGAGGAGATCGAGACGGGCCCGCGCGTGCGGGTCACCGCTCTCCTCGACCCGGAGCCGATCAGCATCGTCGGCGGGGCCCCGCGCCGCGAGGTCTACGAGGAGTGCCTGCGGTCCACCGGGTTCAGTGAGCTGACCTGGGTGCCGCTGACGGTCTCCGACGACGGCATCCGCGAGTTCGGCGCGGACTTCTGGGCGGACCTCCTCGACCACCCCCCGCTGGAGATGCTGCGCTGCCGCGCCTGACGCCGTGCCGGGCCTGTCCGGCCCTGATCCGCCGGACAGGCCCTCGGTCCTAGGGTCTTTCGTTTGGATCAGGCCGGATCAGGGAGCGGGGCCTGGTGCATGGGGCCTCCCCAGGCCCGCCAGGGCCGAGGGGACGGATCGCAAGGCGGAGGAGGGAGCCAACGCGGTGGGGGTACCTCCCGTGCCCGCAGGGCTACGGGGGAGTTGGCGACCGACGACAACGCGGCGCGGGGCCCCTCCCGTGCCCGAAGGGCTACGGGGGAGCGGTGCCAGGGCACGCGAGCCCGGCATGACCCAAACGAAAGGCCCTAGGGAGTGTCCGGAAAGTATCGCCGTCCGCCCGGAGGGCGGGGTCTGCGGCGTCCGGTGCGTGCGATCGCAAGGCGGCCGGAAGCCCTCGTA
>NZ_JBIWIU010000014.1:0-164918 GCF_044764755.1 Streptomyces sp. NPDC093600
GGCCCGGGGGGGCGCCGCCCCCCCCCCCACGCGCCCCCCCGCCCCCCCCCAAAACCATAATCGTGGGGCTTTACGGGGCGGCCCCCCGGCCCCCCGGGGGGGGGGGGGGGGCGCCCGCCCCCCCCCCCCACCAGTCTACGTGTCCTTGCCGACCGGTTCCTTCGGCCGTTTCTCGACCGGGCCGCGGCGCACCGAGCCCGGCGCGTTCCAGTCCTGGCGCTTCCGCTCCCGCTTCTTGGCGACCTCGGAGGACCGCAGCTGGTACGGGACGGACGTCACCATCACGCCGGGGGTGAAGAGCAGCCGGCCCTTCAGTCGCAGGGCGCTCTGGTTGTGGAGGAAGTGCTCGTACCAGTGGCCGACGACGTACTCGGGGATGTAGACCGAGACGGCGTCCCGCGGGCTCTCCCGGCGGATGTTCTTCACGTACTCGATGACCGGCCGGGTGATCTCCCGGTACGGCGAGTCGAGGATCTTCAGCGGCACGTTGATGCCCCGCCGCTCCCACTCGGCCTTGAGCGCCTTGGTCTCGGCCGGGTCGACGTTGACGCTCAGCGCCTCCAGCTCGTTGGCGTGCAGCAGCTTGGCGTAGGCGAGGGCGCGCAGCGTCGGCTTGTGCAACTTGGAGACCAGGACGACGGAACGGACCCGCGACGGGCGTACGTACTCGTCGGGGCGCTCCTCGGCGGCCGCGATCTCCTGCGCCACGGAGTCGTAGTGCCGGCGGATCGCGGTCATCGTGCCGTAGAAGATCACCATGCCGAGCAGCGCGACCCAGGCGCCGTGGGTGAACTTGGTGGCGAGGACGACGACGAGGACGAGGCCGGTGAAGAAGGCGCCGAAGGTGTTGATCGCGCGGGAGCGGATCATGCGTCGGCGCTGGACCGGGTCCCGCTCCGTCTTCAGGTGCCGGTTCCAGTGCCGGACCATGCCGATCTGGCTGAGGGTGAAGGAGACGAAGACGCCGACGATGTACAGCTGGATCAGCTTCGTCGAGTCGGCTCCGTAGACCCACACCAGCAGCGCTGCGGCGCCGGCGAGGAGCACGATGCCGTTGGAGAAGGCGAGCCGGTCGCCGCGGGTGTGCAGCTGGCGGGGCAGGTACCGGTCCTGGGCGAGGATCGAGCCGAGGAGCGGGAAGCCGTTGTACGCGGTGTTGGCGGCCAGGAAGAGGACGAGCGCCGTGGCCGCGGCGAGGACCACGAAGAAGAAGGTGCCGTCGCCGAAGACGGCGGCCGCGACCTGGGAGATCACCGGGTCCTGGACGTAGTCCTCGCCGACCGGGACGCCGTTGTGCAGCAGGTCGATGGCGGGGTGCTCGGCCATTCGTACGTCGGTGGCCATCGCCAGGAAGATGATGCCGCAGAACATGGTGACGGCCAGGCCGCCCATCAGGGCGAGCGTGGTGGCCGCGTTCTTCGACTTCGGCTTGCGGAAGGCGGGGACGCCGTTGGAGATCGCCTCGACACCGGTGAGGGCGGCGCAGCCGGAGGAGAAGGCGCGCAGCAGGAGGAAGAGCAGGGCGAAGCCGGCCAGGCCCTCCTGCTCGGGCTTGATCTCGAAGTCGGCCGTGGGGGCCCTCATGGTCTCGTCGAGGACGATGCCCTGGTACGCGCCCCACGCGATCATGATGAAGACGCCGGCGACGAAGACGTACGTCGGGATGGCGAAGAGGCTTCCGGACTCCTTCACCCCGCGCAGGTTCATCAGGGTCAGCAGCACGATGACGCCGACCGCGCAGGCGACCTTGTGCTCGACGACGAACGGAATGGCCGAGCCGAGGTTCTCGATGCCGGAGGAGATGGAGACGGCGACGGTCAGGACGTAGTCGACGAGCAGGGCGCTGGCGACGGTCAGTCCGGCCTTCGGGCCGAGGTTGGTGTTGGCGACCTCGTAGTCGCCGCCGCCGCTGGGGTAGGCGCGGACGTTCTGCCGGTAGGAGGCGACGACCGTGAACATCAGGACCACGACGGCCAGCGCGATCCACGGGCTGAAGTGGTACGCCGACAGACCCGCGATCGACAGGACGAGCAGCACCTCACCCGGTGCGTACGCCACCGAGGACAGCGGGTCGGAGGCGAAGACGGGGAGTGCGATGCGCTTCGGAAGGAGGGTTTCCCCGAGCCTGTCGCTGCGCAGGGCCCGCCCGATCAGGATCCGTTTGGGCACGTCGGTCAGTTTGGACACGCAGAGGATCGTAAGCGTTCGAAAAGCGCCACGCCCACCTGGCACCCCCCGATCCGCACGGAATCTCCGTGGGCGCCCCCTCGGATGCGGTCCTGGCCATCGTTGACGCATAAGCTCGGACCGGGCAGCACGGCAGGGCGCTGCCCGCCCCAACCCGGGCAAGTCGGGTGAGGAAAGTTGTGAGCAGGGTGTTTTCGCAGGTCGGCAAGGCGATCAGGAGTGCGGGGTAAGGGGACGTGCACATCGTCATCATGGGCTGCGGGCGAGTGGGAGCCGCTCTCGCGCAGACCCTGGAGCAGCAGGGGCACACCGTCGCCGTCGTGGACCAGGACCCGACGGCTTTCCGCCGTCTGGGGTCCGGCTTCGGCGGGCGCCGGGTGACCGGCGTCGGCTTCGATCAGGACACGCTGCGTGAGGCGGGGATCGAGGAGGCGGGTGCCTTCGCCGCGGTGAGCAGCGGCGACAACTCCAACATCATCGCGGCCCGGGTGGCGCGCGAGATGTTCGGCATCGAGAACGTGGCGGCGCGGATCTACGACCCCCGGCGCGCCGAGGTCTACCAGCGTCTGGGCATTCCGACCGTGGCGACGGTCCGCTGGACCGCCGACCAGATGCTGCGGCGGCTGCTGCCGTCGGGCGCGGAGCCGCTGTGGACCGACCCGAGCGGCGGCGTGCAGCTCGCCGAGGTGCACACCTCCCCCGCGTGGATCGGCCACAAGGTGAGCAGGCTGCAGGACGAGACGGGCGTGCGCGTGGCGTTCCTCACCCGGCTGGGCGAGGCGGTCATCCCGTCCTCGCAGACGGTGCTGCAGGAGGGCGACCTCGTGCACGTGATGATGCGTACGGACGAGATCGACAAGGTCGAGGCGGCCTTCGCCGAGGGGCCTGAGGAGGGCGGTCACTGATGCGTGTCGCTATTGCGGGCGCGGGTGCGGTGGGCCGGTCCATCGCGGGCGAGCTCCTGGAGAACGGCCACGAGGTGCTGCTCATCGACAAGGCGCCGACCGCCATCTCGGTGGAGCGGGTGCCGCAGGCGGAGTGGCTGCTCGCCGACGCCTGTGAGATCACGTCGCTGGACGAGGCGGCGCTGCAGCGCTGCAACGTGGTGATCGCGGCGACCGGTGACGACAAGGTGAACCTGGTCGTGTCGCTGCTCGCGAAGACCGAGTACGGCGTGCCGCGCGTGGTCGCCCGGGTGAACAACCCGAAGAACGAGTGGCTCTTCAACGAGTCGTGGGGCGTGGACGTCGCCGTGTCGACGCCGCGTCTGATGTCGGCCCTGGTGGAGGAGGCGGTGAGCGTCGGCGACCTGGTCCGGCTGCTGCGCTTCAGCCACGGCGACGCCAACCTCGTGGAGCTGACCCTGCCGCCTGAGTCGGCGATCTCGGGGACGCCGGTGGGCGATGTGGCCTGGCCGCAGGACACCTCCCTGGTGACGATCATCCGCGGCTCGCGGGTGCTCACCCCGAGCCCGGAGGAGACCCTGGAGGCGGGCGACGAGCTCCTCTTCGTGGCCGCCCAGGCGCGCGAGGAGCAGCTGGAGGACCTGCTGTCGGTCCGCCGCGACGAGCCCGCGGCGGGCTGAGGGTACGGCCGGCGGTACGGAGCCGGTACGGCGGTACGGAGAAGGGCCCGGGACCTGGTCGAGGTCCCGGGCCCTTCCGCGTACGTACAAGCGGCTCGTACGCGCGTGTCTCTACGCCTCCGGGCGCTGCGCCGCTGCCGCCTTGCGGGCTTTCTCGGCCTCCTCCTCCGCCTCCATCTCGGCGAAGACGTCGATCGGCGGCGGGGCCTTGGACAGGAAGACCCAGGTCAGGTACACCGCGAGCAGGAAGGGCGGAATCTTCAGCGCGACCAGGACCCAGCCGAACTGCGTCGTGTCCGCCCACCAGTACAGCGGGAAGAGGATCGCGCACTTGCCGAGCAGGATCAGGCCCCACGCCCAGCTCGCCTTGGCGTACGCCTTCTTCCGGCCGGGGTTACGGGTGCGCCAGGAGAGGTTCTCCTTGAAGACCGGGCCCAGGATCAGGCCGATCAGCGGCACGCCGGCGAGGGTGGTGATGATGTACGCGAGGGCGAGGCCCAGGGTGTACAGCATGCCGGGGAGGTAGAAGTCCTTGGCGTTGCCGGTCATCATCGCGAAGACCACGCCGAAGGCCACGCCGAAGACGCCGCTGAAGGCGTGCTTGACGGTGTCCCGGCGGATCAGCCGGACGGCGACCAGGACCAGGGAGACCGCGAGCGCGGCGATCGCGGAGAGGTGGAGGTCCTTGTTGATCGTGAAGATCGTGACGAAGAGCAGTCCCGGCACGACCGTCTCGACCATGCCCCGAACGCCGCCGAACGCCTCGAACAGCGCCGCCTCGGTGACCTCCTTCGGGGCCTGGGCCTGGGATTCCTGATCCTTCGTCGGCTTGTCGAGGGACGTCACCGGCTACTCCTGTCCGAGCGGTCGGAGCTCGTATTTGGGGTTGAAGAGGACGCGCCGGCCGTGGCTCATGGAGACCCGTCCGGAGGCGATCAGCTTGCGGCCCGGCTCGATGCCCACGATGGACCGCCTGCCCAGCCACACCACGTCCAGCGGGGCCGTGCCGTCGAACAGCTCGGCCTCGAGGGCCGGCACACCGGCCCGCGGGCGCAGAGTGACCGTGCGCAACGTACCAGTCACCTTGACTATCTGGCGGTCGGAGCAGTCGCAGATACGCGTGCACCCCGAGGCCTCGGTGTCCTCCTGGAGCTCGACGGACTCCAGCTCCTCCTGCGAGGTGGACAGCCGGTCGAGCATCCGGCGGAAGCGCCCGGCCGGCTTCCCTGTACGCGGTGCAGCACTCATACCGAAAGCCTACCGGCCCCCACCGACGGCGGAACCGCCACGGACCGCTGCCCGTACCGCTGCCCGGACCCGTGCTCGGATCAGTGCTCGAAGCGGTAGCCCATGCCCGGCTCCGTGACGAAGTGGCGCGGGTGCGACGGGTCGGCCTCCAGCTTGCGGCGCAGCTGCGCCATGTAGACCCGCAGATAGTTCGTCTCGGTGCCGTACGACGGGCCCCAGACCTCCTGGAGGAGCTGCTTCTGGCTGACCAGGCGGCCGCTGTTGCGGACGAGCACTTCGAGGAGGTGCCACTCGGTGGGCGTGAGGCGGACGTCCTTCCCGTCCCGGTGCACCTTCTTGGCGGCGAGGTCGACCGTGAAGCTCTCGGTCTCGACGACCACGACCGCGTCGTCGCCGCCTACCGGCTCGGCCCTGCGGACGGCGGCGCGCAGCCGGGCCAGGAGCTCGTCCATGCCGAAGGGCTTGGTGACGTAGTCGTCGGCGCCCGCGTCCAGGGCCTCGACCTTCTCGTCGGAGGTCTGCCGCGCCGAGAGCACCAGGATCGGCACCCGCGTCCAACCGCGCAGCCCCCTGATGACCTCGACGCCGTCGATGTCCGGCAGTCCGAGGTCGAGGACGACCACGTCGGGATGGCGCTCGGCGGCGAGCCGGAGGGCGGTGGCGCCGTCGGGCGCCGCGTCCACCTCGTACTTCCGTGCCTTGAGGTTGATCACCAGCGCGCGGACGATCTGCGGCTCGTCGTCGACGACGAGAACCCGGGTCATCGAAGGCATCCTTCTCTCTGCGTGTGTCTCTGAGGGTCTCTCTGCACAGGTCTCTGGGGGTCTCTCCGCGTGTGTCTCCGCAGGGTCTCTCCGGCCGATCGACCGGGCGGGGCGGGGGACGGCTGCCGTCAGGAGACGACCCGCGCGGGCGGGCCGGCGGCAGGCGGGCCGGCGGTGGGCGGGCCGGCGGTGGGCGGGGGGAGCCGCTCCGTCACGGCCTTGAGGGTGAGCGTCATGGTGAGCCCGCCGCCGGGCGTGTCCTCGGCGGTGAGGGTGCCGCCCATGGCCTCGACGAAGCCCCGGGCGACGGCGAGCCCGAGGCCCACACCGGAGCCGCGCGGCGCGTCGCCGAAGCGCTGGAACGGCTCGAAGATGCCGTCCTTGCTCTCGTCGGGCACCCCCGGGCCGCGGTCGACGACCCGCAGCTCCACCCGGTCGCCCAGCGCGCTGGCGGCGGCGGTCACCGGCACGCAGGGCGGGCTGTACTTGACCGCGTTCTCGACGATGTTGGCGACGGCGCGTTCCAGGAGCCCCTTGTCGACCTCGACCATCGGCAGGGTCTCGGGAATGTCCAGGCCGACGCTGCCGTCGGGGACTCCGCCGAGCGCCATCGGCACGACCTCGTCCAGGTCGATGGCGCGCAGCAGCGGGGTGACGGTGCCGGTCTGGAGCCGGGACATGTCGAGGAGGTTCCCGACGAGGTGGTCGAGGCGGTCCGAGCCCTCCTCGATGCCGGCGAGGAGTTCCGCCCGGTCCTCCTCGGACCATTCGACGTCGTCGGAGCGGAGTGAGGAGACGGCTGCCTTGATGGCGGCCAGCGGGGTGCGCAGGTCGTGGCTGACCGCGGCGAGCAGGGAGGTACGGATCTTGTTGCCCTCGGCCAGTTTGCGGGCCTCCTCGGCCTCCCCGACGAGCCGCTGCCGGTCCAGCACCACCGCGGCCTGCGCGGCGAACGCGCCGAGTACGCGCCGGTCCTCGGCGGGCAGGGCGCGGCCGACCAGGGCGAGCGCGAGGTGTTCGCCGACGGGCATGTCCACGTCCGCGTCCTCGGGGCGGGCGACGGGGCCCGCGCCGACGCTGGCCGCGCGCCGCCATGGCTCGACGTCGCTGTCCCGTTCCAGCAGGGCCACCGACTCCATGGAGAAGGTCTCCCTGACGCGTTCGAGCAGGGCCTCCAGACTCGACTCCCCGCGCAGCACGCCGCCGGCGAGATAGGACAGCACCTCGGACTCGGCGCGCAGCCGTGCGGCTTGGTGGGTGCGGCGGGCCGCGAGATCGACCACCGACGCCACCGACATGCCGACGCCGAAGAAGACGGCGATCGCGACGATGTTCTTGGGGTCGGCGACGGTGAGGTGGTACAGGGGCGGCGTGAAGAACCAGTTGAGGAGGAAGGAGCCGAAGGCGGCGGAGGCGAGCGCCGGGAACACTCCGCCGAGCAGGGCGGAGGCGACCGTGAGCGCCAGGAACAGCAGCATGTCGTTGGCCAGACCGAGGTCGGCGTCGGCATGGGTGAGGAGCAGGGTCAGCAGCGCGGGGCCGCCGACGCCGACGAGCCAGCCCCAGATGATCCGGGAGCGGCCGAGGCGGGCGCCGCGGGCGACGGGGAGTCCGCGTCCCTTGGCTGCCTCTTCGTGGGTGACGATGTGGACGTCGAGGTCGGGGCCCGACTCGCGGGCGACGGTCTGGCCGACGCCGGGGCCGAACACGTACTGCCAGGTCTTGCGGCGGCTGGAGCCCAGGACGATCTGGGTGGCGTTGACGCCCCGCGCGAACTCCAGCAGTCCGGAGGGGATGTCGTCGCCTATGACGTGGTGGAACGTTCCGCCGAGGTCCTCGACCAGGGTCCGCTGGAGCGCCAGCTCCTCGGGCGAGGCGGCGGTGAGCCCGTCGCTGCGGGCGATGTAGACGGCGAGCACCTCGCCGCCCGCGCCCTTCTCCGCAAGCCGGGTGGCGCGCCGGATGAGGGTGCGTCCCTCGGGGCCGCCGGTGAGGCCGACGACGATCCGCTCGCGGGCCTGCCAGGTGGAGCGGATGTTGTGCTCGCCGCGGTAGTGCCGGAGGTACTCGTCGACCCGGTCGGCGGTCCACAGCAGCGCCAGTTCACGCAGCGCGGTCAGGTTGCCGGGCCGGAAGTAGTGGGACAGGGAGGCGTCGATCCTGTCCGGTTTGTAGATGTTGCCGTGGGCCATCCTGCGGCGCAGCGCCTCGGGCGACATGTCGACCAGCTCGATCTGGTCGGCGCGGCGGACGACCTCGTCGGGGACGGTCTCGCGCTGCCTGACCCCGGTGATCCTCTCGACGACGTCGCCGAGCGACTCCAGGTGCTGGATGTTGACCGTCGATATGACGTCGATCCCGGCGGCGAGCAGCTCTTCGACGTCCTGCCAGCGCTTGACGTTGCGGGAGCCGGGGACGTTGGTGTGGGCGAGCTCGTCGACGAGGGCGACGGCGGGCCGCCTGGCGAGGACGGCGTCCACGTCCATCTCGGTGAAGGCGGCGTCCCGGTGGACGAGGGAGCGGCGCGGGACCTGTTCCAAGCCGTGCAGCATCGTCTCCGTACGCGGGCGGTCGTGGTGCTCGACGAAGGCGACGACACAGTCCGTACCGCGTTCGACGCGACGGTGCGCCTCGGAGAGCATGGCGTACGTCTTGCCGACGCCGGGAGCCGCACCGAGGTAGATCCGTAGCTTGCCGCGTCCACCCATGGCTCGACCTTACGTCCAGCGAAACGGACGTTCTGTACGGGTGACGCCGCCCCGGGACCGTATTGACGGCATTCTGGCGCGCGGAAGGCCGGTGGGCCGTGTCCCGTACGTGGTGTACGGGGCACGGCCCACCGGCCTTGCCGTGATTCAGCGGACCTCGGTGATCTCCGGTCCGCGCTGGAGCTGGCCCATGCCTCCGGAGAAGCGCGAGCCCTCCTGCTCCTCCTGCTGGATGCCCTCGGGCACCATCTGGGCGTCGTTGGGCAGCTTGAGGACGATGGGGTCGCGCGGGGCCATCGGCCCGTCGCCCCGGACGACCACGGTGTCCCGGAAGATCTGCTCCAGGAGACCGGCGGCCTCGGGCTGCACCGCGCCCTGCCCGGAGATCACTCCGCGCAGGAACCAGCGGGGCCCGTCGACGCCGACGAAGCGCACCAGCTGTACGCCTCCGGTGCCGTCGGGCAGCTGCACCGGGACCTGGGCCCGCAGCTCCCAGCCGAGGGGGCCCTCGACCTCGTCGATGACACCGCCCTGCTGGGTGATGCCGGAGGCGATCTCCTCGCGGACCTCGCCCCAGATGCCTTCCTTCTTCGGCGCCGCGAACGCCTGCAGCTGCACGGCGCTGTCCCGCAGGACGACGGTGGCCGCGACGATCGCGTCGCCCGCCACCTCCACGCGCAGCTCCATGCCTTCGACGCCGGGCACGAAGATGCCGCCCAGGTCCACCCGGCCGTCCTCGGGACGGGAGACCTCGGAGATGTCCCACGGCCCGTCGGGGCGGGGCGCCGGCGGAAGGTTCACCCGACGCGGCCGGCCCGCCGCGTCCTCGCCGTCACGGGGTTCGACCTCGTCGACGACCTGCTCGGCCTCGCCCGCTGCGTCCGCCACGCCGTCAGCGGAACCACTCTTCTTGCGACGTCCGAACACGTCACTGTCCTTCCCGGTCGGATACGACCGAAGCGTATCGATTCCCACCCGTTGTGCCGTCCACGGCGGCGTGACCGCCGGTGGAACCGAAGCCCCCCTCGGCCCGCGCCGAGCCGGGAAGCTCCGCCACCTCGTGGAAGCGCACCTTCTCGACCTGCTGGACGACCAGTTGGGCAATCCGGTCGAACCGCTCGAACCGCACGCTCTCGCGGGGGTCCAGATTGACCACGATCACCTTGATCTCTCCACGGTACCCGGCATCCACCGTCCCCGGGGCATTCACCAGCGCGATACCCAGCCGAGCGGCCAGACCGGAGCGGGGGTGCACGAAGGCGGCGTAGCCGTCGGGCAGGGCGATGGAGATACCGGTGGGGAGCACGATCCGCTCGCCGGGGGCCAGGACGGCCGCCTCGGTGGTCACCAGATCGACCCCCGCGTCGCCGGGGTGGCCGTAGGCCGGGATGGGTACGTCCGGGTCCACTCGCCGGATGAGTACGTCGACAGGGTTACGCATCAGGGGTTCACCTCGAAGGCGCGGGCGCGCCGGACCTGGTCGGGGTCGGACATGGCCGCCTGGATCTCCTCCGGCCGGCCGTTGTCGATGAAGTGGTCGACCTTGACCTCGATGAAGAGGGCGTCGGCGCGGACGGCGACGGGGCCCTCGGGCCCGCCGATCCGGCCGGTCGCGGTCGAGTAGATCTTCCGCCCGCGCACGGCGGTGACCTCGGCCTGCAGATGCAGCACCGTGCCGACCGGGACGGGCCGCGCGAAGTCGGTCTCCAGCCGGCCGGTGACGGCGATGACCCGCAGCAGCCAGTTGAGGGAGCCGAGGGTCTCGTCGAGCGCGGTGGCGAGGACGCCGCCGTGCGCGAGGCCGGGGGCGCCCTGGTGGTCGGGGGTCACGGTGAACTCGGCGGTGACGGTCACGCCCTCGCCGGCCCGTGCCTCCAGGTGGAGACCGTGGGGCTGTCCGCCGCCGCACCCGAAGCAGTGCTCGTAGTGCGCGCCGAGCAGCTCGCCGGGGGCCGGAGCGTCGGGGTGGCGTACCGGCGGTATGGCGTCGGCCGGCGGGGTGAGGGCGGCAGATGTTGCAGTCACAGCCGCAGACCTTACCCGCGCGGATAGGGGCGGGTCGCGCCGTGCCAAGCTTGGAGGCATGCAGCCTTCCGTACCGTCCTCCGCGCCGTCGTCCGCGCCGCGTTTCGACGAGCGTCTGACCGCTCCCCGCTCCTGGTGGGTGATCGTGGCCCTGCTGGCGCTCTCGGGCGGTCTGGTCATGTTTCCGCTGGGCACGGTCCCGACGCTGTGCGGAGTGATCGGGGCGGGCGCGCTGGCGGCCGCCGCCGTCTCCTCGTACGGCTCCGCCCGCATCCGGGTCGTCGCCGGGTCCCTGGTCGCGGGCGACGCGCGGATCCCGGTGTCGGCGCTGGGGACGCCGGAGGCGCTGGACGCGGAGGAGGCGCGCGCGTGGCGCACGTTCAAGGCCGATCCGCGCGCCTTCATGCTGCTTCGCAGCTACGTCCCGGGCGCGGTCCGGGTCGAGGTCACCGACCCGGCGGACCCTACGCCGTACGTCTATCTGTCCAGCCGCGACCCGCGGGGTCTGGTGGCGGCGCTTGAGGCCGCGCGGGAGCGGAGCGGGGACACGGAGGCGCGGGACGCGTCGGCGCAGGGCGGCGCTCCGGCCTAGGAGGGGCGCCTCGGCCTGGGACGGCGCCTGGCGTCCTGCTCCCTAGATGCCGATCTCCTTGGGGTTCTCGGGCTGTTCCAGCGGGGGCAGTCCCTCCAGGGCGTCCCAGGGGACCTGGCGTCGCCGCAGGTCACCGCGGACGTGTTCGGCGAGCTTCTTGGTGTCGCGGCGGTTCATCACCGCGCCGACGGCGGCGCCGACCATGAACGGCATCAGATTGGGCAGATTGCGCACCATGCGCTTCATGATCTGCTGGCGCAGTTCGCGCTTGAGCTGGCCCCCGAGTGCGGCGTTGAGGGTGGTCGGCTTGGTGGGGTCGATGCCCCGCTCCTCCGTCCAGGAGGTCAGATAGGCCGTCGACCGCTGGGTGAGCGTGCCGGGCGGCCGCAGGCCGTACACCTCGTGCAGTTCGGCGATGAGCTTCAGCTCGATCGCCGCGACCCCGGTGATCTCGGCGGCCAGTTCGGCCGGCATCGCGGGAGGTACGGGGAGCATGGCGGCGGCGCCGACGCCCGCGCCGACGGTCGAGCTGGCGTTGGCCGCGCCCGCGACGAGCCGGTCGGCGATCTGTTCGGGGCCGAGGCCCGGGAATTGGCGGCGCAGGGTCGCCAGGTCCCGTACGGGAACGCGCGGGGCGATCTCGATGAGCCGGTCGGCGAGGTGGCCGATCCCGGCCTTGGCGCTCCGGCCGCCACGCTTCACGCCGCGTTTGACGGCGTCGATCCGCGCGGGGTCGAGTTTCATGCGGTCGAGCGTGACGCGCGCCGGGTGGGCCGCGCGCTTGACGGCGTCGAGGCGCCCGTGGCGCGCCTCCTGCCGCTCCGTCGGTGCCGACCGGGAGGTCGGGGCAGCTTCGAGCGAGGCCGAGGGGCCTCGCCCGTCGTCACGCGCGCCGAGGGAGGGCAGGTGGGCGGTGTGCTCGGCGTCGGGGGCCTGCTGGGCACCCGCTGCCGGGCCGGGGCCGCCCTGATCGGCCTCCGGCTTCCGATGAAGCCGGAAGCGTCGCTTCCGGGACGGTGTGTCGCCTGCCACGGCCGTCCGATCTCAGTCGCAGTCGCGGCAGATCGGCTGGCCGTTCTTCTCCCGAGCCAGCTGGCTGCGGTGGTGCACGAGGAAGCAGCTCATGCAGGTGAACTCGTCGGCCTGCTTGGGCAGGACCCGGACGGCGAGCTCCTCGTTCGAGAGGTCCGCGCCGGGCAGTTCCAGGCCCTCTGCGGCCTCGAACTCGTCGACGTCGACCGTCGAGGTCGACTTGTCGTTCCGGCGGGCCTTCAGTTCCTCAAGGCTGTCCGAATCGACGTCGTCGTCGGTCTTGCGTGGGGTGTCGTAATCCGTTGCCATGTCGCTCTCCCCCTCTGGGTGGTTGCGGTGTCTCCAGCGCACGTAACGCGTGAGAGGCCGGACTTGTGCCCGACCCGAGGCGGAGATTTTGCCTCACATCAAGGTCTGTTACTCAATCGACACCCAGCCCGCCCTCTCACGAGTGATCGGCTTTGGGTGGCGAACGGGACCGTACACGGTCCCTCGGCCGTCCTTCACGGGCGCCACCCCGTGTACTTCCCGTCATCAAGGCCCCCGGAAACCCGGACTTTTCCTGGTTTTCCGATGGAATTCCCGATCACGGAGAGTAGAGAGGCCTGTGTGGTTTCCTGTGATCGATCACACAGGGGCGTCTCAGGAACGGGCCCCGGGAATTCCGCGCAAAGCGAACGGAACCCGGCGGGTACTCGAAGTGTGTCAGATCGGGAGAGTGACACGCATCACGAGACCACCGCCGTCCCGGGGCTCCGCGATGATACGCCCGCCGTGGGCGCGCGCAACCGAGCGGGCGATCGACAGGCCGAGCCCGACCCCCTTGTCGCTCCCGGTGCGTTCCTGCCGCAGCCGTCTGAACGGCT
Organism: Streptomyces sp. NPDC093600; assembly: GCF_044764755.1. Classification (NCBI taxonomy): domain Bacteria; kingdom Bacillati; phylum Actinomycetota; class Actinomycetes; order Kitasatosporales; family Streptomycetaceae; genus Streptomyces; species Streptomyces sp. NPDC093600. The sequence goes on from NZ_JBIWIU010000014.1 coordinate 13,008, forward strand.
CGAAGAGGTTGTCGATCTCGTACGCCGGGACCACGGGTCCCGTGTTCGAGACCACCAGGACCGCCTGGCCGTGCTGGGTCTCGGTGGTCACCTCCACCCAGCCTCCCTCCGGGAGGTTGTACCGCACGGCGTTCTGGACCAGGTTCAGGGCGATCCGCTCCAGCAGGACGCCGTTGCCCTGGACGACGGCGGGCCCACGCTCCCCGCGGATCTCCACGCCCTTGGCCTCGGCCTCCCCGTGCACCTGGTCGATGGCGCGCGACGCGACCTCGGCGAGGTCGACGGGCTTGCGCTCGACGACCTGGTTGTCGCTGCGGGCGAGCAGCAGCAGGCCCTCGACCAGCTGCTCGCTGCGCTCGTTGGTGGCGAGCAGGGTCTTGCCGAGCTGCTGGAGCTCCACCGGGGCGCCGGGGTCCGAGAGGTGGACCTCCAGGAGGGTGCGGTTGATCGCCAGCGGGGTGCGCAGTTCGTGCGAGGCGTTGGCGACGAACCGCTGCTGCGCGGTGAAGGCGCGCTCCAGCCGCTCCAGCATCTCGTCGAAGGTGTCCGCCAGCTCCTTCAGCTCGTCGTCGGGGCCGTCCAGCTCGATCCGCCGGGCGAGGTCGGATCCGGCCACCTGGCGGGCGGTCCGGGTGATCCGGCCGAGCGGGGAGAGGACCCGGCCCGCCATGGCGTAGCCGAAGGCGAAGGCGATGATGCTCAGGCCGAGCAAAGCGAACAGGGAGCGGCGCAGGAGGTCGTCCAGAGCCAGGTCCCGCTGGTGCTTCATACAGGCCGTGACGGCCTGGTTGAACTGGTCGCCCGTGCCCGCCTCCGGCAGGTCGCACCAGGAGGTGGTGGGCAGGACGTCACCCTTGACGATCTTGAACGGCAGTTCGGAGGCGCTGAGGCTCAGGGCCTGCGTGGTGAAGAGGTAGATGATCGACAGCAGCAGGATGCCGGCGATCAGGAACATCCCGCCGTAGAGCAGCGTGAGCCGTATCCGGATGGTGGGTCGCAGCAGGGGTCTGACGGGGTCCCGGGGGTCCCAGGTCGGTTTCGGAGGCGTCTGCAGGGGCGCCGGAGTCGCGGCCACCGGTCAGATCCGGTAGCCGGAGCCGGGGACCGTGACGATGACCGGAGGTTCGCCGAGCTTGCGGCGCAGCGTCATCACCGTGACCCGTACGACGTTGGTGAACGGGTCGGTGTTCTCGTCCCAGGCCTTCTCCAGGAGCTGCTCGGCCGAGACGACCGCGCCCTCGCTGCGCATCAGGACCTCCAGGACGGCGAACTCCTTCGGCGCGAGCTGGACCTCCTTGCCGTCACGGAATACCTCACGGCGGTTGGGGTCGAGCTTGATGCCGGCGCGCTCCAGGACGGGCGGCAGCGGCACGGTGGTGCGCCGGCCGAGAGCCCGCACGCGCGCGGTGAGCTCGGTGAAGGCGAAGGGCTTGGGGAGGTAGTCGTCGGCGCCCAGCTCCAGGCCCTCGACACGGTCGCTGACGTCACCGGACGCGGTGAGCATCAGGACGCGGGTGGGCATGCCGAGCTCGACGATCTTGCGGCAGACGTCGTCGCCGTGGACCAGCGGGAGGTCGCGGTCGAGGACGACCACGTCGTAGTCGTTCACCCCGATGCGCTCCAGGGCGGCGGCACCGTCGTACACGACGTCGACGGCCATGGCCTCCCGGCGCAGTCCGGTGGCCACAGCATCGGCGAGCAGCTGCTCGTCCTCGACGACGAGTACGCGCACGTCGTAATTCCTTCCCGCGAGCTCCGGCCCTCGCTGGGGACGGAGCGGTTCCTGAGCACTGACTGTGCGTGTCCATCCTGCCCGGTACGCGCGTAAACCGGCTGTAAGGCAGGGTCCGGCCGGCTCTCGGCGGAGGGTTCCGGGCGCCCCGGCCGACGGCGGCCCGGTGGGGGCGCGCAGGGGCGCACCGGTAGGGCGGCCGGGTGGTGTGCGAAGAATTCACCTGAGTCACGGGCCAGTTGAGGTTTCTGTGAGGAACGCTCTGGGGAGGACGTTCTGCACACCCCGCGATCACGCCCTGTATGTGGCACGCCACTGACCGCTCTGTCCCCCAGAGGTAGCAGCGTGATCCATCCACCCTCGGCACACCCCCGTGCCACCGACCCATGACGAGGGGGCGCACCATGGACGCTTTCACCGCAGGACTGCTGCAGCGCATAAGGAGCGCGCAGACCGACCTCACACGGGCACGCGAGACGGGCGACGACTTCCTCGCGGACGTCGAGCAGGCCGAGCTCGACGACCTGCACCGCCTGGCCGCCGAACACGGCGTGCAGGTCGGCGCCGTCACCGCCTGACCCACGGACGCGCAGGGGCCCCGGTGTCGATGACACCGGGGCCCCTGCGCGTCCGAGCCAGCCCACCTAGTCGTGCCAGGCGCCGAACTCCTCCAGGAGGCTCTGGAGGGGCTCGAAGACGCCCGGGGAGCCCGCCACCGCGAGTTCGCCCGTCGGGGGCTCACCGGGGCGGCCACCGGTCCTGGCGCCCGCCTCGCGGGCGATCAGGTCCCCCGCCGCCAGGTCCCAGGGGTTGAGGCCGCGTTCGTAGTAGGCGTCGAGGCGGCCCGCGGCCACGTCGCAGAGGTCGATCGCGGCCGAGCCGCCGCGGCGGATGTCGCGGACCCGCGGGATGAGGCGCTGGGCCACGTCGGCCTGGTGGGCGCGGACCGTCTGGACGTAGGCGAAGCCGGTGGAGATCAGCGACTGCTCCAGCGGGGCCGCGGGGCGGCACACGAGCCGGCGGTCGCCGACGTACGCTCCGCCGCCCAGGACCGCGCGGTACGTCTCGCGGCGCATCGGCGCCTCGACCACGCCGACGACGGTCTCGCCGTCCCGTTCGGCGGCGATGGAGACGGCCCAGGTCGGCAGCCCGTAGAGATAGTTCACGGTGCCGTCGAGCGGGTCGATCACCCAGCGGACACCGCTGGAGCCGGGGCTGGCGGCGCCCTCCTCGCCGAGGAAGCCGTCGTCCGGGCGGTGCTCGCCGAGGAAGCCGGTGATCAGCTTCTCGGCGGCGATGTCCATCTCGGTGACCACGTCGATCGGGCTGGACTTGGTCCTGGCGACGGCCAGGTCGTCCGGCCGTCCGTCGCGCAGCAGCGCGCCCGCCCGCCGTGCGGCCTCCAGGGCGAGGCCGAGCAGCTCGGTGAGCAGCGGGTCGGTCGTCGAGGGGCCGGTCGGCAGGGGGTTCACGGGCTGGGTCACAGGCGCTCCTTACGCGTACGGACTGTCGGCACCGGCCGCCGCCGGCCGCTCGGACCGGGCGGGGCAGCAGCCGATCGGGCAGATGTCGTGGGACGGGCCGAGGGCTCCCAGGGCGCAGCGTTCGGCCCGCGCCCCGCGCTCACGGGCGGCACGCTCCAGGACGAGGTCCCGCACGGCCGCGGCGAACCGCGGGTCCGCCCCCACGGTCGCCGAGCGCCGCACCGGGAGGCCCAGCTCCGCGGCCTTGGCGGTGGCTTCGGTGTCGAGGTCGTACAGGACCTCCATGTGGTCCGAGACGAAACCGATCGGGACCATCACGGCGGCCGGGACGCCGGAGCCGTGGAGCTTCTCCAGGTGGTCGCAGATGTCCGGCTCCAGCCACGGGATGTGCGGGGCGCCGCTGCGCGATTGGTAGACGAGCTGCCAGGGGTACGAGACGCCGGTCTCCTCGCGGACGGCCTCGACGATCACCCGGGCCACGTCCAGATGCTGCTTCACATAGGCTCCGCCGTCCCCGTGGTCCTCGACGGGGCCGGAGGTGTCCGCGGCCGATTCCGGGATGGAGTGCGTGGTGAAGGCGAGGTGGGCGCCGGCGCGCACCGACTCGTCCAGCTCGGACAGGGAGGCGAGCACGCCCTCGACCATGGGGCCGATGAAGCCGGGGTGGTTGAAGTAGTGCCGGAGCTTGTCGACGCGGGGCAGCGGCAGCCCCTCCGCCTCCAGCGTGGCGAGCGCGTCGGCGAGGTTCTCGCGGTACTGGCGGCAGCCGGAGTACGAGGCGTACGCGCTGGTGGCGAGGACGGCGATGTGCCGCCGCCCGTCGGTGATCATCTCCCGCAGGGTGTCGGTGAGGTACGGCGCCCAGTTCCGGTTGCCCCAGTAGACCGGCAGGTCGAGGCCGGCCCCCCCGAAGTCGGCGCGCAGGGCGTCGAGCAGGGCGCGGTTCTGGTCGTTGATCGGGCTGACGCCGCCGAAGAGGAAGTAGTGCTGCCCCACCTCCTTCAGCCGTTCCTTCGGGATGCCTCGGCCGCGGGTCACGTTCTCCAGGAAGGGGACCACGTCGTCCGGGCCCTCGGGGCCGCCGAAGGAGAGCAGCAGGAGGGCGTCGTACGGGGCGGGATCGTGCTGATCGGACATGGCACCGATCCTCCCACCCGCCGGTGACAGCCGGTGGCGCGGCCCGTCCCGAAAATGGTGACCGCTCACCACTTCAACACCGTAGGCTTTAGCTGTTAACTACACATGCCGGACGACGGCATGTGCCGAGTGATGCCGGAGAACCACTTGCCCAGTCCCTACCGCGCGATCTTCGCGGCCCCCGGTACCAAGGCATTCTCGGTGGCCGGATTCCTCGGCCGTATGCCGCTGTCCATGATGGGCATCGGCATCGTCACGATGATCTCCCAGGTCACCGGCAGGTACGGCTTGGCCGGCGCGCTCTCGGCGACGCTGGCGATGTCCGCGGCGGTGCTGGGGCCCCAGGTCTCCCGGATGGTCGACCGCCACGGCCAGCGCCGGGTCCTGCGCCCGGTGACGGTCGTGTCCCTGGTGGCGGCCGCCGGGCTCCTGCTCTGTGTGCAGCAGGACGCCCCCGACTGGACCCTGTTCGTCTTCACGGCCGTCATCGGCTGTGTGCCGAGCGTCGGCGCCATGACCCGGGCACGCTGGGCGCAGATCTACCGCGGCTCGGCGCGCGAACTGCACACCGCGTACTCGTGGGAGTCGATCGTCGACGAGGTGTGCTTCATCTTCGGCCCCATCGTCTCCATCGGCCTGTCGACCGTCTGGTTCCCGGAGGCCGGCCCGATGTTCGCCGCCGTCTTCCTGGCCATCGGCGTCTTCTGGCTGACCTCGCAGCGCGCCACCGAGCCCCGGCCGCACCCCCGCGAGGAGCACAGCGGCGGCTCCGCGCTCCGCTCCCCCGGCCTGCAGGTGCTCGCCCTCGCGTTCGTCGCCACCGGAGCCGTCTTCGGTTCGGTCGACGTGGTGACCGTGGCCTTCGCCGAGGAGCAGGGCCACAAGGCCGCCGCCAGTCTCGTCCTCGCCGTCTACGCGCTCGGTTCCTGCCTGGCGGGCGCGGTCTTCGGGCTGCTCCACCTCAAGGGCGAGCCGTCCCGCAGGTGGCTGCTGGGCGTCTGCGCGATGGCCGTGAGTATGATCCCCCTCCTACTGGCCGGGAACCTGCCGTTGCTGGCCGTGGCGCTCTTTGTCGCGGGCCTGTCCATCGCGCCGACGATGGTGACCACCATGGCCCTCGTCGAAGCGCACGTACCGCGCACCAAGCTGACCGAGGGCATGACCTGGACCGGTACCGGGCTCGCGATCGGTGTGGCGCTCGGCTCCTCGGCCGCCGGCTGGGTGGTCGACGCGTCGGGAGCGGAGGCGGCGTACGTGGTGCCCGTGGTCTCGGGCGCGCTCGCGGTCGTGGTGGGGCTCCTGGGGTACCGCCGGCTGCGCAGGCCGGTGCCGACTGGGGAGGGGCAGCGTGGACAGGACGGCGACAGGACGGTCACAGCGGTCGGGGAGCACCGGGACGGCGAACGGCCCGTGGCGTAACTGGGCGGGGAACGTCACCTCCCGTCCCGTACGGGAGGTGAGCCCCGCCTCGGCCGAGGAGCTCGCCGAGGCGATCCGCGAGGCGGCCGAGGACGGCCTGCGGGTGAAGACGGTCGGCACCGGCCACTCCTTCACCTCGATCGCCGCGACGGACGGCCTCCTCGTGCGCCCGCATCTCCTGGCCGGGATCCGGCGGATCGACCGCGAGGCGATGACGGTCACCGTGGAGTCGGGCACTCCGCTCAAGCGGCTGAACGTGGCGCTGGCCCGGGAGGGCCTGTCGCTCACGAACATGGGCGACATCATGGAGCAGACGGTGGCCGGGGCGACGTCCACCGGTACGCACGGCACGGGCCGCGACTCCGCCTCGATCGCCGCGCAGATCCGGGAGCTTGAACTGGTGACGGCCGACGGACGGCTGATGACCTGTTCCGAGAAGGAGAACCCGGAGGTCTTCGCCGCCGCCCGGGTCGGGCTCGGCGCGCTCGGCGTGATCACCGCGATCACCTTCGCCGTGGAGCCGGTCTTCCTGCTCACCGCGCGCGAGGAGCCGATGACCTTCGACAAGGTGACCTCGGAGTTCGACGCGCTGCACGCGGAGAACGAGCACTTCGAGTTCTACTGGTTCCCGCACACCGACAACTGCAGCGTCAAGCGCAACAACCGCAGCGCGGGCCCGATCGCCCCGCCCGGAGCGGTCAGCGGCTGGATCGAGGACGAGCTCCTCTCCAACGGCGTGTTCCAGCTGGCGTGCGCGCTGGGCCGCGCGGTGCCGCCGGTCATCCCCTCGCTCGCCAAGGTCGCCAGCCGCGCCCTGTCGGCCCGTACGTACACCGACATCCCGTACAAGGTCTTCACCTCCCCGCGCCGGGTGCGCTTCCTGGAGATGGAGTACGCCTTGCCGCGCGAGGCGGGGATCGCGGCGCTGCGCGAGCTGAAGGCGATGGTCGAACGCTCCCCGCTCAAGGTGAGCTTCCCGGTGGAGGTACGGACGGCTCCCGCCGACGACATCGCGCTCTCCACCGCCTCGGACCGGGAGACGGTGTACATCGCGGCCCACCTCTACAAGGGAACGCCCCACCGCGGGTACTTCACCGCGGTGGAGCGCATCATGACGGCGCACGGCGGCCGGCCCCACTGGGGCAAGGTGCACACCCGGGACGCGGCGTACCTCTCCGAGGTCTACCCGCGCTTCGCCGAGTTCACGGCGCTGCGTGACCGGCTGGACCCTGACCGGCTGTTCGCCAACGACTATCTGCGGCGGGTCCTGGGCGACTGACGGACCTTCACCCGGCCGTCGGCGCCGACGGGGCGTCCCGGACGGGGGCGCCGTCGGACGGGCTCCCCGTCGGGGCCGGGGTGGGCGTCGTCGTGGACGGTGCGGGCGTCGGGGTCGGTGCCGGTGCCGGATCGCCGCCGGTCGGCTCCGAGGGGGTCGGGTCGGGGTCCAGGGTGCTCCGCCCGGTCTCCGGGGACGGGGCGCCACCGCCGCCCTGTTCGGGGTCCTGGCCCTGCTCGGGCTCCTGGTTCCGCCGCTGCTCCGTACCGGACTCCCCACCGGGCGTCCGGTCGGTGGACGGGGTGCCCGGGGAGGAGTCCTCCGCCCCGCGCCCGACCACCGAGCCGAAGGTGGTCGTTCCCCGGGTGCCGCTGAAGTCCTGATCGGAGATCAGTTCGTAGCCGGTGATACCGCCCATGGAGACGAGGAAGACGAGCCCGGCGGCGACGGCGGAGCGCTTCCAGCCCCGGACGCGGGTGCCGTGGGTCGTCGGTACGCCGAACTCCCCGTCGTACGGCGGTGCGGCGGGCTCACCGGCGGCCGGGAGGGCCCGGGTGCGATCGGGCGCGGCGCGGCGGGCGGACCGGGGCGACGCCTTCACCGGCTCGGCCTGGACGGCGACCACCCGTATCTGTTCACCCGTCCGCTTGAAGAGGTGCTGGAAGACCGAACCGCCGCAGGTCGCGATGACACTGATCACACCGGCGCCCAGGATCGTGCCGTACACACCGAGGGTGGAGGCGAGTTTGGCCGCCACGACCGCCGCGATGGCGCTGCCCGAGACCTGAGCCACGCTCAGATCGAGCCGCTTCCCTGTGCCTTCCCTGCCGCCCCCGCCGCCCTTGCCGGTCTCGCCGTCCCTGGCATCCCTGCCGGCCTTCGCCTGATCCATACCGGGCCCTCGCCTGCTCATCCGTTCAACCATGCACCCAGAAGGGACAAATGGGCGAAGGTATTAGTTCCGTTTCTGGCGATTCTGTGAAGAGCGACACGTGAGGGTGGTGACCGCGGACACTCAACTCCCGTACCGCCGGAGAAGTTGGGCGGCGCGCCGGTCCACCCAGGTGGCCCGAATGGAGTACTGTGGCGAGCCCTGGGTCCGGGCTCCCGCATGGGCGCTCGGGGTCAACGGGAGGGAGCCGAAGGCGGCACTCGAACCGGCGGCGTCGTGGCACCGCACGGGGACCCGCAACACAGCGTGACCGCTGGTCACTCTGAGTTGTAAAGAGGTAACCGTGCCATAACGGCGTTCCAGGGTCCATGCCCGACACGCCGGGCAACTCGGCAAGGTTGTGGCAGGCTGCACCCGGGCAGGCCACACTCGACTAGCGGAAGCAGCGACGCACGTGACGTCGGCAGGCACCACCCGGGAGGTCCCCATGCCCGAACTGCGTGTCGTGGCCGTCTCCAACGACGGCACACGACTGGTGCTGAAGGCTGCTGACAGCACGGAGTACACGCTTCCGATCGACGAGCGGCTGCGCGCCGCCGTGCGCAACGACCGGGCGCGGCTCGGTCAGATCGAGATCGAGGTGGAGAGCCACCTCCGCCCCCGGGACATCCAGGCGCGGATACGTGCCGGTGCGTCGGCCGAGGAAGTCGCCCAGCTCGCCGGGATTCCGGTCGACCGCGTACGGCGCTTCGAGGGACCGGTGCTCGCGGAGCGGGCGTTCATGGCGGAGCGGGCCCGCAAGACGCCCGTGCGCCGGCCCGGCGAGAACACCGGACCGCAGCTCGGCGAGGCGGTGCAGGAGCGACTGCTGCTGCGCGGCGCCGAGAAGGACACCGTGCAGTGGGACTCCTGGCGCCGTGACGACGGCACGTGGGAGGTGCTGCTCGTCTACCGCGTGGCGGGCGAGGTGCACACCGCCAGTTGGACGTACGACCCGCCCAGGCGGCTCGTCCAGGCGGTCGACGACGAGGCACGCGCGCTGATCGGCGAGACCGACGACACCATCGCCGCCGCGCCCGAGCCGAGCTTCCCGTTCGTGCCGCGCATCGCCCGGCTGCCGCGGGACAGGCCGCTGGACCGCGCCCTGGACCGTCAGTTGGACCGCCAGCCCGAGCGGCCCGCCGCCGCGCTGCCCGGCCCGGAGCCGGAGGAGGAGCGGGACTCCCTGACGAGCCTCCTGGAGGCGGTGCCGAACTTCCGGGGCGACATGGTCGTGCCGGAGCCCGCGGACCCGGAGACCGCCGAGGAACCCGAGGCGGAGGAGCCCCCGGCCCCGGCCGCCTCGGCGGGCGCGGGGTCGGCCTACGCCGACGTCCTGATGCCGCGCGCGGTCTCGGGGCACCGCGACCGCCTCACGGGCACGACGGACCGCCAGGCCGAGGCGGACGGCGTCCGTCCGGGCCGGCGGGCGGCGGTGCCGAGCTGGGACGAGATCGTCTTCGGCACGCGCCGGAAGAAGCAGGACTGACCACGGTCGCAGGACGACGGCTGTTGTGCGGAAGGCCCCCGCCGAGATCGGCGGGGGCCTTCCGTGTGTGCGGCGCTCGTCGGCCCCGTCTTGGCAAGGGCGTCAGGGGTCGGTCCTACCGCGGGTCCGGGCCCTTTGCCACCGGGCGGCCGGGGTCGGCCGACCACTCCGACCAGGAGCCCGCGTACAGCGCCGCCGGGATGCCCGCGATCTCCAGGGCGAGGACCTCGTGGGCGCCGGAGACGCCCGAGCCGCAGTAGACCGCGACGTCGGTGCCCTCGGCGGCGCCGAGGGCCGAGAAGCGGGCGGCCAGCGCCTCCGCCGCGAGGAAGCGGCCGTCCTCGTCCACGTTCTCCGTCGTCGGGGCCGAGACCGCCCCGGGGATGTGTCCGCCCACCGGGTCGATCGGCTCCACGTCACCCCGGTAGCGCTCGGCCGCCCGCGCGTCGAGCAGCAGCCCCGAGCGGGCCAGCGCCGCCGCGCCGTCCGCGTCGAGCAGCCCGCGCGCGCCCGGCTTCGGCGTGAAGTCGCCCGGCCGCGGCCGGGGGGTCTCCTTCGACAGCTCCCCCGTCCACGCTGCGAGCCCGCCGTCCAGCACCCGGACGTCCGTGTGGCCGGTCCAGCGCAGCAGCCACCAGGCCCGGGCCGCACCCCAGCCGAGACCGCCGTCGTAGACGACGACCGGGGTGTCCGCCGAGACGCCGGCCCGGCGCATCGCCGCGCCGAAGACCGCCATGTCCGGCAGCGGATGCCGGCCGCCCGCGCCGGGCGGGCCCGCGAGTTCCGTGTCCAGGTCGACATAAACCGCGCCGGGGATGTGCCCGGCCTCGTACTCCGGCAGCCCGGGCGGGCCGCCCAGTTGCCAGCGGACGTCGAGGAGGACAGGAGGGCGGGGTCCGACCGACTCGCTCAGGAGTTCGCTCGCGGAGATGATGGGCTTCATGGGTGCCATCCTCGCGCAGCCCACGCCGGGGCAGGGGTGATCGGCGGACGGGTGGATGGACGGCGGCGGAAAAGGAAGCGACGAACCGGGCAACCTCCTTCGGGTTCGCGCCAAACGCGGCGCGGCCGCGACGCACGGCGCGCCCGGTGGTGCGAGCATCGGCACGGGGCGCGCGAACATGACGCGAGTACGGCGGAGGACCGCCGGGTACGGAACGGCTACGGCCCTGTACCCGGGCCCCCACGGCCCCGTACGACCTCGTGCGTACGCCTTGTCCCCCCGTACGGCCACGACGATGGTCCGAGGAGAGAGTGACGATGACGGAGGCGACTCGGCGTACACCCGGTACACCCTGTTGGGTGAGCTTGATGGTGCACGGGCTTGACGCGACGCAGGAGTTCTACAACGCCCTCTTCGGCTGGGAGTTCGTTCCCGGCCCGCAGCAGCTCGGCCCGTACGTGCGTGCGCTGCTCGACGGCAGGGAGGTGGCGGGCATCGGCCAGCTGCCTCCCGACCGGCATCTGCCGGTCGCCTGGACCACCTATCTGGCGACGGACGACGCCGACGAGACGGCGGAGACCATCCGCTGCTGCGGCGGCACGGTCGCGGTCGGCCCGCTCGACGCGGGCGAGGCGGGCCGGATGGCGATCTGCTCGGACCCCTCGGGCGCCGTCTTCGGGGTCTGGCAGGCCGAGCGGCACCACGGCGCGGCGGCCGCCGGCACGCACGGCACCCCGGTCTGGAACGAGCTTCTGACGTACGAGACGTCGACGGTCGGCAAGTTCTACCGGACGGTCTTCCGCTACGACGTCGAGCCGGTCGTCTCCGCCGACTTCGACTTCCTGACCCTCCGTCTGGACGGACGCCCGGTCGCCTCGCTGCACGGCGTCGGCACCGGCCTCCCCCGCGACCGGGGCGCGCACTGGATGACGTACTTCGAGGTCGGCGACGCCGACGCGGCCGCCGTGCTGGTCACCGAGCTGGGCGGGCGCCTTCTGCGACCGCCGTGGGACGACGCCATGGGCCGCCTCGCCCTGGTGGCGGACCCGGAGGGCGCCGTCTTCACCATCGTGCACTCGGCGCCGAGCGGCTGAGAACCCCCTCCAGGAGTGTCCCGGCTGCCTCGCCCCCGGCGGTCAACCCCGGCTCCGCACCAGGCCGCGGCGGAGCCGGGAGGCGGCCCGCGGCACCTCGCCGCCGGGCAGTCCCAGCAGGCCGAGCCGCTCCCGGTCGAAGTAGCGGGCGGTGCTCTCCTCGCCCCTGTGGTCGGCGAGCAGCGCGGCGGTCTCCTCCCGCAGCCCGGGGTGGAGCTTCGGCTGCATGCAGTACCCCACGGCCCTGACGAGCGGGGCGAGCGTCTCGGGGGTCGGCCCGGGTACGGCGGGGGCGGCGCCGGTCTCCAGGTCGGGCACGAGGTGGTCCACGACGGTCAGCGGCACCCGGTTGCTGTTCTCGTACGGGGTGAGCCGCTCCAGGATCGTCCCGGTGCCCACGCGGGCGATGGGGACGCCGTAGTACACGGCGGCGGTGAGCATCGCCGTGGAGAAGCAGCCGACGACGAGCCGGGGCCGGCAGCGTTCGTAGAAGGTCTCGGCGAGCAGCGGACCGTCGAGGACGGTGAGCCGCACCCCCTCGGCCTCGGCAGCCTCCCGCAGGGCCAGGGAGTAGCGGGCGGGGGCGGTCGGGTGCGGTTTGAAGACCACCGAGCGGTGCCCGGCCGCCGCGGCGCCGCGCACCATGCGGACGTGCAGCTCCTCCTCCTCGTCGGCGGTGAGGATGCCGAGGACGGCGAGGTACTGGCCGAGCAGCAGGGCGGTCGGGGCGGCCGCGACCGCCTCCACCACCAGCCGGTCGCCGTCGGCGGCTTCGGCGATCTCGGTGAGCACCTTGCGGAAGGCGTCGTCCGGCACCAGTTCGGGCTCGACGCCGGTCTCGGCGAGCAGCAGCGGCCGCAGGCCGGGCACGAGGTCGAGATGGAGCAGGCGCCGGACGCGGCAGCCGATCGACTGCGGCAGCTCGTCGCGGGTCGGGCCGTAGCTCATCAGACCGTCCGCGTAGACCTCGACGGAGCTCTCGGCGAAGACGGCGGCGAGCGCCTTGGCCGGGTTGACCTGGATGGATTCGACGACGAGTTCGACGGGTCGGTCGCCCAGGTCCCAGGCCGTGCGGAACACCCGCTGCCACAGCGGCGCCTCCTCCGGGCGGGGTGCCCAGGTGCCGGGGTGGTGCGGGCGGATGGCGTCGTTCCAGTCGATCGTGGAGTCGAAGCGGGCGGCGATCCGGTCGTAGCCGGTCATCTCCTCGAGCCGCAGGGCGGTCTCCGGGATCTCGGCGTTGTTGGAGACCAGCAGGAGCCTGCGGGCGTCCTCGCGGGCGCCGAACAGGCCGGCGTCGAGGGCGGCGGCCACGGTGGCGGCTCCGTACAACGTCGACACCTGGAAGATCTGCACGGGCTGGCGGGTGCGCGGTTCCATGGGTCAGGCGGTCCTTCCGGTGGCGCGCAGGGCGCCGAGCAGCGTGGCGCGTGCGGTGTCCATCGTCGCCAGGGTCTCGTCGAGCACCCGTTGCGGCATGCGGCGCAGGGCGTCCGACACATCGTGCCGGAGGCGCTTGGTCACCGCGGGCTCGTACTGGTCGGCCTTTCCCATATGAAAGGCGATCATGGCGCAGTAGGTGCGGACGGCTTTCGGGAGAAAGCGGTCGGCCTCGGCGTCGGCGGAGACTTCTTCGAGCAGCAGGTCGTACGACGGAATGAAGTCCAGTTGGCGGTTGTCGGTGATCTGGGTCAGGGACGTGGTGACACCGCGGCGGTAGAAGACTCCGTGGATACTGAGCGCCGCATAGGACGTCGCTTTCAGATGGAGACGCCAGATCCAGAGCCGGTCCTCGGCGGTGCGCAGCTTCGTCTCGAAACGGGAGGCGCCGTCGCGGAAGAGATGACCGGCGTAGATGCCGAACGGGACGAACGGATAGTCCACCATCGTGATCATGTTCGCCGGGGCGATTCCCTCGCGCGGGTCCATCACCGCGTCCCGCCGCTTGGCCGGGGCGTAGCGGACGCTGCGCGACCTGCCGGTCGACTGGACATGGTCGGTGCGGGCGAAGTCGCAGCCCAGCGCCTCCATGCCGCGGACCATGGCGCGCAGATGACCGGGGGCGTACCAGTCGTCGCCGTCGAGGAAGGTGACATGGTCGCCGGTCGCCGCGTCGAGGCCGGTGTTACGGGCCTGCGCCACACCCAGATTGGTCTCGTGGCGGATCACGGTGGCATTCGGGATCCGGTCCTTCCAGCGGTCGAGAACGTACGGCGTGTCGTCCGTGGAGCAGTCGTCGATCAGCAGGAACTCGAAATCCGGGTCCGCGTTCCTCGCGAGGCTACGCATGGTGTCGGGGGCATAGATCCCGACATTGTGGAACGGCACGATGACGGACAGCTTCGGCACACGGAACCCCAAGAGTCACACACGGGATACGGGAATACGGGATACGGCAACGCGGAGACAATTCACCTTCGCCGTACGGGGATTGCGCACCGTACGAGGACGATCATCGGCAGCGTATCGGCGGTCAATTCCGCTCGGTCGAGCCGGGTGTGCACTCCGGGTGAACTCTTCGCGTCCTGCGCGGAAACCGGTGCCGGAGTCCGATGGCCGCGAGGCAGAGCAGAGCGACGGCGCCGATCGCGCCGCCGGCGCGGAGGCCGGGCGGCCGGAAGACGCAGTGGATCGACGTGGCCGTGCCGTCGAGCGGTACGGCCAGCAGGCCCAGATGGCGCCGGGCGGGCGTGGGCTCGGCGTCCCCGGACGCGCAGCGCCAGCCGGAGACGCGCGGCACGGCGACGACGGCGGTGCCGGTGCTGCCGGCGGGGAGTTCGGCGGAGAAGGCGTGGCCGGAGGCGCGGACCTCGGTCGCCCCGGTCGCCGTCGCCTGCCGCACGGCCGCGTCGAGCCGCTCCCGGACGAGGCAGCCGACCGGCTTCGACGGCAGGACCGGTTCGGCCGGGGCGGTGGCGCGCAGGTCGATCCGTACCGTCCCGGACGCCGGTACGGTGCCGAGCGGCCGCATGGGGGCGAGGACGGACGGAAGCTTGCCGGCGAAGTCCACGGGTGGCTGTCCCGCGAGCGCCGCCGTGCCGTGGTGTCGCGGAGCCCAGAACCAGAGTTGGGAACCGGCGGGGCAGGCGGCCGTGAGCGTGACCTCGCCGTCGGCTCCGCCCGTCCGCCGCGACGGGGCCGGCTCGTCGTACACGTCGGCGCCGAGCAGCGACTCCTGGTTGGCGAAGGCGGAGTCGCCGAAGGCGGCCTCGCGCTCATGGAGGCGTACGTCCTCGCGGACGGTGACCAGGGGCGGTACGGGGGTGTCGGTGGAGCTGATCGTGGCCCGCGGCGGCCTGTCGGTGCGCAGGGGTTCCGAAGGTATGGAACGCATCCGGGTGCCTATGGAGAAGATCGCGTCGGTGACGGGGTTGTCCAGGCTGACCGGATGGCGCCCCTTGGCGTAGAAGCCGAAGCCGAGGGAGGAGAGCGTACGGGAGGTGACGTCCGCCGTGAGGCTGCTGTAGTAGTCGGCGCCCTGTCCGCCGACGAGGAGGACGTCGTTGCCGCCCGGCACCTCGCCGGGGTCCGTGCGGTACCGCGGCCAGGCGTCCGCCGCCTCGGTCGCCCGTGCCATGTCCGCGTGCCAGGGGCCGAGCGGCGGGGCCCAGGAGACCTTGCTCAGCTGCTGCCGCTCTATTCGGCCCCCCGAGATCGCGGTCTCGCCGGCCTGGGTCAGGACCAGGAGCACGACGGCCAGGGCGGGCAGGGCGCGGGCGCCGGTGCCGTAGCGGCGGGCGGCCAGGACGCCGGCCGCGGCGAGCGCGCCGACGGCGAGAGCGGCGCCGAACACCGGATGGCTCCAGCGGTCGATGACGACGCTGTCCCGCGACGCGAACACCATCGCGGCGAGGAGTGCTCCGGCACCGAGGAGTGCGGGCAGGCGCGGGAGCCCCTGGGCCGTGGAGAGCCAGGCCGCGATCAGCAACAGCGCGCACAGCACGAAGCTCTGACGGTACGGAATGCCGTTGGGCGAGGCGCCCGCGTGCCACAGCAGATGGGTGGGTCCCCACTGCATCGAGAGCGCGACGAGGCAGATCGCCGCCGTCCAGCCGATACGGGCCCTCGGGGCCACCGCGCGGTTGAAGGGCAGCGTCAGCGCGAGCGCCAGGGCGGGGGTGCCGATGAAGAGGGCCGGGGACGCCACACTCGCCGTGGCGGGCAGCAGTCGGGCGAACACCTCCGTCCAGGGCACGGCGGTGAAGGTCACCTCGGGAGTGGGGTCCGCGACCCGGGTGGCCGTGAAGATCACCAGGACGAGCGGCGCCGCGAGGCCGATGCCCACGACCACGCCACGGGCGGCGCGCAGCAGACCGGCCAGGCGCCGGCGTCCGGTGTCGTCCGCGGTGAACAGCCGGACGGCGAGGACGACGGCCGCGCCGACGGTCGCCATGTAGGCCGTGTAGAAGTTGGCGAACCAGGTCAGGGCGACGACGAGCGGGCCGAGGACCGCGTGGCGCCCGGCGCGGGCCCACTCGCCGACCAGGCACAGCAGCGGGAACGCAAGCAGCCCGTCCAGCCACATCGGCACGGTGGCGGCGAAGTTGAGGGTCCAGCCGCAGAGCGCGTACGCCGTTCCCAGGACGGCGGCCACCGGCCACGGACCGGGGCGCAGCTTCAGCAGCAGCACCGCCATCGCCGCACCGGCGGCGGTGATCTTGGCGGCGGTGATGACGTAGAGGGCCAGTTCGACGCGGTCCGCCGGGAACAGGACGACCATGAGATCGAACGGGCTGGACAGATAGGTGCCGTAGTCGCCGAGGAAGTTCGAACCGAAGCCGGAGTTCCAGTTCAGGAACAGGTCGCCGTCGGTGTCGCCGAGCAGGAGCCTGCGCCAGTACGCGTGGTACGGCAGGTACTGCTGGCCGAGGTCGACGGTGTTGCGGGTGGTGGGGCCGAACGGACGGCTGCCGGCCAGGGCTCCCCCGAGGCAGAAGACGAGGCAGGTCAGCAGGGCCGCGCCGGTCGCCGCTCGCAGGCGGGCGCTGTGCCGGGCCGCTCGTGTCCACCGCCGGGCGCGGCCGCCGGGCCGCTTCCCGGCGGCCCCTCCCCCTGGGCCGGGCCGCTCGCCCTCGCTCCGCGCGCCCTCGCTCCTGGCGGTCACGGTCTCGGCAGCAGGGGGCACGCGTCCTCCGGGGGGTGCGTCGCGCGGCGCGCGGATGTACGGAGGGCCCGGTTCACGTCACGGACCGACCGCCATTACCGCCGAGCCGGGCGACCCGAAGCCGATCAGCAGGCGGTGCACGGGTACACCGGAGGTGAACTCACGGTGCCGCGCCGGTCTGCGCCGTACGGCGGTACCGCGTACCGCTGTCCCCTGACGACCGGCGGCTTACCACCGGCGGCTTACGAGCGGCGGCGGGGCTTGCCGCGCTTGGCGGCCGCGGGGCCGCCGGAGCGGGCCCGGGTGTTCTTCCCGGCCGTCTTGCCGGTCGACCGGGCAGCGGGCTTACCGGCCGTCTTGCCGGTCGGCTTGGCTTTCTCGGCCCGCTTGCCCTTCGGATCGGCGGTGGCTCCGGCGCGGCCGCGCGTGCTGTTGACGGTCCGCCCCCGGACGATGCCGATGAAGTCGTCCACCCGGTCGGTGGTCGCGTCCTCCCGCCAGGACAGCGCGACCCGCGACTCGGGGGCGTCCGTCACCGTCCGGTACGTGAGGTCCTTGCGGTGGTGCAGACGCGCGATCGACTGCGGGACGACGAGCAGCCCCACGCCCGCCGCCACCAGTTCGACGGCGTCCTCCGTCGTGGCCGGACGCTCGATCGCCGGCCGCCCCGGCGGGCGCTCCCAGCCCAGGGTGTCGTCCAGGGGGTGCAGCAGGATGTCGTCGGCGAGGTCCCCAAGGACCACTTCGTCGGCGGCGGCCACGAGGTGGTCCTTGGGGACCACGACGACCGTCGTCTCGGTGTAGAGCGGGATCGCGCTGAGGTCCGTCCGGTCGATCGGCAGCCGTACGAACCCGGCGTCGGCGCCGCCGCTCCGCAGGAGGTCGGGGGCTTCGGCGGCGGCCACGGGCACGAGGTCAAGCGGAATGTCGGGCAGGCGCTCGTTCCAGATCCGCACCCACTTGCCGGGCGTCACCCCCGGGACGTACGCGAGCCGGAACGATGGGGTTTCTTCCGAGCCTGTCACCCCGCCAGGTTACCGGTCGTGGTCGGAGGTAGCGCACATGCTCGATACCCTTGACCTCATGAAGTCGCACCAGAGCCCCCAGACGATGAAGCCCGCCACGGCGGCGAAGAAGCTGGGTGTGTACCTCGAGGCCACCCCCGCCGAGTTCCAGGAGGGTGTCGTCTCCCGTGCCGAGCTCAGTGCGCTGCAGACCGATCCGCCCGAGTGGCTGCGGGACCTGCGGCGCGACGGCCCGCACCCCCGCCCGGTGGTCGCCGCCAAGCTGGGAGTCTCCATCTCGGGCCTCGCCCGCGGCGGAGTGACCGAGCCCCTCACCACGGAGCAGATCGAGGCGCTGAAGACGGAGAACCCCGAGTGGCTCCAGAAGGAGCGCGCCGTCCAGGCCGAGGTCCGCAAGGAGACGGTGCGGATCAAGGAGAAGCAGGCCGAACGGGCCACGCGCGACGACCAGCGTTCCTGACCTCGGGCGGCTCGCCGGTTCCTCCTCCGGCCTACGTCATCCCTTCCTACGTCACCCCTTCATACGTCATCGGTCCCCGCCGTCCGTCCTGCCGTCCAGCGGGCCGGTGATGACCCACACCGTGGGGAAGGGGATCCAGTGCGTGGCGGTCCGCGAGGCCGCGACGCCGGAGTCGAGGAAGCACCGGTACCGGTCGTAGCGGTCCTCCGGGGCAGGGGCCTGGGCAGGGGCGGACGGGGACACGGCTGGCTTCCTTTCGTCGGGGACCGCCCCACCCCGGGGCAGGGCCGGCGCGGGGGTGGGGCGGGGCTTGATGGAGCGGGTGCCGCGGAACGGGTCAGCGGTGGACCGGGCGGACGTCCGGCCAGTGGAGAGCTGCCGAACCCCAGGTCAGGCCGCCGCCGAAGGCGGTCAGGACGACCCGGTCGCCGCGCTGGAGACGGCCCTGGTCCGCCGCCTGTGCCAGGGCCAGCGGGATGGAGGCGGCGGCCGTGTTGCCGACGTCCTCGATGTTGGTGATGAGGCCCCCGGGGGGCATGCCGAGCCGCTTGGCGACCGACTCCAGGATGCGGAGGTTGGCCTGGTGGCCGACGAAGGCGTCGATGTCCTCCGGCCGCCACCCGACGGACTCCGCGATCCGGCGTGCGGACTCCACCATCGTCGGTACGGCCCGGGTGTACACCTCGCGGCCCTGCATCCGCAGATACCGCTCGCCGGGCGGAACGGTGATCAGCTCGTTCCCGGTGCCGTCGCTGCCGAGTTCGGTGCGCAGGACGGCCCCCGGGACATCCGCGTCGCCGCCCTCCAGCAGCACCGCGCCCGCGCCGTCCCCGAAGATGACGGCGGTGCCGCGGTCCTCCGGATCGACGATCGCCGAGTAGCGTTCGGCGCCGATCACCAGGGCGCTCCGGCTGGTGCCCGCGGTGATCATGGCCGCGGCGACCGAGAGCCCGTAGACGAATCCGGAGCACACGGCCGACAGGTCGAAGGCCCCGGCGCCGGTCAGCCCGAGGGCGGAGGCGACCGCCGGGGCGGTCGCCGGGCACGCCCGGTCCGGGGTGGTGGTGGCCACCACCACCAGGTCGCAGTCGGATCGGCCGGCCGACTCCAGGGCGGCCCGTCCGGCGGCCGCCGCCAGGTCGGCGGTGCTCGTCCCGGGATCCGCGACGTGCCGGCGTGCGATGCCGGTACGGCTGTGGATCCACTCGTGCGAGGTGTCCAGACGCCCCGCCAGGTCCTCGTTGGTCACGATCCGCTCGGGCAGGCAGGTGCCCAGGCCCGTCAGTACGGCGGAGGTCCGGCCTTCGCTCATGAGCCCATCACCAGAACGCAGTTGGAGCCGCCGAAGCCGAAGGAGTGGCTGACCGCCACGGCCGGCTCCGCGAGGCGCTCCTTGTGCAGCACCAGGTCCAGCTCCGCAAGCTCCGGGTCCGCGGCCGGTGTGTGCGCGATCGGCGGGACGATGCCGGTGGCGAGCGTACGCAGAGTGAGGACGGCCTCGATCGCACCCGCCGCGCCCAGACTGTGGCCCAGGAGGCCCTTGTTCGCCGTGACGCTCGGCCGGTGCGGGAACAGCCGGCCGATCAGCCGGCCCTCGCTGCGGTCGTTGTACGGCGTGGAGGTGCCGTGCGCGTTGACGTGGTCCACGTCCCGCGCGGTCAGCCCGGCGTCGGCGAGCGCGGACCGGACGGCCCGCTCGGCGCCGACGGCGTCCGGATGCGGGGCGACCGGATGGTGCGCGTCGGTGGTGAAGGCGTAGCCGAGGATCCGGCCCAGGGCGGAGGCGCCCCGGGCCGCGGCGGCGTCCGCCCGCTCCAGGACCACGGCCGCCGCGCCCTCCGAGAGGACGAAGCCGGAGCGGTCGGCGGCGAACGGCCGTGACGCGTCCTCCGCCGTGCTGTCCGTGAGCGCGCCCATCGCGGCGAACCCCGCGGCGATCACGGGCACGACACCGGCGTCCGTACCGACGGCGATCACGATGTCGCAGGTGCCGGCCCGGATCAGGTCGCGTGCCACGCCGATCGCCACCGCGCCCGAGGCACAGGCCGCGACCACGGTGTGGCTGGGGCCGGTGATCCCGTGCCGGATGGCGAGCATGCCCGCCGCCATGTTGATGAGCGAACGCGGGTGGACGTACGGGGACACGGCGTCCGGGCCGCGCTCGGCAAGTCGGCCGTGCGCGGTGCTCAGGGTGGCCGCGCCGCCCAGGCCGCAGCCGACGACGATGCCGACCCGGCCGCCGTCCCAGGAAGCGGGGTCGAGGCCCGACTCGGCGATGGCCTGGTCGACGGCGACGAGCGCGAAGCGGACGAAGGGGTCCAGGTTGGCGGTGCCGCGGCCGGGCAGCAGCTCGCTGCCGAACGGCGGCACGGTGCGGCACCAGATGGGATGGGAGACTCCCGGCGTCGGGGCCAGCCCGGCGCGGGTGTCCCCGCGCCGGACGGCGTCCCAGGTCGAGTCCGTGTCCGTACCGACGGGCGTGATCATGCCCGTACCGGTGACGGCGATGGCCGCTGTGCTCATGCGGACCGCTCACCGGCCAAGGCTGTGGTCACCAGGCCCGCCAGGGCGGGGATGGTGAGCTCGCCCATGCTGGTCTCCTCGCTGCCGAGGTCGACGCCGGTCTCCTCCTTGATGCGGATGACGAGCTCCGCGATGGCGAGGGAGTCGAGGTCGAGGGCGGCGAGGGTGGACTCGTCGGTCAGCGCGCTGGCGTCGGCCTCCAGGTCCTCGACGACGATCCGGGTCAGGGTGGCACGCAGGTCTGCGCTCATGGTGGTTCCTCCGTCGGGCGGGATGGTGGTGGCGTGGGGCGGTGGGGCGGGCGCCCTCTTGAGGGGCGCCCGCCGTGGTCAGCTCGCGGTGGCCAGTTCGGCCGTGCGCTGGCGCGGCGTGACCGGTTGGTGGCTGCGGCCCTCGCCGAGGGCCGAGCGCACCGGTCGCAGGTCGGCGAGCGCGAACGAGCGGCGCAGCCAGCGGTCCTGGCCGTCGTATCGCGGGGTGAAGTCCGTACGTCCGTGTACCGTGCGGCGGTTGTCGAGGATGATCAGCTCGCCCGGCTCGAGCACAAGTCCCTTCAGGGCGCCGAGCATGGCGTCCTCGAGCCTGGCCAGTGCCGCCTTCGCCGCCGGGGTGGTGCCGATGGTGCCGTGGAAGTCGACGCGCAGGTCGGGGCTGGCCTCCGGACCGCAGAGCACGGGCATCGGCCGGGTGAGCACCAGCTCGTCCGTGTCGTGTACGAAGGAACTGCTGAACTTCGTCCGGAACTCGGGGCGGCGCAGGGTGGCGATGGTGGCCGCGTCCAGGGCCGGCAGCACGTCGCCGATGCCGGCGGTGACCGTGGCGGCGACTCCGTCCCGGTCACCTCGCAGGCAGATCAGGCTCAGGAAGTGCGGCGGGGCGGGGTGGAAGCCGTCCTCGGTGTGCAGCTCAAGCAGGATGGAGCCGCTGTTCTCCTGGCGGGTCTCGGCGCCGCGCTTGGGGCTGACGTCCTGGACGAGGTTGCCGTCCTTCTCGTCGCTGTACGAGATGGACCGGCCGAGAACCGACATCACCATGAGCTGGCTGAGGGTCGCCACGGCGACCTCGGTCCAGGCCGGTTCGCCCGCCGGGTGGTCCGGGGTGGGCGGCAGGGTGCCGACGGGGAGGCCGCGCAGGAGCAGGGTCCCGCTCGTGTTGCTCTCGTCGCGGAAGGCGATGAGCGCGCGCCGGACCGCGCTCGGCAATGCGGCCGCCGCGAGTTCGACGGTGTGCAGCAGGTCGGTGCTGTGCAGCGAGAATCCTCCGTATTCCGCGGCGATCTTCATCGCGGCGGCCTCGATGATTCCGGCCTCGGTTTCGCTCAGCACCATTCCGGTCGCGCGCGCGTCGGCGTACGCGAATTCTTTCCTCATGTGATGCTTTTCCTTCTCTGAGCTCTCTGCTCTGCGTTCTGCGCTCTGCCCTCTGCGCCGTTTTTCTCTGCGCCGTTTTCTCCGCGCGCCATTTCTCCGCGCTCCGTTTTCTCCGGGCTCCGGTGCTCTGCGTGCGCCGTCAGACGGACGGTGCGGAACGGCGGCTGATCCGGTAGGCGGCCGCCGGGGCGAACCCGCGCCACGCCTGGTCCAGCGGCAGGTGGCGCAGGAAGCGGGCCTTCTCCCAGTGGCGGGTGACCCGGTCGACGGCGCGCCGCCCGGGGGTCATCGCCACCTGGTGGACGTCGACGGCCACGGTGCGCGGCACGTCCTCACCCGCCACCAGCTGGTTGACCATGTGGACGGCGAGCGAGCCGAACTGGGTCGCCGCCTCGGTGAGTTGCGGCACGCTGTAGTCGGGCCGGCCCAGGCCCTGGCGGAGTTCGCGGTACATCTCGCCCGGGATGTGCCCGCGGGGCGCGATCCGGAAGATCACTTCCCAGGTGCTCAGCCGCTCGGCGTCCTCGGCCAGCAGTTGGCCGTCGAAGATGCGGCGGACCAGCCGGTAGTCGAAGCACTGGGCCGCCAGCATGCCCGCCATGTCCCAGCCGGTGACCAGCGGCTTGCGCTGGCGGCAGGCCTCCTGGTGCAGGGCGATCTTGGCGTGCAGTCCGGAGGACGTGGTCACGTCGACCCCGTCCACGATGACCTCGGCCCGCCGCACCAGCTCCCGTACGTTCTCCCGGGTGATGCCCTCGGTCACCACCTCGGCCCGTACGTGCGGGTTGATGGCGCGCAGGGCGTCGGCGCCCACCTCGGCCTTGTTGCGGCCGAGGTCGTCGACGGTGGCGTGCTGCCGGTTGAGGTTGTTCAGTTCGTACGTGCCGACGTCCGCGAGGACGAAGTCGCGGTATCCCATGCGGCCCAGTGGCTGCACGGTGGCGCCGCCGATGGAGCCGCAGCCCGCGATGAGGAGCGGCGCGTGGCGGATCTGTTCCTGGAGTCGGGCCGGGATCAGTCCGCGGTTGCGCTGGGTGAGGGAGGCGTAGAAGCTCTCCTCGTCCAGCTCGCGGGCCTCGGCCGGGGTGCCCACGTCGGGCAGGGTGCTCGCGCTCATGCTCGGGCCTCCCGGAACGCGGTGAGCCTGGCGGCGACCGAGCCGGCCTCCCCGGACGCGAGGATCGCGTCGAGATGGGCCAGCGTGGGGCGCAGGGCTTCGCCGTCCGTGAGGATGAAGGGGTACGAGCGCTGGTGCTGGTCCCACATCGGCGCGAACAGGTCGCCGGGGTCCACCGGCTGCGTGGGGATGTCCAGGGTCCGGCTGCGGAAGCCGAGGAGGGTGAGCTGGTGGATGGCGCCGTTCGGCTTGCCGTCGCCGACGATCGCCGCTCCGCCCTCCGCCAGGGCGCGCAGGCATCCCTCGGCCCAGCCGCGGTACACCCACCAGGGCACGGAGACCGCGGCCTGGGAGCGTTCCATGGCGTAGTCGCGGACCAGCCGCTTGCCCTCCCACACCCGGGCGGCCGGGGTGGCGGGGCCGAGGTGGTCGGCGAGCCGCATGCGGTAGTCCCGCTCGACGACGAACGGCAGGTGGCCGTCGTCGCCGAGGAGGGTGCCCTCCGCGTCGCGGGTGCAGGCCAGCGTGCCGTAGCCGCGGAGCCGGCCGGTGTCCGCCTCGACGACCAGGGTGTGGAAGTCGCGCAGCGCCTGGGCGTCGTGCGGTTCGCCGGTCAACTGCCGTGCGGCGGCCAGCTCTTCGTTGACCCAGCCTCGTTTGAGGTACTGCGCAAGGCGGAACCGGTACACGTCCTCCAGGTGGGCGGAGGGCAGTTGCGCGCCGCGCACGGTGACGGTCAGCAGGCCCTCGGGGCTGACGGAGCGGAACAGCGGCTCGCCGATCAGGTCGGTGTCCAGACCGGGCAGCCGGATGTCCGCGGTGTCCCGCAGCACCCGCTCCCGGTAGGAGTCGACGGTGGCGGTGGTCACCGGACCTCCGGCACGCCGAACAGCTCGCCGGTGATGACCAGCGCGAGCGCCTCCGGGCTGCCTTCGTAGATCCGCGGACCGTAGGCGTCGCGGAGCACCCGGTCCATGCCGTCCTCGCGCTGGAAGGCGGCGGCACCGATGAGGCCCATGGCGGCGTCGGCGTTGTCGATGGCGGCGCGGTCGGCGACCAGCTTGGCGACGGCGGGCTCGTAGGCGGGGGTGGGGATGACGGTGTCGGCCTTGAGCACGGCGTCCAGATAGAGGGCGCGCGCCGCGGAGACGCGGGCGGACATGTCGGCCAGCTTGCGGGCGGACATCTGGTGCTCGAAGAGCAGGCGGCCGCCCTGGCGGCGGGTGCCGGCCCAGGCGACGGCGCGGTCGAGGGCGTGGCGCGCGATGCCGGTGGAGACGGCGGCGCAGGTGACGCGGGTGAGGTTGCCGATGGCGACGTTGAGGTCCCATCCGCCACGCTCGTCGCCGATGACGTTCTCCTCGGGCACGCGGGCGTTCTCGAGGATCAGCTCGCCGGCCGGGGCCGTGCGGTAGCCGACCTTGTCGTGGATCTCGCCGCGGGTGACGCCGTCCTGCTCCAGCTCGGTGACGAAGCAGGTCAGGCCGGTGGAGCCGGAGTCGTCGAGGTTCGCCATGATCGTGGCGTACGTGGCGACGGGGGCGTTGGTGATGTACCGCTTGGTGCCGTTGAGCAGGTACTCGCCGCCGGAGCGGCGGGCGCTGGTCATGTCCTGGGCGTACGGGGCCTGCTGCGGAAGCACCAGGTCGGTCCCGTTGAGCTGTTCGGCGACGGCGTTGCAGGCGAGGACCGGGTCCGGGCCGAGGAAGGCCGGCAGGTACTTCTCCTGGAGGCGCGGGTTCTCGCAGATCAGCAGCGGGGTCTGGAAGAGGCCGGTGGCGCCGAAGACCAGCGCCATGCCGGGGTCGGCGGCGGCGAGTTCCTCGAGGGTGAGGGCGATGCCGAGCTGGCTCAGGCCGAGGCCGCCGAAGTCGCGGGGGATGGCCATGCGCAGCAGGCCGAGGGCGTGGCCCTTGCGGACGGTCTCCCAGTCCAGCTGGCCCTTCTCGATGCTGTCGCGCTCGGCGGCGCCGGGTGCGACCTCCTCGCGGGCGAAGGCGACGACATCGCGCAGGAAGTCCGCCTCGGACGAGTCGAGCAGCGGGTGGTCGGCCGGGTTGTGCGTGTACGTCATGGTGATTACCGGTTCCTGGTAGGAGGTCAGCCCTGGAGGGTGAAGGTCGTCAGGGCCTGCCCGACGGCGAAGGTCTGCATGACCGGCCCGCGGCAGGCGACCTTGCGGGCGGTGACGGTCCGCAGGAAGGTGCGGCGGCCCGCGGTGAGGTCCTCGAGATCGGCGGACCGGATGCTGAGCACGTGCGTCGGCTCGGCGTCGGTGAGGGCGCCCTGGTGGTCGAGGGTGAACTCGGCCTGCGGCTCGGAGATGACGAAGCGGACGGTGGCACCGGCGGCCTGCCAGGCGGGCGCGGCCTGGGCGGCCGCGGACAGCGTGGTGGAGACCTCTTCGGTCGAAATCGCCATGCGAATTCCTTCGCGTTCGAGGGGTGGAATCGGGTGTGAGGGTGTGAGAGTTCGAGGGTCGACCGGCGTCCGGTGAATCGCGGATGAAATTCTGGCGACTCCCGGCGGACGGAACGTACGCAGCGGACGGAATACGGGCCTGGCGGATACCGCCGACGGCCCTTCCCCCTGCGTCGAACAGTCGAGCGATAATGAACTTACCCAGCCCTCGCGCCCCCTGTCCACGAACTCAAAGCCTCCTCCACCCACAGAGAATCAGCGGCCCAATGACCGGTAATCAGCTGTCCTTCGGGCTTGTGGAACACGGTGTTCGACAGCGGAGGCGGGGCCGGAGAACGCGACGTGGGCTTGCAGCGGAAGACGCTGCAAGCCCACGGGCGGGGGGTGCGGAAAGCGGTCTCTGGAGGGGGCGGTGCCGGTCGGCCCCGGGGGTGGCGTCAGGCCTGGGCGGCCTCGGCCGGCTGGGCGGTACGGGTCAGGGCGCGCAGGGCGAAGGCGACCACGATGGCGATGCCGGAGCACACGGCCAGGGCGAGGAAGCCGCTGCCGACGCCCGAGGTGGTGGCGGCCTGGACGGAGTCGCCGGCGCCCATCCGGTGGTCGACCGAGGTGGCGAGGACGGTGCCGATCACGGCGATGCCGAGGGCGGCGCCCGTCTCGTTGAAGGTGTTCAGCAGGCCCGAACCGACGCCGGACTCCTCCAGCTTGACGTGTGACGTGCCGATGCCGAACAGCGGGACGAAGCAGGCGGGCAGTCCGGCGCCGATGACGGTCAGCGCGACGATGGTCAGCGCGATGCTGTCGGTGCCGGTGGCCAGGACACCCGTACCGACGAGCTGGAGGGCGGCGCCGGCGATGTACATCCCGCCCAGTCCGAGCGCGTTGGCGAGCG
The DNA here is from genome assembly GCF_044764755.1 of Streptomyces sp. NPDC093600. Classification (NCBI taxonomy): domain Bacteria; kingdom Bacillati; phylum Actinomycetota; class Actinomycetes; order Kitasatosporales; family Streptomycetaceae; genus Streptomyces; species Streptomyces sp. NPDC093600. The sequence continues at coordinate 39,428 of NZ_JBIWIU010000014.1, forward strand.
AGGGCGCGACGAGGGCGACGACCAGTGCGGCCAGGCCCATGGGCAGCAGCGAGAGTCCGGTGACGAAGGCGCTCATCTCGTGGACGCGCTGGAAGTACATGCTGGCCAGGAACGAGCTGCTGATCATCACGCTGGCCACCAGGAGCAGGCCGACGCTGGACAGCCAGTACGTGGGCTTGCGCAGCAGGTGCAGCGGCAGCAGCGGGTCGTTCTTGCCGAGCTCCATGAAGGTCACGACGGTGAGCAGGACGGCGGCGGCGGCGATGCTGATCCAGGCGGTCGGGTCGCCGAAGCCCTCGTGCAGACGGATCAGCCCGTAGGACAGGGCGGCGAGACCGGCGGTGGCCACGATCGCCGAGGGCAGCCGCAGCTTGCGGCGGGTGCTCGCGCCGAGCGCCGGCATGCTGCGCAGAGCGCCGATGAAGGCCGCGATGCTCACCGGGATGTTGATGAGGAAGGCCCAGCGCCAGCTGATCGCAGTGACGATCAGGCCGCCGAGCACGACGCCGATGGTCGCGCCGATCACGCCGAGGCCGCTCCAGGCGGTCAGTGCGATCTTCCGCTGCTCCTCGTCCTGGTAGACGGCGAGGATGATGGAGAGCGCGGCCGCGGAGAGCAGCGCGGCCCCGACGCCCTGGATGGCACGGCCCGCGACGAGGAGCTCCTGGTTGCCCGCGATGCCGCAGAGCACCGAGGCGGCGGCGAAGATCGTCAGGCCGGTGAGGAAGGTGCGGCGGCGCCCGAAGACGTCGGAGACGCGGCCACCGAAGAGCAGCAGGCTCCCGAGCATCAGGACGTACGCGCTGATGGTCCACTGCAAGGCCGACTGGTCGGCGGGAAGCTGGGTGCCGATCGAGGGCAGCGCCACGTTCACCACGGTCGAGTCCAGCATGACCATCAGCTGGGCGACGCCGACCACCACCATGGTGCTCCAGGGGGCCTTGGCGGGGCCCGGCGCGGTTTCCTGCTCGGTCGTCTGGGGTGCCAGCGTCTGCTCGGCCACCACGTCTCCTTCATAGAGCCAGTTCCATGCATGCGCATGAATAGGTTGGTATCGCGGCGCCACAGTACATTCATGTGAATGCATCGACAACCCGCGATGCCGAACCTAGGATGGGTGGCGTGAAAGAATCAGCTCTGACCGATCGATGGGTGGCCGTGGTGCGCGCCTGCGCACGGATCAATCAGGCGGCTGAGCGTGTACTCGCACAGAAGCACGGCTTGTGTGCCAGCGCCTTCGAGATCATGGACGTGATGGCGAAGGAGAACGACTGGATCCGCGCGGGAGAGCTCAGCGCCCGCGCCTCACGGAGCCAGCCCCATGTCTCGCGCCTGCTGGCGCAGATGGTCGAGGAGGCGTACGCGGAGCGTAAGCCCTCCGCGAACGACCGCCGAGGCTTCGACGTACGGCTCACCCTGGCCGGCCGGAAACTCTTCGCCGAGGCATCCGCCACGATGGAGGGCGTCCTGCGCGACGCGTCCGAGGCGAACCCCGAGGTGAGAGCCGTCATGGGGATGGCCGAAGTCGGGTAGCGTGTAACGGGTTTGCCGCTGCCGCTCGGCAAGAGGGCAGTGCCGTAACCCACTTCGACTTTTCACTGACCTGATTACTATCGTGACGAGCCACTAAGGGCTGATCGACGCCGGGGGGGTCGGTCGGTCCTCAACCTCGACGAGCCCGGGCCCACTGACGTGCCCGCGTGGTCCGTAGAAGTCCCACTCCCCCCACGAGACGCGGGTGCGCGCTCGATACGCGCCTCGCACTCGACTGCCGAACAGTCACACACGGGGGAATCGTGCTCCACCAGAACACGCAGCGGATCGACGTCCGCGGCACTTCGGCCAGATCCCGCTTCGACGCCGCTGTTCCCGCGACGAAGGCCGCCTCGCACAGCACCCGCCCGTCCACCGGAACCACCACCACCCGGCTCGCTGCCACCCCGGTCCCCGGGACCTCCGCCGGCCCCTCTGCCCGAACCTCCGCCGGACCCTCTGCCCGAACCTCCGCCGGCATCTCCGCACGGACCTCTGCCGGGACCTCCGCCGGGGCGGGGCTCCGGCCCCCGGCCGAACCCAGCGTGTCCTTCCGGCTGCTCGGACCGCTGGAGATCGTCACCCCGGCGGGACCGCTTCCGCTGCGCGGCATGAGCCAGCGCGCGGTACTCGCCTTCCTGCTCCTGCACGCCAACCAGGCCGTCGCCACCAGCGACCTCATGAAGGTTCTGTGGCCGGGCGACGCCCCCGCGACCGCCCGCAAGGTCCTGCAGAACACGATCTCGGGGCTGCGCGGGGTCCTCACACGGGGTGGAGTGCCCCGGCAGGCGGCCTCCCTGGAGTGCCACACCGCCGGCTACACACTGAAGACCGCCCCCGAGAGCCTCGACCTGTCACGCTTTCAACTCCTCGCCGAACAGGGCCGCGCCGCCCTGGCCGCCGGGCACTCCGAACGCGCCGCCCACACCCTGCGCGCCGCACTGGGCCTGTGGCGGGGCCAGGCACTCCAGGATCTCACCGACTGCGGCATCGACTGGCCGCAGCTGCCGGCGGTGAACAGCGCCCGGACCACCGCGCAGGACGACTACTTCGAGGCCGAACTCCTCAACGGCCGCCACCAGGAGGTCATCGGCCAGCTGGAGACGGCCGCCGGCCGGACCTCCCGGGAGCGTTCCTGCCGGCTGCTCATGCTCGCCCTCTACCGGTGCGGCCGCCAGGCCGACGCCCTCTGCGCGTACGAACGGCTCCAGCGGCGGCTGCGCGAGGAGTTCGGCGCCGAGCCCAGCCGCGAGCTGCGTGACCTGCACCAGGCGATCATCCAGCAGGACCCCGCCCTCCACCCGGCCGGCCCGACGGCGAGCCCCGTCGCCGACCTCGGACCCCAGTCCGACCCCGAACTCGACCTGCTGTTCGCCCTGATGGCCCTGGTGCGGCGGCAGCAGCGCCCACATGTGGCCACGCTCGTCGGCGGCCCGCAGGGGCGCAAGTGCCAGCTGATCTCCGAACTGGCGACAAGGCTGCGACAGGAGGACAAGGCCACGGTGTGGAACACCCACACCGGCCCCGACGGCGCCGACCTCGCCGAAGACCTGCGCGCCGCCCTGCGCCGCGCGACCCCGGGCCGGCCGCTGGTGGTCACCTGCGAGAACCTCCACCGGACCGACGGCTCGGTGCCGGAGTACGTCAGCGATGTCATCCGCTCCGCCGGCCGCATCCCGCTCCTCGTCGTCCTGACCGCCTCCGCCGAACCGGAAACCCTCTGGCCGGGCTGGAACGCGGCCGTACCGTGGTCCACCACGATCACGGTCTAGGGTGCCGGTGCCTCGGTGCTGCGCCGGGGCGCGGGCTTCCCCCGAGGAAGGTTCAGACGGAGGTGACCGGCAGCACGTCCGGCGACAGCGCCCCCGCCCGCGCCGAGGCACTGGTCATCCGGCGGCGGTGATGCCGCCGGGTCACACGGGACCGTCCTGGAAGTGATGGACGACGATCCAGTAGTCGTCGTCCTCCTCGGTGAGGGCGCACAGCCGTCGGCCGTCCGAGGACATCGCGATGACCATGGATTGCTGTTGTCCCAACCGAGTTGACGAACCGGCCGCCGTCGGGCGCTCCCCCATGGCCTTCGACATGCTTGAGGCTGATGTCCGAGTGGTTTACACCGAGGGCGACCACCGGGGATGGTCCAAGGCGCACCGCTACGACCGAATGCTCAGGCGTGGTTGACCGGGAGGACGTCAGGGGAGAGGGCGCCCGCGTGGGCGGTAGCGCTCGTCATCCGCTTGCGGTGGTGGCGGCGGCAGAGGACCTCGTAGCCGATCTCCCCCGCCGGGCGGTTCACGTCGCCGACCACGACCTGGGCACCCTCGACGACCATCTCCCCGCCCACCGTACGGGCGTTGTGCGTGGCCCGCGCGCCGCACCAGCACATCGCCTCGACCTGGAGGGTCTCCACTCGGTCGGCGAGCTCGATCAGCCGCTGGGAGCCAGGGAAGAGCTTGGTACGGAAGTCGGTGGTGATACCGAATGCGAAGACGTCCAGGTTCAGGTCGTCGACGATCCGGGCCAGCTGATCGATCTGGTCCGGAGCCAGGAACTGGGCCTCGTCCACGATCACGTAGTCGACCTTGCCGCCCCGCGACAACTGGTCCACCACATACCCGTACAGGTCCAGACCCGGCCCCGCCTCCACCGCGTCCGTCACCAGGCCCAGGCGCGACGAGAGCTTTCCCTCACCCGCACGGTCGTCGCGCGTGAAGATCAACCCCTGCAGCCCGCGCGCCGATCGATTGTGCTCGATCTGGAGCGCCAGAGTCGACTTCCCACAGTCCATCGTTCCGGAGAAGAACACGAGCTCGGGCATGGGAGGTTGCGGCCTTTCGGGCTGAGGGGGCGGCGGGAGCGGTGGCTCGGAAACGAGGGTTCGGTAACGGCGGTTCGGGAACGGTGCTTCAGGAACGGACTTCGAGGAGCGGAACGAACTGCTCCGCGGGCGTCATGGACCCGTGCACGCCGACCATCGCCGACTCGTGCGGTTCCTTGACGGACGCCGTGATGACGACGTCATCGTGGGCCGCGGCGACGACGTCGCCGATCCTGCCGTACACCCGCTCGTCGACCGAGTCGCCGAACCAGCCGAGTCCGATGGCCTCGTCCCGGCTCGCCACCCAGAACTGCTCGCCCAGCACCTCGCGCCAGCAGGTCAGGACGTCGTTCTCGGCGCCCGGCACGGCGTAGACATGGCGGGCGCGGCCCTCGCCGCCGAGCAGGGCGACGCCGGCGCGCAGCTCCCAGTCCTCGTCGAAGTCGATCCGGGACTGCTCGTCGAAGGGGATGTCGACCATGCCGTGGTCCGCGGTGACGTACAGCGCGGAGCGGGGCGGCAGCTGGTCGGCGAGACGCTGCACGAGCCGGTCGACGAACATCAGCTGGCCGCGCCAGGCGTCGGAGTCAATGCCGAAGCGGTGCCCGGCGCCGTCCAGCTCGCTGTAGTACGTGTACACCAGCGAGCGGTCGCCGGCGGCGAGCTGCTCGGCGGAGAAGTCCATGCGTTCCTCGCCGGAGAGCCGGCCGTGAAACGTTCCGCCACTCAACGCGATCTTGGTGAGCGGCGTGTCCTGGAAGATCGGGGAGGAGACCTGGGCGGTGTGGATCCCGGCCTCGTGGGCGAGCTGGAAGACCGTGGGGTACGGCTGCCAGACGTGGGGCGGCGTCCACGGCTTCCAGCGGAGCTGGTTCATCAGCTCGCCGGTGTCGGGGTCGCGGACCGTATAGCCGGACAGGCCGTGCTCACCGGGGAACCGTCCGGTGCCGACCGAGGCGAGCGAGGCCGCGGTGGTGGCGGGGAATCCGGCGGTGAGGGGGCGTCCGGTGCCGCCGCGCGAGGTGGCGAGCAGCGAGGTGAGGTACGGCGCCTCGTCGGGGTGCTCCTTGATCTGCTCCCAGCCGAGGCCGTCGATCAGGAACACGCAGTTCCGGTCGGCGGGGGTGAGTTCGGCGATCCGGGCGTCGAAGCCGGGCGCGCCCTGCCGGGCGACGAGGGTCGGGAGGAGGTCGGCGAGCGAGCCGGAGCCGTACTCGGGGACGGGCGCGGTGGCGGGCGCGAGGAGGATCGGCTCGTCCGGCCAGCCGGAGGCGGTCGTGGTGGGCTGGACCATCAGCGGGTCGCCGCGGTGGCTTCGGAGAGCGACTGGGCGAAGGCGAGGGTCTGGCGGACCGTGTCCGGTCCGTCTCCGGCGTCGCTGACGCGCAGGCTGAGGTCGTCGGCGGTGGCGTTGCCGGTGTAGCCGTGGTCGGCGTCGCAGTTGGGGTCGCCGCAGGCGGCGGGCTCCAGGTCGATCCGGGAGACGGCGCCCCAGCCGATGGTGAGGACGACCTCGCGGGGCAGCGTGCCGGGGGTGTACGACTCCGGGTTGGCGACGACGCGGCTGACGACGACCGAGGAGATCCGGTCCAGCTTGACCGACTCGGTGGAGGTCGTGGCGTACGGCGTCGGAGAGCTGGTGTCGGCAGCCTGCTCGTCGGTGTGGCTGACGATGAAACGGTTGGCCGTCAGGACGAGGACGGTGACATGGCGGCGGACCTCGTTCGAGTCGAACGTGGTCTCCTGGTGCACCAGGTACGACGCGATCGCCTCGCCACCGACGGCGGCCTCCACCGCCTCGGCCACGAGGGCCGGGTAATAGCCGCTGCGCTCGATCGCCGCGCGCAGCCCCTGGGTCGTCGTACCGGTCTTCGCCATGGACTCCATCCTAATCCGTTGGAAGGGGCGCTCCGGGCCGCTCGGGGCGGGCCCGGCGGCGGGGTCAGTAGCTCGGCAGGCTGCGCGGGCCGAGGTCCGTACGGGGCGGGGGCGCGGCCAGGCGGACCATGGCCCCGAGCACGGAGAGGCCGCGCGAGGCCACGACCACGGGCTCCAGGGTGACCGCGACCACCTCGGGGTGGTCGTCCACGAGCCGGGAGACGCGCAGCAGCAGCTCCTGGAGGGCGGGGGTGTCGACGGGATCGGAGCCACGCCAGCCGAAGAGGAGGGGCGCGGTGCGGATGGACCGTACGAGCTCGGCGGCGTCCCGGTCGGTGGCCGGGACCAGCCGGTGGGACATGTCGCCGAGCAGCTCGGAGGCGGCTCCGGCGAGCCCGAAGGAGAGGACGGCGCCGACAGCGGGATCGATGGCGGACCGCACGACGGTGTCGACTCCGCGCGGCACCATCGCCTGTACGACCGGGTGGAGCTCCTCGGGCTTGCCGAGCGAGTCGGTCAATTCGGCGTAAGCGGTACGGAGTTGTCCCTCGGTGGCGAGATCGAGCCGTACGCCGCCGAGGTCCGGGCGGTGGCGCAGATGGGGCGCGGTCGTCTTCAGGGCCACGGGATAGCCGAGGCGGGCGGCGGCCGCGACGGCGGCGTCGGGGGTGGGCGCGGGAAGGGTCGGGAGCACGGTGATCCCGTACCGGGCGAGCAGTTCGCCGGCCGCGTCGGCGCCGAGGGTCACGCCGCGGGCGTCCGCGTCCGGCCCGAGCAGCCGCTCGATCTGTGCGGCGGCCCCCGCTTCGTCGATGTGCTCGTACTCCGGTACCCGCCCGGGCTCGGCGGCCTGCCGCCGCCACTGCCCGTACCGCACGGCCTCGGCCAGCGCCCGCACGGCCCGCTCGGCGGCGGGGTAGGCGGGAATGTTGCCGCTGCCGGGGGCCGGCGAGGGCGCGGGCGATGGCGGCAAGGTGCCGGGCGCGGACCCGTCCGGCCCCTCCCCGCCGGTGCCGGAGCCGACCGTCACCGGGTGCGGCGGGGAGCCGGCCTTCGCCGGGCCACCGGGGCTGGACGTCCCCGCGCGCGAGGGAGCGCCGGGGCCGGGCGCCTCCGGACGCGGCGGAGCACCGGAACCGACCGCCGGCGCCGGCGTCGTCGTCCGGGTGGCCGGGGACGGGCGGGTGCTCGTCGCCGCCGAGAGGGCTTCCGCCAGGCCGCCCATCTCGACGTGGACCACGACCACCGGCTTCGCCGGGGCCGGGGCGGAGGCGACGGCCTCGCGGAGGTAGGCCGCGAGGACCTCGCCGTCGCCGGATTCGACGATGCCGTTCTCGCCGACCCACGGGATCGCCGTCACGACGACCGCGTCACTGGTGTCGTCCGCGAGCGCCGCCGCCAGCGCCTCGCGGAAGTCCGCCGGGCTCGCCGCCGTCGTCAGGTCGAGCGGCCGCAGCGGACGCAGCCCTTCCGTCAGACAGGCGTCGTAGGTCAGCAGCCCGAGCGACTCGGAGTTGCCGAGGATCGCCACCCGGGGCCCGGTCGGCAGCGGCTGGGCGGCGAGGAGCAGGCCCGCGTCGACCAGTTCGGTGACCGTGTCGACCCGGATGACTCCGGCCTGCCGGAGCAGCGCGGAGACCGTGGCGTGCGGGATGCGGGTGACGGGAACCCGGTGTCCGGGGGGCGCGCTCCCGCTGTGGCGGGCCCCCTTGACCACCACGACCGGCTTGACCGCCGCTGTGCGCCGTGCCAGCCGGGTGAACTTGCGGGGGTTCCCGATCGACTCCAGATAGAGCAGGACGACATCCGTCTCGGGGTCGTCGTACCAGTGCTGGAGGAGGTCGTTGCCGGAGACGTCCGCGCGGTTGCCCGCCGAGATGAAGGAGGAGAGCCCCGCGCCCCGTCGGTGGAGTCCGGCGAGGAGCGCGATGCCGATCGCCCCGGACTGGGTGAACAGCCCGATCCGCCCGGACGTCGGCATCTGCGGAGCGAGGGAGGCGTTCAGCCGGACACCGGCCGAGGTGTTGATGATCCCGAAGGCGTTGGGTCCGATGATCCGCATGCCGTACGAGCGGGCCTGCCGCACCAGTTCCCGCTGGCGTTCCCGTCCCTCCGGCCCGCTCTCGGCGTAACCGGCGGAGAGGACGACCAGGCCCCGCACCCCGTGCTCGCCGCAGTCGGCGACCGCCTCCGGGACCCGCTCGGCGGGGACGGCCAGGACCGCCAGGTCCACCGCCTGGCCGATGTCGCCGACGGAGCGGAAGGCCGGCACGCCGTCGAGCGAGGCCGTCCCCGCATCGAGGGCCCGGTTCACCGCGTACGTACGTCCGGTGTAGCCGGCCTCCAGGAGGTTGCGCAGCACGGTCCGGCCGACGCCGCCCGGGGTGCGCCCGGCTCCGACGACGGCGACCGAGCCGGGGGCGAGCAGGCGCTGGACGGAGCGGGCCTCGGCGCGCTGCTCCCGCGCGCGCTGGACGGCGAGCGAGCGGTCGGTGGGCTCCAGGTCGAGGTGGAGCCGTACGGAACCGTCCTCGAAGCTGCGCTTCTGGGTGTACCCGGCGTCCGTGAACACCTTGATCATCTTGGTGTTGGCGGGCAGTACCTCCGCCGCGAAGCGCCTGATGTCCCGCTCCCTCGCCACCGCCGCGATGTGTTCGAGGAGCGCGGAGGCGACGCCTCTGCCCTGGTGCGCGTCCTGGACGAGGAAGGCGACCTCCGCCTCGTCGGCAGGGGCGCTCGCGGGGAGGCCCTGGGCGTTGATGCGGTCGTAGCGTACGGTGGCGATGAACTCTCCGCCGACGGTCGCCGCGAGCCCCACCCGGTCCACGAAGTCGTGATGGGTGAAGCGGTGGACGTCCTTGGCGGAGAGGCGCGGGTAGGGCGCGAAGAAGCGGTAGTACTTCGACTCGTCCGAGACCTGTTCGTAGAAACTGACCAGCCGGTCGGCGTCATCGACGGTGATGGGCCTGATGCGCGCGGTGCCGCCGTCACGGAGGACGACATCCGCTTCCCAGTGGTCGGGGTATGCGTGTTCAGGCTGTTCCGACGCGCTCTGCATGGGCCAAGCGTACGGCCGGGGTACGACACCGGCACCGGTCGTGCACGGCGTGCGTGCCGTGCGGGGTACGGGCAAGGTAGGAAGGCCGAAGGGCCGCCGTGTCCGGGCCGGAGGTCGGTACGAGCATGTGGCAACCCGTGAGAGACTGGTCTAGACAACCCGCTTGAGACTTGAAGGGCAACACCATGGCTGAGCGCCGCGTCAACGTCGGCTGGGCCGAGGGCCTGCACGCCCGCCCCGCCTCCATCTTCGTCCGTGCCGCCACGGCCTCCGGCGTCCCCGTGACGATCGCCAAGGCCGACGGCAACCCGGTGAACGCCGCGTCGATGCTCGCGGTGCTCGGTCTGGGCGCGCAGGGCGGCGAGGAGATCGTGCTCGCTTCGGACGCCGAGGGCGCCGAGGCCGCGCTGGACCGTCTCGCCAAGCTGGTTGCCGAGGGTCTCGACGAGCTGCCCGAGACCGTCTGACGACATCTGTCGACATCTCGAAAGGAGCCGCACCCGCCGTCGTACCTGCGGGTGCGGCTCTTTCGTTTTCCGCGCGGTCGCTCCGGACCGGAATTCACGGGCAGCGTACATTCCGGACGACGTGATTTCCGTCGCGACTGTTTCCGGTTTTTCGGGCAGCACGAATACAGCCGGAGAATTCCTTCTCTTTGTATACGGCTCCGTTGTTAATTCCGGACGCTCGCGGTGTTGACGGCATGTTGCGAAACCCTCACACGCCCTCGCTCGGAGCGCTTCAGCCGGTGCAGGACCAGCGACCGCTCCGCATGCAGGGCGGTGAGCGCGCGGGCCCGCTCGGCGTCGCCGCGCGCCACGGCGTCGACGATCGCCCCGTGCTCGGCCCACGCCTCCACGGGCTGGGCGGCCGGCTCGACCACGTACATCCAGGCGATCTTGTGCCGGAGCTGGGTGAGCAGCGCCGTGAGCGCCGGGCTGCCGGACGCCTGCGCGAGCGTCTCGTGGAACCAGCCGCCGAGCGAGCGCAGGTCCTCGCCCTGGCCGCGCCTGGCCCGCTCCTGACCCAGTCTGACCAGGCCGCGCAGCACCTTGAGATGGGCCTCGGTGCGGCGCTGGGCGGCGCGGGCGGCGCCGAGCGGCTCAAGGAGCGACCGTACGTCCAGCAGGTCGGCCGCCTCCTGCTCGGTGAGTTCGGCGACATGGGCCCCGGCGTGCCGACGGGTGATCACGAACCCCTCCGACTCCAGGGTCCGCAGCGCCTCGCGGACCGGGACGCGGGAGACTCCGTAGCGGCGGGCGAGCTGCTCCTCGGTCAGCCGGCCGCCGCGCTCGAAGACACCGGAGACGATGTCGTCCCGGATCGCCGTGCATACCGAGTGCGCGGGGATGCGCATGTTCGACCTCCGCCTGATCCGCGCGAAACCGATCCTCTTGACGTCCGTCCGCCGGTTCCTCGCCGACTCTTCGATTACGGACGACTGTTCGGTGACTCTATTGCAGCAGAGCGGTAATTCCGATGGCTCCCGTGGATTTATGGATATCTTTTGGCCGAGAAAAGCCCCGGCTCAGTACGAGCCGGGGCTTTTCTGACGTGGACGGGCGGGACGCCCGGCGCGGTCGGGTCAGACGTTCACGCCGCGGGCGCGCAGATACGCGACCGGGTTGATGTCGGAGCCGTACTCGGCGCTGGTGCGGGCCTCGAAGTGCAGGTGCGGGCCGGTGGAGTTGCCGGTCGAGCCGGAGATGCCGATCCGCTCGCCCGGGGTGACGGTCTGGCCGACCGAGACGGTGACGGCCGAGAGGTGCCCGTACTGGGTGTACGTGCCGTCGTTCATCCGGATGACGACGTTGTTGCCGTACGCGCCGCCCCAGCCGGCCTCGACGACGGTGCCGGAGCCCACGGAGACGACCTTGCTGCCGTAGGCGGCGTGGAAGTCGACGCCCGAGTGGCTGCCGGAGGACCAGAGGGAGCCGCCGGTCTTGTAGCCGGTGGTGACGTACGAACCCGCGATGGGCAGCTGGAAGGAGTTCAGGCGCTTGCGCTCGGCCTCACGGGCGGCGCGCTCCTTGGCCTCGCGGATCTCCTTGGCGCGGGCCTCGGCCTTGCGCTTCGCCTCGGCCTTCGCACGGGCCTCGGCCTTCGCCTTGGCGAGGGCCTCGACGGCCTCCCGCTCCTGGACGGCGGCCTGGACGTCGATCTGGTCCGCCAGCGACTCGGAGACGACTGCCTGGTTCAGGCCGGTGTCCTCCAGCGAGCGGGTGTCCGTGTCGGCGGCGAGCGCCGGGGAGGCGAGGGTTCCGATGACGCCGGTGGTGGCGAGGGTAGCGACGCCGGCGAGGCCCGCGCTGCGGCGCGCCAGACGGCTCGGACCACGGTGCTTCCCGGTGGCACGGGTGAACGCCATGAAGTGGCTGATCCTTTCCTTCCTTCTCGCCTACCGGGTTAGCTGACGGGTTCGGAGCAGGAAGGTCTCCTACGGGCCCCTCCGCGCTCTGGCGAAGGCGTCCGATTCACCCCAGGGACTTCGTGTGGGTCCCCGGCTCCCCAGGCTCGCGCCTGACGGGGACTCGGCGATGACTGTCCGGTGCCGCGGGTGCGGCGGGTGCTACTGACGAACAGCCGGACCGACGCTAAGCGGACTGTCTTTCAATCAGCAAACAGACCCGCCCTTTTGTAAGACATGCCACAGGGCAGAGGGGCACCCTCTCCCGCAATACGGACAAAGGCCCGACAAAGGCGAGGACCCCGACGTACGGTGACGTCGGGGTCCTCGGAGCGGCGCGGGAGCGCCTCGATCAGCCGGTGACGACGGTCACTTCACCGATGCCGAGCGCGCGCACGGGCTCCTCGATCTGCGCCGCGTCACCCACGAGCACGGTGACCAGGCGGTCCACCGGGAAGGCGTTGACGACGGCCGCCGTCGCCTCCACCGTGCCGGTCTCGGCCAGCCGCGCGTACAACTGCGCCTGGAAATCGTCCGGAAGGTGCTGCTCGACCTGGTCGGCGAGCGTTCCGGCGACGGAGGCGGCCGTCTCGTACTTCAGCGGCGCCACGCCCACCAGGTTCTGCACGGCGACATCGCGCTCCGCGTCCGTCAGACCCTCGGCGGCGAGCGTGCGCAGCACCTTCCACAGGTCGTCAAGTGCCGGGCCGGTGTTGGGGGTGTCGACGGAACCGCTGACGGCGAGCATCGCGGCGCCGTTGCCCTCGCCGTCCGAGCGGAGCACCTGGCCGAAGGCCCGCACGCCGTAGGTGTAGCCCTTCTCCTCGCGCAGGACGCGGTCGAGACGGGAGGTGAGGGTGCCACCGAGGCAGTACGTGCCGAGGACCTGGGCCGGCCAGACCCGGTCGTGCCGGTCGGGGCCGACGCGGCCGATCAGCAGCTGGGTCTGGACCGCACCGGGCCGGTCCACGATGACCACGCGGCCGGTGTCGTCGGCCGTGATCGGCGGCATGCGGCGCGGCTCGGCCGTGTCGCCCGTCCAGGCGCCGAGGGTCTCGGCGAGGACCTTGTCCAGGTCGACGTCGGTCAGGTCGCCGACGACGACGGCGGTGGCCGTGCCGGGCCGCACATGCGCGTCGCGGAAGGCACGGACGGCGGCGGCGTCGATCGCGGCGACCGTCTCCTCGGTGCCCTGGCGCGGCCGGGACATGCGCGAGCCGGCCGGGAACAGCTCCTTGGAGAGCTGCTTGGCCGCCCTGCGGGCGGGGTTCGCCGTCTCGTGCGGGATCTCGTCCAGCCGGTTGCGCACCAGCCGCTCGATCTCGGTGTCGACGAACGCCGGGGCGATCAGGGCCTCGGAGAGCAGACCCAGCGCCTTGGGCAGCCGGGAGACGGGGACCTCCAGGGAGATCCGTACGCCCGGGTGGTCGGCGTGCGCGTCGAGCGTGGCGCCGCAGCGCTCCAGCTCAGCGGCGAACTCCTCCGCCGAGTGCTTGTCCGTCCCCTCGGAGAGGGCCCGCGCCATGATGGTCGCGACGCCGTCGAGACCCTCCGGCTCGGCGTCCAGCGGGGCGTCGAGGAAGAGCTCGACGGCCACCACCTTCTGGCCGGGGCGGTGGCAGCGCAGCACGGTCAGGCCGTTGTCCAGCGCACCGCGCTCCGGGGCCGGGAAGGCCCAGGGGCGGGCGACGCCCGGCTTCGGCTGCGGGTGGAACTCCATGCTCGTCAAAGACGCGGCAGCGTCGCTCACTGGTCCGCTCCCTCTTCCTCGTCGCTGTCGCTGTCGCTGTGCTCGGCGGTGACCGGCTCGTAGACGAGCACCGCGCGGTTGTCGGGACGCAGCCGGGCCGCGGCGACCTCGCGCACCTCGTCGGCGGTGACGTCCAGGACCCGGTTCACAGCCGTCAGGGCGAGCTGCGGGTCACCGAAGAGCACCGCGTACCGGCACAGTTCGTCGGCGCGGCCGGCGACCGTGCCGAGCCGGTCCAGCCACTCTCGCTCCAACTGCGCCTGGGCGCGCTCCATCTCCTCGGGCGTCGGGCCCTCGGCGGCGAAGCGGGCCAGCTCCTCGTCGACGGCGGCCTCGATCTCGGGGACCTCGACGCCGCCCGACGTCTTCACGTCCAGCCAGCCCAGCGAGGGCGCGCCGGCCAGGCGCAGCAGGCCGAAGCCGGCCGCGACGGCCGTGCGGTCGCGGCGGACCAGACGGTTGTGGAGCCGGGAGGACTCGCCGCCGCCGAGGACGGTCAGGGCCAGGTCGGCGGCGTCGCACTCGCGCGTGCCGTCGTGCGGAAGGCGGTAGGCGGCCATCAGCGCGCGGGCCGGGACCTCCTCCTCGACGACCTCGCGCAGCTGCTCGCCGATGGTGTCGGGCAGCGTGCCGTCGCGCGGGGGCCGCTTGCCGTCGTGGGACGGGATGGAGCCGAAGTACTTCTCGATCCAGGCGAGCGTCTGCTCCGGGTCGATGTCGCCGACGACCGACAGCACCGCGTTGTTCGGTGCGTAGTACGTACGGAAGAAGCTCCGCGCGTCCTCCAGCGTGGCCGCGTCCAGGTCGGCCATGGAGCCGATCGGCGTGTGGTGGTACGGGTGGCCCTCGGGGTAGGCGAGGGCGGTCAGCTTCTCGAAGGCCGTGCCGTAAGGCACGTTGTCGTACCGCTGGCGGCGCTCGTTCTTGACGACGTCGCGCTGGTTCTCCATGGACTCGTCGTCCAGAGCGGCGAGCAGCGAGCCCATCCGGTCCGCCTCCAGCCAGAGCGCGAGCTCCAGCTGGTGCGTCGGCATCGTCTCGAAGTAGTTCGTGCGCTCGAAGCTCGTCGTGCCGTTGAGCGAGCCACCCGCGCCCTGGACCAGCTCGAAGTGACCGTTTCCGTGGACCTGCTTCGAGCCCTGGAACATCAGGTGCTCGAAGAGGTGGGCGAGACCGGTGCGGCCCGCCACCTCGTGGCGCGAGCCGACGTCGTACCAGAGGCAGACCGCGGCGACCGGGGTCAGGTGGTCCTCGGAGAGCACCACGCGCAGGCCGTTGGCCAGCCGGTGCTCGGTCGCTGTCAGGCCGCCGGAGCCGGCCTCGGCCGTGGCCGTGTGACCCATGGGCATGTACGTCCCTTCGATCGCGATATGGAAAAGTCCTGCCACTGTATGCAAGCGCACCGACACCTGGCGAAGTTCCCGCGGGTTCGCCGCTTCCCTCTTCCGGGTCGCGGAGGGTCGCGTACGGCCGACGACGGCCCCGCGGCGGGGCCCAGCCCCGGGTCGCGGTCGGCGTTGTCGGTGGGACGGTCCACAATGGTCCGCGTCAGATCAACCTTGTTGGTGAAGGAGCCGCAGCCGCGATGGCCCGCCGCAGCACGAAGACACCGCCGCCGGACGACGCGTTCGAGGAGCGAATCCTCGACATCGACGTCGTCGACGAGATGCAGGGCTCCTTCCTCGAGTACGCGTACTCGGTGATCTACTCCCGCGCGCTGCCGGACGCCCGCGACGGCATGAAGCCCGTGCAGCGCCGCATCGTCTACCAGATGAACGAGATGGGGCTGCGTCCCGACCGCGGCTATGTGAAGTGCGCCCGTGTCGTCGGCGAGGTGATGGGCAAGCTGCACCCGCACGGCGACGCGTCGATCTACGACGCGATGGTGCGCATGGCGCAGCCGTTCTCGATGCGGGTCCCGCTCGTGGACGGCCACGGCAACTTCGGCTCCCTCGGCAACGACGACCCGCCGGCCGCCATGCGGTACACCGAGTCGCGGATGGCCCCGGCCGCGCTGCTGATGACCGAGTCGATCGACGAGGACACGGTCGACTTCTCGCCGAACTACGACGGCCAGGAGCGGGAGCCGGTCGCGCTGCCGGCGGCGTACCCCAATCTGCTGGTCAACGGAGCCTCCGGCATCGCGGTCGGCATGGCGACCAACATGCCGCCGCACAACCTCGGCGAGGTGATCGCGGCCGCCCGGCACCTGATCCGGCACCCGAACGCCGATCTCGACGCGCTGATGCGGTTCGTGCCCGGCCCCGACCTGCCGACCGGCGGCCGGATCGTCGGCCTGTCCGGCATCAAGGACGCGTACGAGAACGGCCGCGGCACGTTCAAGATCCGCGCCACGGCGACGGTGGAGAACGTGACGGCCCGCCGCAAGGGCATCGTCGTCACCGAGCTGCCCTTCACGGTCGGCCCGGAGAAGGTCATCTCCAAGATCAAGGACCTGGTCGGCTCCAAGAAGCTCCAGGGCATCGCCGACGTCAAGGACCTCACCGACCGCAGCCACGGCCTGCGCCTGGTCATCGAGGTCAAGAACGGCTTCGTGCCCGAGGCCGTCCTGGAGCAGCTCTACAAACTGACGCCGATGGAGGAGTCCTTCGGCATCAACAACGTGGCGCTGGTCGACGGCCAGCCGCTCACGCTGGGCCTCAAGGAGCTGCTTGAGGTCTATCTCGACCACCGCTTCACCGTCGTGCGACGCCGCTCCGAGTTCCGCCGGAGCAAGAAGCGCGACCGGCTGCATCTGGTCGAGGGCCTGCTCGTCGCGCTCCTCGACATCGACGAGGTCATCCGCCTCATCCGCTCCAGCGAGAACTCCGCGCAGGCCAAGGAGCGCCTGATCGAGCACTTCTCGCTGAGCGAGATCCAGACGCAGTACATCCTGGACACCCCGCTGCGCCGGCTCACCAAGTTCGACCGGATCGAGCTGGAGTCGGAGCGCGACCGGCTCAACGGCGAGATCGACGAGCTGACCGGGATCCTGGAGTCCGACTCCGAGCTGCGCAAGCTGGTCTCCTCCGAACTGGCCGCGGTGGCGAAGAAGTTCGGCACCGACCGGCGTACGGTCCTGCTGGAGTCGGCGGGCGCGCCGGTCGCGGCCGCGTCCCTGGAGGTCGCGGACGACCCGTGCCGGGTGCTGCTCTCCTCGACCGGTCTGCTGGCCCGCACGGCGACGGCGGAGCTCCCGGGCGCGGAGGAAGGCAGGCGCGTCAAGCACGATGTGATCGTCTCGGCGGTCCCGGCGACCCAGCGCGGTGACGTCGGCGTGGTGACGTCGGCCGGGCGGCTGCTGCGGCTGGCGGTGATCGACCTGCCGCAGCTGCCGGACACCGCCGCCGCTCCGAACCTCGCGGGCGGGGCGGCGCTGTCGGAGTTCGTGACCCTGCGGGACGACGAGACGGTGGTCTGTCTGACCACGCTCGACGAGTCCTCGCCAGGTCTGGCGATCGGCACGCTCCAGGGCGTGGTGAAGCGCGTGGTGCCGGACTATCCGGCGAACAAGGAGGAGCTGGAGGTCATCACCCTCAAGGAGGGTGACCGGATCGTCGGCGCGACCGAGCTGCGGACGGGCGAGGAGGATCTGGTCTTCATCACCTCCGACGCCCAGCTGCTGCGCTACCAGGCCTCGCAGGTACGTCCCCAGGGGCGCCCTGCGGGCGGCATGGCGGGCGTCAAGCTCGCGGCCGGTGCCGAGGTGATCTCGTTCACGGCGGTGGACCCGGCCGCGGACGCGGTGGTGTTCACGGTCGCGGGCTCGACGGGCACGCTGGACGGTTCGGCGGCCACGTCGGCGAAGCTGACGCCGTTCGACCAGTACCCCCGCAAGGGGCGCGCGACGGGTGGTGTGCGCTGCCATCGGTTCCTGAAGGGCGAGGACGTGCTCATCCTCGCCTGGGCGGGCGCCGCCCCGGCGCGCGCGGCCCAGCAGAACGGCACGCCGGTGGACCTCCCGGAGATCGACCCGCGCCGGGACGGCTCGGGTACGCCCCTGGCGAAGCCGATCGCGGCCCTGGCGGGCCCGGCGAGCTAGCTCGTCGGCCGCTCTTCGGTCTCGTCGGGCTGTACGTACCGCAGGACGCCCCACATGCCGTGTTCGTCGGGGGCGTCCTGCGGGCCGGTCAGCTCGCAGGCGGCGAGCTCCTTGCGCAGCGCCTCGGCGTCGATGCCGGAGCCGATGAGGACGAGCTGGGTCCGGCGCTCCTCGCCCTCCGGCCAGGGCTCGGGGTAGAAGCGCAGGAACCGGCCGACCGCGTGGACGCCGTAGCGGTTGACCGGGTCGGCCTCGCCGAAGTCGACGAAGCCCTTCATGCGGTAGAGGCCGTAGGGGCGGGAGTCGAGGAAGTCCATCAGGCGGCGCGGGTGCAGCGCGGTCCCGGTGGAGAGGGAGAGCGTCTCGTAGGCGGCGTGCGGGTGGGCCGCCGTGTCCTCGTCCGCGTACAGCAGATCCTCGATGGACATCTGTCCCTCGATCTCGTCCTCGGGCACGACCCGGTCGAAGAGGACCTCGGGGTCGATCCGCCCGTACGCGGCGCGGATCACCGCGGCGCGCCCGGCCAGCCCGGCGACGGTGTCGTGGACGGCCTCCAGCTCCCGCTCCGCCACCCGGTCGGTCTTGTTGACGACGACCAGGTCGGCCAGGGCGAGATGCCGGTCGGTCTCGGGGTGCCGGGCCCGCGTGGCGGAGAACTCGGCGGCGTCGACGACCTGCACGAGCCCGCCGTACACGATCCGCTCGTTCTCGCTGGCGAGGACCATCCGCACGAGCTCCTGCGGCTCGGCGAGACCGCTCGCCTCGATGACGATCACATCGAGCCGCGCGGACGGCCGGGTGAGGACCTCCAGGTACTCGTCCAGTTCGCTCGCGTCGACGGCGCAGCACAGGCAGCCGTTGCCGAGCGAGACGGTGGAGCCGACCTGCCCGGCGACGGTCATGGCATCGATCCCGATGTCCCCGAAGTCGTTGACCATGACCCCGATGCGGGTCCCTCGGGCGCTGCGGAGCAGATGGTTGAGCAGGGTCGTCTTGCCCGATCCCAGGAATCCGGAGAGGACGACGACGGGGATCTGCTGCGCCTGCTGCGTGCTCAAGAGGAGGCCCTTCCGGTGTCTCGACGCTCTGACGAAACCCCCAGAATAGGCACCCCGCGGCGGGACACCCCCGCGCGGCCAGGAGGGTGGCCGGGAGCGCGGCGCGGCCGGTTGGGCGCCCCCGTGGGTGGACCACGCCCCCGGGCCGGTGCTGCCCCCCGCCCCCGCCTTCCGTCGAGATTTCCGGTCGCGCCGCCCCTCCCCGTACCGTTCCCGCATGAGCCCCGCACCGACCACCCCCGCGCGGCCCCCCGTGCGCCGTCGGCGGATCGGCTGGCCGCAGCGGGTCTTCTCGCAGGTCCTCCTCATGCAGCTGGCCATCGCCACCGGCGTGACCGTGCTCGCCACCGGCCTCTTCCTCGCGCCGCTGAGCGCCCAGCTCGACGACCAGGCCATGCGCCGTGCCCTCGCCATCGCCGAGACCACCGCGTCCCCGCAGGTCGCCGCCGCGCTGCGGGACTCGTCGCCCTCCGCGTCCGGCCCCGTGCAGACGGAGGCCGAACGGATCCGGCGCTCCACCGGGGCCGAGTACGTCGTCGTCATGGACACCCGGGGCGTGCGCTGGTCGCACACCGATCCCGCGCAGATCGGCAGGATCGTCTCCACCGACCCCAGCTCGGCTCTGGCCGGCCGCGAGGTGATGGAGATCGACAGCGGCACCCTCGGCCGCTCCGCCCGCGGCAAGGCCCCCCTGAGGAGCGCCGAGGGGACGATCGTCGGCGCCGTGTCGGTCGGCATCGAGTACGACAGCGTCCATGACCGGCTGCTCGGGGCGATCCCGGGCCTCCTCGCGTACGCCGGCGGCGCCCTGGCGGCCGGAGCCCTCGCCGCGTATCTCATCTCCCGCAGGCTCCAGCGGCAGACCCACGACCTCGCCTTCTCGGACATCTCCGCGCTGCTCGCCGAGCGCGAGGCCATGCTCCACGGCATTCGCGAGGGCGTCGTCGCCCTCGACCGGACCGGCCGCATACGGCTGATGAACGACGAGGCCCAGCGCCTTCTCGGGATCGGCCCCGAGGCCACCGGCCGCCCGCTGGAGGACGTGCTCGGCTCCGGGCGCACCGCCGACGTCCTTGCCGGTCGCGTGACCGGCGAGGACCTGGTGACCGTCCGCGGGCACCGGGTCCTGATCGCCAACCGGATGCCGACCGACGACGGCGGCGCCGTCGCCACCCTGCGCGACCGCACCGAACTGGAGCGGCTCGGCCGCGAGCTGGACTCCACGCGCGGCCTGATCGACGCGCTGCGGGCTCAGGACCACGAGCACGCCAACCGTCTGCACACCCTCCTCGGTCTCCTGGAGCTGGAGATGCACGAGGAGGCGGTCGAGTTCGTCACCGAGGTCGTCGGCGTCCACCGCGCCACCGCCGAACAGGTCACGGAGAAGATCCACGACCCGCTGCTCGCCGCCCTCCTCGTCGGGAAGGCCACGGTCGCCGCCGAGCGGGGCGTCTCGCTGCGGATCGCGCACGGCTCACTGCTCCCCGACCGTCTGGTCGACCCGCGCGAACTGGTCACCGTCGTCGGCAACCTCGTCGACAACGCCCTGGACGCCGCGGCGGGCACCGCCGGCGCCCGCGTCGAGGTCGCCCTGCGCACGGAGGACCGCACCGTCGTCCTGCGCGTGGCGGACAGCGGCCCCGGCGTCCCGGAGGACCGGCGCGAGCTGATCTTCACGGAGGGCTGGACCACGAAGGAGCTGCCGTCCCACGGCAAGCGCGGCCTCGGTCTGGCGCTGGTCCGCAGGCTCGCCGAGCGCCAGGGAGGCAGCGCCCGGGTCGGCGAGGGCCCCGACGGGGGCGCCGAGTTCACCGTCGTACTCCCGGAGGCGCTCAGAGAGCCGCTGAGCGAGCCGGAGCCCGCCGTGGCGACGGGTGACCCGCGATGATCGACGTACTGGTCGTCGACGACGACGTACGGGTCGCACGGATCAACGCGGCCTATGTGACGAAGGTGGACGGCTTCCGGGTCGTCGCCACCGCGCACTCGACCGCGCAGGCCCTCGCCCGCCTGGCCGAGGTGCCGGTCGACCTGATCCTTCTCGACCACTACCTGCCGGACGAGAACGGCCTCGCGGTCGTACGGGAACTGCGCCGGCTGGGCCACCAGACCGACGTGATCATGGTGACGGCCGCCCGTGACGTGGCGACCGTCCAGGCCGCGATGCGGCACGGGGCGCTCCAGTACCTGGTCAAGCCGTTCACCTTCGCCGGGCTGCGCACCAAGCTGGAGGCGTACGCGGCGCTGCGCCACACCCTCGACGGCGGTGGCGAGGCGGAACAGGCGGAGGTGGACCGGATCTTCGGCGCGCTGTCGGTCGGTGGGGCGGATCCCGTCCTGCCCAAGGGGCACTCCCCCACCACCGCCGAGCTGGTGCGCCAGGTGCTGCTCGCCGCCGACGGTGCTCTGTCGACGCAGGAGATCGCCGAGCGGGCCGGGGTGAGTCGGCAGACCGCCCAGCGGTATCTCAAGCTGCTGGAGCGGACCGGCCGGGTGCGGCTCTCCCTGCGGTACGGCGAGACCGGCCGCCCCGAGCACCGGTACGTGTGGGCCGGCTCGGCGGGCTGAGCCTCACGTCACACCGCTCCGGTGCCCACGTCGCACCGCCCCGGAGCGCACGTCACACCGCTCTGACTCCCACGTCACACCGCCCCGGCGCCGGTCAGCGCCCGGACCTCCGTCTCGGCGTGCTTCGCCGGGTCCGGCGGCTCGTGGGAGGTGACGGTTCCGATCCAGCCGGCCAGGAAGCCCAGCGGGATGGAGACCACTCCCGGGTTCTGCAGCGGGAAGAGATGGAAGTCGACGCCCGGGAAGAGCGCGTTCGGGCTGCCGGAGACGACCGGGGAGAGGACGACGAGCAGGACCGCGGGCACGAGTCCCCCGTACACCGACCAGACGGCGCCCCTGGTGGTGAAGTTCCGCCAGAACAGCGAGTAGAGGAGCACCGGGAGGTTGGCGGAGGCGGCGACGGCGAAGGCGAGCCCGACCAGGAACGCCACGTTCAGGTCGCGGGCCAGCAGCCCCAGCCCGATCGCCGCCGCACCGATCCCGGCGGCGGCGAACCGTGCCACGGTCACCTCGCTGTACTTCCGCCCGTTGCGACGGCGCAGCGAGGCGTACAGGTCGTGGGCGACGGAGGCGGAGGAGGCGAGCGTGATCCCGGCGACGACGGCCAGGATCGTCGCGAAGGCGACGGCGGCGACGATCGCGAACAGGACGGTGCCTCCCGTGGAGCCCGCTCCGCCGCCGAGGTCGAGCGCGAGCAGCGGTACGGCGGTGTTGCCCGCGGCGTTGGAGGCGCGGACGTCGTCGGGGCCGACGATGGCGGCCGCTCCGAAGCCGAGGACGATCGTCATCAGGTAGAAGCTGCCGATCAGACCGATGGCCCAGACGACGGAGCGGCGGGCGGCCCGGGCGGTGGGCACGGTGTAGAAGCGGGACAGGATGTGGGGCAGGCCCGCGGTGCCGAGGACGAGGGCGATGCCGAGGCTGATGAAGTCCAGGCGGGCGGTCCAGTCCCCGCCGTAGCGCAGCCCCGGCGCGAGGAAGTCCCGGCCGTGGCCGCTGCGTTCGGCGGCGGTGGTGAGGAGCTGGTCGAAGTTCCCGTGGAAGCGGAGGAGGACGAGCACGGTGAGGGTGATCGTGCCGGCCATGAGCAGGACGGCCTTGACGATCTGGATCCAGGTGGTGGCGCGCATGCCCCCCAGGGATACGTAGATCACCATCAGGGCGCCGACGCCGATCACCGTCCAGGAGCGGGCGGCTTCGCTCGTACCGCCGAGGAGCAGGGCGACGAGGCTGCCCGCCCCGACCATCTGGGCCACCAGATAGAGCACGGAGACGGTGACGGAGGAGGTTCCGGCGGCGATCCGGACCGGGCGTTCGGTCATCCGGGCGGCGACGACGTCGGCGAGGGTGAACCGGCCGCAGTTGCGGACCAGTTCGGCGACCAGGAGCAGGACGACCAGCCAGGCGACCAGGAAGCCGACGGAGTACAGCATGCCGTCGTAGCCGAAGAGGGCGATGAGACCGGAGATGCCGAGGAAGGAGGCGGCGGACATGTAGTCACCGGCGATGGCGAAACCGTTCTCCATGGGGGAGAACAGCCGGCCGCCGGCGTAGAACTCCTCGGCCGAGCCGTGCCGGTTGCGGCTCACCCAGGTGGTGATCGCCAAGGTCACCGCGATGAAGGCGCTGAACAGCAGCAGTGCGAGGGTCTGGTGGTCGCCGGTCACCGCTGGACCCCCCGCGTCATCTCCTGGGTGTCCCACCGCAGTTCCAGCGCCGCCCGGTCCCTGCGCAACCGGGCGTGCCGGGCGTAGGCCCAGGTCAGCAGGAAGGTGCTGAGGAACTGGCCGAGTCCCGCGACCATCGCCACGTTGACCGCTCCGACGACGGGTCTGGCCATCAGTCCGGGCGCGACGGTCGCCGCCACGACATAGGCGAGGTACCAGAGGAGGAAGGCGAGGGCGGCCGGGATCACGAACCGGCGGTAGCTGCCGCGTACTTCCTGGAACGCCGGACTGCGCTGGACCTGCAGATAGATGTCCGCCGCGCTGTGCGCCGGCCGCTGCGGCGGTACGGCCCCGGCCGCCTCCGCGGCCGTGTGCGCGTCCTCGCCGACGGATGCGTCCGTGTCGGCGGGCTCGCCCCAGCCGGAGGCCAGGTCGTCGTACCAGGGGTCGTCGATCCGGACCGCCGGACCGCCGGACCGCCCCGCGGGGGCGACCGGTCCTTCCTGCTTCTCCACCGGTGAACTCTCCTTGTCAGCGAACCGTTTCGGCCGCGTGCACAAGGATGGACAGAGCGGGAAGATCCAGGACTCTTCTCCTCCCCCACTTCACCCCATCAGGTGATGGAATCACCGGTCGGACTGCCGGAGCAGCCGCCCGGGCCGCCACCCTCGTGCGAGGAAGGCGGCCCGGGAGCGGCAGGTCAGGCGTCGATGCGCGAGCGGTCCAGGGTCGCCGCCGAGCTGGTGATGAACTCCTTGCGGGGAGCCACGTCGTTGCCCATGAGCAGGTCGAAGACCTGCTCGGAGGAGTCCAGGTCGCCGATGTTGATCCGGCGCAGGGTGCGGTGGCGGGGGTCCATCGTGGTCTCCGCCAGCTGGTCGGCGTCCATCTCGCCGAGGCCCTTGTAGCGCTGGATGGCGTCCTTGTAGCGGATGCCCTTGCGCTGGTACTCCAGCAGGGTCTCGCGCAGCTCGTTGTCCGAGTACGTGTAGACGTACTTGTCCTGGCCCTTCTTGGGCTGGACCAGTTCGATGCGGTGCAGCGGCGGCACGGCGGCGAAGACGCGTCCGGCCTCGACCATCGGCCGCATGTAGCGCTGGAAGAGCGTCAGCAGCAGGCACCGGATGTGCGCGCCGTCGACGTCGGCGTCGACGAGGAGCACGATCTTGCCGTAGCGGGCCGCGTCGATGTCGAAGGTGCGGCCCGAGCCGGCTCCTATGACCTGGATGATCGCGCCGCACTCGGCGTTCTTGAGCATGTCCGAGACGGAGGACTTCTGAACGTTGAGGATCTTGCCGCGGATCGGCAGCAGTGCCTGGAACTCGCTGTTGCGGGCGAGCTTGGCGGTGCCGAGCGCGGAGTCGCCCTCGACGATGAAGAGCTCGCTGCGCTCGACGTCGTCGCTGCGGCAGTCGGCGAGCTTGGCCGGCAGCGAGGAGGTCTCCAGCGCGGTCTTCCTGCGCTGCGCCTCCTTGTGCTGGCGGGCCGCGATACGGGTCCTGGCGGCCGCCACGGCCTTCTCCAGGACCGCCCGGGCCTGGGCCTTGGCGTCGCGCTTGGTGGACGTCAGGAAGGCCTTCAGCTCCTTCGCGACCACGTTGGCGACGATCCGGCGGGCTGCGGAGGTGCCGAGCACCTCCTTGGTCTGGCCCTCGAACTGCGGCTCCGCGAGGCGGACCGTGACGACGGCCGTGAGCCCCTCCAGGGCGTCGTCCTTGACGATGTCGTCCTCGGCGACGCGCAGCATCTTGGTGGAGCGCAGCACCTCGTTGACCGTCTTGGTGATGGCCTGCTCGAAGCCGGCGACGTGGGTGCCGCCCTTGGGAGTGGCGATGATGTTGACGAAGGACCTGACCGTGGTGTCGTAGCCGGTGCCCCAGCGCAGGGCCACGTCGACGCCCAGCTCTCGGGTGACCTCGGTGGGGGTCATGTGCCCGAGGTCGTCCAGGACCGGGACGGTCTCCTTGAAGGTGCCCTGGCCGCTCAGCCGCTGCACGTCGCAGACGGCCTTGTCCTGGGCGAGGAACTCGCAGAACTCGCTGATGCCGCCGTCGAAGCGGAAGGTCTCCTCGCTCTTGCCGATCCCCTCCAGGTCCCGCTCGTCGCGGACGACGATGGTCAGACCGGGTACGAGGAAGGCCGTCTGGCGGGCGCGCTGGTGGAGGTGGTCCAGGGAGAGCTTGGCGTCCTTGAGGAAGATCTGGCGGTCGGCCCAGTACCGCACCCGCGTGCCGGTGCGGGTCTTGGGCACACGCTTGCCCTTGAGCAGTCCGTTGGCCGGGTCGAAGGGGCTGTCGGGCCCCTGCTCGGTGAAGATCCCGGGGACGCCCCGGCGGAAGCTGATCGAGTGCGTGGCGCCGTTCCGGTCGACCTCGACGTCGAGCCGGGCCGACAGGGCGTTCACCACGGACGCGCCGACGCCGTGGAGACCGCCGGAGGCCGCGTACGAGCCACCGCCGAACTTTCCGCCGGCGTGGAGCTTGGTCATGACGACCTCGACACCGGACAGTCCGGTCTTGGGCTCGACGTCGACCGGGATGCCCCGGCCGTTGTCGCGCACCTCGACGGAGCCGTCGTCGTGGAGGACGACGTCGATGTGGTCGCAGTATCCGCCGAGGGCCTCGTCGACGGAGTTGTCGATGATCTCCCAGAGGCAGTGCATCAGGCCGCGGCTGTCGGTGGACCCGATGTACATACCGGGGCGCTTGCGAACCGCTTCGAGCCCTTCGAGTACGAGCAGGTGCCGCGCGGTGTAGTTGGAACCGTCACGGTCTGCGGTCAGCAGCGCACTGGACGGCACGGACGTTTCGGCGGTCACGCGGTTCGCTCCTCGCTGAATTTGAAAACTGGCCCGGTGGGGTAAGGCCCGGCTTCGGTCACCGGTCAGAGGGTACCGATGCCTGGTAGAGCGGTTGTCACGCCACCCTCCGGATTCCTCATGCTAGTCCAGAGTCGCATGGGTGTTCGATCCCTCGATGGGGTGACGTGAACATCACGTTCCCTTCCAGGCATGAACCATTTAGGCTCCGGGCACGTCCTCATGAACAACCGGCAAGCCAGCCGGGAGGACGAACCGACCCAAGCAACGCGAAATCCGTAGAGCGACGCAATACGGCTCATTCGCCGCCAACCGGCAGCAGACAGCCACCTTGGGAAAAAGTTTCAAGGAAAAGGCACGAGCGGGAACGTTTTCGGCCTGGTTGGATGTTGACCCTGGTACGACAGCTCGTCGAGCTAGAGAAGAGGCGACGTGACTACTGTTCTGACCCCCGCGAGCCCCCTGACGGCCGCTGACCGCTGCGACCGCTGTGGCGCCCAGGCGTACCTGCGTGTCGTCCTGGTCAGCGGCGGTGACTTGCTCTTCTGCGCGCACCACGGGCGTAAGTTCGAGCCGGAACTCAAGAAGATCGCCGCGGAAATACAGGATGAGACGGACCGGCTCACCGACGTGCCGGCCAAGGCAGTAGACGAGGACCACTGACACCTCGCATCCCCGACGAGCCAAGGGCCGGTCGCTGACCGGACGACGGGCGGCCACCCCCGCGAACAAGGGGGGTGGCCGCCCGTTCTCATCTGCCGCCGGCCTCAGGCTCGGGCCCCCGGGGCCGCAACGGGACGCTCGGCGCCCGTCGACCGTACGGGCACGCTCGGCGACCGTTCCCGTACGGATCGACACGGCCGCTCAGAAGCGGTTGGGCAGCACCGCCGAGACCCGGGTGTACACACCGGGGTAATCCGCCTGCGCGCAGCCGCTGCCCCACGACACCAGGCCGATGAGCCGCCCGTCGGCGACGAGCGGTCCACCGCTGTCGCCCTGGCAGGCATCCTTCCCGCCGCGCGGATCGCCCGCGCAGAGCATGAGATCCGCTCGGTAGGCGGCGCCGGACGCCCCGCGGGGATAGGCCCGCTCGCAGGCCTCGTCCGGCAGCACCTCGACGGGCGCCGAGCGCAGGGCGGAGGCATAGGTGCCGTTGCCGCTGACGTCGCCCCAGCCGTACACCTCCGCCGGTGTCCCCGGGGCCTCGGCCCTGTCGCCCGGGCGGGCCGTCGCGATCACGTACGACGCCGGCAGCGCGGTCGCCAGTGTCAGCACGGCGAGGTCACCGGCGTTGGTCGAGGGGTTGTAGCCGGGGTCGACCCAGGTCCGGGAGATCCGGATCTCCTGTCCGCCCCGGCCTCGCAGCGCGCTGCGGCCGGCGATCACCTTGAGGTCGCCGATCTCCTCCGGCTCGGCGCCCAGGAGGTCCCTGCCGACGCAGTGGGCCGCCGTGAGCACCTTCGTGGGACCCACCACGACTCCCCCGCAGAACTGTCCCGCGCGCGTACCCCCGAACCGGTCACGGCTGGAGAGCGCCACGACCCATGGCGCGTCCGCGATCCGTACGGGTTGCCCGCCGACGACGACGCTGTCGGCCGCCGCCGGCGTGGCGAGGGCGAGCGGCCCTGCCCCGGCCGGGAACAGGCCCAGGGCAGCGGCCGCTGCGAGGGCGATGGGGCGACGCATAGAGCCTCCTGACTCTCCGGTGATGTCCGTTCACCCAGAGTCGTGCACCCGTGCCGCCCTCGCACCCTCGAACGCGCCGAAGGGCCCGGCCCCTTCTCGGGAACCGGACCCTTCGTACGCTCGGCGGCACGCCGCCACGCCTCGCGCGTGCGAGGCGATGACGGCAGGCGCCGACTAGTCGAGGTAGTCGCGCAGGACCTGCGAACGCGACGGGTGGCGCAGCTTCGACATCGTCTTGGACTCGATCTGGCGGATCCGCTCACGCGTCACGCCGTAGACCTTGCCGATCTCGTCCAGCGTCTTCGGCTGGCCGTCGGTGAGACCGAAGCGCATGGAGACCACACCGGCCTCACGCTCGGAGAGCGTGTCGAGGACGGAGTGCAACTGCTCCTGGAGGAGCGTGAAGCTGACCGCGTCGGCCGGGACGACCGCCTCGGAGTCCTCGATCAGGTCGCCGAACTCGCTGTCGCCGTCCTCACCCAGCGGGGTGTGGAGGGAGATCGGCTCACGGCCGTACTTCTGGACCTCGATGACCTTCTCCGGGGTCATGTCGAGCTCCTTGGCCAGCTCCTCCGGGGTGGGCTCGCGGCCCAGGTCCTGGAGCATCTGGCGCTGCACACGCGCGAGCTTGTTGATGACCTCGACCATGTGCACCGGGATACGGATGGTGCGGGCCTGGTCGGCCATGGCGCGGGTGATCGCCTGCCGGATCCACCAGGTGGCGTACGTGGAGAACTTGTAGCCCTTGGTGTAGTCGAACTTCTCGACGGCGCGGATCAGGCCCAGGTTGCCTTCCTGGATCAGGTCCAGGAAGAGCATGCCGCGGCCGGTGTACCGCTTGGCCAGCGAGACCACCAGGCGGAGGTTGGCCTCCAGGAGGTGGTTCTTGGCGCGGCGGCCGTCCTCGGCGATGATCTCCAGCTCGCGCTTGAGCTTGGGCGCCAGCTTGTCGGAGTTGGCCAGCTTGTCCTCGGCGAACAGACCTGCCTCGATGCGCTTGGCGAGCTCGACCTCCTGCTCGGCGTTGAGCAGCGGGACCTTGCCGATCTGCTTGAGGTAGTCCTTGACCGGGTCGGCGGTGGCACCCGCGACGGCGACCTGCTGCGCCGGAGCGTCGTCCTCGTCCTCGTCGGACAGGACGAAGCCCTTGTTCTCGCCCTCGGCCTCTTCGTCCTCACCCTTGCCGGGTGCGACGTCCTCGAGGAGCTCCTCGCCCTCGATGACCTCGTCGGCGTCCTTCTTGGCGGTGGTCTTCTTGGCCGCCGTCTTCTTGGCGACGGTCTTCTTGGCCGCCGTCTTCTTCACGGCGGTCTTCTTCGCGGCCGCCTTCTTGGCCGGCGTTCCGGCCTCGTCGGCCGGGTCCGCGCTCTCTGCCGCCGGGGCCGCCGCGGCGGCCGTGGCGGGCTTCGTCACGGTCGTCTTGGCGGTGACGGTCTTGGTGGCGGTGCGCTTGGCCGGGCTCTTCGCTGCGACGCTCTTGCGGGCGCGCTTCGGCGACTCCGCTGCACTGACCATCAGCGTCACACCCTCTTCCTCGAGGATCTGGTTGAGGCTGCGCAGAACATTCTTCCACTGGGTTGGCGGAATCTGGTCAGCCTCGAAGGCCCGACGCACGTCATCGCCGGCGATCTGCCCATCAGCCTTTCCCCGCTCGATGAGCGCCATCACAGACTCGGACTCGGCGATCTCCGGCGGGAGCGTACGGGATGTGCTGGCCGACACGAACAACCTCTCGGAACGATGGAAACGGCTTCCGGCCCCGCCCATGATCGGGTCGGAGCCGACGACCGTCGACGGGGAATGTGCCGACGGCGCGGGCTGGACCGGGGAACTGCACAGCGCCTCACGCGGCGGCTGTATTCCTTCCTCGGCTGTCACCTCTTAGGTCATCGCACGGCTCCGAGGAGTGTTACGCCCAATCCGCGTGGCCCGAGTCACACCCCATGTGTGACGAATCGGCCAGAACGGTGGTTAGTAGCCCATTCGTGCCGCCGACACCGCCGCGGCCCCGGGGATCCGCCATGATCCCCGGGTTCCGCGCGGGGTCCGGCGACACGCGATGTGTACGGCTCCGCACTTCCGGCCACGTCCGCGCGTCAGTGCTCGCGCGGAGCCGGCACCACGCGCTCCATCTCGGGGTGGACGGTGAGCAGCTGCCGCATGGCCGTCTCGGCGCCGTGGGCGTCACCGGCGCCGACGGCGTCGACGATCCGGGCGTGGTGCGCGAGGCAGCTCTCACCGGGCCGGTCACAGGCGGTGACAGGTCCGCCGGAGACCTGGAGCGCCGCGCCGACGATGCCGGAGAGGTGCTCCAGCATGCGGTTGCCCGCGAGCTGGATGAGCAGGGAGTGGAACTCGGTGTCGGCCCGGGAGAAGGTGATCCCGTCGCCCTGGGCGTAGGCGTGGCTCATGATCTCGACCATGTCGGCGAGCCGCTGCTGCACGTCCTCCCGGCCGTGCCCGGCGGCGAGCCGGGCGGCCAGTGGCTCGATGGTCCAGCGCAGCTCGTTCAGCTCGCGGCGCTGGTCGTCACGCTGGGGGCCGAAGGCGCGCCACTCGATGATGTCGGGGTCCAGCAGGTTCCAGTCGCTGACCGGGCGGACCCTGGTGCCGACGTTGGGGCGGGCGCTGACCAGGCCCTTCGCCTCCAGCACGCGCAGCGACTCGCGCACGACGGTGCGGGAGACCTCGAAGCGCTGCCCGATCTCCTCCGGGACGAGTGGCCGGTCGGCGCCGAGGTCGCCGGAGACGATCATCTGTCCCAGCTGCTGGACGAGTTGGCCGTGCAGTCCGCGGCCGCGGCTGCCCGCGCTGCGGCGGCCGACCCGGCCGAGGTCCGTCTCCACCCCTTCCCAGGAGGGCGGGCCGACGCGATCGGCGACGGGCGCCTCCGCGTACGGGTAACGGTCGAGGTCGCCCGGGGCGCCGAGGCCGGAGTCGACGGAGCGGGCGGCGGTCATCATGGTGTGCGCAAGGGTACTCACGCATCCTTTGTCGGCGTGGCTCCGTGGACCCTTGAGGTCTTTGGTGAAAAGCACACGAAAGGGTGATCGTCACCCCCTACACAATTGACGATTAATCGGACATACCCCGGCATTTTTAAGGAAGTTATCGGTGAACCGCACGATGTCGGTCCACAACTGATCACCAACGCGCCTTTCGGCGAAACCCGGTGAACAGATAGGCGCAGAGCAGGCCGGTCAACGCAAGCGACAGCGCCACCCCCACGGGCTGGGCGAGCACCCGAACCATGCCCATCAGCCAGCGGTCGGCCTCGACCGGCCACTCCAGGCTGACCGATCGCCGGAGGCGGGCGGGGAGTCCGGCGATCGAGCGGCCCGACGGGCCGGCGAGCACCAGGTGCAGCACGGGGACGAGCGCGATCGGCACGGCGAGCACCGCGGCCACTCCGGCCGCGGCGACCCGGAACACCCCGGCCCCGAGCACCCCCGCCCAGGCGCAGCCGACGATCAGCCCCAGCCAACTGGCGCACAGGCTCGGCCAGTTCTCCGGCACGGGGATCAAGTCACCGCCGTAGACGAGGCGGACGGCCTCCAGATCGGCCACCACGACGGCGACGGCGAGGAACACGGCGACGGCGGCCGCGACGGTGAGCTTGGCGAGCAGCAGTCCGAGACGCCGCGGCACGGCGCCGCGGCCGGTGGTGAGGGCGGGGTAGCGGTACTCGTCCCCGAAGGAGAAGGCCCCGAGCAGCCCCGCCCCGAGCGCGGCCGGAGGCAGCGGTGACAGCCCCGGCCAGCCGGCGAGCACCGTGGCCACAGGGGTGCGGCCGCTGCGGGCGAGCAGCACCGAGATGAGGACGGAGGCGACGAGGGTCGCGGCCACGACGAGCGGAGTGCTCGGTACGCCGAGAAGGCGGCGGATCTCGTACCGCAGGGGGCGCAGCGGCGCGCGGGCCGGGCGACGGGGCGCCAGGGGCTCGGACTCCTGGCCGCTTCCGCCTCCGTCGACCTTCGCCCGGGCCTCCGCACCGGCCCGGGGGGCGGCGGGGCCGGTGGCGGGAGGAGCGGATGCGGAGGAGCCGACGCAGTCCGTGTCGCCCACCTCGTCGGCGAGTCGATGGATCAGCACACCGTGACGGAAGGCGGTCTCGCCGATCGCGGCGCAGTCGCTTCCGTAGACGGAGAGTCGGTTGCCGTTCTCGGTGACCACTTCGACGGAGCGGCGGGCGGCACGGGCCTCCTGCGTGACGGCGGCGGCGAGCCGTGCGGCGTGCGGGGTACGTACGGCCACACGGGGCCGGAGCCGGGTGCGGGCGAATTCCGTCGCGTCCTGATCGGCGACGAGGCGGCCGGACTTCACGGTGACGACCCGGTCGGCGTGGCGGGCCGCCTCCTTGGGATCCGCCGTCGTGAACAGAACGGTTCCGCCGGCCTCCGCGTGGGCGCGCAGCAGTTCGTGCAGCCAGGCACCCTCGCGCGCCGAGAGACCGGCCACGGGCTCGTCGAGCAGCAGGGTGTGCGGATCCCCCAACAGAGCACAGGCGAGCCCCAGTCGGCGGTCCATGCCCCGCGAGAGCGTGCCGACGCGCTGGTCCTGGAGGCCGGTGAGGCCGACGAGGTCGAACATCTCGTCCGCCCTGCCGCCCGGGACGCCGACGGCCGCGCAGACCATCCGGAGCTGACTGCGCAGGGTGCGCGAGGGATGTCCGGCGACGTCGCCGAGCAGGACACCGACCTCGCCGGGGGGATGGGCGATGCGGTGCAGGGGCCGGCCCCGGAAGTACGTCACGCCGCGACCGGGCTCGAGTTCGAGCATCAGCCGCAGGGCGGTGGTCTTTCCGGATCCGGCAGGGCCGAGCAGGGCGGTCACACCACCCGGCCTGGCGTCGAAGGTGAGATCGTCCACGGCGGGCGAAAGGTCGCGGCGGGGGCTGCTGGTGAGTCCGATGGCCTGGAGCATCGCTTCTCTCGCGGTAGGTGACACCGCTCCGCGGCAGGGCGGCTATCGAAGCAAGATAACGCTACATTTCAGACTTTCGGCGCAGGGTTGGGGCCTCGGGTCGCCCCGGGCCGCCCCCTGGGCGACGGAGGTCGGGCCGGTTCAGACCTCGGGGCGCAGCATGGGTGGATTGAGCAGCGTCGCCCCGCCTGCCCTGAACAGCTGCGCCGGGCGGCCGCCCTGACGGGTGGTCGTGCCACCGGCGGGGACCAGGAAGCCGGGGGTGCCGGTCACCTTCCGGTGGAAGTTGCGCGGGTCCAGAGCGACGCCCCACACCGCCTCGTACACCCTCCTGAGCTCGCCCACCGTGAACTCGGGCGGGCAGAAAGCGGTGGCCAGCGAGGAGTACTCGATCTTGGACCGAGCGCGCTCCACGCCGTCGGCCAGGATTCTGGCGTGGTCGAAGGCGAGCGGGCCGGACTGCTCGTCCTCGCGCTCGGCGTCCGGGCGGAGGAGTTCCTCCACGGGCGCCCAGCGGGCGCTGTTGGCGTCGCCACCAGCGCGCGGCGCCGGCAGATCCGGGGCGAGCGCCAGATGGGCGACGCTGACCACACGCATCCGCGGGTCTCGCTCGGGATCCCCATAGGTCGCCAGCTGTTCCAGATGGGCGCCGTTACCGGCCGCGGGCAGCGGAGCGGCGGGGTCGTGGGCGCAGAGCCCGGTCTCCTCGACCAGTTCGCGCGCCGCGGCCGCGGAGAGGTCCTCGTCGGCCCGGACGAAGCCGCCGGGCAGCGCCCACCGGCCCTGGAACGGCGGTTCTCCCCGTCGCACGACCAGGGCGCACAGGGCAGGGCCCCGGACCGTGAGCACGACCAGATCGACGGTGACGGCGAAGGGCGGAAAGGCCGACGGGTCGTAGGGAGACATGCCGCGATCATAGTCGTCTTCCTGACGATAAACACGCCCCTCGGCCGCATCGACGGTGACTTCTTCTCCCTCCCACGGGGCTTTCGGCGTGTTCCCGACCCGCATCCGTTCAGCCTCCGAGCTGGAGGCCCTCGGCGGCCTCCTCCACCATGCCGAGCCCGAGCCTGCTCACCCGTACCGCGAACGGTTCACCCGCGACGAGGAGCCCCGAAAGCCGGACGGCACCCAGCGGGGCCGTCCGTACCGGCTGCAGGGCGACCGTCCCGCCCGGTGCGTCCGGTCTGATCCCGACGAGAGTGGTCAGGACCAGCACCCCGGCCGCCGCCGCCACCGCGGCGGGCCGGCAGGCCGCCGGGTGCGGCACCGGGGCGCCCCCGGCCGTGCGCAGACCCCCGGCGTACATCTCGGGCAACCGGAAGCCGAACGCCTCGGCCGCGTCGAGAAGACCGCGGACCAGGGACGCCGCCTCCTTCTCGTATCCCGCCGCGGCGAGACCGGCGACGGCCACGGCCGTCTCGTGCACCCGTACGGCTCCGGCGCGGTGCCCGAAGGGGTTGTGGCCCGGTTCCTTGACGCCGAGGCCACGCAGGCCCCAGCCGGAGTCCAGCGCGGGTGTGCCGAGCAGCCTGGCCAGCTGTTCCGTCTCCGCCTTGTCCAGCAGGCCGGGGGCGTGGCGGCCGCCGCCCGCGAGGCCGGTGTCCAGGAGGTGCGCCGACCAGCCGCCCAGCTGGTTCCACAGCCGGCCGTCCGGCGCCCGTGCCACGGCGGGCCTGCCGCCCGAAAGGTCGTCCCACCAGAACTCCTCGTGGAAACGCCCGCGCAGGGTGTGCGCCCACCCTCGCCACATGTCGGCGCCGGGACGGCCGCACGACTCCAGGAGGTCGGCGCCGAGGACGGCCGCCCGGTGTGCGTGGGCCTGGGTCTCGGCCCGCCACGGCCCGGCGGGGCCCGGGTCCGGGACGAAGCCGCTCGGGTCCGCGGCGCCGCGCAGCCATCCCAGGCACCGTTCCGCGGTGGGGAGCAGCTCGGCGAGCTCCTGCTCCGGCATGCCCCAGCGTCTGGCCTCGGCGAGGAGGACGGGGAAGGCGAGGGTGGCCTCGATGCCGGTACAGCGGGGCGGCAGGTGCGGACCGGCGTCCCGGAGGGGCCCGGGGATCTTTCCGGCTTCGGGCCCCTGCCCGCCGCGTTGGGTGCGGGCGAGGGCGCGCAGGGTGGAGACGGCCAGTCGGGTGCCGAGCGGCAGCGCCATGCGCGCGGCCCAGAGGGCCTCGACGCTGACGGGTCCGCAGCGCCAGGGCACTCCGGCCGCGAGGTGGACGTCGGCGGGCTGGGCGGGATCGCGCTGCAGCAGCGCTCTGAGGTCGTCGACGGCGGTGCGCAGCAGCTCGCCCACGCGCGGGTCGTCCCCTTCCGCCCGCGCGTCGGCGAAGACCTGCCCGCCCGGCCGCGCGACGGCCGGTGCGGGGCTGCCCGCCGGGCCCGCGGCCGTCCTTGGGGCTTCCGGCCGTCCGGCGGCCGCCCCTGCCCCTGGCCATCCGGAGCGTCCGGTGCCCTGTATCCGGGCTCCAGGCCCCGGGCCTGGGGCGCCCGCGAGCCGGGCTGGCCGGTCGCCGCGCACGCGGAGCTCGATCGTGCGGGCGTCGCCGGCCGCCAACTCGATGTCCCAGCGGAGGACACCGGCCGCGGCCAGCGCGTCCATCGGGGGCGGGTCGGCCGTGACGGCGGCGTAGCGCCCGTCGTCCGCCGTCCAGCGCAATCCTGTGCCGTGAACGCTCGCGGCGAGCTCGGGTCCGCAGCGCCCGGCCGCCACCGCTCCCAGATCCGCGAGATCCGTCCCCAGAGCGATCTCCACCGGGAGTCGAAGCGGTCGTCCGGCGGAGCTGCGCAGGGTGATCCGCTCGGTGCCGTCCGCGCCGCGCGAACGCTCGACGGTGACACCGGGGTCAGGCCCCGTGTCACCGGGGGTGCGCAGGACACCGAGGAATCCGGCCCGGTCGGCGGCGGCCAACCTGCCCTGGAGGGGGACGGGTTCGCGGCCCGCCACCCGAAGGACGCAGCGGGAGAGGAGCCGTCGACCGGCCAGATAGACCCCGTCGAGGCCGTGGCCGGTGAGCTGGCCGTGCTGGGAGCAGACGGCGAGGGCGGGCAGGGCGACGCAGATGAGCGCGTCGTGCACGGCCGGCAGCTCTCCCGGTCGTGGGGTACCCGGGTGCGCGGGGCCGGCGGCGGACGTGAGTCCGGGCGGGCGTCCGGTGGCCGGGGCGGGGCTGGGGGCCATGGGTCGTGTGCTGTGCTCTCTGTGCGATCCGGACAGCCGGTGGAACGTCGGCGGTACGGGCCGTACGGCTCCGCCACAGAGCTGAACGCCGCTGCGGGCGAGGTGGTCACGGGCGTCACCGCCGGCTCCTCGTCCCGCGCCGCCCACCGCGCGGGGCGGCGCCGCTCCGGGCCTGCCGGGTCCGCACCGGGCCGGGGCGGGCGCTCGCGGCCGGTGGTCCCTTCCTGGCGGCCCGCGGTCGGGCGCCGCCGGGGCGGCGCACTCGGGGGCGCGGCCTGCCGTTCACCGGGACGGACGGCGGGGGCTCGGCCTCGGCGCGGCGTTCGGCGCGCAGGCAGCGGCGCAGCGACTCGGGATCGAGTCCCTCGTTGCACGCCTGGTGCAGCAGCCGGGCGAAGAGGTATTCGGGATCGGCCTCCAGCGCCAGGCCCAGAGCGACACGGGCGGACGGCTCGTCCCCGGTGGACCAGGCCGTCC
This sequence comes from Streptomyces sp. NPDC093600, assembly GCF_044764755.1. NCBI lineage: Bacteria > Bacillati > Actinomycetota > Actinomycetes > Kitasatosporales > Streptomycetaceae > Streptomyces > Streptomyces sp. NPDC093600. The sequence goes on from NZ_JBIWIU010000014.1 coordinate 75,295, forward strand.
AGCCCGCGAGGGTGAGCGGGGCGGCCGCGTGCTCGCCGTAGGGCGCGACGCAGCGCCGGGCCAGAGCGCGCCACAGGCGCAGGGCGGCGGCGCCTTCCCGGCCCTCCATCCATGCGGCGGCCTGGTCCCTGGTTTCCCGGTCCTGGAGGCCGATGATCAGTGTGGCGGCTTCGCGCGGGGTGAGCAGGGCGTCGTCGGCGGCGTCGAGCTCCGCCGTACCCCCCGCCCACGGCCGGCTCATGGGCTTCGGTTCGGGCCGGCCGTCGTCCGCCCCTGCCTGGGAGGAGGTGGAGGTCGCGTCCGCCGCTTCGGGCCCGGCCGGTGCGCCGAACCGGCGCAGGAGCCGGCGGGCCAGTTCGAGCGTGGTCTTCCTGATCTCCTTCCTGCCTCGGCCCGAGCGGTCTTCGAGGAGCTTGGGCGTGATCTCCGCGGCCGCCGCGTTCAGGGCCTTGCGCTGCTCCTCGTCGCCCCGCGGCTCGGTGCCGGAAGGCGTGTCGCCGTGCGACCGGCCGTCGCCGCGAAGGGCGTCACCAGGCGCTTCACGCGGCTTGAGCCGTGCCTGCATGTCCCGCAGGGTTCCCCTCACCTGGATTCCGGCGTAGGCGGCGGCCGCCGCCATCACCGACGTACCGGTCAGGGCGAGCGGTGTTCCGTCGGGCGGACAGCATCGGGTGTCGGGGCAGCAGTAGGAGAAGTACAGGCCGTCGGAGATGCAGAGGGCTTCGCAGACCGGAATGTCGAGCTCACCGCAGGCGGTACGCAGCCGATGGGCGAAGGGGCTGAGCCGCTCGCTGACCTGGCGGGCCGTCTCTCCCGGCGCCGGATCCTGGCAGAGGAAGACGACGATGCCGTCCGGGCGGTCGCCGTTGCGGGTACATCCGTCGACCAGGCACTCCGCGAGGTGCTCGGCCGTCGAGGACCACTCGGCCGGTGAGCTCGGGATGCCGAGCCTGACCCGGCCGCCGAACCGTCCGCGCTCGCCGTGGAGCCCGACGAGGACGACCGAGTCGGTGGGGTGGAAGCCGAGCATGAACGGGAGGGCGTCGGCAAGCTCGGCGGGGCTGCGCAGGGTGATCTGCTGCGCTCCGGAGGGGCCGTCGGATGCGTGTGGGTTCGTGTTCATGGTCACGACGGTCCCGCGCCGACCGCCGACCGCGAAACCCCTGTGGATAACTCACGGGGCGGTCCCCTCCGAGTTGTCCACAGGTCTCGCGGCTCGTTCGCGGTTTGTCGTACCCATCGGGTTGCATGGGGGCATGACCAACGCAGACCGCCTCGAAGACCGCGCGGCCCTCCGAGCCACCGCCGACGCCGTACTCGCCCGTCTTGTCGGCGATCCGACGGGTACGGCCAGACTGCGGGAGGACCAGTGGCGTGCCATCGAGGCGCTCGTCGCCGAGAAGCGGCGGGCGCTGGTCGTGCAGCGGACCGGCTGGGGCAAGTCGGCGGTGTACTTCGTCGCGACCTCGCTGCTGCGCTCCCTCGGCGGCGGCCCGACCGTGATCGTCTCCCCGCTGCTCGCTCTGATGCGCAACCAGGTCGACGCGGCGGCCCGCGCCGGTATCCGCGCCCGCACGATCAACTCGTCGAACGCCGAGGAGTGGGAGACGGTTCAGCGGGAGGTGGCCGCGGGCGAGGTGGACGTGCTGCTCGTCAGCCCCGAGCGGCTCAACAATCCGGACTTCCGCGACGAGGTGCTCCCCCGGCTCGCCGCCGCCACGGGCCTGCTCGTGGTCGACGAGGCGCACTGCATCTCCGACTGGGGGCACGACTTCCGCCCCGACTACCGCCGTCTGCGCACGATGCTGGCCGATCTGCCCGCCGGGGTCCCGGTGCTCGCCACCACGGCGACGGCGAACGCACGAGTGACGGCGGACGTGGCCGAGCAGCTCGGGACGGGTGCGGGGACGGACGCGCTGGTGCTGCGGGGTCCGCTGGACCGGGAGAGCCTCAGCCTCGGCGTGGTCCGGCTGCCCGACGCGGCCCACCGGCTGGCGTGGCTGGCCGATCACCTCGGCGAGCTTCCCGGCTCCGGGATCGTCTACACCCTCACGGTCGCGGCCGCCGAGGAGGTCACGGCCTATCTCCGCCAGTGCGGCCACACGGTCTCCTCGTACACGGGTCGTACGGAGAACGCCGACCGTCAGCAGGCGGAGGAGGACCTCCAGGCCAACCGGGTCAAGGCGCTGGTGGCGACCTCCGCGCTGGGTATGGGCTTCGACAAGCCGGACCTCGGTTTCGTGGTGCACCTCGGATCGCCGTCCTCCCCCATCGCGTACTACCAGCAGGTGGGTCGCGCGGGGCGCGGCGTGGAGCACGCGGAGGTGCTGCTGTTGCCGGGGAAGGAGGACGAGGCGATCTGGCAGTACTTCGCCTCGGTCGCCTTCCCGCCCGAGGAGCAGGTGCGTCGCACGCTCGACGTGCTGGCGGGGGCGGACCGCCCGCTGTCGCTGCCCGCGCTGGAGCCGTTGGTGGAGCTGCGGCGGACCCGTCTGGAGACGATGCTCAAGGTGTTGGACGTGGACGGTGCCGTGCGGCGGGTGAAGGGCGGCTGGACCAGCACCGGCCGGCCGTGGGTCTACGACGCCGAGCGGTACGCGTGGGTGGCCCGTCAGCGGTCGGCCGAGCAGCAGGCGATGCGCGAGTACGCGGCGACGACGAGCTGCCGGATGGAGTTTCTGCGGCGTCAGCTGGACGACGAGGAGGCGGCTCCGTGCGGCCGCTGCGACAACTGCTCGGGACCCCGGTTCGATCCGAAGGTGACCGAGGCCGCGCTGGACGCCGCCAAGGGCGAGCTGGGTCGGCCGGGGGTGGACGTCGAGCCGCGCAAGATGTGGCCGACGGGGCTCCCGGCGGTCGGCGTGGACCTGAAGGGCCGCATTCCCGCGGGTGAGCAGGCGTTCCCCGGACGGGCGCTGGGCCGGCTCTCGGACATCGGGTGGGGGAACCGGCTGCGTCCGATGCTCTCGGAGCATGCGCCGGACGGCCCGGTCCCGGACGATGTCGTACAGGCCGTGGTGCGGGTGCTCGCCGACTGGGCCAAGGGACCGGGCGGTTGGGCGTCTGGAGCGTCCGACGCGCCGGCCCGGCCGGTCGGTGTGGTCACGGTCGCCTCGCGGAGCAGGCCGCACCTCGTGAGCTCGCTCGGGGAGCGGATCTCGGAGATCGGCCGGATGCCGCTGCTCGGTTCGGTCGCGTACGCGCCGGAGGCGGAGGATCTGCGGATCTCGCGAACGAACAGCGCTCAGCGGGTCGTCGGGCTCCATCAGGCGCTCATGGTTCCGCCGGAGCTGGCCGAGCGGCTGGCCTCGACGGCCGGGCCGGTCCTGCTGGTTGACGACCTCTCGGACAGCGGCTGGACGCTGGCGGTGGCGGCGCGGCTGCTGCGACGGGCGGGGGCGGAGGGGGTGTTCCCGCTGGTACTCGCCGTCCAGGGGTGAAACGGGGAGTGAACAGCGGATGACTGGGCAGGGATATGAGTGTCATACCGGCTCATTCCAGTCAGCGCTCTCAATTGCTCGTTGCCGCCCGCGCACGGGCCCGCAAGAATTGGAATCCGCCCCGCACAGCCCCTACGCGGTCCGGAAGGACTGTGCTGTGCCGCGCCCTCACTCGCCCCTGCCGCCCAACGGGCGCGTATCCGAAGGGAGGACCGTGACCTTCGGATTCGCTCCGTCCGCAGCCACCTCGATCAGCTCGTCGTCCGAGTCCCCGAGCCGCCTCGCTCGGATGCTCGAACCCGCCGAGTGGGCGGCGGCCGGAATTCCGCTCCTCCGTAATCCGCGTGAGGTGGTCAGCGGACTGCACGCCCGGCACCGGCCGACGCCGTCGACCGCGGTGGTGGCCGTCCTCGACCACGAGGAACGGCTCGCCGCCAGCGCGTCGTTCACGCGCCGCGCCGTCCCGGCGGACGGCTGGGAGTTCCGTAACGCGCTCCTCGCGCATCTGCGCCGGGTCGTTCCGCACGACCTCCGGCGCAGGTCTCCCGTGCGGACCGCCGTCCTGCTCTACTGCCGGGACGGTGACGAGCGCTGGACGGAGGAGGACGGCGCCTGGATGTGGGGGCTGCGGGACGCCTGCACGCTCCACGGTCTGCGCTGCGGTGCGTACATCACCCTGACCCGGGGCGGCTGGCAGGTGCTGGGTGAGGGCAGGGGCGGCCGGCAGCCCGGTTCCGAGTCCCGTCCGACGGCGCTCGAAGACGTCGGGTCCGAGCTGGAGACGCTCCGGCCGCGTACGGCGAGTGGAGCCGCCGAACCACTGCGGCGGACGGCCGCCCGCTGAGCCACGCGCGCCCTCCGGCGTGCCACGGCCCGGCCACCCCGCAGGGCGGCCGGGTCAGGTCCGTGGACGCGTGTTCCGGCTCAGACTCCGGTGCCGAGCGCGGCGTTGACCCGACGTGGGTCGCCGCAGACGATGAGCAGCGCTGTCGCGCGCCCCATCGCCAGGGGCAGGGAGCGTGCGGTGGCGTCGTCCGCGCCACCGTTGACCGCCACGACCACGACGGGCCGGGACGCGGCCCGCTCCACGACGGCGGCGTCCGCGAAGAAGACATCGTCGCGGGCGTCCTGCTGCGCCCAGTAGGCGGCGTCGCCGAAGGACAGCTCGTGTGCCGCCCAGGGGTGCTGCTCGCCGGTGGTGAGGACGAGGATGTCGCCCGGTGCGCGGCCGGTCTCCAGGAGAAGATCGACCGCTTCCTCGGCGGCGTCGAGAGCGCCGTCGGCCTGGGCCGGAATCACCTGGATCTGCGGGCCGGGCCGCTGCGCGGAACGATTCTCCGGGCGGGGCGACGGGGAGGGGGCGGCAACGGGTTGCGGGCGCTGCACCGGCGGGCCGGGCCTGGCCGGTCCGGGGCCGGGACGGCCGGGACGCGGTGAGGCCGCGGTGCGCGGGCCGGGTACGGGACGGGGGGTCGGCGCGGGGTGTCCGGCGGCCGTGGTGGCGCGGGGACCCTGGGCACTCTCGTGAATCTGAGGCTCCTCGGGGATGAGAGGCATGAGTGGATGTCTATCAAACGCCGGTGCGCGAGTCATCGGCGGGTGGGCACAGATGTGCGCCCCGGCTGCTGAGGCGGCTCTCGGGAGAGTCGTGGGGTTCAGGAGCCGGAAGTTCAGAAGTCGAAGCCGAGTTGGCCCCCGCTTTCGAGTGCGGCCGCCTCGGCGGAGATACGGAATTTCTTGAGGTGCTGCCACCGGGGCATGGCGTCGAGGTACGCCCAGGACAGACGGTGGTACGGCGTGGGGCCGCGCTCTTCGAGGGCCGCCTTGTGGACGGGCGAGGGGTAGCCCGCGTTGGCACCGAAGCCGTAGGCGGAGCACTCCTCCGCGCCCGCCTCCAGTTCGGCCATCATCGCGTCGCGCCGGACCTTGGCGATGACCGAGGCTGCGGCCACGGCGATACAGGACTGGTCGCCCTTGATCACCGTACGGACCTTCCAGGGGCTGCCCAGATAGTCGTGCTTGCCGTCGAGGATCACCGCGTCCGGACGCACGGGCAGCGCGTCCAGGGCGCGGACGGCGGCGAGCCGGAGCGCGGCGGTCATGCCGAGGTCGTCTATCTCCTCCGGGGAGGCGTGCCCGAGCGCGTAGGCGGTGACCCACTTCTCCAGCTCCGCCGCCAGGGCGGTGCGGCGCTTGGGGGTGATCAACTTGGAGTCGGTGAGCCCCTCGGGGGGCCGGCGCAGCCCGGTGACGGCCGCGCACACCGTGACGGGACCGGCCCACGCCCCTCGTCCGACCTCGTCGACACCGGCAATGATCTTGGCGCCGGTGGTGGCTCGGAGCGATCGCTCGACGCTGTGGGTGGGTGGTTCGTACGGCATGGCGCCAGACAGGTTACGCCGATCCATGCCGCCCGCGATACCCGGATTCCCGTCGGATGTCCGAACCGGCCACCGCGCGCCGCTCAGCCGCGCCCGGGGCGCAGCAGCGGGACCATGATCTGATCGATCATGGCGGCGATCTCGGAGTCCGTCCATTCGCTGGCGCACATCTTCGAGCGGTACATCATCAACGCCGGGACGACATCGAAGAGCAGCTCACCGGTGGCGTCCGGACGGACATCCCCCCGCCCGATCCCCCGCTGCACCACCTCCCGGAAGAGGCGGGTCGACGGTTCGATCACCCCGGTCACGATCAGCCCGTGGAGCCGTTCGGCGATCTCACCGTCGCATTCGTGAATCACCGACCGCAGGGCGGAGCCGGGCTTGGAGTACATCGCCGCCCGCACCCGTCGGCACAGTTCGTACAGGTCCTCGCGGACACTTCCGAGGTCCGGCGCCTCGCCGAGGGTCGGCAGACCGGCCTGAAGGGCGTCGGCGACCAGATCCTCCTTCGACGGCCAGCGCCGGTACACGGCGGCCTTGCCGGTCTGCGCACCGAACGCGACACCCTCCATCGTCAGACCGTTCCAGCCGACCGTGCTCAGCTGTTCGAGCGCGGCTTCCAGAATGGCCCGTTCCAGTACGGGACCGCGGCGCCGCAACGACGCTCGCTGCGACCGAGCGGTGGCCGCGGAGCGCGAAGTAACCATCAGGGACTCTCCCTTGGGGGGTGTCGGAGCGTTCGGCAGCGGTCGATGAACGGTTGCGTTCACTGACGGGGACTCACTACCGTTGAAAACAGTGAACGGCATCGTTCACTAATCTTCCGTGGGGGATCCATAGTGACAACATCTCCAGTGGACACACCGACCAAGCCGGGTGCGGCCCGGCGCCAAGGGCGACCGGGAATCGCCCTCGCCGTCATCGCCGCCTGTCAGTTGATGGTCGTGCTGGACGCCACCATCGTGAACATCGCGCTGCCGCACATCCAGGACGCGCTCTCCTTCTCCACCACCGATCTGTCGTGGGTCCTCAGCGCCTACACGCTCACCTTCGGCGGACTGCTGCTGCTCGGCGGCAGGGCGGGCGACATCCTGGGTCGCCGACGGGTCTTTCTGGCCGGAATCCTGCTCTTCACCTTCGCCTCACTGCTCGGCGGGTTCGCTCAGGAGCCCTGGCATCTGCTCGCCGCCCGCGCTCTGCAGGGCGTCGGCGGGGCGATAGCCTCGCCCACCTCGCTCGCGCTGATCACGACGACCTTCCCCGAAGGCCCCGAGCGGAACCGGGCGTTCGGCGTTTTCGCCGCCGTCTCGGCCGGCGGCGGCGCGATCGGGCTGCTGGCCGGCGGCATGCTCACCGAGTGGCTCGACTGGCGCTGGGTGCTGTTCGTCAACGTGCCGATCGGTCTGCTGATCGCCTTCCTGACCCCTCGGTACATCAACGAGTCCGAGCGTCACCCCGGCCGATTCGACGTCGCGGGCGCTCTCTCGTCGACACTCGGCATGGCCTCGCTGGTGTACGGGTTCATCCGCGCGTCCGAGGAAGGGTGGCGGGACCCTGTCACCATCGGTTCGTTCGTGGCGGCGGTGATCCTGCTGGTGGCGTTCGCTGTCGTCGAGTCGCGGGCCCGGGAGCCCATCACGCCGCTCAGGATGTTCGCCGACCGCAACCGTTCGGGCACGTACGTCATCATGCTCAGCCTGGCCGCCGCCATGTTCGGCATGTTCTTCTTCATCGTTCTGTTCGTACAGAACGTCCTGGGCTACAGCCCGATCCGGTCCGGCCTCGCCTTCCTGCCGGTGACGGTCGCGATCGTCACGGGTGCGGGGCTCTCGCAGCGGCTGCTGCCGGTCCTCGGTCCGAAGCCGTTCATGGTGGCGGGCTCGGCGATCACCGGTGTCGGCCTGCTCTGGCAGACCTTCATCACGCCGGACAGCTCGTACGTCGGCGGGGTTCTGGGCCCGATGGTGCTGTTCGGGTTCGGCATGGGTCTGAACTTCGTGACGCTCACGCTGACCGCCGTCTCCGGTGTGGCGCAGCACGAGGCCGGCGCGGCCTCCGGGCTGCTGAACGCCACGCAGCAGGTGGGCGGTTCGCTGGGTCTGTCCATTCTGGTGACGGTGTTCGGTACGGCGAGCCGCGACGAGGCGGAGAAGCAGGTCCCCTCCTTCCTCGCCACCGCGACCCGGGCCCAGAAGGCGGAGTTCGCGGCCTCGAAGGAGCTCCCGGCCCCCTGGGGCCACGAGGTGCTCACGTCCGGCATCTCGACGGCCTTCACGGCCGCCGTCGGCATGGTGCTGCTCGCCCTGATCACGGCCGTGGCGGTGATCAGGGTACGCAAGAGCGATCTGGAGGCACTCAGCGGCAAGGCGGAGGCGGCGGGCCCGGCGGCCTAGGGAGAGTCGTACGGGATCGACGGCGCCGGACCTGAATCAAGGGGCGCCGTGCGGAATGTCGTCACCGTACGTATCGCCGTCACCGTCCGGGTCGTAGTCCTCTTCCCGGCTCGGCTGCCCGCAGGCCTCGGGCGAGCGTGTGAGGGGACGGTCCGCGAGGATCGCGCGGGCCCTCCTCTCCGACCAACTGGTGGCGTACCAACTGCCGTCGTCCGCACGGAGCCGGGCGTCGATGTCCAGCAGCGCGCAGGAGCGCTGCGGTTCGGGAAGCCGGTCGAGCACGGGCACCGCGTCGGCCGAGAGGCCTTCGAGATAGCGCAGATCGATCTTGCCCAGCTCGGCGTACCGTTCGACGTTGCGCTCGGCGATCAGGGCGTCGGGCGACACCAGGCCGAAGGTGAGGACCGCGGCGGCGGCGCTGACGGCCAGCGCCCGAGGCAGCAGGCGGGCGCCGAACACTCCGGCGGCCATGATCAGCAGGATGACCACGCCCAGCCAGATCTCCATCGCGGTGACGGACAGGCGCAGGCGGGTGAGGCCGTAGGCGTCGATGTACAGGTCCATCCTGCGCAGCGCGGAGGCGACCACGACGAGCGTCAGCACGCACAGGGTGCCGAGCACGGCGCGGACGAGCGTCCGGTCGCGGGTGTCGGAGCGCGGCGCCCATCGCAGGGCGAGGCCGATCACCAGGAGGGTCAGCAGGGTGGCCATGAGCAGCTGCCAGAAGCCCTGGCGGGCGTACTCGGAGTAGGTCAGCCCGGTCTCGCTGAGCACCTTGTCGTATCCGCCGAAGAGGACGGCGAGTTGGACGGCGTTGAAAGCGGCGAAGAGAAGGTTCAGGACGACGAGCGGAAGCGCCCACTCCATTCGGGCGCGCGCCCGTCCGGGGCGGACGACCACGCGGTCCCAGCGCAGGGGCGCGGCGGCGGTGCGGGCGAGGGAGATCGCTCCGAACAGACCGAGCAGCAGGAACGAGAGCCGCCAGGGCGCCTGGGCGAGCGAGACGTCGGGCGTCAGTGAGCCGAGGAGATCGGCGAAGGCCGCGTCGGCGCCGGCGAACAGCGCGCCGAAGACGACGAGCAGCAGGACGGCCACGCCGACCGTGCGCACGATCGGTCCGAGGCGGCCACGGGAACCGTCCGCGCGATCGCGCAGCCCCCGCAGCACCCAGGTGGTGCCGGAGCCCAGGGAGTCGATCAGTCCGACGGGCCCGAGCAGCATGCTGGGCCAGCCCCTCCCCCCGTGCAGCGCGAAGGCGGTGAGCACCAGCGCGGACACGATGGCCAGGAACGTCGGCCATCCCGCGTCGAGGAGCGCGGGTACGGCGAGGAGGGCCAGCCCTCCGACGGCCCACACGAGGGTCCAGGGCCGCAGTCGGCGGCCGGCGTGGCGGGCGGCGAAGGAGGCGGCGAGGATCGCCGGAACGGCCACGATGATCAGATTCAGGCCGATTCCGTCACCGAGCAGCAGGGCGCTGAGCAGTGCGGTGGCCAGGATCGCCCAGAGCGTGGGGGCGGTCACCCTCGCCGGTGGGTCCGGACGGAGCCGGGTGAGCCGGCTCTCGCGCGGAGGCATCGGAGGCCCCCACGGCTGATGCGGCGGCCTCGGTCCGCCCGGCGCACCGGCCACGGCTCGCTGCTGCGACGCGCGCGCCCCGGGCGGCGGCCGATGCGCCCACGGTGCGGGTGCGCTCGGCCCTCCGGCCGATGCGCCGACGGGCGACTTCGGCTCGGCCGGTTCTCTGTTCTTCGATGGTTGTTCAGGTGTGTCGGACACGGGACCCCCTCCCGACCCGGCCCGCGCAGGCCATGGTTGGCGGAAGGCTGCGGTCCGGGTGTCTCGTCTGCGCGCTCTGTCATGATCAGCGCTTTCGGAGTGGTCGACTCTAACCGCGCTCCGGGAGATCCAACCGGAGCGGACGGCGCTGTGGCAGGACCGTGACACTCCACTTCGGACAAGCGGGACGATCGGCGCTTACGAGGGAGCCGTGCCGGAGCGTCGCGTCGGCGAGTCGCGTCGGCGAGTCGCGTCGGGCTCCGCGTCATGGGCGGACCGTGGCCGGTAGCCAGTCCGGCAGCTCCTCGGTCTGCTCCAGCCAGGCGGCCGGCGGCGCGCCCGCCGCCGTCGAGGCGGCCACTCCACCGGCGATCGCGCAGGTGGTGTCGACGTCGCCGCCCGCCTGCGCCGTCGTCCAGAACACCTGCTCGTAGTCGCCCAGGGCTCGGGCGGCCGACCAGAGCGCGAACGGAACCGTGTCGTGGGCGCTGGTGCGACGCCCGCAGCCGAGCACCGCCGCCACCGTGCCCGCGTCGCCGTAGTCGAGCATGTCCCGGGCCCGCCGCAGACCGGCGCCGACGGCGCTGCGCGGTACGAGGGCGATGACTCCGTCGAGCAGGTCGGTGGGTGTCGGCGGACCGGCCGGATCGGCGGCGAGGGCCGCGGCGGCCGCCACAGCCATGGCTCCGACGACGGCTTCCCGGTGCTGGTGCGTGGTGTACGCGGAGATCTCGGCCTGGTGGGTGGCCTGTTCCGGGTCGTCGGCGTACCAGGCGCCGAGCGGGGCGATCCGCATGGCGGCTCCGTTGCCCCACGATCCCTGGCCCTTGAAGAGGGCCGAGGCCAGCTCCCGCCAGTCGCCGCCCTCCCGGACGAGCCGCAGCATCCGGTCGACCGTGGCGCCGTAGCCTCGGTCGACGCCGTGGTGCTCGGCGAACGACTGAGCGAGGGCGTCCTGATCGATCCGGCCGTGCCGGGCGAGCACGGTGAGGACCGAGCAGGCCATCTCGGTGTCGTCGGTCCACTGCCAGGGACCGGCCGGCACCTCGCGTCGTCTCAGCAGCGGATAGTTGGCGGGGACGAAGAACTGGGAGCCCAGGGCGTCTCCCACGGTCAGCCCACGGAGGCTGGCCAGGGCGCGGTCGAAGCGCCGGTCGAGAGAGAAGTCAGCGGTCATCGCTCTGCCACTCTATCCCGGTGTGGCCGTACGGCTCCGGCGTACGCCAGCGCTGGAACGGGCGGTCCAGGGTGTATCTGCCGTCCTCCCCCAGCAGCAGCGTCCTCGTCTCGGCGTTGCCCGGATTGGACAGCGACTCGAAGTCGGCGACCGTCCAGTGGAACCAGCGCATGCAGAACAGGCGCATGGTCAGCCCGTGCGTGACCAGCAGCACGTTCGGCGGATGGTCCGGCGCCTCGAAGCTGCGGTGGAGGCTTTCGAGGAACGCGCCGACCCTGTCGTACACATCGGCCCCCGACTCGCCCTGCGCGAAGCGGTAGAAGAAGTGCCCGTACGCGTCGCGGTACGCCTTCTGCAGCCGGACGTCCTCCCGGTCCTGCCAGTTCCCCCAGTCCTGTTCCCGCAGGCGCGGCTCCTCCCGCACCCGGACCCGTCCGGGATCGAGCCGGAACGCCTGGAACGTCTCGTGCGTACGGCGGTACGGCGAGACGTACACGCTGACCCGTTCCTCTCCGAAGAGCTCCCGGAGCCGGGCCCCCGTCGCCTCCGCCTGCCGCCGACCGGTCTCGGTGAGCCTGAGCGCGTGGTCGGGCTCCCGTTCGTACACGGTGTCATCGGCATTGCCCTCGGACTCTCCGTGCCGTACGAGAACGATGCGCCGCGGTCGTGCCATGCAACGACCCTAGATCGCCCGGTCGGGACAGGCTCAGTCGCGTAGACGCCCGGAGTCCATCCGGCGTATCCGGCCGGTGAAGCGGCGGCGCAGCTGCCGGTCGTGGGAGACGACGACCAACGCGCCGGGCCACCGCTCCCACGCCTCCTCCAGCTCCTCGACGAGGCCGAGTGCCAGGTGGTTGGCCGGCTCGTCGAGCAGCAGGAGGTCGGCGGGACCGACCAGAAGACGGGCGAGGGCCAGGCGCCGACGCTGGCCGGCCGAGAGGCTCCCGACCGCGACCCTGAGGTCGGCCGGGCGGAACAGCCCGAACGAGAGGAGCAGCTCCTCCCGTTCGTCCTGGGCGAGGGCGAGTCCCCGTCCGAAGGCGTCGAGCAGCGGCACCGCGGGGCGGTCGACCGGTATCTCCTGGGCCAGGAACCCGATGCGCCCCGCGCGGCGGACCTCCCCCGCGTCCGGCTCGACTAGACCCGCGGCGACGCGCAGCAGGGTGGACTTGCCCGCGCCGTTGTCACCATGGATCAGCAGCTTCTCGCCCGCCCGGACCGTGAGGTCGTCGACGGCCAGCCGGTCCGCGACGCGGACACCGGTCAGGGTGACCAGGTCTCCCCGGGCGCCTCCGGCGACCGGCCGGGCGGCGAAGGTGAGCGGCCTCGGAGGCCTGGCGACGGGGTCGGCCCGGAGCCGGCGCAGCCGCTCCTGCGCGTTGCGCACGCGTCCCGCGACGGATGCCTGGACCCGTCCGCCCGCGCGGTCGTAGGCCATCTTGTTGTTGTCCTTCATGGCGCGGCCGACGGCGACCCCGTGGGCGGTGGTCGCGGCGAAGACCTCGAGCCGCTCCGTCTCCTCGCGCCACTCCTCGTACGCCTGCTCCCAGCGCCGCCGTGCGGCCGCGCGTTCGGCCCGGAATCCGGCGTACCCGTCTCCGTACCGGACGACGGTGTGCCGGTCGGCGTCGACCTCCAGGACCGCGGTGGCCACACGCTCCAGGAAGACCCGGTCGTGGGAGACGGCCACGACGGTGCCGTGGTGGGCGAGGAGGGCTCCTTCCAGCCAGTCGAGGGCCCGGGCGTCGAGGTGGTTGGTCGGTTCGTCCAGGAAGAGGACCTCGGGCGCGGCGGCGACCGCGCAGGCGATACCGAGCCGGGCCTGTTCGCCGCTCGAGAGGCTGCCGAGCCGCCGCTCCCGTCCGACCCCGGCGAGCCCGAGGCCGTGCATCGCCTTGTCGATACGAGCGTCCGCCTCGTACCCGCCCCGCAGTTGGAACGCGGTGAGCAGGTCGCCGTACTCGTCGAGAAGACTCCTTTCCGCCGTGGCGAGCTCGGCTTCGAACCTTCGGAGCCGCGCCTCCATGGCGCGAAGATCGGTCAGAGCGTCGTCGATCGCGTCGGCGACGGTGTGGTGGGCAGGCAGTCGGGGAGTCTGCGCGACCACACCCGTACCGCCGTGGGTCATGGTGACGGCCTCACCCTCGTCGGGTGCGTCGAGCCCGGCGAGGATGCGCAGCAGCGTGGACTTGCCCGCGCCGTTCTCCCCGACGACCCCGATCCGCTCTCCGGGGCGCACGGTGAGCGAGACCTGGTCGAACAGCAGCCGCTCACCTCGGGACACGGTCACGTCGCGCAGAGAGATCTGTGTGGGCAAGGGCGCCTCCAACAGCGGAAACAGCGATTCGGACAGCAGGACAGGGAACAACCGACTCGATAAATGCAACTCCAGTCGCGTTACGGCGAGTGTGGCACACTCGATCCCACTAACGCAACGGGAGTAGCAATTGAATGATTCGATCGAAGGGAACCCGGCGCCCCCGCCCGGCAGCCGCCGCCCGGGGGGCCGCACCGCGAGGACGCGCGCCGCGGTCCGCGACGCCGTGCTGACGGGGTTGGCGGAGCACGGCTATCCGGCGCTCACCGTCGAGTACGTGGCGGAGCACTCCGGTGTGCACAAGACGACGCTGTACCGCCGTTGGGGCGGCCTCGAAGGGCTGGTGGCGGACGCCCTCGATCTCGCGGGCGAGGACGGCTGGGCCCCGCCGGACACCGGTAGCCTCGACGGCGATCTCCGGGCGCTGGCCCGCGAGGTGGCCGACTCCTTCGCCGACCCGGTGGCGGCCGCGGCTCCGACCGCCTTCGTCGGCGCCGCCTTCCAGTCCGAGCGGGCCGCCGGCGCCCTGCGGGCCTTCTACGCCGAGCGTTTCGGTCGCTGCGAGATCGTCGTCACCCGCGCCGTGGCTCGCGGCGAGGCGCCCGCCGGCACGGACGCGGGCGCGGTCGTGCGCGCGGTCTCCGCGCCCCTCTTCCTGCGCCTCTTCGTCACCCGCGAGCCGGTCGACACGGCGGTCGCGGATCAGGCGGCCCGAGCGACGTCCGCGGCGGTCAGGGCAGGCGCCTTCACCGCGGACAGCGGCAAGGGCGGCAACAGCGGCAACCGCCGCAACGGCGAGGCAAAGCCCGAGACCGCCGACTGACCGCGCCGCGCCGGTCACACCCCAGCACGCCGGTCACACCGTCCAGGACGGCTCGAGCTGCACCACGTCCCCCGCCAGCGCCGCCACATCGGCCTCCGTCTGGGCGCGCAGACCGAGCCGTTCGACGCGTTCCACCCGGTACTTCCCGTGCTCCGCGGCGGACCGCCACATCGACAGCACGAGGAACTCACACCCCGGCGCCTCGCCGAACACCCCGCGGAGCATGCCGGGAGAGCCGGCCATGGCCGGATTCCAGACCTTCTCCTGCATCAGCGCGAAGTGCTCGACCCGGTCCTCGTGAACGCGGCAGTGGGCGACCCGGGCCACGTCGGCGTCCGTGAACCGCGGCTCGAAACCCGTCTTGACGTCGAAGCGGTGGTCGAAGAGCTTGACCTGGGCATCCTTGAACGTGCCCGCCTGCGTGGCCGCGAGCCGGTCGTGCGACCGCGCCATGAACGAGTCGTAGAAGGCGCGGCTCTCCCAGAACGAGAAGACATGGGCGACATCGGGCCGCCCTCGGCTCCATCCTCCGCCCTGTCCCCGGAATCCCGGCTCACCCAGCAGCCCCGCCCATTTCCGCTGCCCCCGCTCGAACCCCCGACGGTCCACCACGGTGCAGCGAATCCACTTGACCAGCACCGCGCCATCGTACGGGCCCGGACATGGCCCCCGTCGGAGTACGGAGAAGTGCGGTCTCCGATCACCGCGGCCGCGTCCGTGTCCACCACCGGCGAGGGGCCCGCGTGACACCATGGGCAAACCGCCCGTTACCACGGGCAGTTGACCAGACACGGCACGGCGACGCGTACGCGGAAAGGGGACATGGTGAGCGGTCTCAACAAGGGGGTCGGCAAGATCGAGGTGACGCTCAAGTGGGACCCCAGCCCGATGGGCGCCCCGGCGCACGACCTGGATCTGATCGCGGGGGTCTACACGGCGGACGATCCGTACGGATCGCCCGCCTATCTGGTGCACTTCGGGAGCCGCTCCCCCGACGGCACCATCACCCTCAACCGCGACAGCCGTACGGGGCAGGGCTTCGGCTACGACGAGGCGATGACCCTGGAGCTGGACCGCCTCGCCCCGCACTACGCGCGCGTGGTGGTGGGTGTGGCCATACAGCAGGGTGGCGGACGCCGGACGTTCGGCGACATCGACCACGCCGGCGTACGCGTGCGTGAGGGCTACACGGAACTCCTGGCCCACGACTTCACGACTCTGGCCGACGCCACGGCGGCGACGATCGTCGAGTTCAGCCGCGACGGAGACAGCGGCTGGTCCTACCGGGCGACACGGCGCGGCTTCGACTGCGACCCGCAGACCTTCACGACACTGATGGGCGCCCAGCACTCCTGAACCCTGCCGCCTCGGGCAGGACGCGAACAGTCTCGCGGGCAGGACGGCGGACACGAACGCCGAGGGCGGTGGCGCCGGGAAACCGGCACCACCGCCCTCACACGATCTTCACCCCCGAGGGGCGAGCGCGATCAGCTGCAACCGCTGGTCGAGCCGCAGCCCTCGCAGATGTAGCAGGAGCCCGCTCGCTGCATCTTCGTACCGCAGGAGAAGCACAGCGGCGCGTCGGCGCTGATGCCCAGCTGCATCTCGACGAGCTCCGCCGAGGTGTGCGCCTGCTTCGGTGCGGGGACCTCGGTCTTCGGGGCCTGGGCGACGGCCTTCAGGGGCTCCGTCTGGGTCTCCGTCTGGCGAGGGGCGGACTGGGCCAGGCCCTCGACGTCCACCTCGTCGTCGGCGGGCTCGTAGGAACCCGTCTCCAGGTGGCGCTGACGCTCCTCGGCCGAGTGGATGCCGAGCGCGGAGCGCGTCTCGAAGGGCAGGAAGTCCAGCGCCAGGCGGCGGAAGATGTAGTCGACGATCGACTGCGCCATCCGCACGTCCGGGTCGTCCGTCATACCGGCCGGCTCGAAGCGCATGTTGGTGAACTTGGAGACGTACGTCTCCAGGGGCACGCCGTACTGCAGACCGACGGAGACGGCGATGGAGAAGGCGTCCATCATGCCCGCGAGCGTCGAACCCTGCTTGGACATCTTCAGGAAGACCTCGCCCAGACCGTCGTCCGGGTAGGAGTTGGCGGTCATGTACCCCTCGGCGCCACCGACCGTGAAGGAGGTGGTGATCCCGGGGCGGCCCTTGGGCAGACGCTTGCGGACCGGACGGTACTCGACGACCTTCTCGACCGCCGCGCGGATCGTCTCCTCGGCCTTCTCGGTGACCTCGACCTTCTCCGCCTCCTTCTTCTTGGCGGAGAGCGGCTGGCCGACCTTGCAGTTGTCGCGGTAGATCGCGAGCGCCTTGACGCCCATCTTCCACGCCTCGAAGTAGACCTCCTCGACGTCCTCGACGGTGGCCGTCTCCGGCAGGTTCACCGTCTTGGAGAGGGCGCCGGAGATCCACGGCTGGATGGCGGCCATCATGCGGACGTGGCCCATCGCGGAGATGGAACGCTCGCCCATGGCGCAGTCGAAGACCTCGTAGTGCTCGGTCTTCAGACCGGGCGCGTCGATCACGTTGCCGTGCTCGGCGATGTGGGCGACGATCGCCTCGATCTGCTCCTCCTGGTAGCCCAGGCGGCGCAGGGCCTGCGGGACGGTGCCGTTGACGATCTGCATCGAGCCGCCGCCGACCAGCTTTTTGAACTTGACCAGGGCGAGGTCGGGCTCAAGGCCGGTGGTGTCGCAGGACATCGCGAGACCGATGGTGCCGGTCGGGGCGATGACCGAGGCCTGGGCGTTGCGGAAGCCGTTCTTGGCGCCGAGACGGATCACGTCCTGCCAGGCCTCCGTGGCGGCGGCCCAGATCGGCGAGTCGAGGTCGTCCATGCGGACGGCCGTGGTGTTGGCGTCCGCGTGCTGCTTCATGACGCGCTGGTGCGGCTCGGCGTTGCGGGCGTAGCCGTCGTACGGGCCGACGACCGCGGCGAGCTCGGCGGAGCGCTTGTACGACGTACCGGTCATCAGCGAGGTGATGGCGCCGGCCAGCGCGCGGCCGCCGTCGGAGTCGTACGCGTGGCCGGTGGCCATCAGCAGGGCGCCGAGGTTGGCGTAGCCGATGCCCAGCTGGCGGAAGGCGCGGGTGTTCTCACCGATCTTCTGCGTCGGGAAGTCGGCGAAGCAGATGGAGATGTCCATCGCGGTGATGACCAGCTCGACGACCTTGGCGAAGCGCTCGGACTCGAACGACTGGTTGCCCTTGCCGTCGTCCTTGAGGAACTTCATCAGGTTCAGCGAGGCGAGGTTGCAGGACGTGTTGTCCAGGTGCATGTACTCGCTGCAGGGGTTCGAGCCGTTGATACGGCCGGACTCCGGGCAGGTGTGCCAGCGGTTGATCGTGTCGTCGTACTGGATGCCCGGGTCGGCGCAGGCCCACGCGGCCTCGGCCATCTTGCGGAACAGCGACTTGGCCTCGACCTCCTCGATGACCTCGCCGGTCATACGGGACGTGAGGCCGAACTTGCCACCCTGCTCGACCGCCTTCATGAACGTGTCGTTCACGCGGACGGAGTTGTTGGCGTTCTGGTACTGGACGGACGTGATGTCGTCGCCGCCCAGGTCCATGTCGAAGCCCGCGTCACGCAGGGCGCGGATCTTCTCCTCCTCCTTGACCTTGGTCTCGATGAAGTCCTCGATGTCGGGGTGGTCGACGTCGAGGATGACCATCTTGGCCGCGCGGCGGGTGGCGCCACCCGACTTGATCGTTCCCGCGGAGGCGTCGGCGCCGCGCATGAAGGAGACCGGTCCGGAGGCGTTGCCGCCGGAGGAGAGCAGCTCCTTGGAGGAGCGGATACGGGAGAGGTTCAGGCCGGCGCCGGAGCCGCCCTTGAAGATCATGCCCTCTTCCTTGTACCAGTCGAGGATCGACTCCATGGAGTCGTCGACGGACAGGATGAAGCAGGCGGAGACCTGCTGGGGCTGCGGCGTGCCGACGTTGAACCAGACCGGCGAGTTGAAGCTGAAGATCTGGTGCAGGAGGGCGTAGGCCAGCTCGTGCTCGAAGATCTCGGCGTCGGCGGGCGAGGCGAAGTAGCCGTACTCCTCGCCGGCCTTCCGGTAGGTCTTCACGATCCGGTCGATGAGCTGCTTGAGACCGGTCTCGCGCTGCGGGGTGCCGACGGCCCCGCGGAAGTACTTGCTGGTGACGATGTTGACCGCGTTCACCGACCAGAAGTCGGGGAACTCGACGCCACGCTGCTCGAAGTTGACCGAGCCGTCGCGCCAGTTGGTCATGACGACGTCACGACGCTCCCAGACCACCTCGTCGTACGGATGCACTCCGGGGGTGGTGTGGATGCGCTCGATACGCAGGCCCTTGCTCGCCTTGGCTCCCTTGGCGCGGGAACCTCGTGCTGCCGGACCGCTCGCCGTCTCTGTCATGCCGCCTCCCATATACGGGCAAAACACCCTGAAGTGCCCAGATAGTCCCGGGGCACCGTCTTCTTGTCTGCTGCCACGAGCACCGCGCAGGCGCGCGTGGCACGTCTTTTCGGCCGCTCGGCGACCGGTCTCGCCGGACCCTCGGTCCGGCCCGCCGGTCAGTCGGCGGCGGTGGCGGGAACGGGGACCCCGGGGGTCGCTCCGGTCCCGCGCTCCACTGCGGGAGGCCGCTGCCCGCGGAGTTCCGCGATGGCGGCCTCGAAGTCGTCGAGGCTGTCGAAAGCCTTGTAAACGGATGCGAAGCGCAGGTACGCGACGAGGTCGAGCTCCTGCAACGGGCCGAGGATGGCCAGACCCACGTCGTGGGTGGTCAGCTCGGCGCTCCCGGTGGCGCGCACCGCCTCCTCGACCCGCTGGCCGAGCTTGGCGAGGGCGTCCTCGGTCACGGGCCGTCCCTGGCATGCCTTGCGGACGCCGGAGATGACCTTGGTACGACTGAAGGGTTCCGTCACGCCCGACCGCTTGATCACCATCAGCGAGGCGGTCTCCACCGTCGTGAAACGACGGGAGCAGTCGGGGCACTGACGGCGGCGGCGGATCGACGTGCCGTCGTCGGTGGTGCGACTGTCGACGACACGGCTGTCGGGGTGCCTGCAGAAGGGGCAATGCATGGTTCCGACCCTCCCTCACAGCACGACTGAATAGCTCCGCCGGGCCCGTCAAGGCCCCTTCGAAGCGACCACCAGCATAGGCGATGCGTACGGTCCCGACCGACCGGGGACCACAACTTCTAGGTGACTGATGCCATGCAACCACTAGATCTGGTGGCGAAGCGCATTTTCGGCGCGTTGCGCGTGTCGCGCGACGCGGGCGCCCGCGGTCGACGACGAGAGTACGGGAAGAGCGCGGCGCCGCCGCTTCGGGGTCCCCGGGTGCCACACTGGAGAGGCGACCCGCCGCCCTGCGGTACGGCGGGGAAGGTTACCGTGATGACCGCATTCCACTGCGGTCCGGGCCTGCCTATACACCCACCTGCACGAACACGTAAGGCAATCTGCGAATTTTCACTCGAACGTGTGTTTGGCGCAACCTTTCGAAAGCCACTACCGTTGTGCCAGCCAGGGAGACCATTCGAGAGGGGCCGACGACGTGACCACCACCGCAGACAGTGCCACCATCACAGCCCAGGACCGCTCCCAGGGCCGATTCGAGCCGGTGCATGCCATGAATGACACAGTCATGAACGGGGACGGGGAGCCCGGCCGGCCCGCGCGCTCGTTGCCCGGACGCCCCCCAGGGATCAGGGCCGACAGCTCCGGCCTCACGGACCGGCAGCGGAGGGTCATCGAGGTCATCCGGGACTCGGTCCAGCGGCGCGGGTACCCGCCGTCGATGCGCGAGATCGGCCAGGCCGTGGGTCTCTCCAGCACGTCCTCGGTGGCGCACCAGCTGATGGCCCTGGAGCGCAAGGGCTTCCTCCGTCGCGACCCGCACCGCCCTCGGGCGTACGAGGTGCGCGGCTCCGACCAGCCCAGCACGCAGCCGACCGACACCACCGGCAAGCCGGCCGCCTCGTACGTCCCCCTGGTCGGACGGATCGCCGCCGGCGGTCCGATCCTCGCCGAGGAGTCGGTCGAGGACGTCTTCCCGCTGCCCCGGCAGCTGGTCGGCGACGGCGAGCTGTTCGTCCTGAAGGTCGTCGGTGACTCGATGATCGAGGCCGCGATCTGTGACGGCGACTGGGTCACGGTGCGCCGCCAGCCCGTCGCCGAGAACGGCGACATCGTCGCCGCGATGCTCGACGGCGAAGCCACGGTCAAGCGCTTCAAGCGCGAGGACGGCCATGTCTGGCTGCTGCCGCACAACGCGGCATACCAGCCGATCCCCGGCGACGAGGCCACCATCCTCGGCAAGGTCGTCGCGGTACTCCGGCGGGTGTGACGCCACCTCGCCGGCTCCGACCGGGCCCCGGGACCCACTGCGCCGGTCCCGGGGCCTGCTGCTGTGTCTCCTGCCCGCCGAGGGGGCGGGGCTTCCTGTCTCCTGCCCTGCCCCCCTTGCGGGGCTCTCAGGCTCCCGCCGCCGTGGACGCCGCGTCGATCGCCGCGAGCGACTTGCGCACCTGGTTACGGTCCGTGGTGTACCAGAAGTCGGGCATCGACGCCTTCAGATAGCTGCCGTAGCGCGCCGTGGCCAGCCGCGGATCCAGGACTGCGACGACGCCGCGGTCGCCCGTGGCCCGGACCAGCCGGCCGGCGCCCTGGGCCATCAGAAGGGCCGCGTGCGTGGCCGCGACGGCCATGAAGCCGTTGCCGCCCGCTTCCTCGACCGCCTTCTGCCGCGCGCTCATCAGCGGGTCGTCCGGACGCGGGAAGGGGATCTTGTCCATCACCACGAGCTGACAGCTGGCACCCGGCACATCCACCCCCTGCCACAACGAGAGCGTGCCGAAGAGACAGGTCTTCGGATCGGCCGAGAAGTTCTTGATCAGCTCTCCGAGGGTGTCCTCGCCCTGGAGCAGGATCGGGAACTCGGGGATGCGGGTGCGCAGCTCCTCCGCCGCGAGCTGAGCCGCCCGCATCGAGGAGAACAGACCGAGGGTGCGGCCGCCCGCCGCCTGCATCAGCTCGGTCAGCTCGTCCAGCATGTCGCCGCGGTCGCCGTCACGCGCGGGCCGGGAGAGGTGCTTGGCGACATAGAGGATCCCCTGCCTGGGGTAGTCGAAGGGCGAGCCGACGTCGATGCCCTTCCACACCGGGATGTCGTCGCCCTCGGTGCCCTCCGGTGCCAGCCCCAGCGAGGCTCCCACCCCGTTGAAGTCACCCCCGAGCTTGAGGGTGGCCGAGGTGAGCACCACGGACCGGTCCGCGAAGAGCTTCTCCCGCAGCAGCCCGGAGACGGAGAGCGGGGCGACCCGCACCGAGGCGCCGAAACGATCGTGGCGTTCGTACCAGACGACGTCGTACTCGGACCCCTGGGTGATCCGCTCGGCCACGCCGTGGACCGACTCGACCGAGGCCATGGCCTGCCTGCGCACCGCGTCCTCGTCCTGGACCGACTTGTCCCGGGTGGACCCCAGGGCCGTGATCACCGCGCGAGCCGCGTCGCGCAGCGCCATCAGCGCATAGGAGAGGTCCTCCGGGATCTCCTCCAGGCGGCCCGGCAGGGCCAGCTCCATGACCCGCTCGAAGCCTTCGGCGGCGGTCTGCAGCTGATCGGCGATCTTCTCGTCGACCAGCTTCGCGCTCCGGCGTACGGCGCGGTTGACCTGGCCGGGGGTGAGCTCGCCGGTGGCGACGCCGGTGACACGGGAGACCAGCTCATGGGCCTCGTCCACGATCAGCACCTCGTGCTGGGGCAGGACGGGGGCGCCCTCGATCGCGTCGATGGCCAGCAGGGCGTGGTTGGTGACGACCACATCGGCGAGCTTGGCCCGCTCACGGGCCGCCTCGGCGAAGCACTCGGCGCCGTACGCGCACTTGCTCGCTCCCAGGCACTCGCGGGAGGAGACCGACACCTGGGACCACGCGCGATCGGAGACACCGGGCGTCAGATCGTCCCGGTCCCCCGTCTCCGTCTCGTCGGACCAGTCCCGCAGCCGCAGCAGATCCTGGCCGAGCTTGCTCGTCGGCGCGGCGGCCTCGAAGGGGTCGAAGAGCCCGTCCTCCTCGTCCTGCGGAACCCCCTCGTGCAGGCGGTGCAGACAGAGGTAGTTCGACCGCCCCTTGAGCATGGCGAACTCCGGGCGCCGGCGGAGCTGTGGATGCAGGGCGTCGACCGTACGGGGAAGGTCGCGCTCGACCAGCTGGCGCTGGAGCGCCAGCGTGGCGGTGGCCACCACCACGCGCTCCCCGTGCGCCAGTGCCGGGACCAGATAGCCGAGGGACTTTCCGGTGCCGGTGCCGGCCTGGACGAGGAGGTGGGCGCTGTCGTCGATGGCCTCGGCAACGGCCTCGGCCATGGCGACCTGGCCAGGCCGTTCCACACCGCCCACGGAGGAGACCGCGGCGTGGAGGAGATCGGGGAGGGATGGCTTCGTCATAGCGCTTCCACCCTACGGCGCGGGACTGACAGCCGGATCACGCGAGGGGATTCGGGACGGTTCCGTGGACAGCCGCGTGCGGCCGCGCGGGGCGGTCGCGGTAGCCGTCCAGGTGCAGACGGTTGCGGTTGAGACAGAGACGCTCGATCCGGGGGGTGAGGAGATCGAAGAGCTCGAACCGTTCCTTCAGCTCCGGGAAGCGCGTCTGGTGACGGACGATCTCGGCGCGGACCAGGGCCCAGAAATCCTTCTCCGGTAACCCGAGTTGTTCCTCGCAGAGCGGCGCCAGGTAGCGGAAGACTCCCACGAAGAGCCCTGAATGGATGAACTGCGTGAGGAAGGCCGGCTCTTCCGTGAGCAGCACGGCGCGGACGTCGTCCGGCATGGTGTCGTGCTCGGGGAGCGGCCGGGCGCTGATGTTGACGTCGTCGACGAAGTCCTTGATCGCCAGCCGCACGGGGACGTCCCGGTCGTCGTAGACGACGATGGCGTTCTCGCCGTGCGGGGAGAACACGGTGCCGTACCGGTAGAGGAAGCGCAGCAGCGGGGGCAGCAGCGCCCGGAAGAGGTGCTGGAGCCAG
Source organism: Streptomyces sp. NPDC093600 (assembly GCF_044764755.1). Lineage (NCBI taxonomy): Bacteria > Bacillati > Actinomycetota > Actinomycetes > Kitasatosporales > Streptomycetaceae > Streptomyces > Streptomyces sp. NPDC093600. The sequence goes on from NZ_JBIWIU010000014.1 coordinate 98,619, forward strand.
ACGGCGGGGGCGAGGCCGGACCGTTCGACGAGCTCGGCGACGAAGGCGCGGCCGTCCGGATCGGTGTGCAGGAGTGCGGCGAGGGTACGGGCGCGCTCACCGGGCGGCAGCCGCAGCGGTTCCCGCCAGATCGCGCCGAGGAGTTCCTTGTACTGGTACGGGACCTCGGGCAGCCGGTCGTAGAGGGGGTGCTGGACGGTGACCGAGGCGACCTCACCGAGGAGGATCACGCCGCACTCGTCGCGCAGGAAGGGGTCGGCGTCGCGCAGGCCGTGGACCCAGGAGGTGACGGCCGGGGCGGCGAGGGTGCGCTCCGTGGGCAGTCCCCGCCAGACGAGGGTGTTGAGGACGGAGAGCGGGAGTTTGACGGTGTGCCGGTCGGACCGGCTGGTGTTGAGGAAGGTGCGGATGGACTGCTGCGGCAGCCGCAGATCGCCGTCGGTCCGGTGGAGCGGGACGATGGCCCCGGCGGCGACGGCGGGTGCGTAGAGCGGGAGCAGGATCTCGTCCCACTGCCAGGGGTGCACGGGCAGCAGGAGGTACGTCGCCGGATCGAGGCCGCGGCCGCGCAGCTGCGCGTCGAAGGCTTCGCGGACCTCGGTGTCGAGCTCGCGTGCGTAGAGCCGGTCGGCGGTTTCCAGCCCCGGCACTCCCCGGTAGGCGGCGAGGTCGGTGCTGACGGCGATCCAGGGGAGGTGGACGGCGCGGCGGGCCTCGGGGGCCCAGCGGGCGGTGTCGGAGGCGGAGAAGCCGATGCGGCCCTTGTTGAGGACGAGCCAGGGGTGGCCGGTCTGGTGGCCTTCGAGTTCGGCGTATCCGAGGTCGGCGAGCCGGTCGGCGGTGAGCGCCGTGTGGTGGAGACGGGCGTCGGCGGCGAGGGTGGTGGTGAGTTCCCGGATGAGATGGCCGAGGGTGGCGCCGTCGATGCCGAGGAGCCGGCGGGCCCGGACCAGGAAGTCGAGGGGGTCGGTCAGCGGTCTGCCGTCGAGGGTGATCGAGTCCGGTGCGACGCGCCAGCTGCCGTACGCGCCGCGGCGGGCGGAGAAGGTGAGCGCCGCACCGTCGTCGAGGCGCAGGGCGTACCGGTCGGCGCCGCCCGGACCGTCGGTGGGGACCGGTTCGATGATCTCCTCATAGGCGAACTCGCCGAGGGTCTTGGCGAGAAGGTGCGAGCACGCCCGGGTCCAGGCGGCGGGGGTGAGCTCGGCGGGTGAGAGCAGTGCGGAGTCATGGGTGGCTGGGGACGACGGCACGGGGACTCCTCTGGGTGGGAACCGCTGTGGGCGGAGCGGGGTATGTACGGCGAAGGGGCGTTCACAGGAGGTGACGGAGGACGCGGTCGCGGACCATGAGGGCGGCTCGCTTCTCGGGGAGGTCGACTTCCGCGGAGAACCGGAAGCCGGCGCTCAGGAAGGCGGAGACGGACGGGGTGTTGCGCAGGTCGGGTTCGGCGATGACGCGGGTGCATCGGGGGCGGTGGTCGAGGACGAGATCGGCGACGGCTCGCAGGAGGGCCGTGCCGACGCCACGGCCGCGGTCGGCGACGCTGCCGATGAGGAGATGGACGCCGGTGTCGTGGGGGCGTGCCGGGTAGTGCCGGGCGAGGGGGTCGAGGTCGGCGCGGTAGAGCTCGAAGTAGCTCATGGGGGTGGCGTCGAGGACTCCCAGGCAGGGCACGCTGCGGCCGTCGCCTTCGAGTTGGGCGCGGAGGTGGCCGGCGGTCACGGTCTCCGGTCCGGACAGCTCCCAGAACGCGGCGACGGCCGGGTCGTTCATCCAGCGGCTGATGAGCGTGAGGTCCCGTCCGATCCGTACGGGGACGAGCTGGAACGTGCCGACGGGGGTGGTGGCCGGGCCCCAGCCGGCGACGGAGTCGAGCAGATCGCCGTCGGTCGTCTCCGTGGGCTCGTCGACCGAGAACAGGGCGACGAGTTCGTCGGGGAGGCGCAGGTCCACCGTGTCCTCGCCGGCCGTGCCGGCGTCGGTGTCGGCGCTCGCGTCGGTGTCCGTGCCGGCGTCGGTGTCGGTGCTCGCGTCGGTGGGAGGCACGGTGGCGCTCTCCTCTCGGAAGTGCGGTCGGATCGTGGTCTCTCAGGGACGGAGGGGGTTGGTGACGGTGACGTAGACGGACTGGGTGTCGACGGGTCCGACGAGTTCGTCCAGGCCGTGCAGGCGGGTGAGGAGGTTCGCCTTGCAGCGCAGGGTCGCGGCCTCCAGAAGCCGGTGGGGCAGCGGTGAGCCGAGGCTGATGGCGGAGGTGAGGAACTGGCGGAAGCCGGCGAGCAGGACGCGTTCGTCGGCGAGGCGTTGGGAGCCGAAGGCCCCGATGAGGCCGAGGACGTTGTTGATGCCGAGGTAGTAGGCGAAGCGCTCGTCGGTGACCTGGTCGGAGACGAAGGTGTCGCTGACCGTGCCGATGCCGGGCAGGCGCTTGTCGAGTTCCTCGCGGTGCGACTCGCGGAAGTAGTAGCCCTGGTTGTCGCGGTAGCGGCCGCCGACGGGCCAGCCTTCCGGGTCGAGGAGTACCAGGGTGTTCTGCTGGTGGGCCTCCAGGGCGACTCCGGCGGCGCCGTCGAGCCAGAGCACGGGGCGGACGACGTGGTCGAGGTAGCGCAGGAACCACTCGGCGGCGACGGCCGTGGTGGGGCGGCCGGTGCGGGCGGCGAGACGGGTGACGATCTCGGTGAGGCGGGAGCGCATCCGGGTGGTGCCGGGCCAGGGCCGTGGGGCGGTCAGGGCGGCGATGCAGACGGCGTCGTCTGCTGCGGCGAAGGGGTTGTGGCGGACCATGACGTCGAGTCCGGGCACGGGGTCGCCGTCGGGGGTGTCGACCGCGAGCCAGGCGGGGTCGCGGACGATGTCGAATCCGGGGTGCGCGGCCTGCCACTGGTCGACGAGGCCGGTGCGCAGGAGGCGGTGGACCTCCACGCCGCGGTGGAGCTCCTTGCGGAGGTTCTCGCGGCGGGAGTTGGTGATGCGGACGCCGAGGGAGAGCTTGAGCATGGCCCGGGCACCGGGGCGGTGCACGGTGCGGACGGAGGAGGTGGGGTGCCAGGCGGCGCCGTGGGGGCCGAGGTCGTGGAGGAGACCCGCGTCGAGAAGGGGGGCGACGGTGGGGCGGTGGAGCAGTTCGCGGGCCTGCCAGGGGTGGAGGGGCAGCGGCACGGTGCCGGCGGGCAGGGTGAGGCCCTCGGCCAGTGCGGTGGCGAGCTGTTCGGCGGTGACCGGGCGCCCCTGCTCGGTCCAGGCGGAGTCGGAGGCGAGGACGGTGCGGTCGACGGCCATCCAGTGCAGGGGGAAGGAGCCGTGCAACTCCGGTGAGTAGAGACGGACCTCTGCCTCGGAGAGTCCTTCGCGGCTCTTCGGGGTGGGATGGAGGGGGTGGCCGAGGAGCAGGGACTGCTCGGCGGTGAGGAAGAGGTCGGCGTCGGGGCGGGGGTTCGGGCGGCGGCGCCGGTCGGTGACGAATTCGGCGGTGCGGCGGGCGGAGTCGGCGACGCGGCCGACGAGTTCGGTGCCTTCCGGACGGCCGGTCTCGCGGCTGAGGAGGGCGGCGACGGTGACGGCGTCGGCCGCCGGTGCCGAGGTGGGGAGGCCTTCGAGGGCGGGGGCGCCGAAGCGGTGCCAACCGGTGGGTGACCAGTACAGGACGGGTACGAGGAGGGCGGTGCCGCTGGCTTCCAGGGGGATGCGGAGGGTGCCGGAGCCGGGGGCGGGGAGGTTCTTCTCCCGTACCCAGCAGCGCAGCAGGTTCTCGGTGGTCGCGATGTCGGCGGCGCGCTGCGGATCCGGGTCGTCGAGGTGGTCGTGGCCGGTCGCGGCGGAGGCGGGCAGGGGCGCGGCCTTGGCGTCGTACGGGCCGGAGGGCTGGCGGGGGACGGTGGCCGGCTCGACGGTGAGCGGGCCGGGGGCGGCGCTGCCGGTGTCGGACGCTTCGGAGGAGGGGGTGGCGTTCACGGGGGGGGCTTCCTTGTGAGGGGTTCCCGGGTTCGGTCCGGGTCAGTGGGACGGTCCGGTGGCGTTCCGGCGGTGCGCGGACCGGGGGCGCGGGGGCCGGCCGGGGCGGTGGGCGCGTTCGGCGGCGGCCAGGGCGTCGGCGAAGCGGTCGAGGACGGCTGCGGCCTGCTCGTCGGTGAGGGTGAGCGGGGGCAGGAGCCGGACGACTCCGGAGTGGCGGCCGCCCAGTTCGACGATGAGGCCGCGGCCGAGGCACTCCTGCTGCACGGCCACCGCGAGGGCCGGGTCGGCGGGCGGGGCGGAGGAGCCCGTTTCCTCGGCGTACGGGTCGACCAGCTCGACGCCGATCATGAGCCCTCGCCCGCGTACGTCGCCGACGCAGGGGTGCTCGGCGGCGAGGTTCCGCAGGCGCCCGAGCATCCTCGCCCCGAGAGCGGCCGCGCGTTCGGCGAGCCTGTTCTCCCGTACGTACGCGAGGGTGGCGGCCCCGGCGGCCATGGCGAGTTGGTTGCCGCGGAAGGTGCCCGCGTGGGCGCCGGGCTTCCAGGCGTCGAGTTCGCTCCGGTAGACGATGACGGCGAGCGGGAGGGAGCCGCCGATGGCCTTGGAGAGGACCATGACGTCGGGGACGATCCCGCTGTGCTCGACGGCCCAGAACGCGCCGGTGCGGCCGACGCCGGTCTGGACCTCGTCGGCGATGAGCGGGATGGAGCGCGAGGCGGTGATCTCGCGCATCCGGCGCATCCAGGTGTCGGGAGCGGGGATGACCCCGCCTTCGCCCTGCACCGGTTCGAGGATCATCCCGGCGGGGGTCGGGACGCCGCTCTTGGGGTCGTCGAGCAGGTTCTCCGTCCAGCGGGCGGCCAGCTCGGCGCCCTGGTCCCCGCCGACGCCGAAGGGGCAGCGGTAGTCCTGCGGGTAGGGCAGCCTGGTGACCCGTACGTCCGTGGCGCCGCCCGAGGCGTCGAGCGCTCCGGCGGTCATGCCGTGGTAGGCGCCGGTGAAGCTGAGCAGTCCGCCGCGTCCGGTGGCCGTGCGGACGAGTTTGAGGGCGGCCTCGACCGCGTCCGTGCCGGCCGGCCCGCAGAACTGGATGCGGGCGTCGTCGGCGAGTCCGGCCGGCAGCGTGGCGAACAGCTCCGTGGTGAAGGCGTCCTTGACCGGGGTGGCGAGGTCGAGGACATGGAGCGGGGCGCCGGAGTCGAGGACCTTCCGGACGGCCTCCAGGACCACCGGGTGATTGTGCCCGAGGGCCAGGCTCCCGGCGCCGGAGAGGCAGTCGAGGTAACGGCGCCCGTCCGCCCCCTCGATGGTCAGTCCCCGGGCGCGTACGGGCACGATCGGCAGCGACCGGGCGTAGGTGCGCGCCGCCGATTCGCGCAGCGACTGGCGGCGCAGGATGCCCTCATGGGCGCCTGTCCCGGTCGTGGTCCGCTCGCCCTCGGGCGCGTGCGCGGCCGGTGGTACGGCCGGAGCTGATTCGGTCAGGGCCACGGTTCGGTGTCCTCCCGCTGTAACGGTTGCGTTGCACATCGGTACGTCGCGCGACCGTGCGAACGCCGGCCCTGGACGCTGCCTCCGTGTCCCCCGTCCGTACCAACGACGAGGGATCGCGGGGATCACGGGCCGATCCCAAGTTCGTCGGACGGCCCGGATCACAGCCGGGCAACGGCTGCACGAGGGGCGGAACCGCGGACCTGCCGCACGCCGTCCCCTCCGGCACCGGCATCATGGGGGCCGCGCTTAGGCACCGGTCACGGCGCCGCCGCACTTCACCGCTGTTCACTCATGCACCAGTTGACGTAGTTCCCAGGGGGATCACGAGATGCGATCGATTCGTCCGCTGCTGGCCTCGGCAGCCGCCGTCGCGGCCTTGACGCTGACGGCGACGGCCTGCGGCCCGACCGAGGAGAACGCGGGGGACAAGCCCAGCGCTCCCGCCAGCCCGTCCGCCGGCGGCAAGATCACGATTCCGGACGATCTGAAGGACCGGCTCAAGGAGCGCGGGATCGATCTGGACAAGTGGCGGAACGGCGAGTGGAAGAACTGGGACCGCGACAAGTGGCTGCGTGAGGCCAAGGACTTCGTCAACCCGATCATCGAGGACCTCTGGGACCCGGACCGGATGCGGGATGCCGAGCGCCCGGACAGGCCGGTCGAGGAGGAGGACATCTCGGGCGACGAGGGTGTCACCGACCCGACCCCCGATCCGGTCAGCGCGAAGGCCGTGACGCCGCCGTACCACTCCAGCGCGCCGGAGGCGGGCAAGGTCTTCTTCGACGGTCCCGAGGGCTCGATGGTCTGCTCGGCCACGGTCGTGAAGGACCCGGCGAACCCGGGGAAGTCCAACATGGTCTGGACGGCGGGCCACTGCGTGCATGCCGGCAAGAAGGGCGGCTGGTACCGCAACATCGCCTTCGTCCCCTCGTACAACGACGGCGGCAAGCCGACCGTCCAGCTGGAGAACGCGACCCGCGAGGAAGTCGCGCCGTACGGCGTGTGGTGGGGCGACTGGGCGCAGACGTCCGAGCAGTGGATCTCGCAGGGCGCGGCGACCGGCGGTCAGGGCGCTCCGTACGACTTCGCGGTGATCCATGTGACGCCGGAGAAGGGCAGCACGGGCAAGTCGCTGGAGGAGACGGTCGGTGCGGCGCTCCCCGTGGAGTTCAACGCGCCCGCCACGTCGAAGATCGCGAGCATGAAGGCGACCGGCTACCCGGCGGGTGCGCCGTTCGACGGTCAGAAGATGTTCCAGTGCCAGGACAAGCCGGGCCGTCTGTCGGTGGTGGCCAAGCAGCCGACGATGTACCGGATCGGCTGCACCATGACCGGTGGTTCGTCCGGCGGTGGCTGGGTGGCCCAGGGCAAGGACGGGAAGCCGGCGCTGGTCTCGAACACGTCCATCGGTCCGGTGACGGCCGGTTGGCTGGCCGGTCCGCGCCTGGGCGCCGAGGCCAAGGGTGTGTACGAAGAGGTCAGCAAGAAGTACGCGGGCCGCTAGCCGGTCTTCGGTGCGGAGGCGGGGCCCCCGGGGTCCCGCCTCCCGCCGACGGGCATACTGTCCACCGCTAATGACGCGTCCATGGCAACCAATCCATGGCAGAGCCGGGGCGCGGGAAACATCCCAGGGGGATCTCAACTCATGCGTTCGACAAGACTCCTGCCGGCGTTCGCCGGCCTCGCCGTGGCGCTCTCGCTGACCGCCACCGCGTGCGGCCCGACCGAGACGGCGCCGGCGGCCGACAAGCCCGCCGCCGGGGCGACCGCCGCCGACCCCACCACCGGTGGCGGCGGCGCCACTCTGCCCAAGGACCTGGCCGACAAGCTCCAGAAGCACGGCGTCGACCTGGACAAGTGGAAGAACGGCGAGTGGAAGAACTGGGACAGGGACACCTGGCTCCGTGAGGCCGAGGACTTCGTCAACCCGGTGATCGAGGGGCTGTGGGACCCCGAGCGCATGCGGTCGGCGAAGAGCCCCGACCCGGCGATCACCACGGCGGCGGGCGCGGGCGGCAGCGACCCCGTGCCGCGGCCCGTCCGGGCCCAGCGCGAGAAGACTCCGTACCACCGCAACGCGGCGCCCGTCGGGAAGATCTTCTTCGACTCGCCGCAGGGTCCCATGGTCTGCTCCGGCACGGTCGTGAAGGACCCGCGCCGGCCCGGGAAGTCCAACCTCGTGTGGACCGCCGGGCACTGTGTGCACGCCGGCCAGCGGGGCGGCTGGTTCCGCAACATCACCTTCGTGCCCGCCTACAACGACCTCGGCAAGTCGGCGTCCTCCCTGAACAACGCGCAGCCGCACCAGGTCGCCCCCTACGGCCAGTACTGGGCCGACTGGGCGGTCACCTCGGGCGAGTGGATCCAGCGCGGTGGCACGAACCCCGCCTGGCCCTACGACTACGCCGTACTGCACGTGCAGCCGGAGCGGGGCAAGAAGTCGCTCGAGGAGACCGTGGGCGTCGCCCTGCCGATCGACTTCTCCGCGCCGACCACCGCCGAAGCCGGCACGATGGGCGCCTGGGGATACCCGGCCGCCCCGCCGTACAACGGTCTGATCATGCACAAGTGCCTCGACCGGCCGACCCGCCTGACGACCGCTCCGGCGACGCCGACCATGTACCGCATCGGCTGCACCATGACCGGCGGTTCCTCCGGCGGTGGCTGGATCCGCACGATGCCGAACGGCAAGGTGGCGCTGGTGTCGAACACCTCGATCGGCCCGGTCGGCGGCAACGGCTGGCTGGCCGGCCCGCAGCTGGGCCGTGGCGCCAAGGACGCGCACGAGATGGTCAGCAAGAAGTTCGCCCGCTGACCTCGCGTCACCGGTGGCCGGCCTTCTCGGCCGGTGTCCACGCGTAAAGGCCCCGCCCCCCTGCTCGGGGGGCGGGGCCTTTACGCGTGGGACCCGTTGAGCCGTGCGCGGCGACGCGCGGCGGGACCGGTCAGTGCGCGGCGGGAACGTACGGCATCAGGAACGCCGCCAGCTCCTCGTGCACCCGTGCCTTGACCAGCGTGCCCTCCGGCGTGTGCTCCTCGGAGAGCAGCTCGCCCTCGGCGTGCACCCGCGAGACGAGACCGCCCTCGGTGTACGGCAGGAGCGCCTCGATCTCGACCTGCGGCCGCGGCAGCTCGGCGTCGATGAGCGCGAGCAGCTCCTCGATGCCCTCGCCCGTACGCGCCGAGACGGCGATCGCGTGACGCTCGGCCCGCATCAGCCGCTGCAGCACGAGCGGGTCGGCCGCGTCCGCCTTGTTGACGACCACGACCTCCGGTACGTTCACCGCGCCGACGTCACGGAACACCTCGCGGACGGCGGCCAGCTGCTCCTCCGGGGCGGGGTGCGAGCCGTCCACCACGTGCAGGATCAGGTCGGAGTCGCCGACCTCCTCCATGGTGGAGCGGAACGCCTCGACCAGGTGGTGCGGCAGATGCCGTACGAACCCGACGGTGTCGGCCAGGGTGTACACCCGGCCGCTGGGCGTCTCGGCCCGGCGGACGGTCGGGTCGAGGGTGGCGAACAGCGCGTTCTCCACCAGCACACCCGCGCCGGTCAGCCGGTTCAGCAGGGACGACTTGCCGGCGTTGGTGTACCCGGCGATGGCGACCGAGGGAACCTTGTGACGGCGCCGCTCCTGCCGCTTGATGTCGCGGCCGGTCTTCATCTCCGCGATCTCCCGGCGCATCTTCGCCATCTTTTCGCGGATCCGGCGCCGGTCCGTCTCGATCTTGGTCTCACCGGGACCACGGGTGGCCATGCCGCCACCGCCGCCGCCACCCATCTGACGGGAGAGCGACTGACCCCAGCCTCGCAGTCGCGGCAGCATGTACTGCATCTGCGCGAGCGCGACCTGCGCCTTGCCCTCTCGGGACTTGGCGTGCTGGGCGAAGATGTCGAGGATCAGGGCGGTCCGGTCGACCACCTTCACCTTGACGACGTCTTCGAGGGCGATGAGCTGGCCGGGGCTGAGTTCACCGTCGCAGACGACGGTGTCGGCACCGGTCTCGAGCACGATGTCCCGCAGCTCACGGGCCTTGCCCGAGCCGATGAACGTGGCCGGGTCGGGCTTGTCACGGCGCTGGATGACGCCGTCGAGCACCAGGGCGCCCGCCGTCTCGGCGAGGGCCGCCAGCTCCGCGAGGGAGTTCTCCGCGTCCTGCACCGTGCCCGAGGTCCATACGCCGACCAGCACGACGCGCTCCAGGCGCAGCTGCCGGTACTCGACCTCGGTGACGTCCTCGAGCTCGGTGGAGAGGCCCGCCACGCGCCGCAGGGCCGCGCGCTCGGAGCGGTCGAACTGATCGCCGTCCCGCTCTCCGTCGATCTCGTGGCTCCAGGCGACGTCCTCTTCCATCAGGGCATCGGCCCGAAGGCTCTCGGTGCGGCTCGTCTCGGCGAAGCTCTGCTCGTCCTGGGAAGGGGATGAAGAGGAGGTCATTTGATCCTTTACGTCGATGGAAAGTCGTTGCGTCGATCACAACACGCGACGGCACGGAAAGATTCCCGGTCCGGCCGCGTCGCCGACCTGATGATGGTGACACGGCCGGACGGCGCGCGTCACCCCGGTTTCGCGGCGCTCGCGGGCTGCGGTGCCCGGCTGCTCCAGTCCGGGTGCCCGGGCATGGCCGGTGTCTTCTCCGCGTACAGCCAGCCGGCGAAGAAGGCGCTGAGATCGCGCTCCGCGATCTGGGAGGCGAGCGCGATGAAGTCGGCGGTGGTGGAGCTCGCGTCGCGGTGCTCGCTCACCCAGCGGCGCTGCAGGCTCTGGAAGGCGTCCCGGCCGATCTCCTGCCTGAGCGCGTACAGGACCAGGGCGCTCCCGTCGTAGACGACGGGCCGGAAGAGGCTGATCTTCTGGCCGGGCGAGGGCGGCTCGGGAGCGGCCGGAGGCCCTCCGGCCGCCCGCCACCCGTCGGAGGCCGCGTAGGCGGCCTTCATACGCCGCTCAAGGGACTGTTTCCCGACCTCCTCGGCGTACAGCGCCTCGTACCAGCTCGCGTGCCCCTCGTTGAGCCACAGGTCGGACCAGGTGCGCGGCGAGACACTGTTGCCGAACCACTGGTGGGCGAGCTCGTGGACCATGATCGAGTCGACGTACCACTCCGGATAGCCGGGTTCGGTGAGGAGTCTTCTCTCGAAGAGAGAGAGGGTCTGGGTCTCCAGCTGGAAGCCGGTCACGGCGTCGGCGACGAGCACCCCGTAGGTCTCGAAGGGGTAGCGGCCGACCTGGCGCTCCATCCACTCCATGTGCGCGGGTGTCCGCTTCAGCCAGGGCTCCAGGAGCTCCCGGTCGGCGGTGGGCACCACGTCCCGTACGGGCAGGCCGTGCGGTCCTGTCCGGTGGACGACGGTGGAGCGGCCGATGGAGACCTGGGCGAGCTCGGTGGCCATGGGGTGGGCCGTGCGGTAGGTCCAGGTGGTGGTGGCGCCGTTCTCGGCGCGGCCCGCCGGCAGGCCGTTGGCGACGGCCGTCAGGGTGCTGGGAGCGGTGATGCGGAAGGTGAAGTACGCCTTGTCGGCGGGGTGGTCGTTGGACGGGAAGACCCGGTGGGCGGCGTCGGCCTGGTTGGCCATGGCGAGGCCGTCGCCGGTGCGGACCCAGCCGCCGGTGCCCGCGGAGCCGCGGGGGTCGCTGGTGTGGGTGACCGCGATCTCCAGCGCGTCGCCTTCCTCGACCGCGTGTGCCGGGGTGATCACGAGGTCCTCGCCGCTGGTGGCGAAGTCGGCGTCGTCGCCGCCGACGGTGACGGCCGAGACCTCGCCGTGCGTGAAGTCGAGGTTGATCCGCTCCAGGTCGGCGGTGGCGAGCGCCGAGATCCGGGTGACGGCCGCGAGGGGCTCGGTGTTCCGGCCGGAATAGGTGAGGCCGATGTCGTACGACCGGACGTCGTAGCCGGGGTTGCCGAGGTGGGGGAAGAGCGGGTCCCCGATGCCGAGCGGCGGGGGCGGGGGGAGGGTGGCGGCGACGAGGCCGGCCGAGGCGGCGACCAGGACGGCCGAGCGGAGCCACCGCGCGCGTGGGGAGGTTTTCCGGGAGGTGAGCGGCATGGGCTACGGCTACCAGTGCGCGGGACCCTGCCCCCGGCGGCGCGCTCGTCCACCACCCGAAGGAGTCAGCGCCCGGCCGAAGGCGGCCGTCCCGTACGGCCGGCGCGGGCGCTGGCGTGGCGGGCGGGCGCTGGCGTGGTCGGCAGGCGCTGGCGTGGTCGGCAGGCGCGGCCGGTGTGTCCTGCGGGCCGGTCGGGGCGGCGCGGGCTCAGAGGTCGGGTGAGGCGGGGTGCTGCGCGCGGCTCACGTCGTACACGCCGGGCACGTCCCGCATGGCCCGCATCAGCGCGGGGAGGCCGGTGGCGTCGGGGAGTTGGAGGGTGTACGTGTGGCGGACGCGCTGTTCGCAGGGCGGTTCGACGGTCGCCGAGACGACGGCGACTCCGGCGGCGGCGATGGCCTCGGTGAGGTCGGCGAGGAGCCGGGGCCGGCCGAAGGACTCGGCGACGAGTGTGACGCGGCACTCCGCGGTGTCGCCCCAGTGGACGGTGACGGGTTCGCGGCCCAGTCGCCTCATGGCGTCGGCGGCGGCGCAGCCGGTCCGGTGGACGGTGACGGACCCGCCGCGTACCAGGAAGCCGGTGATCTCGTCGGGTGGTACGGGCGTGCAGCATCCGGCGGGCCGTACGGCGCCGGCCGTGGTCCCCGGCAGATCGGCCAGGAGCCTGGCGCCGGAGCGGCGGTCGGCCGTGACGGAGACGGGCGGGCGGGGATCGGCCGCCGGAGCCTTGGCGGCCTCCGGGTGCGCCTGGAGCCAGCCGGTGATCGCGATGCGCGCGGCGGGGGTACGGGCGTGGTCGAGCCACTCGGGAGAGGGCCCCGAGACCGTGTCCTGGGCCAGCAGTGGCTCAACGGTGTCTCCGTCGGCGAGCACGGTGCTCAGGGTCGCCAGGCGCCCGTTGACGCGCGCGCCCACGCAGGAGTGGGCTGCCTCGCCGTACTGCGCGTACGCGGCGTCGACGCAGGTGGCCCCGGCGGGCAGGCTGATCGTGCCGGGGGCGCTGCCGTCGGCCCGGAAGACGGTGATCTCCTGGTCCTCGGCGAGGTCGGCGCGCAGCGAGGTCCAGAAGGTGTCGGGGTCGGGCGTGGACTGCTGCCAGTCGAGGAGCCGGGAGAGCCAGCCGGGGCGGGTGGGGTCGGCGCGCTCACCGTCCTCGGCCGGTTCGGCGCCGTCCTGCGGTACGTACGGGTTGCCCAGGGCGACGACGCCGGCCTCGGCGACCTTGTGCATCCGGTGGGTGCGGATGAGGACTTCGGCGACGGCGCCGTCGGGAGCGGCGACGGCGGTGTGCAGCGACTGGTACAGGTTGAACTTGGGAGCGGCGATGAAGTCCTTGAACTCGGAGATCACCGGGGTGAAACAGGTGTGCAGTTCGCCAAGGACGGCATAGCAGTCGGCGTCTTCGCCCACGAGCACCAGGAGCCGGCCGAAGTCGCTGCCGCGCAGGTCGCCGCGCTTGAGCCGGACGCGGTGGACGGAGACGAAGTGCCGCGGCCGGACGAGGACTTCGGCGGTGATGCCGGCCTCGCGCAGGACCGTGGAGACGCTGTCGGCGATGGCGGCGAGCGCGTCTCCGGCGCCGGCGTTCTCCGCGATGAGGGCACGGGTGTTCTCGTACTCCTCGGGGTGGAGGATCGCGAAGACCAGGTCCTCCAGCTCGGTCTTGAGGGCCTGGACGCCGAGCCGTTCGGCGAGCGGGATGAGGACGTCACGGGTGACCTTGGCGATCCTGACCTGTTTCTCGGGCCGCATGACACCGAGGGTGCGCATGTTGTGGAGCCGGTCGGCGAGTTTGATCGACATGACGCGGACGTCGTCGCCGGTGGCGACCAGCATCTTGCGGAAGGTCTCCGGTTCGGCGGCGGCGCCGTAGTCGACCTTCTCCAGTTTGGTCACACCGTCGACGAGGTAGGCGACCTCGTCCCCGAACTGTTCGCGCACCTGATCCAGGGTCACCTCCGTGTCTTCGACGGTGTCGTGGAGGAGGGAGGCGGTCAACGTGGTGGTCTCGGCGCCGAGTTCGGCGAGGATGAGGGTGACCGCGAGCGGATGCGTGATGTAGGGCTCGCCGCTCTTGCGGAACTGGCCTCGGTGGGAGGACTCGGCGAGGACGTACGCCCGGCGCAGCACGGCCAGGTCGGCGTCGGGGTGGTGGGCGCGGTGCGCGTCGGCGACGTGGCCGATGGCGTCCGGCAGGCGGCCTCGTGCGGTCGGACCGAGCAGAGCGGCGCGCCCCAGCCTGCGGAGGTCGATCCTCGGGCGGGCGCGCCTGCGGCTGGGAGCGTCGGGGGCGTTGGCCTCTGCCGCGCTCACAGGATTGGTGGCCTCTGCACTCATGGGGCACCTCCGGCGACGTCGACCGGCGGAGGGCGGGCAAGGCGTGCCTGCCTGGCCGGTGCTTGATGCTACCGAGCCCACCACGCGGCGCAGTCACGCTCTCGCCCAGCGTGAAGCGGATCACCCATTCGAGCGACAGATCAGTCGTTGACTGTTTCGATTCCGGGACTTTTTCGATTCTGGTTCCGGCCGGTCCACGGTCGGCCGGAACCAGATCGCCGCTCGCGGTCCTCAGGCCGTGGTGGCGGTCGCCAGCCAGGAGGGGTCGATCGTGCCCTCGGCGACGATGACGGCGGGCCCGGTCATCTCGATCTCGCCGTCGGGGTGCTCGGTGATGATCAGCGTGCCGCCGAGGACGTCGACGGTGTACGTGGCGGGCGTCCCGCTCTCGGCCGGGTCGACGCCGTCCCGGCGCGCGGCGGCCACGGCGACGGCGCAGGCGCCCGTGCCGCAGGAGCGGGTCTCGGAGGATCCGCGCTCGTGCACGCGCATGGCAACGTGGCGGGGGCCGCGGTCGGCGACGAACTCGATGTTCACGCCTTCCGGATAGACCTCGGCCGGGGCATACGGCGGCTCGGTGAACAGGTCGCCCGCGTGGTCGAGGCTCTCGACGAAGGCGACGGCGTGCGGGTTGCCCATGTTCACGTTGCGGGCGGGCCAGCTGCGGCCTTCGACGGTGACGGTGACCCCGTCCTCGGGGAGCACGGCGCGGCCCATGGAGACGGTGACGGAGCCGTCCTTGTCGAGGTGGACCTTCTTGACCCCGTCGCGGGTGGCGATGGCGATCTCACCGGCCGTGACATGCCCGGCGTGCTCCAGATAGCGGGCGAAGACCCGCAGGCCGTTGCCGCACATCTCGGCGACCGAGCCGTCGGCGTTGCGGTAGTCCATGAACCATTCGGCTTCGCCGGCCATCGCACGGGCCTCGGGGTGGGCGGCGCTGCGGACGACGTGCAGCAGCCCGTCGCCGCCGATCCCGGCGCGCCGGTCGCACAGCCGTGCGACGAGGTCGGCGGGCAGCTCGACGGCGTTGTCGGTGTCGGGGACGATCACGAAGTCGTTCTCGGTCCCGTGGCCCTTGAGGAAGGGCAGCGGCGATGTCTGCGTGCTGGTCACGGGATCAACTGTACGGGTCGGGTACGACAGGCGCCTCGACGGTCCACGGAGCGGGCGGGGCGCGTCGGGCACTGTGCCGGGCCGGCGGAGGGGGCGGGGCGCGTGGGGCGCCCAGCGGGTCAGCGCAGGCGGGCGACGCGCCAGACCGCCAGAGCCACCAGGAGCGCGCTGACGCAGACGTACAGAGCCATCACGCGCCAGTCCGGGCGTTCGCCGGAGCCCCGGGACGGCAGGCCGGGCCAGGTGTAGCCCACCTTGCGGGCGGCCATCATGCCCCAGCCCGCGGCGCAGGAGCTGATGAGCAGCCCCAGCATGGCGACGACGGCGCCGCCCTCCCCCGAACCGAATGCCAGCGGAAAGGCGAACATCAGGGAGCCGACGGCGGCGAGGCCCACGATGGGCGCGAGCTGCCAGATCCGCAGACGGCCCTGCGGCCGCAGCTCGACCTCGACCTCGTCGGCGTCCACCTCCACGGAGGTGCCCTGGGCGTCGTCGGGACCGTCCGGGGTCAAACCGGGCGCGTCGCCCGGGGTTTCCCCCCGGGCCGCGCCGTGCTGCTCTGTGTCGCGAGGGCCGGCCTCCATCGCCACGCGCCCTCCCAACTCGGACTCCACTTGGTCGATCGATGCTCGATGATGGCACGCTCCCGACCGTTGGAATGACGGGCGTGGCGTCCCGATGCCATCACGTGATCAGGCTGTAACCGCTCGTTCGACCAACGTCAGCGCCTCTCGCGGGAGTTCCCCGCGGTGTTCCGCCGCGCCGCTCAGCCAGTGGACGCGCGGGTCGCGCCGGAACCACGAGTCCTGACGGCGCGCGAAGCGCTTGGTGGCGCGCACGGTCTCGGCGCGCGCCTCGTCCTCGGTGCACTCCCCCGCGAGCGCCGCGAGCACCTGCTGGTATCCCAGCGCACGGGCGGCTGTGCGCCCCTCGCGCAGTCCGCGCGCCTCCAGCGCGCGGACCTCGTCCACGAGCCCGGCCTCCCACATCCGGTCCACGCGCGCGGTGATCCGCTCGTCGAGCTCGGGCCGCTCGACGTCCACGCCGATCTGGACCGTGTCGTAGACCGAATCCGGCCCGGGCAGATTGGCCGTGAACGGCTTGCCCGTGATCTCGATGACTTCGAGCGCCCGGACGATGCGCCGCCCGTTGCTGGGCAGGATCGCGCGCCCCGCCTCGGGGTCCGCGGCCGCCAGCCGGGCGTGCAGGACCCCGGAGCCCCGCTCCTCCAGCTCGGCCTCCAGCCGGGCCCGTACGGCGGGGTCGGTGCCGGGGAACTCCAGCGCGTCGATGGCACCGCGTACGTACAGGCCGGAGCCCCCGACCAGGACGGGGGTGCGGCCGGCGGCGAGGAGGCGGTCGATCTCGGCCCGGGCGAGACGCTGGTACTCGGCGACGCTCGCGGCCTCCGTCACGTCCCAGATGTCGAGGAGGTGGTGCGGGACGCCGCCGCGCTCTTCGAGCGTCAGCTTGGCGGTACCGATGTCCATCCCTCGGTAGAGCTGCATCGAGTCGGCGTTGACGACCTCACCGCCGAGCTGCTGGGCGAGGAAAACGCCCAGATCGGACTTTCCGGCCGCTGTAGGACCGACGACGGCGATGACCCGCGGGGCGGGAGCTGCACTTCTCACCGCCCCAGTCTCGCAAACCTCCCGCCGAGTCCCCGAATGAGCGACGTGACGGCCCGCATCCGGGTTCGTTGCCTGTTGCGAGGTTCCGACCGCCGGTTTCCGTACCGGCTGCACCGGGCGGCGCAATGGGCCGCACCGGGCGCCGCGGGGCTTCTCCCACACGAGTACGCTATGGAGTGGAAATGGGCGTTTTTGCAATGTTTCGCCGTAAGGGCAAGGAAGCTGCCGAGGCGTCACCGCAGGAGACCGAGGCCGTCGCCCTGACGTCGGAGGCGGAGGAGGCGGAGGAGGCGAAGAGCGCCTCCGAGGCCCCCGCCGCCGAGGCCGAGGCGACCGAGGACAGCGGGACCGCGGGGAACACCGAGCCGGCGCCGGCCGTTGCCGAAGCGGCCGAGTCGGTGGAGATCCCCAAGCAGCAGTCGGCCGGGGAAGCGGCGGACAACGAGGCCGGCGAGAGCGCCCGGAAGTAGCTCCTGGAGACAGGGCACGGCAATACGGTTCAACCGGAGGGAAGGTGACCCATGGGTCTCCTGGATTCACTGAAGGCCAAGCTCGCCCCGGCCAAGGACAAGGTCTCCGACCTCGCACAGCAGCACGGGGACAAGATCGATCACGGCCTGGAGAAGGCCGCGAAGGTGGTCGACGAGAAGACCAAGGGCAAGTACAGCGGCAAGATCCAGTCGGGCACCGGCAAGGCCAAGGAGGCTCTGGACCGAATCGCCCACAAGGACGACGGGCCCAGCGGCGACGCGACCAAGGGCGACGGCACTCCTGGCGGAGGCCCGACCCCGCCGCCGGCCGCCTGACGCCCGGCGTCACCTGACGTTCCCTCCGCACGGCGGACGGCCGCGGAGCACATCGCTCCGCGGCCGTCCGCCGTTCGTACGGGGTTCGTTGTTGTCGGGATTGCCGGTCGTCCCCGTGTCCTAGGACCAGGCGGCGACGAAGTAGCCGACGCCGTAAGGGGCGTCCTCGTACAGCAGACGGCCCTCCAGGCCCGCGCCCTCGGCGGCGCCCGCGAGGACCTGCCAGGGGGCCCGCCCGGCCGCCTTCAGCTCGTACGCGAGGTTCTCGTCCAGGCCGAGCAGGGCCTCCGTGTCGGCGCTTCCCAGCGCCCTGGCCGCCACGGCGTCGAAGGGGGCGGCGCGCTCGTCCAGATAACCGGGGGCCTTGACCGAGCGGCAGGCACTGCCGTCGCCCATGACCAGCAGCGCCACGCGCTCGGCGGAGGCGGCCAGCTCACGGCCGGTGGCGACGCACCGGCCGCGCTCCACCCGCTCCCCCACTCCCAGCCCCTCGACCGGCGCGCCGGACCGGTCGGCGCGCTCCAGGAGCCAGGCGGCGACGGCGAGCGACGCGGGCAGCGGCCGGGCTCCGGCCCGTGTGTCGCGTCCGGTCGGCCCGTCGGTGCCGAGTCGTACGGCGAGGTCGACCCCGAACCCGGCGAAGGACCCCGTGGAGCCCTCGGGGTACGTGCCGAGGGCGCCCTCGGCCGCGGGCCCGACGACATAGAGCCGATCGGGCCGGGACGCGGCCAGCAACCCCAGGGCGTCCGCGCACGCCACCCGTGCGGCGTGGAGTTCGGGGGCGGCTCCGGCCGCGACCTCGGGCACGAGCAACGGCGGACACGGACAGACGGCTGCGGCGACAAGCATGATCCGCAGCCTACTGCGACGGCGGGTCCCCGCCCGCGGGTGTCAGTGGCTGCCGCAGGCCGGCGCGGAGGCGGCGGGAAGCGGCTCCGGCACACCGATCTTCGGCAGGCCGAGCAGGACGCCCGCCGGCTTGGCGGCGGCCTGGGTGGTGCGCTTCTCCCAGGCGTCGCCGGAGCGGGTACGCCGTACCGATGTCGTCGGGCCTTCGGCGAGCAGGTGGTGCGGGGCGGCGTAGGTGATCTCGACGGTCACCACATCGCCCGGGCGGACCTCCTGGTCCGGCTTGGTGAAGTGGACCAGTCGGTTGTCGGGGGCGCGGCCGGAGAGGCGGTGCGTGGTGCCGTCCTTGCGCCCCTCGCCCTCCGCGACCATGACCTCAAGGGTCCGGCCGACCTGCTTCTTGTTCTCCTCCCAGGAGATCTCCTCCTGGAGCGCCACCAGGCGTTCGTAGCGCGCCTGCACGACCTCCTTGGGGATCTGCCCCTCCATCTCGGCCGCGGGGGTACCGGGCCGCTTGGAGTACTGGAAGGTGAAGGCGTTGGCGAACCGGGCCTCGCGGACCGTGTGCATCGTCTGCTCGAAGTCCTCCTCGGTCTCGCCGGGGAAGCCCACGATGATGTCGGTGGAGATGGCGGCGTGCGGGATCGCGGCGCGCACCTTCTCGATGATCCCGAGGAAACGCTCCTGCCGGTACGAGCGGCGCATCGCCTTGAGGATCGTGTCCGAACCGGACTGCAGCGGCATGTGCAGCTGCGGCATGACGTTCGGGGTCTCGGCCATCGCCGCGATCACGTCGTCCGTGAAGTCGCGGGGGTGGGGCGAGGTGAAGCGGACCCGCTCCAGGCCCTCGATCTTCCCGCAGGCGCGCAGCAGCTTCGAGAACGCCTCGCGGTCGCCGATGTCGGAGCCGTACGCGTTGACGTTCTGGCCGAGCAGGGTGATCTCGGAGACGCCCTCGGCGACCAGGGCCTCGATCTCGGCGAGGATGTCACCGGGACGGCGGTCCTTCTCCTTGCCGCGCAGCGCCGGGACGATGCAGAAGGTGCAGGTGTTGTTGCAGCCGACGGAGATCGACACCCAGGCGGCGTAGGCGGACTCGCGCCGGGTCGGCAGCGTGGAGGGGAACGCCTCCAGCGACTCGGCGATCTCGATCTGCGCCTCTTCCTGGATACGGGCGCGCTCCAGGAGGACCGGCAGCTTGCCGATGTTGTGCGTACCGAAGACGACGTCGACCCAGGGCGCCTTCTTGACGATGGTGTCGCGGTCCTTCTGGGCGAGGCAGCCGCCGACGGCGATCTGCATCCCGGGGCGCGAGGTCTTCATCGGGGCGAGCCGGCCGAGGTTGCCGTACAGCTTGTTGTCGGCGTTCTCGCGAACGGCGCAGGTGTTGAAGACGACGACGTCGGCGTCACCGTCGGCGCCCTTGGGGGCGCGGACGTAGCCGGCGTCCTCCAGCAGACCGGAGAGCCGCTCGGAATCGTGGACGTTCATCTGGCACCCGTAGGTGCGGATCTCATAGGTCTTGGGTTCGCCCACGGCGAGGCTCCGGTCGATGCTAGTCACGTCTCTAGGGTAAGGGCCGGCGGAGGAGTGCCGGCCCGGCCCTCTCGTGGGCGAGCGGGCGGGCGGGCGTGCGCCCTGTATGTGCGTCCTAGGAGGCGGCGACGGCCTCGGCCACCGCGGTGAGCTGGGCGCCGAGCGTGCCCGCGTCACGGCGGAGGGAGCCGTTGAAGGCCGCGGAGCCGACGGTGAAGGCGTCGGCGCCCGCGTCGGCGAGGGCGCGGATCTGGTCGGGGGTGGTGATGCTTCCGGCGACCACGAGCCGGCCGGTGGTCGCGGCGCGTGCGGCGCGGACGAGGTCGAGAGGGTCGGCGTCGGTGGCGCGGTGGGCGAGGAGGTCGACGCCCGCGCAGCCCGCCGTCGCGGCTCGGCGGCAGTCGTCGGCGATACGGTCCGGACCGCCGGCCAGGCGGGTGGGGTGCCCGAGGGGTTGGCCGACGAAGGGCAGGTACTCGATGCCCGTCCCGGCGAGGAGTGCCTGCGTCTCGTCGATCCAGGTGCCGCCCATGAGCCGGTCGACACCGAGGTCGATCGCGCTCCTGACGGAGGTGAGGGCCTGCTCCCGCGTGGTGCTGACCACTTCGAGGTAGCTGGTGGCGCCCCTGTCCTTGATCCGGCGGTGGAGCCGGGCGAGGGTCGGGGGGTCGACGCCGATGTCCTTGAAACCGATGTGGCCGATGTCGAGGTCCGCGACGGAGTCGAGGACGCGCAGGCAGTCCGTGACGGTCCTGTCGTCACGGGTGAGCATGAAGATGAAGTCCACGGGTGTCCTCCGGAGGCATCGATCAGGTCGGTGGCGAGGGGTCTGCGGGGCGTCCGTCAGGTCCGGCGGTCAGGTCGGCGGCCTGGTGCAGGGCGGTGAGCAGGCTCGTGTGGTCCGCGGTGCCGTGTCCCGCGATGTCGAAGGCCGTGCCGTGGTCGACGCTCGTGCGTACGAAGGGCAGGCCGATGGTGATGTTGACGCCGCGTTCGAGCCCCAGGTACTTGACGGGGATGAGCCCCTGGTCGTGGTACTGGGCGACGACCGCGTCGAACTCCCCCGCCCGGGCCCGCATGAAGACCGTGTCCGCCGGCCACGGCCCGCTCGCCTCGATGCCCTCGGCCCGTGCGCCCCGGACGGCCGGCTCGATGATGTCGAGGTCCTCGCGCCCGAAGAGCCCGTTCTCACCCGCGTGCGGGTTGAGCGCGGCCACGGCGATACGGGGGTGGGCGAGCCCGCCGCCCCGGAGGGTGCGGTCGGTCAGCCGGATGATCTCCAGCTCGCGGGCGGTGGTGAGTGCGTCGAGGGCCGTACGCAGCGACTGGTGGACGGTGACCAGGACGACCCGCAGCTCGTCGTTGGCCATCATCATCGCGTAGTCCTTCGTGCCCGACAGCTCGGCCAGGATCTCCGTGTGCCCGGGGTAGGGCAGGCCGGCCAGGCGGAGCGCCTCCTTGTTGATCGGCGCGGTGGTCAGGGCCCGGATCTCGCCGCGGAGCGCGAGTTCGACACCCCGCCGTACGTACCGGAAGCAAGCCATCCCTGCGCGGGCGTCCACCGTGCCCGGGGCCAGGTCCGCGGGGAGTCCGCCCTCGGTGAGCACGTCCATGACACCCCGGGTCGGACGGGCCTGGGCCACGGAGTCGATCGCCCGGACGGTCAGGGCCGTGCCCGTGGTGCGGCAGGCGCGGGCGAGGACGTCCGGGTCCCCGATCACGACGACCGGGGGCCGGCGGGCGGGGTCGGCGTGCGCCTTGACGGTGATCTCGGGTCCGATGCCGTTCGGGTCACCCATGGTGACGGCGATGGGCTTCACGCGCGCGTGCTCCTTTCGTCGCCTTCGGTGAGAAGGCGGCACAGCCGGTCGAGCGTTCCCTCGTCCCCGAACCCGCCGGCCTTGATCAGGACGGGGATGCCCGGCGTGCCGAGCAGCGTGCCGCGGGCGATCCCGGGCTCGGGTTCGTCGTACAGGTCGATCCCGGTGGCACCGAGCCCCCGGAGGACGGTGACAGCGGTCTCTCCCCCGGTCAGGACGAGCCCGTCGACCAGACCGTCCGCCACCAACCTCCCCGCCGCCAGGGCCAGATCGCGGGTGAGTGAGCCCGGGGCGGAAGCCTCGCGGCGGGCGTCGGGCGTGTGGACGACCCGTACCGCCGCCGCCGTACGCCGCAGCGCCTCGACCGCGGCGAGGGGGTCACCGGCCGCCACCGCGGCCACGTCCGGTCGTCCGCGCAGTCGGTCCAACTGGCGCCGGGTCGCCGGATTCGCGCTGCCGACGACCACCAGTGGACGGCGTGCGGCGGACAGAGCGGTCGCGGGGGCGGTGGCAGCAGCGGTACGGGTGTGGCGCCGGGCCAGCGCAGCGGCGAGGCCCGGGGAGCCGACCCACAGCACGCCGCCGACCTCCGGCACCGCGGAGACGACACGGTCCAGATCGCCGTCCCTGGTGGCCGAGCAGACGAACAGGCCGCCGCTGTCGACCAGTTCGGGCAGGCGGTCCAGCTGGTCGGGTTCGAGGACGACGGCCTCCGGCAGGAGGTGCGTGAGGTCCGAGGAGGTGACCGGGTGCGCCGGGTCGCGGCCGAACGCGCTCTCGTGCACCGGAACTCCGTGGACATGCTGGATCCCCCGGACCGTGGTCCGGCCCTCCGCCGGGAAGGCGGGGGCGATCACCACGGCACGGCGGCGCGAGCCCGCGTGGGCGGCGCGGATCTCGGCGGCGACATGGCCCCTCAGCGTGGAGTCGACCGTCTTGATCAGCAGGTCGGCTCCGGCGTACGCCTGGGCGGCCCGCCGTGTCTCGGCCACGGCCTCGCCCAGGCCGAGCAGCCGGCTGCCGAGGTCGACGGCCACCACACCGCTCACCCCCTCGGCCCCGGCCCCGGTCACGGTCACGGGGGCGCTGAGGAGCACCCGGGCGCGGTGACCGCCCCTGCGGAAGGGGGCCGCGCCGTCACCGGCGCTGGTCAGGTCGTCGGCGAGGACGGCGATGCTGGACGCGACCGCGCGGGGGTCGAGCGGGCGGGCCGTGTGAGGTGTTCGCGCTGCCGTCGGTCCGTGGGGCGCCTGAGGTTCGTGTGACGCCTGCGGTATCGGGGGAGCCTGCGATGCCAGGGGTGCCCGCGATGCCCGCGGTCCCTCGTGTTCCTGGTGCGCCATCCTGATGCGTCTTCCTCGGATCGGATCGCCGGTCGGTGACGTCGCCAACCCTCCCGCCCACGAAGCCCCTGGACAAGCGATTCCTTCTCACCCCACCTGTGAGTAGATTTCACGCATGCGCTGGCCCGACCTCCCGCCGCCGAACACCCTCCTCCCGTTCGAGGCGACCGTGCGGCACGCGAGCATGACCCGCGCCGCACACGAACTCCACGTCACCCACGGGGCGGTCAGCCGGCAGATCCAGAAACTGGAGAAGGCCCTCGGCACCCCCCTGTTCGAGCGCGAAACGCGGTCCCTGCGACCCACCCCGCAGGCGCGCCGGCTGGCAGCCGCCGTCCGTGACGCGCTCGATCAGATCGACTCGGCGGCCCGGGAGATCTCCCGCCGTGAGCGGGGCGGTCCGATCGCGCTCTCCTGCGAGCCCACGCTGCTGATGCGCTGGCTGATCCCCCGCCTGCCGGATCTCGCCGTCCAGGTTCCCGGCCTCACCGTGCATCTGTCGGCGGGCGGCGGCCCAATCTCCTTCGAGCGGGAGACCATCGACCTCGCCGTGCGCAGGGACGACTTTCCGGTACCGGCGGGGGTGAGCCGCGCCTACCTCTTCGCGGAGCGAATCGGTCCGGTCTGCAGCCCGGATCTGGCGCAGCGCCTGAGCCGGGTGGAGGATCTCGGCAGCCTGCCGCTCCTGCACACCAGCACCAGGCCGCAGGCGTGGGACGACTGGGGGCGGCTCACCGGGACGCGTGTCGAAGGCGCCTCGCAGCAGACCTTCGAGCACTTCTATCTGGCGTTGCAGGCGGCCGTCGCCGGGGTGGGCGTCGCGATCGGCCCGTACGCCCTCGTCCATGACGATCTCGTCCGCGGACAGCTGGTGGCGCCCTTCGGCCTGGTCGCCGACGGCACGCGCTACCACCTGCTCAGCCCGCGGCCGCCCGAGGAGGACGCCCGGGTCTCCCGGCTGCTCGACTGGCTGCGGAGCCAGGCGGCCCGACTCCGGCCGCCCGAGGAACTGAGGGCCTGACGACCTGAGGGCCTGACACCCGGCCGACCGCGCTCGCCGCACACGGCCGGCTCGCCGCGTACGGCCCCGGCGGGCCTGGCCAGCGCGGGGGCCGAGCTGGCAGGATCGCGCCATGCTCGCCACCCTCTCCCGCGCCGCCCGACGCCGTGCCCTCCAGCTGGCCGCGGCGCTCCTGGTGGTGGGCGGACTGCTCGTCTGGTGGCTGATTCCTTTCGGTCCTCCGGCGCCGAGCGGCACGGTAACCTTCAGTACCGGCGTGCCCACCGGGGTCTACCAGCGGTACGGCGAGCTGCTGAAGCAGGCTCTCGCCCGCGATCTGCCGGATGTCTCGATAACGCTCAGGAACAGCGAGGGCTCCCAGCAGAACCTGGCGCGGCTCGCCTCCGGCGAGGCGGATTTCACGATCGCGACGGCCGACGCGGTCGCCCAGTACCAGCGGGACCGGAAGCCGGGGTTCGACCGGCTGCGCGGTTCCGCCCGCCTCTACGACGACTACGTACAGCTGGTGGTCCGTAAGGAGTCGCCCGTCCGGTCGGCGGCCGATCTGCGCGGGCTGCGGGTGGGCGTCGGACAGGAGGGCTCCGGGGTGAGGCTCGTCGCGGACCGGGTCCTGGCGGCCGCCGGGCTCACCCCGGACGTCGACATCCAGCCGGTATCGGCCGGTATCGACACGATGCCGTCGCTGCTGGAGCGCAAGCAGCTCGACGCGTTCTTCTGGTCGGGCGGGCTGCCCACCCATGCGGTCCAGACCCTCTCCGACCGCCTTCCGGTACGACTCGTTCCGCTGGACGCCGCCCTGGTGGACAGGCTCCACGACGGGGGCGGGTCGACCCGCCACTACCGCTCCGCGGTCATCCCGGCCGACGCCTACGCCCGGGCCCAGGACGGACAGCCGGTGGAGACACTGGCCGTGGCGAACCTCCTTGTCACCACGGCCGAGACGGACGCGGATCTGGTGGAGGGCTTCACCCGTACGGTGATCAGGAGCCGGGACCGGATCGGCCGGGAGGTCCACCCGGCGCAGCTGGTGGACCTCCGTACCGCGATCTACACCGAACCGCTGAGACTGCACGAGGGCGCGCGGCGCTACTACCGATCGGTGAAGCCGTAGGCCGCAGGGCCTCTCATTCGCTCCGTGTCTGGGGCGCCGACCGTGGCACCGTCACCGTCACGCGCAGCCCGTGCGGCTCGTTGGGCGCGAAGTCGATCGAGCCTCCCCCGGCCGCGAGCAGCACCCGGGAGATGGAGAGGCCCAGACCCGACCCCTTGACGTTCTGATGGCGGTTGCTGCGCCAGAACCGGTCACCCACGCGGTCGAGCTCCTCCGGGGTGAGCCCGGGCCCGCCGTCCGCGACCACGATCGCGCAGGTGTCGCCCTCAGGGGCCACGGTCACGGTGACCTCCTCGCCCGCCGGGGTGAACTTCAGCGCGTTGTCGATGATCGCGTCGAGGGCGCTGGAGAGCGCCACCGGGTCCGCCCACGCCGTCACCGCCCGGTGCTCGCCGCTCAGCCGGACGCCCTTCTCCTCCGCGAGCGGCCGCCAGGACGCGATCCGCTCGGCGACCAGCGCGCCGACGTCGGTGAGCCGCAGATCGGCGGCCGCGTGCTCGGCGAGCGCGAGGCCGAGCAGGTCGTCGAGGACCTGCGCGAGCCGCTTGCCCTCGGTACGCACGGAGGCGATCTCCTCGTTGCCCTCGGGGAGTTCGAGCGCGAGGAGTTCGATGCGCAGCAGGAGCGCGGCGAGCGGGTTGCGGAGCTGGTGGGACGCGTCGGCGACGAAGGCGCGCTGCTGTTCGAGGACGTCCTCGACGTTGTCGGCCATCTCGTTGAACGAGTGGGCCAGCCGCCGCAGTTCGGGCGGCCCGCCGGCGGCGGCGACCCGGGACTTCATCCGGCCGGTGGCGATGTCGTGGGTGACGGCGTCCAGGACGCGGACGGGCCGCAGGACCCAGCCCGTCAGTCGGAACGCGGCGCCGACGGCGAGCAGCATCGCGGCGGACTCACCGGCCACGATGAGCAGCCACCCGCGCAGGATCGCCGACCGCAGCCGTCCGGTGGGCGAGTCGGTGACCACGACGGCGACGACGTCCCCGTCCCGTACGACCGGTGAGGCGATGGTGAGCCGGGCGTGGTCCTGCCACGGCCAGACCTGCGGCGGGTCGTGGCTGCGGCGGCCGAGCAGCGCCTCCTGGAAGGCCCGGTGCCCCTCACCCTCGGAGGGGACGACCCAGTCGTCGGGTGCCGCGGCCATGGCACGCTTGTCGCGGTAGAAGATCCCGGTACGAATGCCGTAGACGTCGTGGTAGCTGGCGAGTTCGCCGTCCAGGGTCGTGCGGCGCTCGTCGATTCCCGGTCCGGTCTCGCTGACGAACTGGGCGAGCGCGGCGAACCGCGCCGCGTCGTCGAGCCGGTCGACGATCACGCGCTGCTGTTCGGAGGCGGCGAGGCTGGCGGCGAGCGGGAAGCCGAGGGCGAGCAGGACCCCGGCCATCAGGACGATGAGGAGCGGGAGGAGGCGTGTGCGCACGGGTGGGGTCCGGCGGCTACGCGGCCGGGGCGACCAGGCGGTAGCCGACGCCGCGCACGGTCTCGATCAGGGCGGGCATCCGCAGCTTGGAGCGCAGCGAGGCGACGTGCACCTCCAGGGTGCGGCCGGTCCCTTCCCAACTGGTGCGCCACACCTCGCTGATGATCTGCTCGCGCCGGAAGACGACCCCGGGCCGCTGCGCGAGCAGCGCGAGGAGGTCGAACTCCTTCCGCGTGAGCTGGACGGGTGCGCCGTCGACGGTGACCCGCCGGGTGGGCAGTTCGATGCTGACGGAGCCGAGCAGCAGCGCGCTGCCGTCGCCGGGCGCGGTGGACTCCTCGCCCCCGGTGGTGCGCCGGCTGACGGCGTGGATCCGGGCGAGCAGCTCCCCGGTGTCGTACGGCTTGACCACGTAATCGTCGGCGCCGAGGTTCAGGCCGTGTATGCGGGAGCGGACGTCGGCCCGCGCGGTCACCATGATCACCGGCGTGGTGGTGAGCTTACGGATCCGGCCGCAGACCTGATATCCGTCCTGGTCGGGCAGGCCGAGGTCGAGCAGGATCACTCCGTACGCGGGGCGCTCGCCGTGTGCGGCGGGCAGCACCGCCTGGAGCGCCTCCTCGCCGTTGCGGGCGTGCGTGACCGTGAACCCGTGCTTCGCCAGTACGGCGGACAGGGCCGCGGCGACGTGATCGTCGTCCTCGACGAGCAGCAGTCTCATGACCCTCCTCCGTGGCTCGATGTTCAGGTGATGGTGTTCTGTGTACCAGGGTGTACCAGGGCATGAACGCCGATCGTCGGCGTCACAGTCAAGTCTCCCCCTGTTACGCCAGGGTTTCTGTTATGGACCCGGTACGCCGTGCGCGTCCCGTTCACGCAGTGTGTCCGGTTGCGGCCGGATCGTTATCCTCAATTTCCGCTCAGATGTAATGACGGTGGTCGCACCGCGTGCCTAGTGTCCTCCCAACCGAGGAGGACGGAGCAAGAAGCCGATGAGCGGAGTGTCAGTGACCAAGGGCTCGGAAGACGCCGTAGCGGCGGCGGGCGACCTGGTCGTGCTGTCCAACGTGAACAAGCACTTCGGCGCGCTGCATGTGCTCCAGGACATCGACCTGACGATCGCCCGTGGCGAGGTCGTGGTCGTCATCGGGCCCTCCGGGTCCGGTAAGTCCACACTGTGTCGCACGATCAACCGACTGGAGACGATCGACTCCGGCAGCATCACCATCGACGGCCGCCCGCTGCCCCAGGAGGGCAAGGAGCTGGCCCGTCTCCGTGCCGATGTGGGCATGGTCTTCCAGTCCTTCAATCTCTTCGCGCACAAGACCGTGCTCGAGAACGTGATGTTGGGACAGGTCAAGGTCCGCAAGGCGGAGAAGTCGGCCGCCGAGACCAAGGCGCGTGCGCTGCTCGACCGGGTGGGTGTCGGCACGCAGGCCGACAAGTACCCGGCGCAGCTCTCCGGCGGCCAGCAGCAGCGTGTCGCGATCGCGCGGGCGTTGGCGATGGACCCGAAGGTCATGCTGTTCGACGAGCCGACCTCGGCCCTCGACCCCGAGATGATCAACGAGGTCCTCGAGGTCATGCAGCAGCTGGCGCGGGACGGCATGACGATGGTGGTCGTCACCCACGAGATGGGATTCGCGCGCTCCGCCGCCAACCGCGTCGTGTTCATGGCCGACGGCAAGATCGTCGAAGAGGCCACGCCCGACCAGTTCTTCAGCAACCCGCGCAGCGACCGGGCCAAGGACTTCCTGTCGAAGATCCTGCACCACTGACCATCTCGTCAGCGGGCTTCCCCCATGCTTCACCTGTCGATCAGCAACCCACGAACAAAGGGATGTTCACCATGAAGCTCCGCAAGAGCGCGGCCGTGGCCGTCGCCGTCCTCGCGCTGACCGCCACCGCCTGTGGTGGCAAGGAGGGCTCCGCCGGCGACAAGCCCGCCGTGAAGCCCGGCGACAAGAGCGCTCCCCAGCTCCCCAAGTACATCGTCGCCACGGACGTGAAGCTGGACTCGCCGACCCTCGAGGAAGCGCAGAAGCGCGGGAAGCTGATCATCGGCTCCAAGGCCGACCAGCCCTACCTCGGCTTCGAGGACCAGGCCACCAAGGAGCGGTCCGGCTTCGACATCGAGATCGCCAAGATGATCGCGGCGGAGCTCGGTTTCAGCGAGGACAAGATCGAGTGGAAGACCGTCGACTCCAAGCTCCGTGAGACGGCGATCTCCACGGGCCAGGTCGACTACTACGTCGGCACGTACACGATCAACGACAAGCGCAAGGCGCAGGTCGGCTTCGCGGGTCCGTACTACAAGGCGGGCGCCGACCTCCTGGTCCGCAAGGACGAGACCGCGATCACCGGCCCGAAGAGCCTCAAGGGCAAGAAGGTCTGCTCCATCACGGGCTCCACCCCGCTGCAGGAGATCAAGAAGCCCGAGTACGGCGCCCAGACCACCGAGCTCGCCAAGTACTCGGACTGCGTGCAGCAGCTGCTCACCAAGCAGGTCGACGCCGTCACCACCGACGACGCCATCCTCAAGGGCTACGCCGCCGCCAACGCCGGCAAGCTCAAGGTCGTGGGCGACCCGTTCACCGAGGAGCCCTACGGCGTCGGCATGAACAAGGACGACAAGGCCCTCCGGGACAAGATCAACGACACGCTGGAGAAGTACGTCAAGGACGGCACGTACAAGAAGATCTACGAGGCCACCCTCGGTCTGTCCGGCTCCGACTACGTCGCGCCGCCGGCCCTCAACCGCTACTGAGCCTCTGCTTGACATCGGGCGCCCCGTACGGACGTACGGGGCGCCGCTCCCCCTGCGCCCGTACACCGTGCGCGTCCACCGTGCCCGTAAGCCCGTGCGCGTCCACCGTGCCCGTAAGCCCTTGTCCGAAGCCCTTGTCCGTAAGCCTTGGCACGCCTCGACCGTAGGCCGCTGACCGCCGACGCGGAGACCTCATGAACGTACTGCTCGACCATTTCCCGGAGTTCCGCGACGGCTTCATAGGAACCGTGTCGATCACCGCCGTCAGCTCGGTCATCGCGCTGCTCCTCGGCGTCCTCGTCGCCGGCTTCCGGGTCTCGCCCGTTCCGCCGCTGCGCTTCTTCGGCACCCTCTGGGTGACGCTGCTGCGCAACACCCCTCTGACGCTGCTCTTCCTCGTCTCGTTCTTCGTGATCCCGGAGATCCTCTTCCCGGGGATGAGCCCCTTCGTACTCGCCTCGCTCGCGCTCGGCTTCTACACCTCCGCCTTCGTCTGCGAAGCCGTCCGCTCCGGCATCAGCACGGTGCCGATCGGTCAGGCAGAGGCCGCCCGCTCGCTGGGCATGACCTTCTCGCAGACACTGCGGATGATCGTGCTGCCGCAGGCGACCCGGACCGTACTGCCGCCGCTGAGCTCGATCTTCATCGCGCTCACCAAGAACTCGGCCATCGCCGGCGCCTTCAGCGTCACCGAACTCTTCGGCTGGCAGACGCTGATGAGCGAGCAGGGCTACGCCATCGCGCCGGTGTTCATCTGGGTCGCCGCCGCCTACCTGGTCATCACCTTCACGATCAGCGGGATCTTCCGTCTCCTTGAGCGCCGCATGGAGGTCGCCCGATGAGTGCCAGCGTTCTCTACGACAGCCCCGGACCCAAGGCGCGCGTCCGCAACCGGATCTACGCCGTCCTCGGCACCGTCGCCATCGTGGCGCTGCTCGCCGTGAGCGTGCTCCGGCTGAGCGACAAGGGGCACCTCGACCCCGCGATGTGGGACATCTTCAACTATGCGGGCATCCGGCAGAACATCGCCGACGCCGTGCTCGCCACCCTGAAGGCGTTCGGCCTGGCGGCCGTCGGCTCGCTCGTGCTCGGCGTACTGCTCGCCGTGGCCCGGCTCTCCGACCACCAGCCGGTTCGCTGGTTCGCGACGGCCTTCATCGAGGTCTTCCGCTCCATCCCGCTGCTGATCACGATCTATGCCGTATGGGTCGGCTTCCTCACCGACTACTCGATGTGGGCGCTGGCGCTCGGCCTGTCGATCTACAACGGCTGTGTGCAGGCCGAGGTGCTGCGCGCCGGCGTCAACGCGGTGCCCAAGGGCCAGCGTGAGGCGGCATACGCCCTCGGCATGACCAAGACGCAGGTCATGACGACCGTCCTGCTGCCGCAGGCCGTGCGGTCGATGCTGCCGACGATCATCAGCCAGCTGGTCGTCACCCTGAAGGACACCTCGCTCGGCTTCGTGATCCTCTACCCGGAGCTGCTCCAGACGGCCCGGCTGATCGCCTCCAACACGCAGGTGAACGGCCAGTACCCGTACGTCTCCACCATCGTGGTCATCGGCACCATCTACATCGCGATGTGTCTGGTGCTCTCCGCCCTCGCCACCTGGATCGAGAAGCGGGGCCGCCGGGCCAAGACCGGGATCGTCGTACCCGACCCGACGGCGACGGCGATCGTGCTGAGCAGCGACGCCGCGCAGGGCATCGGCGGCGGTGGCGGCACCGACGCAGGGCCCGACCGGAACGACGGGCCTGGCATCACGAAGAACTGACAGTATGTGACATCATCCGGGGGCAGTGGCGGCCGCGCCGCTGCCCCCGTCACTTGACGCACGCACCCGCAGTGGGTTGCATACGTTCTGTGATCACGCACCGGGCTCGCGCCACCCTTCGCTGTGCTTCCCGCATGACCGAACGGCCTTCAGGAGCCACGCCGTGGACCCGGTGATCATCGTCGGCGCGGGGCCCGTGGGCCTCGCGCTCTCCCTTGCCCTGGCCTCGCAGGGCGTACCCAGCGTCGTCCTCGACGAGGGGCCCGGCAAGGAGGAGTCACGCCCCGCCCGTACGGTGGTTCTCCGTGCCGACATGGCGGCGATGGTGGAACGCCTGGGTTGCACCACCCTGCGTGACGAGGGAGTCCGCTGGGTCGGCTGGCGCTCTCTGCGCCGGAAGCAACAGATGAGGCACATCGAGCTGAGTCTCGGCCTCGGCGGTACGGAGAGTGACGAGGAGGGGCCTGCGGCTCCGCTGCACCTCCCTCAACACGCCCTCGCGCGCGGGCTGCGCGACGCGATCGCCGGGCAGGAACTCGTCCAGCTGATCTCCGACGCCCGGCTCGACGGGATCGAGCAGGACGCGGGCGGCATCACCGCGCACACCCGGGGGCCCGGGGCGACCTGGTGGCGCGGCAGCCATCTGGTCGGCTGCGACGGCGCCCGTTCGACCGTGCGGAAGCTGCTCGGCGTCCGCTTCCCGGGCCGTACGGCCGTGGAGCGCCACGCGGTCGCGGCGCTGCGCACCGAACTGCCCTGGCCCGGTGAGGCGGTGTTGCACCGTCAGCCGCCGTGGCGCAGCAGCGGCGACGAGATCTCGGCGCGCCCGCTGCCCGACGGGGTCTGGCGGATCGACTGGCTGCTGCCGCCGCGCGGCGAACTCGTCACGCCCGACGCGCTCGTCACCCGCATCCGCGAGACGCTGGCCGGCTGGTGCGGCGGCGAGACACCGCCGTACGAACTGATCGACACCGGCGTCCACACCTTGCACCACCGGCTCGCCCGGCGCTGGCGGGTGGACCGGGTCTTCCTCGCGGGCGACGCGGCCCATCTCCTCGGCGCGGTCGGCACCCAGGGGCTCGACGAGGGGCTTCGGGACGCGGACAACCTGGCGTGGAAACTCGCGCACGCCTGGCACCACGGGGCCTCGGACACGCTGCTCGACAGTTACCAGAGCGAGCGGCGGGCGGCCGTCGCCTCGCGCCTGCGGGCCGCCGACCAGTCGCTGCCGGTGCTGCGTGGCGGTGGGGGCCTGCGGACCTACCTGCCGGGCGGCTCGCGCGGCCACGACACCCTGCTGACCGACGGGCACCTGGGGCGCGGTCCCCTGGGCGCGCCGCCTGCCTACCCGCACTCCCCTCTCGCCGCCCCGGACGCCGGTGCTTCCTCGGCCCCGGTGGCCACGGGCGTCGGCGCACCGGTGGAGGACGTACGGGTGACGGCGCCGGACGGCACGACGGTACGGCTGCGGGACCGGCTCGGTCGGGGGCGGCTCCTGGTCGTCCTGGTCGCCCCGGGGACGGGCGTGTGGGACCGGCGGCACTGGATGAGCGCGGGGGTGATGCCCCAGCTCGCCGAGGCGGTGCGCGCGCTGCCGGCGCGGGCGGAGCTGCTCGTGACCGAGGCGTACCCGGGCGCGGCGGCCCACACCGTCCTGCTCGTACGTCCGGACGGGCATCTGGTCGCCTCGTTCTCCGGCGTTCGTCCCGCTGAGCTGTACGCGGCGGCGGACGCGGCACGGGGCGGGGCGGTGGCGAAAGCGAAGGAGCTGCCGAGGCCGGCGCCTGCGCCCGGGTCCGGGGCGGGGGTGCGGGCGGCGTCGGGGTCCGGGTCCGGGGCTCGGGCAGGCGCGGCGTCCGGGGCCGGGTCCGGGTCGGCGTCCGCGCCGAAGGGGTCGGTCGAGAGTGGCTCCGAGGGAGCGGCCAAAACCGTGTCCGAGAAGAGCGACCGGACCGCGGACGTCACATGACTCGCGTGGGCCCACATGGTGTCCTCCGGAGCGTGACCGACACCGATGCACCTGTTGTGGCGGTGGGGCCCGCCGCGCCCCAATCGCCTGCCCCTCGGCCTAGAAGGGCTCTTCCAGCCCCTCCGTGTCCTCGCCCTCCTCCTCCAGCGCCTGTCTGACGACCCGCAGGGCCATGCCCTCCGCGTACCCCTTGCGGGCGAGCATGCCCGCCAGCCTGCGCAGCCGGCGGTCGCGCTCCAGGCCGCGAGTGGCCCGGAGCTTGCGGTCGACGAGCTCGCGCGCGGTGATCTCCTCCTGTTCGGAGTCGAGCTGACCCACCGCCTCCTGGATCAGCGACGGATCGACGCCCTTGGTCCGCAGCTCGCGGGCGAGGGCCCGGCGTGCCAGACCCCGGCCGTGGTGCCGGGACTCCACCCACGCGTCCGCGAAGGCGGCGTCGTCGATGAGACCGACGTCCTCGAAGCGGGAGAGGACCTCCTCGGCGACCTCGTCCGGAATCTCCCGCTTGCGCAGCGCGTCGGCGAGCTGTTTGCGGGTGCGGGGGGTCCCGGTGAGCAGGCGCAGGCAGATCGCCCGCGCCCGCTCAGCCGGATCCTGGGGCGACAGCTCCTTCTCGGCCCTCGACGAGTCGGGGCTGTCGCCCGGCCATTCGGTGCGCCCGGTCACCGCGTCAGCTCTTGGCCGCCGGGGCCTTGGTCGCCTTGGTGGCCTTCGCCGCCGGGGCGGCGGCCTTGGCCGCGTCGTCCGCGGCCGGCGTCTCGGCGGTCCCCGCGGCGCCCGCGGCCGGCTCGGCCGAGGCCTCCTGCGGCCGGACTCCGACGCCCAGCTTCTCCTTGATCTTCCGCTCGATCTCGTTGGCGAGGTCGGGGTTGTCCTTCAGGAAGTTACGGGCGTTCTCCTTGCCCTGGCCGAGCTGGTCGCCCTCGTACGTGTACCAGGCGCCGGCCTTCCGGACGAAGCCGTGCTCCACGCCCATGTCGATCAGGCCGCCCTCGCGGCTGATGCCCTGGCCGTAGAGGATGTCGAACTCGGCCTGCTTGAAGGGCGGCGCGACCTTGTTCTTGACGACCTTGACGCGGGTGCGGTTGCCGACCGCGTCCGTACCGTCCTTGAGGGTTTCGATCCGGCGGATGTCGAGGCGCACCGAGGCGTAGAACTTCAGGGCGCGGCCACCGGTCGTGGTCTCCGGCGAGCCGAACATCACGCCGATCTTCTCGCGGAGCTGGTTGATGAAGATCGCGGTGGTCTTGGACTGGTTGAGCGCGCTGGTGATCTTCCGGAGGGCCTGGCTCATGAGCCGGGCCTGCAGACCCACGTGCGAGTCACCCATCTCGCCCTCGATCTCCGCACGCGGGACGAGCGCGGCGACGGAGTCGATGACGATGAGGTCGAGGGCGCCGGAGCGGACCAGCATGTCGACGATCTCGAGGGCCTGCTCGCCGTTGTCGGGCTGGGACAGGATGAGGTTGTCGATGTCGACGCCGAGCTTCTTGGCGTACTCGGGGTCAAGGGCGTGCTCGGCGTCCACGAAGGCGACCTGGCCGCCGGCCTTCTGAGCGTTGGCGACGGCGTGCAGGGTCAGGGTCGTCTTACCGGAGGACTCCGGGCCGTAGACCTCCACGACACGGCCGCGCGGCAGCCCGCCGACGCCGAGGGCGATGTCGAGGGCGGTCGATCCCGTGGGGATCACCTCGATCGGCTCCTGGGTGCGGTCGCCCATGCGCATCACGGCGCCCTTGCCGAATTGGCGTTCAATCTGTGCGAGCGCGGCGTCGAGGGCCTTCTCGCGGTCGGTTCCTGCCATGGGTTCCACCCGGTTTGCTTGAGTCGATCGCTTCATGTGAAAGACGCTAACCCCTGCCACTGACAATGGGCCCCGACGTCCGTCCGCCCTGTGGATAACTCGACGGCACCCCCACCGAAAAGCCCGTGATCCAAGGGCCGGAACCCCAATAAGAATGGATGTTCGATTTTCGTGTCAAGCGCACCACGCCGACGGTGGAGCCCGATGCGACCGAGCGCCGCATGTGGCCACCGAGCCCAGGGTCGGCGAGGCGGCGAGCCCGGTGCCCTATACCCCCCGTATGCGCGTTCAGTTAGGCTGGCCTTACCTGGCTGCGGGGCAGCCATGTGTCGGAACGGACAGAGGCAGGGCGCGGGTGAGAGACGGTGACCGAGCTAGTGCGCCGTCACGCGCCCACTGGGGCGGGACGCCCGTGCGAGTGACGGGACTCCCGCGTTCCGGCCCGGAGCTCGGGGCGAGGCGTCGTGGATAGGATCGCGCTCACTGCCGGAGCCCTGTATGTCATCGTTCTGCTCCGCGCCGGAGGGACGTTCGCCGTCGGGTGGCTCGCCGGCGCCGGTGCCCGGCGCAGCAGGTTCGCCGAGCGGATCTCCTCGGCGAAGTTCCGGCGCGCCGAGCGGGCGATCCAGCGCTGGGGCGCCCCGGTGGTGGCCGTCTCCTTCCTGACCGTCGGTTTCCAGACCGCCGCCAACTTCCTCGCGGGCAGCATGCGCATGCCGTTGCGCCGCTACCTCCCCGCCCTGTTCGTGGGCGGAGCGGCCTGGGCGCTGATCTACGCGACCGCGGGGCTCGGCGTGCTCGCTGTGCTGGGAAGGCTCTTCGCCGAGCGGACGGCCCTCGGCGTGTCCGCGGTGGCCGTCCTCCTCGCGGTGTGCGGCGTAGTGGTGTACCGCAGAAGGAGGGCGGCCCTGCCCTCCGGTGACACCGTGGACGAGGAATCGTGAGCGCCCCCGACCGCACGCTCAGGCTGCGTCGGCGCGGGGTGCCGGAACCGCGAAGAAGGCCAGTGCCCCCAGAGCCGCCACACTCGCCGCGAGCGCCAGAGCGCCCGGCAGGGACCAGCTGACGACCGGTCCGGCGACCGCCGCCCCCAGGGCGAAACCGGTGATCTTCACGCTGGCGCCCGTGGTGAAGATCTGGCCGCGCAGGTGTTCCGGCGACTCTCGGTGGCGGATCGCGAACAAAGCGGCCAGTTGGGGCCCTTCACCGATCCCAGCGAGGAACGCGGCCAGGATGAGTACGACGGGTCCGCCCGACGCGGCCAGGGACAACGCGGCAGCCTGGACGAGAGCACCGGCCCAGATGATCGTGTCGGGGGCAAGGGGGCGCGGAAACCGGGCGAGCACGGCGGTGGCCACCAGGGCGGAGACCGCTGTGCAGGAGAGCAGCACCGCGCCACGGCCGGTCCCGCCCAGGACGCGCTCACCCAGGAGTGCGACGCAGGCCGTGAGCATGCCTTGAGCGGCACAGGAGAGGACCGAGGTGAGGGTCGCCCGGGCCAACGGCGGCCGTCCCACGATGATCCGCGCCCCGGCGGCAAGGTCACTGATCACCGCGGCCGCCCGACCGCCCCGCACCCGACGGGGACGACCGGGACGGGCAGGCAGCAGCCACGCGGCGGGCCATGCCGAAGCGATGAGAGCCGCGGAGACCACCACGGCAGCCGGGGCCCCCAGCACCTCCGCCACGCCGCCGACGAGAGCCGGACCGGCCAGACCGGCCAGACCGAAGGTGACAGCATCGAGTGCGTTCGCCCGAGGCAGGTGGCCGTCCGGCACCACACGGGGAAGCTGAGCGGTCCAACCGCCCGACAGGGCCGGCCCCAGCAGCCCCGTGACCACCGCGATCAGGATGATGACGGCGAGCGGCAGGCGGCCGAGGCCCGCGAGAACCGTCCCCAGGCCCGCCGCGTACAGGACCAAGGCTCCCGCCAGCAGGCGGCCCGGCCGTCCCGCTCTGTCGAGGAGCACCCCGAGCACCGGCCCCCCTACCGCGGCGGAGACGGTGATGCCCGCGAGCAACGACGACGCGTCGGTGGTCGATCCGGCCAGGGCGAATGCGGCCAGCATCAGCGCCGGTCCCGACATCTCGTCCCCGGCGCGAGCTGCCACCGCCCCCGCGAGATAGGAGGGCAGCGCGTAACGGTTTTTCATCTACGAGACGTTACGGAAGTAACTCAAAACTCTTCAATATGCGTTACATTCCGCAGGTGTCCTCCCTCATCGACGACTGGTCGACCCGGCACTCCGTGCTGGCCACGGCCCGACGGACCGCCGCCCTGATCAACGCTCTCGCCGGCGAACCTCCCGACCCCGCCGATGTCGCCGACGTCCTGCGCGCGTACGGCGAGACAGACCCCGTCGACCTCACCCCCGACGAACTCGCCAGGATGCGCGCGGCCGCCGCCCTGCTGCGGGAGGTCTTCGCAGCGGAGCACACCGACAGCGCCGCCGCGGCCCTCAACCGCCTCCTGCGGGAGCACACCGGGCCACTCCGCCTGACCTCACACGGTGGCGGTACCCCCTGGCACCCCCACCTCGACCGCGACGACGACGCCCCCTGGGACGAGTGGCTCCTGGCCTCGTCCTGCATGGCCCTGACCGTCCTCCTCTGGGACCGTCAGCGCCCGCCCGGCAGGATCTGCGCGTCACCCGGCTGCCAGAACGTCTTCATCGCCCAGGGCAGTGGACCGGAACGCCGCTACTGCTCCCGCCGATGCGCGACCCGCGAACGGGTCGCGGCCCACCGACGCTCCCGCTCCACCGAGCGGCCGGGCGAAACCACGTAGGGCGGCCGGGACCACCGCTGAGCGGGGTCAGGCCCCGTCCTTGCCGGGCCGCGCCTGGCCCTGCTCCTTCTTGTGGTGCAGCGCCTTCTGCAGCCGGGCCACCACCGCCTCGCCGTAGCGCCGGTGGCCGTGGACGCGCGGGTCGTCGGTCACGTCGTACCGCTTCACATAGGCGCCGAGGAACGCCTGGAGGGTGGCGACGGCCGGAATCGCGATCAGCGCGCCGACCGCGCCCAGGAGCGCCGTACCGGCGACCACGGAGCCGAACGCCACCGCCGGGTGGATGTTCACGGTCTTCGAGGTCAGCTTCGGCTGCAGGACGTAGTTCTCGAACTGCTGGTAGACCACGACGAAGACCAGCACCCACACGGCGTACCAGGGGTTCACGGTGAACGCGAGCAGCATCGGCAGGGCGCCCGCCAGATACGTACCGATGGTGGGGATGAACTGCGAGACCAGACCGACCCACACCGCGAGCGCGGGCGCGTACGGCACGCCCAGGACCTCCAGCAGGACGAAGTGGGCGGCGCCGGAGATCAGCGCCATCAGTCCGCGGGAGTAGATGTAGCCGCCGGTCTTGTCGACCGCGATCTCCCAGGCGCGCAGCACCTCGGTCTGACGGGCCGGCGGCAGGACGGAGCACAGGGCGCGTCGCAGACGCGGGCCGTCGGCGGCGAAGTAGAACGAGAACAGGAAGATCGTCAGCAGCTGGAACAGGCCGCCGAGGACGGTGGCCGAGACGTCCAGGACGCCCGTCGCGCTGTTCTGGACGTACTTCCGCAGCCAGTCGGAGCGCAGCAGGCTGTCCTGGACCTCGACCCGGGAGAGCTCGGTACGGAAGGTCTGGTTGATCCAGTGGATGACCGAGTCGAGGTACTTGGGGAAGTTCTCGACCATGTCGACGATCTGGCCCGCGAGCATCGAGCCGAGGAGGACGACGAAGCCGACGCCGACGACCATGACGGCGAAGAAGACGAGGAAGGTCGCGAGGCCGCGGCGCATCCCTCGGGCCGCCATGCGCCCGACGGCCGGCTCGATGGCGAGGGCGAGGAAGAAGGCGACCAGGATGTTGACCAGCAGCCCGATGAGCTGGTGGAAGGCCCAGCTGCCGAGCTGGAAGCAGGCGTACAGCGCGAGGGCGAGGACCAGGGCACGCGGCAGCCAGCGGGGCATCCGGGCATTGGGCGGCACGGCCTCCTCCGCGGAGTCGTTTCTCCCGCCCCCCGCGTCGCCTCCGGCCGCCCGGCCGCCCGCCGTCACGCCCGGTCCGGGCGTCGGCCGCCCGGGCGCCGCCGCGCCACCGGCCGCCTTCCTGCCGGTCTCGTCGGTGCTGCCGGTGTCGCCGGTCTCATCGGTTTCGTCAGTCGGAGCCACGCAGCCAGTCTCGCGCACCGGACGGACATCGCGTCCCTCCCCTTCGCGTCACCGCTTCTCTGCGCGTCACCGCTTTTCGTCGGGAACGCCGACGGCCGCGCAGACCGCCCGCCACACGTCCTTCGCCTCCCAGCCGGCCTGCAGTGCCTCGTACACCGTCCGGCCGCCCAGTTCCGACATCACATGGTCCCGCGCGAAGGACTCGGCGTAGGACGGACCGAAGTGGTCCGCCATCCGCTCCCAGAAAATCGTCAACCGCATGACCCCAGTATCCCGCTCCCAAGAGTGCAGCCCGGTCCTTAACCCTTGTCAGGAGCCCTTTCCGCCCTACGGTCGGACCATGGCTGGAACTCCTCTCCCGGATCCCTCCGCGGCTCCGCACACGACTCCCCTCGCGCGTGCCGAGCATTTCGTCTGGCTCACGGCCCGCGTACTCGAACAGCGGCGGTTCGCCTATCACTTCCTGCGCGGCGGCGCGGAACCCGTCGAGGTCGCCCTGTCGGCGTACCTCAACGAGGACGGCGGCTACGGCCACGCCCTCGAACCCGACCTTCGCGGCCCCATCAGCCAGCCGTTGCACACCGCGCACGCGCTGCGGGTGCTGGACTCCATCGGCCGCTGCGGCGGCCTGCGGATCGAGCGGATCTGCCGCTATCTGACCGAGGTGTCCGGGCACGACGGGGCGCTGCCCGCCGTCCTTCCGTCGCAGGGCGCCTACCCCTCGGCCCCGTTCGTCCCGATCGTCGACGACCCGCCCAGCGCGCTGCTGGCCACAGGTCCTGTGGTCGGACTGCTCCACCGCAACCAGGTGTGGCACGCGTGGCTGTTCCGCGCCACGGAGTTCTGCTGGGCGGCCGTGGAGTCGCTGGAGAAGTCCGATCCGTACGAGATCCAGGCCGCCGTCGCCTTCCTCGACGGGGCGCCCGACCGGTCGCGGGCGCAGGCGGCGGGCGACCGGCTGGGGCGCCTGGTACGGGAGCAGGGGCTCGCGGTCCTCGACCCCGAGCGTGCGGACGACTTCCCGGTGGCGCCGGGGTACGCCCCGGGCGAGCGCCACTTTCCGTACGACTACGCGCGCGTGCCGGACTCGCTGGCTCGCCGCTGGTTCACGGACGAGGAGATGGCCCGCTCGCTCGACCACCTCGCCGCCGCTCAGCAGGCGGACGGCGGCTGGCCGGTCAACTGGCAGGAGTGGGCGCCCGGTACGGCGCTGGAGGCGCGGCCCATCGTCACCATCGAGGCCCTGCGGACCCTGCGCGCCCACGGCCGCCCGATCGCCTGAGCGGCCGATGGCGGCTCGTGGCCGGGCGCCGGGAAGCGGGGTGCGTGGCCGACCGGGGGCCAGGCGCCGGCCCGGCGGGTGCATGCCGACCGGGGGCCAGGTGCCGACTGGCGGACGCCAGCCGACCGGCGGGCGCCACGGGCCGATGGGCGCAGGCGGCAGATGGACGCCGACCGGCCCGCGCGCCCCTCGGCGAGTGCGCGCGCCGGTCGGGCTCCCCCGGCTTCTCACCCGGCGACGGCCCGGACCCCGGCCGTGACCACCACGGCCGCGCCGACGACCACCAGGAAGGGCGCCCGCAGGAACAGGGCGACGGCCGCCGCGGCGACCCCCGCCGCGCGGGCGTCCAGGACGAGGACACCGTCGGCGCTGAAGGTCTGCTGGGCGGTGAGCGCCGCCAGCAGGGCCACGGGCAGCAGGGCCGCGAGGCG
Source organism: Streptomyces sp. NPDC093600 (assembly GCF_044764755.1). Lineage (NCBI taxonomy): Bacteria > Bacillati > Actinomycetota > Actinomycetes > Kitasatosporales > Streptomycetaceae > Streptomyces > Streptomyces sp. NPDC093600. The sequence goes on from NZ_JBIWIU010000014.1 coordinate 139,299, forward strand.
CTGGACGGCCGGTCGCTCCAGGGCGCCCGCGGGCACCAGCAGGCCGATCAGCTTGACGAGGTAGCAGCCCACGGCCGTGAGCCCGATCGCGATCCAGACGTTCATCGGGCGTCCTCCTGACCGGTTCCGCTGTCGTCGCCCTGGTCCACCGCGCGCGTGCGGCGGCCCCGCGCCCAGAGCACGGCGGGCGCGGCGAGTGCCGCCGCCAGGACCGGGACACCGGCCGGAAGGACGGGGAGCAGGCCGAGACCGAGCAGGACGGCGATCCCCGCGGTGGCCCGCTCGGTGGCGGTACGGAGCATCGGCGCGAGCAGCGCGAGGAAGACGGCCGGGCCCGCGGCGTCCAGACCCCAGGCCTCGGTGTCGCCGAGGGCCTCGGCGCCGAGCGCCCCGAGGAGAGTGGTCAGGTTCCACAGCACGTACAGCGTGAGCCCGGTGACGGTGAACCCGATCCGTACGGCCCGCCGTGTGGGCTGGGCGAGCGCCACCGCCGTCGTCTCGTCGATCACCCACTGCGCGGCGAACGGCCTGACCGCGCGCGGTAGGGCGAGCAGCTGCGAGAGACGCAGTCCGTAGAAGGCGTTGCGGGTGCCGAGGAAGAAGGCGCCGGCGGCGGCCGTGAACGGGTTCCCGCCCGCCGCGAGGGCGCCGACCAGCGCGAACTGCGAGGCTCCGGTGAAGACGAGCAGGCTGAGCGCGCAGGTCTGGAGCAGGGTGAGGCCGGCTCCGGCCGAGGTCACGCCGAAGGCGAAGCCGGAGAGTCCGACGGCGATCCCGACGCCGAGGGCGTCGCGGACGACGGCCGAGTCTGTTTTCGAGGGTGCTTCCCCTGTGCGGGGAGGTGCTGTCTGTTCTGCCACGCGAGGGACGTTAGGTGGTCCGGCCACCGTCGGTCTTGTACGTTCTTGCGCCGCGGGAGCGCTGGTACGCACCGGGCGGGACGCCGACACTCCGTGTGAAGTGCCGGTTGAGGTGGGGCTGGTCCGTGAAGCCGACGGCGACGGCCGCTTCCGCCGGTGTCGTCCCGGCGTCCAGGAGGCGCCGGGCCCGCCGCACGCGCGCGTCGGTCAGCCAGGTGTGCGGCGGCATCCCGTAGGCGTCACGGAACGCGCGCAGCAGGGCGAAGGGGCTGGTGCCGAGTTCGGCGGCGAGCCTCTCCAGGGTCGGCGGGTCGGCCATGCGTTCCTCGAGCACGGCACGCGCGCGTGCCGCGTCGCGCGCACCGGCCGAGCGGGGCGCGCGGGGCGTGATCCGGCCGCCGTGGCTGCGCAGCATCCTGGCGGTGACCAGCCGCAGGAGGCTGTCGGCGGCGAGCGCGTTGCCCTCCTCGGCGGCCCGGTGGACCCCGATGACGAGCTGGGCGGCGTACGGGTCGTCCACGACGGGGGTCGTGAAGCCGACGGAGCCCCGCAGGGCCAGGGTGTCGGCGGCGATCGACCTGATGAGTTCGGCGTCCGGGTAGATCGTGCGGTACGTCCAGCCCTCGGGCACGCCCGCGTGCCCGGTGTGCGAGGTGTCCGGATTGACCAGGGCGATCTGCCCGGGGCCCGCGTGCACGAGTTCGTCGCGGTAGTGGAAGGCCTCGACGCCCTCGGTGATCGCGGCGAGGACGAAGGTCTCGTGGGTGTGCCGGGCGAAGGCCTTGCGGACGTAGTGCGCGTGCAGCAGGTCGACGCCGGGCAGCTCCGAGTAACGCCAGTACCGTGCCCGCTCCCCTGTCGCCATGTCCCCATTCTGCATTCCGCGCCGCCGCCGTCGGCGACTCCGGTCCGCCGCTCGTTTCCCCAGGTCCGGGCGGTTGTCAGTGGTCGGGTGCACGATGGGTGGCATGGTCAGGTCTGCGCTCGACTCGTTCTCCCCCGCGACCCGCGGATGGTTCACCCGGGCCTTCAGCGCGCCCACGGCGGCGCAGGAGGGTGCCTGGCAGGCCATCGGCGCGGGTTCGGACGTGCTGGTCGTGGCCCCCACCGGCTCCGGTAAGACCCTGGCCGCCTTTCTCGCCTCCCTGGACCAGCTCGCCTCCACTCCCCCGCCCGCGGAGGCCAGGAAGCGCTGCCGGGTGCTGTACGTGTCGCCGCTGAAGGCCCTCGCCGTCGACGTCGAGCGCAATCTGCGCTCGCCGCTGACCGGGATCCGGCAGGAGTCCGTGCGGCTGGGGCTGCCGGAGCCGGACGTGCGGGTAGGGATCCGCTCCGGCGACACCCCGGCCGCCGAGCGCCGGGCGCTGGCCACCAAGCCGCCGGACATCCTGATCACCACCCCCGAGTCGCTGTTCCTGATGCTGACCTCCGCCACGCGCGAGGCGCTGTCCGGGATCGAGACGGTCATCCTGGACGAGGTCCACGCGGTGGCCGGGACGAAGCGCGGCGCCCATCTGGCGGTGTCCCTGGAGCGGCTCGACGAGCTGCTGCCGCGCCCGGCGCGTCGTATCGGTCTGTCGGCGACGGTCCGCCCGGTGGACGAGGTGGCCCGCTATCTCTCGCCGCAGCGCAAGGTGGAGATCGTCCAGCCGCCGTCGGGCAAGGAGTTCGACCTCTCCGTCGTCGTCCCGGTCGAGGACATGGGCGAGCTGGGCGGCTCCCCGGCCACCGAAGGACAGGAGGGCGGCGACAAGCCGTCGATCTGGCCGCACGTGGAGGAGCGCATCGCCGATCTCGTCCAGGCCCACCGCTCGACGATCGTCTTCGCCAACTCGCGCCGGCTCGCCGAGCGGCTGTGCAACCGGCTCAACGAGATCGCGTACGAGCGGGCCACCGGCGAGGCGCTCCCGGAGGGGTCTCCGCCGGCCGAGATCATGGCCCAGTCCGGTGCCGCCCAGGGCGCTCCCGCGCTGCTCGCCCGGGCTCACCACGGCTCGGTCTCCAAGGAGCAGCGCGCCCAGGTCGAGGAGGACCTGAAGGCGGGCCGGCTGCCCGCGGTGGTGGCCACCTCCAGTCTGGAACTGGGCATCGACATGGGCGCGGTGGATCTGGTCGTCCAGGTCGAGTCGCCGCCCTCCGTCGCCTCCGGCCTCCAGCGCGTCGGCCGCGCCGGGCACCAGGTCGGTGCCGTCTCCACGGGCGTGGTGTTCCCCAAGTACCGCGGCGACCTGGTCCAGGCGGCCGTGGTCACCGAGCGGATGCGGACCGGCTCGATCGAGTCGCTGCGGGTTCCCGCGAACCCCTTGGACGTGCTGGCCCAGCAGCTCGTCGCGATGGTCGCCCTGGACACCTGGCAGATGGACGACCTGCTGACCGTGGTCCGCCGGGCCGCCCCCTTCGCCTCGCTGCCCGAGTCTGCGTTCACCGCCGTCCTGGACATGCTGGCCGGCCGCTATCCCTCGGACGCGTTCGCCGAGCTGCGTCCGCGCGTGGTCTGGGACCGGGTGGCGGGGACGGTCACGGGCCGCCCGGGCGCGCAGCGGCTCGCCGTCACCTCGGGCGGCACGATCCCCGACCGGGGCCTGTTCGGGGTCTTCCTGGCGGGCGCCGACCCGAAGAAGGGCGGCGGTCGGGTCGGGGAGCTCGACGAGGAGATGGTGTACGAGTCCCGGGTGGGTGACGTCTTCACTCTGGGGACGACCTCCTGGCGGATCGAGGACATCACCCGGGACCGGGTCCTGGTCTCCCCCGCGCCCGGTGTGCCGGGCAGGCTGCCCTTCTGGAAGGGCGACCAGCTGGGCCGTCCGCTCGAACTGGGGCGGGCGGTGGGCGCGTTCCTGCGCGAGGTCGGTTCCCTCTCGCCGGAGGACGCCCGGCTGCGGCTGGTCGCCGCGGGCCTGGACGGCTGGGCCGCCGACAACGTCCTCGGCTATCTCGACGAGCAGCGCCAGGCCTGCGGCCATGTGCCGGACGACAGGACGATCCTGGTCGAGCGGTTCCGTGACGAACTCGGTGACTGGCGGGTGGTCATCCACTCCCCGTTCGGGGCCCAGGTGCACGCGCCGTGGGCGCTCGCCCTCGGCGCCCGGCTCGCCGAGCGGTACGGCATGGACGCCCAGGTCATGCACGCCGACGACGGGATCGTGCTGCGGCTGCCCGACGCGGACCTGATGGGCCTGGACCTCCTCGACCACGACCCGGTGGACCCGGGCCGGCACCTGGACACGACGTACGACGCCGACCAGGCCCCGATCGGGGCGGCCGACGCCCTCTTCGACAAGGGCGAGATCGGTCAGATCGTCACCGACCAGGTCGGCGGCTCGGCCCTGTTCGCCTCCCGCTTCCGCGAGTGCGCCGCGCGGGCGCTGCTGCTGCCCAAGCGCAATCCGGGCAAGCGCACCCCGCTCTGGCAGCAGCGCCAGCGCGCCGCTCAACTGCTCCAGGTGGCGAGCGAGTTCGGCTCCTTCCCGATCGTCCTCGAAGCCGTCCGCGAGTGCCTCCAGGACGTCTTCGACGTCCCCGGACTCACCGAGCTCATGGGCGACATCGAGTCCCGCCGGGTGCGCCTCGTCGAGGTCACCACCCCAGAGCCGTCCCCGTTCGCCCGTTCTCTGCTCTTCGGGTACGTCGCCCAGTTCCTGTACGAGGGGGATTCACCGCTCGCCGAGCGGCGGGCCGCCGCCCTCTCCCTGGACTCCCGGCTCCTCGCCGAACTGCTGGGCCAGGCCGAGCTGCGCGAACTGCTCGACGCGGACGTGCTGACCGAACTCGAGCGGGAGCTCCAGTGGCTCACCGAGGACCGGCGGATCAAGGACGTGGAGGGCGTCGCCGACCTGCTGCGCGTGCTCGGTCCTCTCACCGAGGCGGAGCTGGCCGAGCGGGGCGCCGATCCGGAATGGGCCGGTCAGCTCGCCCACGCGCGCCGGGCCATCCGCGTCCGGATCGCCGGCGCCGACCATTGGGCGGCGATCGAGGACGCAGGACGGCTGCGGGACGCCCTGGGCACGGCCCTGCCGGTCGGCGTGCCCGAGGCGTTCACCGAGCCGGTCAAGGACCCGCTGGGGGACCTCCTCGCCCGGTACGCGCGCACGCACGGGCCGTTCACGTCCTCCGCGGCCGCGGCCCGCTTCGGTCTCGGCGCGGCCGTCACCGACGGCACCCTGCAGCGGATGGCCGCCGCCGGCCGGGTCGTACAGGGCGAGTTCCACCCCTCCGGGATCGGCCAGGAGTGGTGCGACGCGGCCGTCCTGCGCCGTCTGCGCCGCCGCTCGCTCGCGGCCCTGCGCCATGAGCTGGAGCCGGTGCCCCCGGCCGCGCTCGCCACCTTCCTGCCCCAGTGGCAGCACCTGGGCGGCAGCAGCCTGCGCGGAATCGACGGCCTCGCCCGGGCCGTCGAGCAGTTGCAGGGCGCGCCCGTACCGGCCTCGGCGCTGGAGAAGCTGATCCTGCCGTCCCGGGTCAGGGACTACTCCCCCGCCCTGCTCGACGAGCTGACCACGACCGGCGAGGTCGTCTGGGCCGGCGCCGGCGCCCTGCCCGGCAAGGACGGCTGGGTGTCCCTGTATCTCGCGGACGCGGCTCCCCTGCTGCTCCCGCCGCCGCACCCTCTGGAGACCACCGCGCTCCACGAGTCGGTGCTCACGGCACTGTCCGGGGGTTACGGCCTGTTCTTCCGTCAGATCGCCGACCGGGTACGGGCCACCACGCACCCGGACGCAACCGACCTCCAACTGGCCGACGTCGTCTGGGACCTCACCTGGTCGGGACGGCTCACCAACGACACCCTCGCCCCCCTGCGCTCCCTGCTCGGCTCCGGCCGCACGGCGGGCTCCACGGCCCACCGCGCCAAGCGCACGGTCCCCCGGGGGCGTTACGGCACGCTCACCGCGGCCGCCCGACCCGCGTCCCGGACCGGTCCGCCCACGGTCAGCGGCCGGTGGTCCCTCCTCCCGCCCGCCGAGCCGGAACCGACCCACCGCGCCCACGCGCTCGCCCGCACCCTCCTGGACCGGCACGGCGTGGTCACCCGGGGCGCGGTGGCGGCCGAGGGCGTCGAGGGCGGCTTCTCGGCGACGTACCGCATCCTGTCCGCCTTCGAGGACAGCGGGCAGGCGCGCCGCGGCTATGTGGTGGAGGGTCTCGGCGCGGCCCAGTTCGCCATGGACGGCGCGGTGGACCGGCTGCGGGCGGCGGCGACCGCACGCGACCGGGGCGCCGAGGCCGGCGCGGGGCCGCGTGCGGTGGTCCTGGCCGCCGCCGACCCCGCCAACGCGTACGGCGCCGCGCTGCCCTGGCCGGAGCCGCCGACGGGCGCCGGGCACAAGCCCGGCCGCAAGGCCGGCGCGATGGTGGTTCTCGTCGACGGCGAGCTGACGCTCTACATGGAGCGCGGCGGGAAGACGCTCCTGTGCTGGCCCACGGACCCGGACGACCCGGCGCTGAGAGCCGCTGCCGAGTCCCTGGCCGCCGCCGCCCTCGCGGGCTCGCTGGGCACGGTCACGGTGGAACGGGTCAACGGAGCCGCCGCTCTCACCTCCCCGCTGGCCCGCTCCCTGGAGACCGCCGGCTTCCACGCCACCCCCCGCGGCCTGCGCCTGCGGCCCTAGGCCGGCCCGGACCCGCAGGACGGGACCCGCAGGACGGGCGTCCGGGGCCTGTCCGGCAGCCCACCGCACCACCCCGTGATCGATCCCGCATGATGGAGCCATGCCCGAAGGAGACACCGTCTGGATGACCGCCCGCCGACTGCACTCCGCGCTCGCCGGACGCGTCCTGACCCGGTCCGATCTGCGTGTGCCGCGGTTCGCCACCGCCGATCTCACCGGGCGTACGGTCCTCGACGTCACCCCGCGTGGGAAGCATCTGCTCACCCGGATCGAGGGCGACCTGACCCTCCACTCCCATCTGCGGATGGACGGCTCTTGGCAGGTGTACGCCACCGGTGAGCGGTGGCGCGGCGGACCGGCCCACCAGATCCGGGCGATCCTCGGCAACGACGAGCACACCGCCGTCGGCTACCGCCTCCCCGTCCTCGAACTGATCCGCACCGCGGAGGAGCCGGACGTCGTGGGCCATCTCGGCCCCGACCTCCTGGGCCCAGGCTGGGACCCCGTCGAAGCCGTCCGCAGACTCACCGCCGACCCCGCGCGCGCCCTTGCCGAGGCTCTGCTCGACCAGCGCAATCTCGCGGGTATCGGCAACGTCTACGCCTGTGAGCTGGCCTTTCTCGCCGCGGTCACGCCCTGGCTTCCGGTGGGCGAGCTCCCGCCCGGCGTCCCCGAGCGGCTGGTCGCCACCGCCCACCGCCTCCTGGAAGCGAACAAGGACCGCCCCGTCCGCAGGACGACGCCCGCGCGCCGCCCGTCCGAGGGGCTCTACGTCTACGGCCGCCGCGGCCGCCCCTGTCTGCGCTGCGGCACCCCCGTCCGAAAGGCGGAACTGGGCGACCGGGTCACCTACTGGTGCCCGGGCTGCCAGAAGGGCCCGTCCAGCTCCCCGGCCCCTCCTACCTCTTCCGCCCCTCCTACCTCTTCCGCCCCTCCTACCTCTTCCGCCCCTCCTACCTCTTCTGCCCCTCCCACCCCGCCGAGTACCACGAGTGATTGACGAACGGTCAGCTCCCTTTGAACGGACGGTCAGGTCCAGCCCCGTCACGACGGGTCAGATCCCCCGCCCCAACGGCGGCGCGGCGAGGAAGTGACCCCGGACCGGTCGTTCTTGGCGGGGGACGCCGCCACATGCACCGGCAGCAGGCTGAGCCCCCATCCCCCGGCCGCGATCGTCGCCTCCACCGGGCCGGACTGTTCGGGGGCCAGCACCAGACGCAGCACCGCCCACCACCACAGCCCGCCGGCCGTCAGCCCGCCGGCCACCCACGCGAGTGTCGGCAGCGGAACCCGTAGACGTACCATGGCCGCCTCCTCCGGTCGACGCTAGACCGGCCGTATCGCCCGGCGGGAGGGCGCACCGGAGCGATCCCCGGCGCACGGACAATGCCGAGCACACCGAGGACCGCGACGGGCGGCGGGCCACAGGCACGGCGGCCCTCCCGCCGCACCCGTCACCACGGCTAGGCGCTCTCCGCCTGGAACATCCACGCATGCTTCTCGAGGTCGGCCGTGAGACCGATCAGGATGTCCTGGGTGACCGGGTCCGGCTCGTCCGTGACCTCGATCCGCTCCCGCATCCGTTCGATCACCGCGCCCAGGGCGTCGACAAGGATCTTCACCGCCTGCGTGTCCTTGATCCAGCCCGTGGGAACCTCGCCGATCGCGCTGCCCGAGGCAACGGACGCGGCCCGGCCGTCCGGGTTGACGCCCACCGCGGAGGCTCGCTCGGCCACCACGTCAGAGTGCTGGCGCGCCGTGGTCACGACCTCGTCGAGCTGCAGGTGGACCGAGCGGAACCTCGGCCCGACCACGTTCCAGTGCACCTGCTTGGCGACGAGGGCGAGGTCGACCAGGTCGACGAGAGCGCCCTGCAAGGCGTTGCCGACCGTCTTGAGGTCGGCTTCGGACAACGAGCTCTTCACGACGGACATACACGTCTCCAACAAGTCGTACGGTCGTTCCCCCACCATGGCACGCATGACCCGTATCGGGCATCTCAAACTCAACCGTGCGAACCTGCCCTACCGCCGCAGAGAATGGCAAAAGCCCCGGTCGATGCCCGCACGGGACACCAACCGGGGCTTCCGCCCACTTCGGTTCAGGCAGCGACGACGTCCACCGCTTCCGCGGGCGCCTTGATGGTCACCCGCTCGGTGGGCACACCTGCCACCGACGTCACCGACACCGAATTGAGCATCGGGCGTACCGGCGTAGGCACCGGTTCGCTCGCCGCCGCCGACTCGGCCAGTTCGGCCAGTGACAGCTCGTCGCTCACTTCACGCATGAGCTCGGACATCCGTACGTCCAGCGCGTCGCAGATCGCGGAGAGCAGCTCGGAGGAAGCCTCCTTCTGCCCCCGCTCCACCTCGGAGAGATAGCCGAGCGAAACTCGGGCGGACGAGGAGACTTCGCGCAGAGTACGGCCCTGGCGCTGGCGCTGCCGACGCAGCACGTCACCCAACAGGCGACGGAGCAGAATCATCGGTGGCTCCCTCCTCGGACCGCGTAGCCGCATCCTTCACGCCCCACCGTACCGCCTCGCGACGCGGCCGTGCGGGGAGCGATGTCGTGTTCTCTCAGGGCTGCAAACATCAATTCCCCCCGTTCTGTTCCGTATCCTGTGCCCGGCCATTTCCCGAGAGTTCGTTACCGAGCAGCTCCAGCACGCTCCGTACACTCTCTCTACGGATGTCCGCACGGTCGCCGTTCAACCGCAGCGACGCCACTTTCCCGGCCCCGGTGTCCGATCCCGGCGGCCCCGCCACGGCCACGTACACCGTTCCGACGGGCTGTCCGTCCTGCGGTTCCGGGCCGGCGACGCCGGTCGTGGCGATGCCCCAGTCGGCCTCCAGCCGCGTGCGCACACCCGCCGCCATCTGCAGCGCGACCTCGGGATCCACCGCGCCGCGCTCCGCCAGCAGGGCCCCGTCGACGCCCAGGAGCTTCTCCTTCAGGGCCGTCGCGTACGCCGTGACGGACCCGCGGAAGAACTGCGAGGCTCCAGGAGCCCCGGTGAGCTCCGCGGCCACCAGACCGCCCGTGAGGGACTCCGCGGCGGCCACCGTGTGACCACGCTCCGCGAGCAGCTCCAGCACCAGCGCGGCCTCCTTCATCGCGCCGACCCCTCCGTGGGCCCCGGAAGCGACGTACCGCCGGCCTTCGCCGCCCGCTCCGCGGCCAGCCCGCGGCGCCGCAGCACGATCGCCTGCCGGACGTAGTCCAGGCCGGTGACGACCGTCAGCACGACGGCGACCGCCATCACCCAGAAGCGCAGGGTGGCGAGTGGACCGGTCAGCGCGAGGACGTACATCCCCACGGCCGTGCCCTGCGCCAGTGTCTTCATCTTCCCGCCGCGACTGGCCGGAATCACGCCGTGCCGGATCACCCAGAACCGCATCAGCGTGATGCCGAGCTCCCGGGCGAGGATCACCGCCGTCACCCACCACGGCAAGTCTCCCAGCAAGGACAGACAGATCAGCCCGGACGCCATGATCGCCTTGTCGGCGATCGGGTCGGCGATCTTCCCGAAGTCCGTGACCAGGTTGTACGCCCGTGCCAGATGGCCGTCGAAGATGTCGGTGATCATGGCGACGGCGAAGGCGGCCCAGGCCCAGGCGCGCCAGGCGGGGTCGTGTCCGCCGTCCTGGAGCAGCAGCACCACGAAGCCGGGGACGAGCACCAGCCGCATCATGGTGAGGATGTTGGCGATGTTCCACAGGCTGGCCTGATTGACGGCCGCAGCGCCCAGCTTGCCGCCGGGCGCGGGCCTACCGGTCCCGCCCGTCGCGGATGCCGGGACTCCGGTCATCTGCCCGCCTCCTCGACTCCGGGGGTCCGGGGGTCGCTCCCCAGAAGATCGCAGCACTCGGCCACCAGGTCGACGCCTTCCGTTCCCACGACCTTCGCCCTGACCATACGGCCGGGGGCCAGGTCGTGGCGCGCGGCGGACTCGGTGGTGATGATCACCTGTCCGTCCGTCTCGGGCGCCTGGTGTGCGGCGCGGCCGATGACGCCGCCGTCCTCCTCGACGGAGTCGACCGATTCGACCAGTACTTCCAGGGTCTCTCCGATCCGCTCCTCCGCACGCTGGGCGGTGAGCTCCTCGGCGAGCCGCGAGAGGTGGGCGAGCCGCTCGTCCACGATCTCCTGGTCGAGCTTGTGCTCGTACGTGGCGGCCTCGGTGCCGTCCTCGTCGGAGTAGCCGAAGACGCCGATGGCGTCCAGCCGGGCGTGGGTGATGAAGCGTTCCAGCTCGGCGAAGTCCGCCTCGGTCTCGCCGGGGAAGCCGACGATGAAGTTGGAGCGGGCGCCGGCGGTGGGGGCCTTGGAGCGGATGGTCTCCAGGAGCTCCAGGAAGCGGTCGGTGTCGCCGAAGCGGCGCATCGCCCGCAGCACGTCCGGGGCGCTGTGCTGGAAGGACAGGTCGAAGTACGGGGCGACCTTCTCGGTCGAGGTCAGGACGTCGATGAGCCCGGGGCGCATCTCGGCGGGCTGGAGGTAGCTGACGCGGACGCGCTCGATGCCGTCGACGGCGGCCAGCTCCGGCAGCAGGGTCTCCAGGAGGCGGATGTCGCCGAGGTCCTTGCCGTAGGAAGTGTTGTTCTCGGAGACCAGCATGATCTCCTTCACGCCCTGCTCGGCGAGCCAGCGGGTCTCTCCGAGCACGTCGGAGGGCCGGCGCGAGACGAAGGAGCCACGGAAGGACGGGATGGCGCAGAACGAGCAGCGGCGGTCGCAGCCGGAGGCGAGCTTCACGGAGGCGACGGGGCTGGTGTCCAGGCGGCGGCGCAGGGGCGCGCGAGGCCCGGAGGCCGGGGCGAGGCCCTCGGGGAGGTCGGCCGGTACGTTCTCGGGGGCCTGGGGGGCCTCGGGAGCGCCGTGCCCGGGCAGGGCCACGCCCGCCGCGGCCTGCTGCCGCTCCACCGGGGACAGCGGCAGCAGCTTGCGCCGGTCACGCGGGGTGTGGGCCTCGACGCTGCCGCCGCTGAGGATGGTCTGGAGGCGGTCGGAGATGTCGGCGTAGTCGTCGAAGCCGAGCACGCCGTCGGCCTCGGGGAGGGCCTCGGCGAGCTCCTTGCCGTACCGCTCGGCCATGCAGCCGACGGCGACGACGGCCTGGGTCCTGCCGTGGTCCTTCAGATCATTGGCTTCGAGGAGGGCGTCGACGGAGTCCTTCTTGGCGGCTTCGACGAATCCACAGGTGTTGACGACGGCGACGTCCGCGTCCGATGCGTCCTCGACGAGCTCCCAGCCGTCCGCTGCCAAGCGGCCTGCGAGCTCCTCCGAGTCCACCTCGTTACGGGCGCAGCCAAGAGTGACAAGGGCGACGGTACGGCGTTCGGGCATGGGCTCAAGACTACTTCGTCCCGGCCGTGCCCCCGCCGCGCAGGGTTCGGCTGCGCGACGGGGGCACGGTGGGGGGCCGGTGGAGCGGGCCTGCGGGAGGACCGCGTGGATCAGCCGGCCTCGGGGTCGCCCTTGGTGTACGAGAGCCGCTCGACCTGGCCGGACTCGAACTTCTCCTCGATCTTCTTGCCGTTCACGTGGAGCTCGATCGGTCCGGCGTTGCCGAGGACCAGGTCGACGCGCTCGGCGTCCTGGAAGGTCTTCGACTCGCCCTTGAAGAGCAGGCCGTCGAAGAGGAGCTTGCCGTCGTGCGCCTTGGCGGAGATCCAGCTCTTGTCGTCGATCGCGGTCACCTTGACCGTGACCTTGTCCTTCGGGACCGCCGCGATGGCGCTCTCGGAGGGGACCGGCTTGGGGTCGGCCGGCTTGGTCGGCTTGGGCTTGCCGGTGGGCTTCTTCTCGGCCGCGGGGCCTTCGGCGACGGTGCCGGGCCCGCTGGTCGGCTGGGTGCCGTTGAACATCGTGAAGCCGGCGAAGCCGACGACGGCGACGATCGCCGCCACCATGGCGGCGGTCCAGTTGGGCCGGCGCGGTTCGGGACGGATGCGTTCCGCCTCGAAGAGCGGCGCGGCGGGGGTCGGCGCGGGCCGGCCGCCGTGCTCGGCGTCGTACTGCTCGACCAGGGGTACGGGATCGAGCCCGACGGCGCGTGCGAGCGTGCGGATGTGCCCGCGGGCGTAGACGTCGCCGCCGCAGCGCGTGAAGTCGTCCTCCTCGATCGCGTGCACGATCGGGATGCGGACGCGGGTGGACGCACTGACCTCGTCGACGGTGAGACCAGCGGCGATTCGGGCCTGCTGGAGAGCGCGACCGATCGAGTCCCGGTCGTCTGCCGGGAAGTTCCGGTCGTCTTCGGGGGAGTTGCCGATGGACACGTGAGCGCCTTTCGAGCGTGTAGCCACCTGCTGGATGTTCAGTCTATGGGTGGTACGAAAGGGTGGGGCAACCGGGCGGACTCGGTTTGTACGCCATGAGGCTGGGACATCGTTCTGTCCTTCCCTCCAACTTGACGTACGACCCGGGGAAACGGTTGCCCTGCGTTCCCTTACGAGTGAGTCTCGGCCAGGTCTCTTTTCCGCCCGGCCCGTTCGGAGGGTCCGCCCGCCCGGTTCGGAGGGTCCGGCCGGGCGGCCGGACCCGGTCAGACCTCGGACGACTCCCCGCGGATGACGGCCAGTACCCCGTCCAGCTCGTCCGGCTTGACGAGCACGTCCCGCGCCTTGGAGCCCTCGCTCGGTCCCACGATGTTCCGCGACTCCATCAGGTCCATCAGCCGTCCGGCCTTCGCGAAGCCGACGCGCAGCTTGCGCTGGAGCATCGACGTCGAACCGAACTGGGTGGAGACGACCAGCTCGGCGGCCTGGCACAGCAGGTCGAGGTCGTCGCCGATGTCCTCGTCGATCTCCTTCTTCTGCTTGGTGCCGACGGTGACGTCGTCCCGGAAGACCGGGGCCATCTGATCCTTGCAGTGCTGGACGACGGCCGCGACCTCGGCCTCGGTGACGAAGGCGCCCTGCATACGGACGGGCTTGTTCGCCCCCATCGGCAGGTACAGACCGTCACCCTTCCCGATGAGCTTCTCCGCCCCCGGCTGATCCAGGATGACCCGGCTGTCCGCGAGGGAGGAGGTGGCGAAGGCGAGCCGCGAGGGCACGTTCGCCTTGATCAGACCGGTGACGACGTCCACGGACGGACGCTGGGTGGCGAGCACCAGATGGATTCCGGCCGCACGGGCCAACTGGGTGATGCGGACGATGGCGTCCTCGACGTCCCGGGGCGCGACCATCATCAGGTCGGCCAGCTCGTCCACGATCACCAGCAGGTACGGGTAGGGCTGGAGCTCGCGCTCGCTGCCCTCGGGCAGCTTCACCTTCCCCTGGCGGATGGCCTCGTTGAAGTCGTCGATGTGCCGGAAGCCGAACGCCGCGAGGTCGTCGTAGCGCAGGTCCATCTCGCGCACGACCCACTGCAGCGCCTCGGCGGCCCGCTTGGGGTTGGTGATGATCGGCGTGATCAGGTGCGGGATGCCCTCGTACGCGGTGAGCTCGACCCGCTTGGGGTCGACGAGGACCATCCGGACGTCCTCGGGTGTCGCTCTTATCATCACCGAGGTGATGAGGCAGTTGATGCACGACGACTTGCCGGAACCGGTGGCTCCGGCGACCAGGATGTGCGGCATCTTCGCCAGGTTCGACATCACATAGCCGCCCTCGACGTCCTTGCCGAGCGCCACCAGCATCGGATGGTCGTCACCCGCCGCGTCCGCGAGCCGCAGCACGTCGCCGAGGTTGACCATCTCGCGGTCGCTGTTCGGGATCTCGATCCCGACCGCCGACTTGCCGGGGATCGGCGAGATGATCCGGACGTCCGGGCTTGCCACGGCGTAGGCGATGTTCTTGGTGAGCGCCGTGATCTTCTCGACCTTCACAGCGGGCCCGAGCTCGACCTCGTACCGCGTGACCGTCGGCCCGCGGGTGAAGCCGGTGACGGCCGCGTCGACCTTGAACTCGCTGAAGACGGTGGTGAGCGACGCCACCACGGCGTCGTTGGCGGCGCTGCGCGTCTTGCCCGGCCCACCGCGCTGCAGCAGGTCCATGGGCGGCAGCGCGTAGGTGATGTCCCCGGAGAGCTGCAGCTGCTCCGCGCGGGGCGGCAGTTCGGTGGGTGCGGGCGCGGGCTTGGTCAGATCCGGTACGGCTCCGGTACGGCGCCCGTCCTGCGCGCCGCGGGCAGTGGGCACCGGAGCGGCCGGGGGTACGGAGGGAGCGGCGGGGGCGTCCGCGCCGTCGGCGGCCACCGCGGCGGCCCGATCGGCGGTGACGTCCCGGGTCAGGTCGGCGACCAGCGGGGACGGCGGCATGCCGTTGAGCACGGCCCCGTCGAGTGCGGCGGCCGCTGCCGCGGCGACGTCGACGGCGTCCATGGGCCGGTCGAAGTCCGGCTGCGCGGAGGGGCGGCGCGGCCTCCTGCGGCGGGTGAGCGCCTCCTCCTCGGCCCCGTCGGCGTCGTACGGCTCCTCGGCACCGGGAGCCCTGCGCCGGGTGCGCGCCGGGGCGGCCTCGCGCCAGGCTCCGTCGTAGGCGGCGTCCTCGTCCGCGAACTCGGGGTCGTACGCCGGCTCGACGATGCCGAGCCGGGCGCCGAGCGTGCGCAGGCGCTGCGGGATGGCGTTGACGGGGGTCGCGGTGACGACGAGCAGCCCGAAGACGGTGAGCAGCACGAGCATCGGTACGGCGAGCACCTCGCCCATCATGAAGACGAGCGGCTGGGAGGCGGCCCAGCCGATCAGCCCTCCGGCGTCCTGCATGGCCTTGGTCCCGTCACCTCGGCCCGGAGAGCCGCAGGCGATGTGGACCTGCCCGAGCACGCCGATGACGAGCGCGGACAGTCCGATGACGATACGGCCGTTGGCCTCCGGCTTCTCCGGATAGAGGATGAGCCGGATGGCGATGGCGCCGACCAGCAGCGGGACGAGCAGGTCGAGCCGGCCGAACGCGCCGGTGACCAGCATCTCGACGAGGTCGCCGACCGGGCCGCGCAGATGGGACCAGGTCCCGGCGGCGACGATCAGCGCGATGCCGAGGAGCAGCAGCGCCAGGCCGTCCTTGCGGTGGGCCGGATCGAGTCCCTTGGCTCCGCGCCCTATCCCCCGGAACAACGCCCCGACGGCGTGGGCGAGCCCGAGCCAGAGTCCGCGGGCGAGCCGGTACACGCCCCCCGTCGGCGACGGGGCCGGGCGGGGCGCGGTCTTCTTCGCGGCGGTCTTCCTGGCGGGCGCCCGCTTGGCGGGCGCCGCCTTCCTCGCGGGAGGCTTGGCCGTCCCGGCGGCAGGCTTCTTGGCGGGCACCGCCTTCTTCGCGACACCGGTCGTACGGCCGGCGCGCGGCTTCGCGGTGCCCGCCGTGCCCTGGGAACCCTTGCCGGACGTACGTGAGGCCATGATGCTGAGGTTACCGGTGTGAGCCGCCCGCGACACGTGCGCGTCCGGCCTCACCCGTTCGTGTCGCCCTTGCCGGGGCATGAAACTGACGCCCGTTCACGCCGGGCACCGCTGTGGTGACAGTGAGTCAGTTCTGCACGGGTCAGTTCTGCGCGGGCAGGGTGGGCGCGCCGCCAGTGCCCGGCTCCAGCGCGTCGAGGGCGCGCCGCAACCCGGTGAGCTTGCGCTCCAGATGGGCGGCGGTGGCGACGGCCGCGGCGTCGGCGGATTCGTCGTCGAGCTGCTTGGACAGCGCCTCCGCCTGCTCCTCGACCGCGGCGAGACGGGCCGAGAGCTCGGCGAGCAGCCCCGCGGACTCCTTGGCGTGACCGCCGTGGCCCCCGCCCTCCAGCTGGAGCCGGAGCAGCGCGGCCTGCTCACGCAGCTGGCAGTTCTTCATGTACAGCTCGACGAAGACCGAGACCTTGGCGCGCAGCACCCACGGGTCGAACGGCTTGGAGATGTAGTCGACGGCGCCGGCGGCATAGCCGCGGAAGGTGTGGTGGGGGCCGTGGTTGATGGCGGTGAGGAAGATGATCGGGATGTCGCGGGTCCGCTCGCGCCGCTTGATGTGCGCGGCGGTCTCGAAGCCGTCCATTCCGGGCATCTGGACATCCAGCAGAATGACCGCGAAGTCGTCGGTCAGCAGCGCCTTGAGCGCTTCCTCCCCGGACGATGCCCGCACCAGCGTCTGATCGAGCGCGGAGAGAATGGCCTCCAGCGCCAGCAGATTCTCCGGCCGGTCATCGACCAGGAGGATCTTGGCCTTCTGCACCATGCCCCGTCCTCCTCGCCCCGGCATGGGCTCGCCCCGGCTCATCGAGCCGGGGGAAGCACCGGGCGCCGCCCCAGAAGACGACTCCCTTGCGCCGTCCGTCCTTGTGCCGGTCATGGTAGCCGCACCCCGCCTGTCGCCACACCCTGTCACCACGATGTCACTGTGCACGTAGCGGAAACGTGGTGGGAGACCAGAAGGTTCCCCCGATACCTCCCTCTCACACGCCTCTGGCGACAGTCCGTCAGCGGATCGATACCTCTCCGTTGCCTACGCGGGGAGACCGCCGTCACTCGCCCCGCATCCACTGCTCCATCACCGACAGCAGGTGATCGGGGTCGACCGGCTTGGTGACGTAGTCGGAGGCGCCCGACTCGATCGCCTTCTCCCGGTCGCCCTTCATCGCCTTCGCCGTGAGCGCGATGATCGGCAGGCCGGCGAACTGCGGCATCCGCCGGATCGCGGTCGTCGTCGCGTACCCGTCCATCTCCGGCATCATGATGTCCATCAGGACGACCGTCACATCGTCGTGCTGCTCCAGGACTTCGATGCCCTCGCGGCCGTTCTCCGCGTACAGCACCGCCAGACCGTGCTGCTCCAGGACGCTGGTCAGCGCGAAGACGTTGCGGATGTCGTCGTCCACGATCAGCACCTTCTCACCGCTGAAGGAGAAGGTGCGGCGCGGCGCGGTGTCCGCCCGCTCGTCGGCGGCCGCGGACTGGTCCGCACCGCTGGGCCGGCCGGGCTGGCCCGGCAACGACGGCCGGTCGTCGACCCCCGCCTGGACCGCCCTGCGCCGGTGCCGGAAGAGCGCCCCGGCCCCCGACCGCAGATCGGCCGCCATGGACGTGGACGAGGGCGGGAAGTGCCCCTCCTGGCCGCCGGCGCCGTCCTCGTACGCCGCCTGCGGATCCACCGCCCCGTCCTCGCCCTGCCCGTACCCGTTCGGGGACAGCTCGGGGTTCAGCGGCAGATACAGCGTGAACGTCGAACCGCGGCCCGGCTCGCTCGCCGCGTAGATCTCACCGCCCAGCAGACGGGCGATCTCCCGGCTGATCGAGAGCCCCAGACCCGTACCGCCGTACTTGCGGCTGGTCGTCCCGTCCGCCTGCTTGAACGCCTCGAAGATGACCCGCATCTTCCCGGCCGCGATGCCGATGCCCGTGTCGGTCACCGAGAACGCGATCAGCTCGGCCTCCGGGTCGCGCAGCGTCCCGGCCTCCAGGAGCTGCTCGCGGATCGACTGCGGCACATCCGTCCCGGCGGGCCGGATGACCAGCTCCACCGCGCCCGTGTCGGTGAACTTCACCGCGTTGGACAGCAGGTTGCGCAGCACCTGGAGCAGGCGCTGCTCGTCGGTGTGGAGCGTGGCGGGCAGTTCGGGCGAGACCCGGACCGCGAAGTCGAGCCCCTTCTCCGCCGTCAGCGGCCGGAACGTCGCCTCGACGTAGTCGACGAGCTGGACCAGCGCGATACGGGTCGGGGAGACGTCCATCTTGCCCGCCTCGACCTTGGACAGGTCGAGGATGTCGTTGATCAGCTGAAGCAGGTCCGAGCCGGCGCCGTGGATCGTCTCGGCGAACTCCACTTGCTTGGGCGAGAGATTGGCGTCGGCGTTGTCGGCGAGCAACTTGGCCAGGATCAGAAGCGAGTTGAGCGGAGTACGCAGCTCGTGCGACATGTTCGCCAGGAACTCCGACTTGTACCGCATCGAGACGGCGAGCTGTTCGGCACGCTCCTCCAGAACCTGCCGGGCCTCCTCGATCTCGGTGTTCTTCACCTCGATGTCCCGGTTCTGCCGGGCGAGCAGCTCCGCCTTCTCCTCCAGCTCCGCGTTGGAGCCCTGCAGCTCCTTCTGCCGGTGCTCCAGCTCGGCCGACCGCTCCCGCAGCTGCTCGGTCAGCTCCTGCGACTGCTTGAGCAGCACCTCGGTCTTGGTGTTGACACTGATCGTGTTGACGGTCGTCGCGATCAGCTCGGCGAGCTGGTTGAGGAAGTCCCGCTGGATCTGGGTGAACGGCTGGAAGGAGGCCAGCTCGATGACTCCGAGGACCTTCCCCTCGAAGAGGACTGGAAGCACGATCACATGCGCCGGGGCGGCCTCGCCGAGCCCGGAGGAGATCTTCAGATAGCCCGGCGGGACGTTGACCTGGATCGTCCGCTTCTCCTCGGCCGCGGTCCCGATCAGGGTCTCCCCGGGCCGGAAGGACGTCGGCATGGACCCGGCGGAGTAGCCGTAACTGCCGCGCATCCGCAGCTCGTACGAGCCCTCGCCCTCGCCGCCGATCTCGGCGCCGCCGTTCGCGGACCCGGTCGGCACCGCGACGAAGAACGCGCCGTGCTGGGCCGAGACGACCGGCGTCAGCTCGCTCATGATGAGCGAGGCGACGTCGTCCAGGTCACGCCGGCCCTGCATCAGACCGGAGATCCGGGCGAGGTTGCCCTTGAGCCAGTCCTGCTCCTCGTTGGCGAGGGTCGTGTCGCGCAGGTTGGCGATCATCGTGTTGATGTTGTCCTGGAGGGCCTGGATCTCGCCCGCCGCGTCCACGCCGTCGATCTTGAGGTTGAGGTCGCCCCGGGTCACCGCGGTCGCGACCGCCGCGATGGCTCGCACCTGCCGGGTCAGGTTCCCGGCCATCTCGTTCACCGACTCGGTGAGATCACGCCAGGTGCCGTCGACGTCCCGAACGCGCGCCTGGCCGCCGAGGATGCCCTCCGTACCCACCTCACGCGCCACGCGCGTGACCTCCTCGGCGAACGAGGACAGCTGGTCGACCATCGTGTTGATGGTGTTCTTCAACTCCTGGATCTCACCGCGCGCGTCGATGTCGATCTTCTTGGTGAGGTCGCCCTTGGCGATCGCGGTCGTGACCGCCGCGATCTGACGCACCTGACCCGTCAGGTTGGACGCCATCGAGTTCACCGACTCGGTCAGGTCCTTCCACGTGCCGGAGACGCCCGGAACCCGTGCCTGACCGCCCAGTTCGCCTTCCGTACCCACCTCGCGGGCGACTCGCGTCACCTCGTCCGCGAACGAGGACAGCGTCGTCACCATCGTGTTGACGGTGTCGGCGAGTTCGGCGACCTCGCCGCGCGCCTCCACCGTCACCTTCTTCGTCAGGTCGCCGTTGGCGACCGCCGACGAGACCCGGGAGATGTTCCGCACCTGACTCGTCAGGTTGTTGGCCATCAGGTTGACGTTGTCGCTCAGGTCCTTCCAGATGCCCGTGACCCCGCGCACCCGCGCCTGACCGCCGAGGATGCCCTCCGTACCCACCTCGCGGGCGACTCGCGTCACCTCGTCCGCGAAGTTGGACAGCTGGTCGACCATCGTGTTGACGGTCGTCACCAGCTCCAGGATCTCGCCCTTGGCGTCGACGGTGATCTTCTTCGACAGATCGCCCTTGGCGACCGCCGTGGTGACCTCGGCGATGTTGCGCACCTGCGAGGTCAGGTTGTTCGCCATGAAGTTCACGGACTGGGTGAGGTCCTTCCAGGTGCCGGAGACTCCCTGCACCTCGGCCTGACCGCCCAGGATGCCCTCCGTACCCACCTCACGGGCCACCCGGGTCACCTGCTCCGCGAAGCTGGAGAGCTGGTCCACCATCGTGTTGAGGGTGTTCTTCAGCTCCAGGATCTCCCCGCGCGCGTCCACGTCGATCTTCTGCGACAGGTCACCACGCGCCACGGCGGTGGCGACCTGCGCGATGTTACGGACCTGAGCGGTGAGGTTCCCGGCCATGCCGTTCACCGAGTCGGTCAGATCGCGCCACACACCCGCGACGCCCGGCACCTGCGCCTGACCGCCGAGCCGCCCGTCCGTGCCCACCTCGCGGGCCACCCGGGTCACCTGCTCGGCGAAGGCGGACAGCTGGTCCACCATCGTGTTGATGGTGTTCTTCAGCTCCAGGATCTCCCCGCGCGCGTCCACGTCGATCTTCTGCGACAGGTCACCACGCGCCACGGCCGTCGTGACCTGGGCGATCTGCCGCACCTGGGACGTCAGGTTGCCGGCCATGAAGTTGACGGAGTCGGTGAGCTCCTTCCACGTGCCGGAGACACCGTCGACCCGGGCCTGACCGCCCAGGCGGCCCTCCGTGCCCACGTCCCTGGCCATCCGCGTCACCTGGTCGGCGAAGGACGACAGCTGCGACACCATCGTGTTGACGGTGTTCTTCAGCTCCAGCATCTCGCCGGCCACGTCCACCGTGACCTTCTGCGACAGATCACCGTTGGCGACCGCCGTCGTCACCTGCGCGATGTCCCGGACCTGACCCGTCAGGTTGCGGAACGCGGTGTTCACCGAGTCCGTGAGGTCCTTCCACGTACCGGCCGCTCCTGGCACCTGCGCCTGACCGCCGAGCAGACCCTCCACGCCGACCTCACGCGCGACCCGGGTCACCTCGGAACCGAAGGCGGACAGCTGGTCCACCATCGTGTTGACGGTGTTCTTCAGCTCCAGCATCTCGCCGGCCACGTCCACCGTGACCTTCTGCGACAGATCACCGTTGGCGACCGCCGTCGTCACCTGCGCGATGTCCCGCACCTGCGTGGTGATGTTCCGGAAGACCGTGTTGACCGAATCGGTCAGGTCCTTCCACGTACCGGCCGCGCCGGGCACCTGCGCCTGACCACCGAGCAGCCCCTGCGCGCCGACCTCCCCCGAGACCCGGGTCACCTCGTCGGCGAAGGTGCGCAGCGTCTCGGTCATCTGGTTGATGGTGTCCGCGAGCTGCGCGACCTCGCCGCGCGCGCTCACGGTGACCTTCTGCGAGAGGTCGCCGTTGGCGACCGCCGTGGTCACCTCCGCGATCCCTCTCACCTGTGAGGTGAGATTCCCCGCCATCGTGTTGACGGAGTCCGTGAGGTCCTTCCACACACCCGCGACCCCGGCGACCTCCGCCTGGCCGCCCAGCTCACCCTCGGTACCCACCTCACGCGCGACCCGGGTCACCTCGGAGGAGAACGAGGACAGCTGGTCCACCATCGTGTTGACGGTGTTCTTCAGCTCCAGCATCTCGCCGGCCACGTGCGCCGTGACCTTCCGCGACAGATCGCCCTTCGCGACCGCCGTCGTCACGAGAGCAATGTCACGTACCTGAGCCGTCAGCCGGTACGCCATGGTGTTGACCGAATCCGTGAGATCCTTCCACGAACCGGACATACCGCGCACCTGCGCCTGACCGCCCAGCTTCCCCTCGGTACCGACCTCCAGGGCGACCCGCGTCACCTCGTCCGTGAACGCCGACAACTGGTCGACCAGGTTGTTCACGGTCCGCGCGACCTTCAGGAACTCCCCGCGCAGCGGCCGCGCCGCCCCGTCGGGACCGTCCGAACGCAAGTCCATACGCTGGTCGAGATCGCCCTCGGCGACCGCCGACAGCACCCGTCCCACCTCGGAGACCGGCCGCGTCATATCGTCGACCAGCGCGTTCGCGGCCTCGATCGCCGCCGCCCAGGCGCCCTCGCTGGCGCCCGCCTCCAGCCGCTCGGACAGCTTGCCCTCACGCCCCACCATGCGGCGGACCCGGGACAACTCGCCGGTCAGATGCATCTGCCGGTCGGCGACCTCGTTGAACACGGCGCAGATCTCCGCCATGACCCCGTCGCCGGACACCGTCAGCCGCTTGCGGAAATTCCCGTCCCGCATCGAGACCAGGGCCGCGAGCAGCCGCTCCATGGCCGCCGCGTCCACCTGCACCGTCCCACCGCTCCGGGACCGTCCGCCCTTCGCCCGCGTGCCGCTGCCGCTGCCGCGCCGCGCCGCCGTGCCAGACTCCACCGTGTCCCTCCCGAAGGGGTTGACCGTACTGCTCGGGCTGTCACCACAAGCCTGCCCAGTGTTTCACCGCAGCCGAACAAGGCCATAACAGTTCGGCAGCTTCGCATAACGTCCCCGTCCTCGGGGGACGGAAACAGCGGTGACCGGCATCCGCCCGGACAGTGAAGGTAAGTAACCTGGCATCCGGCTGTCCAACCGCCCCGGTCCGCCCGGCGGGGGCGGGGCGGCGCGAAGACGAGCACCGGGCAGCGGGAGGGGCAGACCGACCATGGCAGAGCCGGGCGTCGAGACGCGTACGAGGAGTTCTGTGATCACCGCGCGGGCGGCTGCCACTTTCGACCCCGTCGGGCGGTCCGTCGCGACCGCACGGGCCTTCGTCCGGGACACCCTCCAGGGCTGGGGTTACGCCGATGTCGTCGACGACGCCGTCGTCCTCACCAGCGAACTCGTCACCAACGCCGTCATCCACGCCGGCACCGCCGCCGACGTCCTGTGTCTGCGCAGCGAGCACGGCGTCCGCGTCGAAGTCGCCGACCGGTACCCCGAACGTGAGATTCCGCTCCAGGGCGGGCGCACGCTCGCCCACCCGGACCGGGAGAACGGCCGCGGGCTGCTGCTGTGCGCGGCCCTCGCCACCCGCTGGGGCGTCGAGTACACCCCCACGCGCAAGCACGTCTGGTTCCAGCTCGATCTCCCCGAGCGACCGGTCGGCACCCGCTCCGCGGGCCCGGTCCTCCCCGACGCCCTGCTGCCCGTGGCCGAGAGCCGGGTGCGCGTCGCCGTCGCCCAGATCGACCGCGGCGGCGCCATCACCGCCTGGAACGAGGACGCCGAGGAGCTCTTCGGGTACGCCGCCGAGAAGGTCACCGGCAAGCCGCTCGGCGATCTCGCCGCCTGGCCGCACACCCCGGGCATCGGCACGGGACTCGTCGAGGCGCTCCAACTCTCGCGTTGGGAGGGCAGCTACGGCATCCGCTGCGCCGACGGCCGGGTCATCCCCGTCTACGCCTCCCACCTCCGGGTCCGCGACGCCGAGGGCGAACCCTCGACGGTCTGCCTCCTGGTACGGGAGTACGAGCGGGCGGTTCTCCAGACCCCGCAGCGCCCCGCGGTCTCCGACTCCGGTGCCGACAACCGCTCCGCGGACCCCTTCGAGGTCTTCATCGGCTCGCCGGCCCCCGACGACCTCGACGGTCTGCTGCAGCGCACGGTGGAGCGCGCCCGCGACATGCTGGACGGCGACTCCGCCTTCCTGCTGCTCGCCACGGACGACGAGACCGAACTGGAGGTCCGGGCCACGACCGGCCTCCCCTCGGCCCGCCAGCGCTTCGCCAGGGTCCCCGTGGAGACCGGCGCCAGCCGCTACGGCTCCGCCCGGATGCCGGCCGTCCACGAGGACCTGGCCGCCGTCCCCGGCGCCGTCCCGCTCCTTGAAGGCACCGGCATGCGCTCGGTGGTCACGGTCCCCCTCAAGGTCGAGGGCCGCCTGACCGGTTCCCTCGGCGTGGCCGCCGAGAGCGCGAACCGCTACTCCAACGAAGAGGCCCTGCGCCTGCAGTTCGCCGCCGACCGTATCGCCCTCGCCGTCGAGTCGGCCCGCCTCGGCGAGCTCGAACGCCTCCGGCGCGGCTCCCTCAGCTTCCTGGTGGAGGCGTCCGACTTGCTGGCCGGCACCCTGGACCGGGATCAGACCCTGGCGCTCATGGCCCAGATGACCGTTCCGACGCTGGCCACCTGGTGCGCCGTCTACACCATCGCCGACCAGGCCTCAGATCCGTACCTCTCCTACGTCCTCCATGAGGACGAGGACCGTATCGACGGTCTGAAGGCCCTGCTGTCCTCCATCGCCCCACCGGACCCGGTGCCGACGCCCGGCGCCCGTGTCTGGGCCGCCCCGGCCCAGGCCGCCCACCGGGCCGCGCTCTCCACGTCGATGCGTGAACTGGGCGGTGCGGCGGGGCCGTTGTCGGCGGGCATCGACTCCACGCTGGCCACGGCCGCCGTGGTCGGCGGCGAGACCGTCGTGCTGCCGCTGGTGGCCCGTAACCGCGTCATCGGCATGCTGACGCTCGGCAAGCCCTCCGACGACCATTTCCGTCAGGAGATCCTGGAGCTGGCGGAGGACCTCTCCCGCCGGGCGGCGCTCGCCCTGGACAACGCGCGTCTCTACAGCGAACGCATGGCGATCAGCCAGTCCCTCCAGCGCAGTCTGCTGCCGCCGGGCCTGCCGGACATCCCGGGTGTCGAGGTGGACGTCATCTACCGCGCGGCCGGCGAGGGCAACGAGGTGGGCGGCGACTTCTACGACCTGTTCCCGATCCGCGACAACGCCTACGGCTTCGCCATCGGCGATGTCTGCGGTACGGGCCCGGAGGCCGCGGCGGTGACGGGCCTGGCCCGGCACGCCCTGCGCCTGCTGGCCCGCGAGGGTTTCGGCGGCCCGGCGGTCCTGGAGCGCCTCAACGCCGCGATCCTCGACGAGGGCGCCCGCAGCCGCTTCCTCACCCTGCTCTACGGCGAGCTCCGCCCGCAGGAGGACGGCTCGGCCCATCTCAAGGTCGTCTGCGCGGGCCACCCTCTGCCGTTGCGCCTGCGCCAGGACGGCACGGTCGTCCCGGCCGCCGACCCGCAGCCGCTGCTGGGTGTCCTGGAGGATCTGGAACTGTACGAGCAGACCATCACGCTGGATCCGGGCGACGTCCTGCTGTGCGTGACGGACGGCGTCACGGAACGCAGGGAGGGAACCCGGATGTTGGGCGACGACGGCCTGGCGGAGGTCCTGAAGACCTGTACGGGTCTGACGGCCGGCGCGGTGTCCGCCCGCATCCTCCGCGCGGTCGAGCGCTTCGCCCAGGAGCCGGCGTCGGACGACATGGCCATCCTGGCGATGCGTATCCCGGAGCCTTTCACCCGGGACTGAACTGCCCGTCGTGGGGGATCTGTCGGCTGGGTCCCCCCATGAGAGGCGGCTCGCACGAGCCCCGCCTTCCCCGGGAACGCAAAAAGGCCCCCGCCATGAGGCGGGGGCCTTTTCTCTGAGCCCTTTAACGGAATCGAACCGTTGACCTTCTCCTTACCATGGAGACGCTCTACCGACTGAGCTAAAAGGGCGGGTTGTTCGGCGGCGTCCTACTCTCCCACAGGGTCCCCCCTGCAGTACCATCGGCGCTGAAAGGCTTAGCTTCCGGGTTCGGAATGTAACCGGGCGT
>NZ_JBIWIU010000015.1:0-146431 GCF_044764755.1 Streptomyces sp. NPDC093600
GGCTGCACTCCTACAATCACCACCGCGGACACACCGCACTCGCAGGCAAACCGCCCGCCAGCCGCGTCCCCAACCTCACAGGGCAATACACCTAGCCCTTCGGTGGCGCGAGCGCCCCGGCGACGGCCCCGATCCCCTCGGGGCCGACACGGCAGCAGCCTCCGATGAGCCGGGCTCCGGCCGCCTGCCAGTCCCGCACGCTGTCGGGGTCGAAACTGACGGCCCCGCGCCAGGCCCGCGCCTGCGCGTCCCACTCCTCGCCGCTGTTGGGATAGACGACCACCGGCTTCCCGGTCGTCGCGGCGGCGACCTCCACGGCCCCGGCGGCGTCGCCCGGCTCGCAGCAGTTGACACCGACCGCGATCACCTGGTCGTTGCCGACCGCGAGTGCGAACGCCTCCTCCAGCCCCTGCCCGGCCCGGGTCCGGTCGCCCGCGATCGTGTACGAGAGCCACACCGGCACCTCGCATCCCTCGACAGCCCGCAGCAGCGCCTCGGCCTCCTCGGCGTCGGGCACCGTCTCCAGTGCCAGCACATCCGGTCCCGCCGCCGCGATCGCCTCGATCCGGGGCCGGTGGAACCGTTCGAGCTCCCGCACCGTGAGTCCGTACCGCCCCCGGTACTCGCTGCCGTCGGCGAGCACCGCCCCGTACGGTCCCACGGAACCGGCGACCCACACCTGCCGCGCGGCCCCGTCCGCCGCCGCCCGCGCCAGCTCCACGCTCCGCGCGAACAGCCGTTCCGCCTCCGCTCGGTCGATGCCTCGGCGGGCGAAGCCCTCGAAGGCGGCCTGATAGCTGGAGGTGATCAGCACCTGGGCGCCCGCTCGCGCGTACGCCGCGTGCGCGGCCTCGATCTGCTCGGGGCCGTCGACGAGCAGCCGGGCCGACCACAGCTCGTCGGAGAGGTCGCAGCCCTGCGCCTGGAGCTGGTTGGAGAGCCCTCCGTCGAGGACGAGCACCTCCGCGCCGAGCGCCTCGGCCAAAGAACGGGTGGAGGAAGGTGTGGATGTCATGACGTGTCCTCGCTCTCAGCCCAGCTGCGACTGCACCTGGGCCGAGATCAGCTCCAGGTGGTCCAGGTCGTCCAGGTCGAGGACCTGGAGGTAGATCCGGGACGCGCCGATCGCACCATAGCGGCCGATCTTGTCCACGACCTCGGCAGGAGAGCCGGCCAGGCCGTTCGCCTTCAGCTCGTCCACCTCCCGGCCGATGGCCGCCGCCCGGCGGGCCACCTCGGCGTCGTCCTTGCCGACACAGACGACCAGGGCGTTGGAGTACACCAGGTCGTCGGCCCGGCGGCCGACGGCCTCGGCGGCGGCCCGGACACGGCCGAACTGTCGCTCACTGTCCTCGAGCGACGCGAAGGGGATGTTGAACTCGTCGGCGTACCGCGCGGCCAGGCGCGGGGTACGGGACGCGCCGTGCCCGCCGATGAGCACCGGCACCTTCGCCTGGGCCGGCTTCGGCAGCGCGGGCGAGTCGGTGAGCTGGTAGAACTCGCCCTCGAAGGTGAACGTCTTGCCGACCTCGGTGCCCCACAGCCCGGTGACGATCGCAAGCTGCTCCTCAAGGCGGCCGAACTTCTCCTTGGGGAAGGGGATTCCGTACGCCCGGTGCTCCTCCTCGAACCAGCCTGCCCCGAGGCCCAGTTCGACCCGGCCGCCGGACATCTGGTCGACCTGGGCGACCTGAATGGCGAGGACACCGGGGAGACGGAAGGTGCCGGCGGTCATCAGGGTGCCGAGGCGGATCCGGCGGGTCTCCCGGGCCAGTCCGGCGAGGGTGATCCACGCGTCCGTCGGCCCGGGAAGGCCGTCGCCTGAGCCCATGCTGACGTAGTGGTCCGAGCGGAAGAAGGCGTCGAAGCCGAGGTCCTCGGTGGCCTTGGCGACCTTGAGAAGGGTGTCGTAGTTGGCCCCCTGCTGGGGCTCGGTGAAGATGCGAAGATCCATGCCTCCATCCTGCACTGCCGGGCGGCTGTCAACCCTTTCGTCAGCACCCGTGCCGCACCGTCCCTGTCGAGTGAACATCCGCCTCTCCGGCGGGCCGCGACCCCCTGGGCCAGTGACCGTGGTCCGGCCCGGTCGTTGCTCGGGCGGAGCCGGACCGCCCGGCCCGCGCGCCGGCGGCCGCTGCCGGTGCGTCGCCCTCACGTGTGGCCTCTCGCTGTCGGAGCTGTCGGAGAGGCCTGGGCCGAGGAGGCCGTCATGTCCCAGGAAGCCCCGCCGGAGCGGGCGATGCACGACCAGCCGGTGCAGCAGTCCGTGCCCGAGCAGAAGGGCGCCGGCGCCCCGAAAGGTCTGCTCCAGCAGATGGAGGAGCTGATGGCGGCGCTGACCGCCGATCTCTCGCAGCTCGACGCCGACCTCCAGTCCTCGCCGGGCCGCCAAGAGACCGAGCAGACTCAGCGGGCCCAGGAGACGCAGGAGTCTCGCGAGTCCGACCGCCATGCGGACGCCCCCGGTGTGCTGCGGGGAGGGCCCGGCGGTCTCTCCGCCTGACGGCGTCCCGAAGCGCACCGACACGTTCACGGCGGGCTCACCGCCGGGCCCGCTCGGCCCCAGGCTGCATCGGGTGGCCGGTCCCGCTCCCGTACCGCAAGGCGGCGCAGCATCCCGCGGACCCGGTCGTTCGCTTCGTCGGCCGCGTCGATCGCCTCGATGCACTGCCAGTACAGGCCCTCCTCATCCGTGGCACAGGCCACCCCGACGAGGGCGATTCCCACTTCCCCGAGGAGCGATCCGAGCGAGGTCAACGCCGCACACGGGTCCCCGACTTCAGTGAGCTGCGCCGCCCTCGGGCCACCCGTCCGCAGCACGGGATGGTCGACCCCTCCGCGCGCCCCGCCGATCTCGCTCAGCCCGTTCGCCTCGCTCCGCAGCTCCAGCGGCCCGCAGAGCGCGAGATGACTTCCTATCGCCTGGGCGAGGGCCTGCGCCTGCCAGGCCTCCGCCACGATGTCCAACGCCGTTCCGCTCTGCGCCAATGCGTGCCTTCCGGCCGCGATGAGTCGCTCCGCTTGCATAGACGCCGCCCCCGTTCGTATGACTTACTGCTCACTCCTTCATTACCCAGAGTGAAGGCGCCTGAGCCAAAACTCCAGAGGAATTCGGAAATCTGTGGACAGGAAGCTCGACGCGACAAAGCCGATCACTCCGAAGAGTGACGATCCTCATGCTCGGGGGCCCGCGCGGCCCGGCCCGGCGGCCTGCCGACCGGGAAGCGCAGTTCGTTCCGGTCAATCTTCGCCGACAACGCCGCGAGGGGGTCGACGCCGAGGACCCCGCAGAACTGGAGCAGATACGCCAGTACGTCCGCGACCTCGTCGGCGACCCGGTGTGCCGTGTCCGGGTCCTCCATCACCCGGTCCGCCTCCTGGGGCGTCAACCACTGGAAGATCTCCAGCAGTTCGGCCGCCTCGACGCTGAGCGCCGCCGCCAGGTTCTTCGGTGTGTGGTACGGCTGCCACTCCCGGGAGGCGGCGAACTCGGCCAGCCTCCGCTGCAATCCCGCTACGTCCAGTTCACTCACGGCTCAAGGTCTACCACTGACACCCCGGGCGTCTCCCGCGCGGTCGCCACGGCCGCCTCCCCGATCGCGCCGACAACCCGGATATGGCCGTCCGCGCAGATGGCGGCGGCGAGGCCGAGCAGTTCCCGGAGCTGACGCCGGTCGAGCCTCCGGTCGAGACCGTCCGCCACGACGGTCAGCGTCTTCATCGCATCGGGTACTTCGGCGAGTTGGTCCATGGCCAGCACGCCGGGGCCGGTGAGCAGGACGAGCGCCAGCGCCAGGTAGCGCAGTTCGCCGTCACCGAGCCTCCCCAGCGGGGTGGCGGCGGGCACCCGGGCTCCCCCGGGGCCGTCCGGGCCCGTGGCTCGCGCCGCCCTCTCCAGTACCGCCCGGACCATGGCGTCGGGCAACTCCTCGATCCCGAGCCCCGTGACGGGCCCGACGCACCCGGCGCCCGCGACCGCGGCCAGCCGGGCATGGCGGCGCGGGCAGCCGGTACGCGTACGGTGCAGGACCTCGGCGAGGTTCTCACAGCCGCGCCGCAGTCGCCCCTCCCCGACGGGGACCGGGGCCCGCATCAGATGCGGCTGAGGGTCGCAGGGGAAGACCGACCGCAGCGCGACCACCACCTGTTCGGCGGCGGCCAGGACTTGGAGCTGCCCCTTCGTCTTGCCGGCCACCCGCAGCGGCAGCAGGGCGGTGCCCAGGAGGTCGTCCGGGAGCGGCGCGCGGGTGACGGGGGTGGCTCCGGCCGTGTGCCATTCGGCCTGGACGCTGCTGCGGCTGGGGTCGCGGAGCGCCGAGGTGAGCAGCGTGCGGCCGCGGCAGGTCAGCCGTTCGCCGACGACGCGGAGCCGGGGCTCGGCCTGGACGGCGATATCGAGCTCCACGGGACCGGCCGGACCGTCGACGGTGCAGCCGATCCGGAACCCCCGCCGCCCCTCCGCGTCCGGCCTGGCCCGTTCGGGCACGCAGTCGGCCGCATCGGGGAACACCGAGCCGAGGTCGTCGCCCGCCCCGAGCCGGGCCAGCGCCTCGTAGGCGCGCAGGGCAGTGGACTTGCCGCTTCCGCTCGCCCCCGTGAACAGCGTCACGGGCCCCAGGGGGTAGACGGCTGCGCGGTGGGAGGCGAAGGCGGAGAGGCGGAGTTCGGTGACGACGGGGCGGGCGGGCCTCCGCCGGGAGCCGGCCATGACGTGCCGAGGCGTGTCACGCCCGGCCCCGGGACCGGCGGCAAAACCGGTGTCAGCACCGGTGGAGGTGGCGGAGGACGTGCCGGTGTCAGTGCCGGTGGAGGTGGCGGAGGACGTGCCGGTTGGAGATGCCGCCGTTGGAGCGGTGGACGGGTCGGTGTCTCGGGCGGTGGAGGGGTCGGAAGCAGTGGAATCGGGCGTAAGGCCGCCGGTGAAGTCCATGATCGGACCGTACGCAGTCGGTCGTATGACGAACCGTTACGCCGTCTGACCTTCCTACGATCGGGGGACGGCGGCGCCGACCCCCTCCTCGTCCTCCGATGTCGCGTCGGCCGCGCCCTCGACCTCGGTACCGGCCGGCGCCAGCAGGAAGACGTTGCGGTCCACCCGGTGCATCCCGCTGCCGAGGCCGAAGACGACACCGCTGCTGAAGTCGAGGATCCGCTTGGCGACATCGGTGTCGGCCCCGGTCAGATCCAGCAGGACGGGAATCTGGGCGATGAGATATTCGGCCACCTCGCGGGCGTCGGCGAAGACCTGCACCCGCAACACGATCATGCGCCGCTGCTCGGCGGCCTCATACTGCTCGGGAAGCGTCCGGTGATCGACCCTCGACGGCCACTCGTCCCGTCCCCGCAGGGGCACGACCTGCGCGAGGCCCTCCCACTGCTCGTCGGTGACGTCGTACCTCTCGTACCTACTCATGCACCCATCCTCGCCTCCCTCACTCGTTCGGCCCAACAGCGACACGTCACGAGTCGGCCACGTACGAGAACCCGGTCGACACCCTCCGGGTGCGACCCGGCGACGATCGACTCCCAAGTCCATCGCACCGTCCTATCGTTGGCCGATGCGCGCACATCCTCTTGACCGCCCGGCCGACCTCGACGTGGTACGTGAATCGTATGACCGGGTGGCCGACAACTACGCCCACATGGTGCTGACGACCGGAATCGGTGACATCCGTCGCCATCCATGGCTCAAGGCATCGATCGACGCCTTCGCTGACACCGTGAGCGGCCTCGGGCCCGTCCTCGACGTCGGCTGCGGGCCCGGAACGGTGACCGCCTACCTCGCCGAGCGGGGACTGGACGTGTCGGGAGTGGATCTCTCTCCTCGAATGATCGAGAACGCGCGCCGTCTTCATCCGCGATGTCGCTTCAGTGTCGCCTCCGCCACCGACCTCGACCTAGGTGAGGCGTCCCTCGGCGGTGTGCTCGGGTGGTGGTCGCTGTTCAACCTCCCGCGTGACGTGCTCCCTCAGGTTCTCGCCCTGTTCGCAAGGGCGTTGAAGCCGGGCGGGCACCTCATCACCGCGACGCACGTCGGCGACGAGGACGCGGTACGCACCGAGGCCTACGGAGGTGTACCCGTTCGCTGGACGACACACAAATGGCGGCCGGAACAGTTCGTGGCCCTGATCGAGCAGGCCGGACTGCAGCCGGTCGCCGAACTTCGCCTCCCCGCCGATGAGCACACCGGGCCGGGAGTGGTCGTCATGGCCAAGCGACCCGGCTGAGGACCAGGCACCGGGAGCGGCGGCACGGGGCGGACCGGCTGGGCCGGCCCTCGCCCTGGAGGCTGCCTCCGAATCCTCACCCGAGCTCCATAACCCTTTCCACGCAGCTGACTTGACGGTCCACTCGGGGGAACAGGACACTCGGCGAAGCGGGGTAACACCTTCCGAAACCGCTGTTGATGGAAGAGCCACGCAGGAGCGGCTCCACCGCCGGGCGTCGCTCCCGGGCAGCCCCGCGCACCACCCGACCCACCGCACAGCGTGCGGCCAGGCCCGCTTCCTTCACCCGAGGAGCGGGCCTCGGCCGCACGGCCCGTACGCACCGCGAGCCGGTCTAAGAAAGGTCTGGTGCACCGCAGATGCGACCCCCCACACGCCGTCCGCGCCCCTCCCCCCGGCAGTAGTACGCACGGCGGCGGAGCCCCGTTCGCCACTCCCCCGCCCGCATCACGTCCCGGGCCGCCGGCCGCACCTTCGAGCCGTAGCCCTACCCCTCACGTACGTCCAGCCGCGGCCTTCACCCGGTCGGTGAGGTGCTCGAACGCGCCATCAGCCGTAACCGCGACGCCGTCCCGCAGTTGATCAAGAACTCGGGCCGCGCGCACCGCTCCGTCGGCAAGCACGTCCCGTACCGCTCCGCCTCCTGACGTCCCCGCCCGGCCGGGCCGCCCCGCTCCACGGCCGGGTCACGCCACACCAGGGCCACACGGTCCCCGACTCCCCACGGAAGGACACCATGCGCACTCCTCGCCCCCTTCTGGTCTCCTCACTCGCCGCCGGCCTCCTCGGCGCCCTGGCGCTTCAGGCCCCCGCCTCCGGGGCCGAACCGGCCGCGGCCGCGCCCGACCCGATCGTCTTCGTCCATGGCTGGAACTCCAGCGGCTCCACCTGGGACACCATGGCCGCCCGCTTCAAGGCCGACGGCTGGCCGGCCGGCCACCTCGACCAGTGGACGTACAACACCGGCCAGTCCAACGCCACCACGGCCTCCCAGCTCGCGACGGAGATCGACCGCGTGCTGGCGGCGACCGGGGCCGACAAGGTCGACGTCGTCACCCACTCCATGGGCGGACTCTCGTCCCGCTACTACACGAAGAACCTCGGCGGCTCCGCCAAGGTCGACGCCTGGATCTCCCTCGGCGGACCCAACCACGGCACGGACATGGCCTACTTCTGCGGCGGCGCCTCCTGTACGGAGATGCGCCCCGGCTCCAGCTTCCTGACCGCCTTGAACTCCGGCGACGAGACGCCCGGCGCCTCCCGGTACGCCACCTGGTGGTCGCCCTGCGACAGCGTCATCAACCCGGACAGCAGCGTCCCCCTCTCCGGCGCGACCAACACCCAGACCGCGTGCCTCAGCCACAGCGAACTGCGGACCGACGCCACCGTCTACGGCCAGGTCAAGTCGTTCGTCGGCTGAACCTGCCCCTGACGCGCTCCCCGGTGCACTGATGGTGCGCGGACGGTGACGGCTCTCGCGGCGCCGGCGGGCAAGCGGCCGGCGCCGCGGGAGCCGTTTCGCCTGGTACGGACATGCGCCCGTTACGGACGTTCGCCGGTTACGGACGTTCGCCGGTTACGGACCTTCGCCGGTTACGGACGTTCGAGCGCCGTGAGGCCCTGACGGTAGACCCCGGCCGCTTCCTGGACGCGGCCCCAGGTCATGAGGGCGTCGCCGAAGAGGCGGCAGGTCGCGCCGATCTCGTAGACGGCCTGGATGCCGGTGTATCCCTTCAGGGCGGACCTGAACAGCCTGGCGCAGGCCGCTTCCTCTCCCTGGCCGAGCGCGATGAGCGCGTCGATACGGTCCAGCTCGGCCGCCTGCTCCGGGTCCCGGTACTCGCCTGCCTCGGCCCTGCACGTGGCGACGAGTGAGGCCGCCTCGTCGAGCCGGTCCTGGCGGCGGACGACTTCGGCCAGTTCGGCAAGGGCGTTGACGAGACGGGGGCGCGACTTGGTCTCGGTGAAAACGGAAGCGGCCAGGCGCAGGCCGGCCTCGGCGCCGGACAGATCGCCGCTGCGGGCGGCGAGATAGCCGCGGGCGAAATGGCACATGCCCACCTCGGTGCGCAGGGCGAGGTGCTCGTAGAGGGCGAGTGCCCTGCTCAAGATCTGCTCGGCCTGGTCGTACCGGCCCAGGGCGGTGAGCGCACGGTTGAGGTGGTAGTAGCCCTGGGCGAGAATCTCGGGGTCCTTGACGGCAGGCGCGATCGTCAGGGCCTTGTCCGCGGCCGCTCCGGCTTCGTCGAGCTCTCCGCGCTCGACGAGCGGCAGCACGGAGGCGGCGCGCAGGGCGAACTCCGCGGCGTGCTGGTCCGTCCCGGCGGCCGCGAGCAGCTGCCGCTCGGCGAGCGCGAGCGCCTCGGCTATCTCCCCTCGGGCGAAGAGCGCGCCCATCTGACCGACGACCGCCTGCAGCCGGTCGGCGACCGGGCGGCCGGTCAGTGGTTCCTCCGCCTCGCGGAAGAGGACGAGTGCGCGGTCCGTGTCGCCCTGATGCCTCGCCACGGCCCCCAGTCCGCACCGTCCGGCATAGCCGAGTTCGGAGTCGCCTTGGTCGTCGGCCTCACGTACGACCTGCCGGTACGCCTCGTGCGCCCGCTCGATCTCACCTCGGGACAGGGCCGTGCGTGCTTCGGCGGCCTCCTGCCACAGCTTCCTGCGTCTGCCGGCTTCGTAGCCGAAGAAGAGGTCGTCGGGGTCCACACCCAGGCGGTCGGCGAAGTAGGCGGTGGTGCGCCTGGACGGCGTGCGCTTGCCCCCTTCGACCGAGGAGACGTAGGCACGGGTGAACCCCGTGCCGGCTACATGCGCCTGGGTCAGCCCCCGCTCGGTGCGCAGGCGCAGCACGCGTGAGCCGATCCCGGCCGTGTCTGCCCCGGGAGGGAATTCATCGGACATGCGGGTCACTCTATGACCTGCTTCTTCCGCACGACGGCCGCGTGGTCCATGGGCTCCAACTGCCGTTCGTGGGCGCTTTGTTCGGCCTTTCAGCGCCCCTCTCCGGTGCGACCGGTTCAGGTCGGGGCCTCCGCGTCCGCCTCCACCGTCCGCTCTTGACGCCCTTGATCGACAACGGCACACTGCCCCCCAGGCGGGGTAACAAGATTCGCAACGCCAGTTGACATCAGGTGACGTAGCCGTTTCCTACGCGCTGACTGGGTCGCGGGGCGGCGCACGAGCCCGGGGGGACTCGAGCCATGCCCGTACGGCGAAATGCCCTGGATCGCTGTTACCCCGCCGTCTCACCACGGCCGGTGTGAAGGGTCCGGAACCGATCGGGTTCCTCCGGGTCACGGTCGACGACTTGGATCGGGGTCCGAGCCCACTGCCACACGCTGATGCCCGGCGTGCGGGAGAACTGGATTCGCCCGCGGGTGCCTTCGACCGCCACATGCGGCCAGGATGCGGCGATGCGCGCCCGGTCCGCGCCGTGAGAGCGCAGCTGGTCGGCGAGGACCGCGATCGTGTCGTAGCCCTCGAACGCGACGAAGGAGGGCGCCTCGGCCAGCCGGTCGCGGAGGGCCGCCTCCACCCGTACCCCCAGTGGGCTCAGACGCTCGGGCAGATAGCGCAGGAACGGGACCGCGACACCGTCGTCGCCCAGCGTCGTCGCCCATGTGGCGAACTCCGGTTGCCCGGCCGGAGCACCGATCAGGATCTCGGCGAGGCGCGGGTCGTGGCGGACGGACCTGACGATCGACACGGCCGGCTCCGGGAAGCCGACCAGAAGAAGAAGAGCCGTCGCGCGGTTGTCGACGAGTGCGTCGCAGAGGGCCGTGGGGTCGAGGGCGCGCGCATCGAGTTCGACGACGGTGCCGCCGCGGACAGCGAGGTGGTTCCGGAGGATGCGGGTGCCTGACGCCCAGTAGACGCTCGGCTCGGCCGCCACGGCGATGCGGCTGTGACCCGCGCCGAGGAGGAAGTCCGCGTAGAGCCGCCAGCCGTGGGACTGCGCCGGGGGAAGGCGCGCGACCCAGTCCGTCGGCTCCTCGGTGAGCGCGTCGAGCACGGCGGACGAGCAGAGGTACGGCAGGCCGAGCGCGTCGGCCCTCGTGGCAGCGGCGCGGGCGACGACGCTGTGATACTCCCCCGCCAGGGCGGCCACGCCGAGGCGGGCCAATTCGTCCACGGCCGCCGCGGCCCTCTGCGGATCAGCCGCGGTGTCGCGGACGACCAGCTCGACCGGTCGTCCGCCGATCCCGCCGGTGCCATTGACGTCGCGAACGGCCAACTCGAGTCCGGCGAGCAGATGTCGGCCCGCCTCGACCCAACCAGGCCGCGTGAGCGGAACGAGGGCGCCGATCCGGACGGATGATCCGTCGGTCCACTCCACCGCGGATGGCGAGGATGGTGCGGATGGCGAGGGTGGCGAGGGTGGCGTACTCATGCGTCGGCGTCTCCCGTGTGACGATGCGCGTCCATGTCATCTCGCCGTGGCGGGCGCGCCTGGCTGAGCATGCCGGCCATTGCATCCGGCATCGTCGCCCGCCGACAACCGATTATGCGTTCGTTCGATCCGGTGGGCATGCCCCCGCCCTTCCCGTACTCTAGGTAGACCTACCTACCTACTCTGGGCGTGATGAGCGTGACCGATGCGAGGACGGCGGGCAGCGGGCGACGGCGCCCGGCCCGTGAGCGGCTGCTGGCGGCGGCGGCTCGCCGCTTCTATGCCGACGGTGTGGCGGCGACCGGGATCGACACGATCACCTCCGAGGCCGGCGTGGCGAAGATGAGCCTCTACAACAACTTCTCCTCCAAAGCCGACCTGGTCCGGGCCTACCTCGACGCCCGGCACGAGGAGTGGCTGGGGCTGTACCGGGCGCGGTCGGAGCAGGCGCGGGGTCCGCGCGAGGGCGTCCTGGCGGTGTTCGACGCGTACGCCGATCACGCCGCGTTCGCGTACGAGCACGGCTTTCGCGGCTGCGGCCTCCTCAACGCCGCCGCCGAACTCCCGGCCGGAGACGAAGGCCGGGCCGTGGTCCGCGCCCACAAGGAGGAGGTCGAGCGGCTGATCGCCGGTCATCTGGAGCAGCTGCTGCCCGGGCGGCCCGGTGAGGCGGACGCGCTGGCCGAGCACCTCGCCTTCCTTCTGGAGGGCGCGATGGCCCGGGCCGGCCTGGAGGGCGACGGCGACCGGCTCCAGCACGCCCGCTCCCTGGCGGCGGCCCTGCTGGACCGCCTGTGAGGCGGCCCGCCGGAGTCCCGCGGTCCGCGTCGGCAGGAGCGCTGTGCGTGCTGGCGGCCTCCGTTCTGTGGGGCACGACCGGTACGGCCGCCACATTCGCTCCCGATGTGGGCCCGCTCGCCATCGGGGCCGTCGCCATGGGGCTGGGCGGTCTGCTCCAAGCCCTCGTCGCCGCCCCGCAGATCGTCCGCCACGCGGCTCGACTGCGCGACCAGCGCGGCACGGTGCTGCTCGGCGCGGTGTCGGTGGCGGTCTATCCCCTGGCGTTCTACAGCTCCATGCACCTGGCCGGGGTCGCCGTGGGCGCCGTCGTGTCGATCGGTACGGCTCCGCTCGCCTCGGCCCTGATCGAACGCGTGGTGGACGGCCGTCGGCTCACGCGCCGCTGGATGCTCGCGGCCACCCTCGGCCTGCTCGGCACCGTCCTGCTGTGCGTGGCCGAAGCCGCGCACGCCGCCGAAGCCGCCGACGCCGCCGACGGTACGGGATCGGCGTCCGTGGCCACGACGCTCCTGGGCGTGGGTCTCGGCCTCGTCGCCGCCGCGACCTACGCCCTCTACTCCTGGGCCGCGCACCGGCTGATGACCCGCCGGATCCCCTCCCGCGCGGCGATGGGCGCCGCGTTCGGGCTCGGCGGGCTGCTCCTGCTGCCGGTTCTGCTGGCAACGGGCGCCCCGCTCCTGAGCTCCTGGTCCAACGCGGCGGTCGGCACCTACATGGCGCTCGTGCCCATGTTCGCCGGCTACGTCCTGTTCGGCTGGGGACTCGCCCGCGTACCCGCGAGCACCGCGACCACGCTGTCCTTGCTCGAACCGGCCGTCGCCGCCGTCCTCGCCGTCCTGATCGTCGGCGAACGCCTCCCCGCCACCGGCTGGGCAGGTGTCGCCCTGGTCATCGTCTGCCTCGCCGTCCTCACCGCTCCGAGCGCTCCGAGCGCTCCGAGCGGGCCGAGTGCGCCGAACCGGGCTCCCCGGGGCCGTCCGTGGTCGTTCCCGGCTTCGCGTAGAGAACCTCGCGCGCCTGCTCGGCGGCGCGGGCGATGCTCTCGCTGATGAAGTCGGTGAAGCGGGCGATGTTCTCGAGGCGGGCGGCGGCCGGGGTGTCGGGGCCGAGGATGGCGACGCCTTGCCGTGCGGTCTCGGCGAGCTGCGCGCTGGACCGGGCGGCGGCCATCGTCGACTGGTACCAGACGTCGTTGTCGACGACGTAGCGATCGCGGCGGCGTTCGTCGCGTTCCCGGCGGACGAGACCCTGGCTTTCGAGGAACGCGATCGCTTTGGAGACGGACGCCGGGCTCACCTCGAGGCGCTGGACGAGTTCGGCCGCGGTGAGGCTGCCCGCGTCGGTGGTGAAGAGGCAGGTCAGCACCCGGGCCGTCATCTTGGGCAGGCCCTGTTGCATGAACAGGGTGGTGAACGTCTCCTCGTACTCGCGCACGGCGTCGGCGTCCCGTCCGTGGGCCTGCGCCGGGGCCTGCTGCCCTCTGGGCGCGGCCTGCCTTCGCCGGTGGGCGCGGCGTTCGGTGGCGCGGTGGGCCAGGTCGGCACGGTAGGCGACGGGGCCGCCATTGCGCATGACCTCGCGCGTGATGGTCGAGGTCGGGCGGTCGAGACGTCGGGCGATCTCCGCGTACGCGAGCCCGTCGGCCAGCCCCAGCGCGATCTGCTGACGTTCCTGCTGGGTGAGTCTGCCTCCCGGCACAGGATCTCCCTTCACACTTCCTTGTTTGCCCCACCATAGCTTTCACTCTCCATCCAATGCAACGCACCACCCTCGTGATGTTGCGTTGAATCTGCATTCGTTGCAACGATTTTCTGGGTTCTACCTGCAGTAATGCACGCCCACTGCAATACATGCGTTGCCGAATACACGAACGCAACGTAGCTTTTGCGATGTCGGAAACGCCAACGAGACAGCACAGGAGAGCACCATGCAGAAGTTCGACACCTCCGCCCCGGTCGCCACCGTCGTCGACATCCCCGCCGGTCGCCTCCAGGTCATCGCCGCCGACCGGACCGACGCCACCGTCGAGGTCCGCCCCTCCAACCCCGCCAAGAGCCGCGACGTCAAGGCCGCCGCACAGGCCACGGTCGACTACCGCGACGGCGTCCTGCGGATCGACGCCCCGGCGGCGAAGAACCAGTACTTCGGCCCCTCCGGATCGATCGAGGTCACCGTCCAGCTGCCGACCGGCTCGCGCATCGAGGCGACGTCGTCCTGCGCCGAATTCCGGGGCGTGGGACGGCTCGGTGACGTCGCCTTCGACGGCGCGAACGGCGCCATCAAGATCGACGAGGCCGCGAGCGTCCGCCTCACCGCCCACGCCGGGGACGTCGTGGTCGGCCGACTGGGCGGCCCCGCGGAGATCAGCACCCAGAAGGGCGACATCAAGATCGCCGAGGCGGTGGGCGGCACGGTCGTGCTGACCACGCAGATGGGCGACGTCTCCATCGGAGCGGCCCATGGAGTGTCCGCCTCCCTTGACGCCGGCACCGGCTACGGCCGGATCCACAACGCGCTCAAGAACACCGACGGCGCCGCCGACCTGAACATCCGCGCGACCACCTCCCACGGCGACATCACCGCTCGCAGCCTCTGACCTCGAAGGGATTCATCCTCATGAGCAACTTGGCCATCGCGGCGAACGGGCTGCGCAAGTCCTACGGCGACAAGCTCGTGCTCGACGGTGTCGACCTGGCCGTCCCGGAAGGAACCGTGTTCTCCCTGCTCGGCCCGAACGGCGCCGGCAAGACCACCGCCGTCAAGATCCTCTCCACCCTGATCGGCGCCGAT
Source organism: Streptomyces sp. NPDC093600 (assembly GCF_044764755.1). Classification (NCBI taxonomy): domain Bacteria; kingdom Bacillati; phylum Actinomycetota; class Actinomycetes; order Kitasatosporales; family Streptomycetaceae; genus Streptomyces; species Streptomyces sp. NPDC093600. The sequence continues at coordinate 14,209 of NZ_JBIWIU010000015.1, forward strand.
GACGGGGCGATCCGCGTCGGCGGCCACGACCTCGCCACCGACCCGCAGGCCGTACGCGCCTCGATCGGCGTCACCGGACAGTTCTCCGCGGTCGACGGCCTGATCACCGGCGAGGAGAACATGCTCCTGATGGCGGACCTGCACCACCTCTCCAAGCGCGAGGGACGGCGGGTCACCGCCGGGCTGCTCGAACGCTTCGACCTCGCCGAGGCCGCGAAGAAGCCCGCCTCCACCTACTCCGGCGGCATGAAGCGCCGCCTCGACATAGCCATGACCCTGGTCGGCGACCCGCGGATCATCTTCCTCGACGAGCCGACCACCGGTCTCGACCCGCGCTCCCGGCACAACATGTGGCAGATCATCCGCGAGCTCGTCTCCGACGGCGTCACCGTCTTCCTCACCACGCAGTACCTGGAGGAGGCCGACGAGCTCGCGGACCGCATCGCCGTGCTGAACGACGGCAAGATCGCCGCGCAGGGCACCGCCGAGGAGTTGAAGCGGCTCATCCCCGGCGGGCACGTCCGGCTCCGCTTCACCGATCCGGCCGCGTACCAGAGCACCGCCTCGGTCCTGCGCGAGTCCTCCCGGAACGACGAGTCCCTCGCGCTGCAGCTCCCGAGCGACGGCAGCCAGCGCGAACTGCGCTCCATCCTCGACCGGCTGGACTCGGCCGGTATCGAGGCGGACGAGCTGACCGTGCACACGCCCGACCTCGACGACGTCTTCTTCGCCCTGACCGGCGGCGGCGCCGGCATCCCCAGCCGGCACAACATGTCCAACCACCCGAACCACCCGAACCGGCCCAACCAGCCCAAGGAGGACGCCCGATGAGCTCCCTCGCCCTCGCCGTACGCGACTCCTCCACGATGCTGCGCCGCAACCTCCTGCACGCCCGGCGCTATCCGTCCCTCACCCTGAACCTCCTGCTGACGCCGATCATGCTGCTGCTGCTCTTCGTCTACATCTTCGGCGGCACCATGAGCGCGGGCATCGGCGGCGGGGACCGCTCCGACTACATCGCGTATCTCGTCCCGGGCCTGCTGCTGATGACCATCGGCAGCACCACGATCGGGACCGCGGTCTCCGTCTCCAACGACATGACCGAGGGCATCATCGCCCGCTTCCGCACGATGGCGATCCACCGCGGTTCCGTGCTCGTGGGCCACGTCGTCGGCAGCGTGTTGCAGTCCGTCATCAGCGTGGTCCTGGTCGGCGCCGTCGGCGTGGCCATCGGATTCCGCTCCACCGATGCCACCCTCCTGGAGTGGGTCGCGGCGTTCGGACTGATCGTGCTCTTCGCCATGGCGCTCACCTGGATCGCCGTCGGCATGGGTCTGATCAGCCCGAACGCCGAGGCCGCCAGCAACAACGCGATGCCCCTGATCTTCCTGCCGCTGATCTCCAGCGCCTTCGTCCCGGTCGACGCGATGCCGGGCTGGTTCCAGCCGATCGCCGAGTACCAGCCGTTCACGCCCGCCATCGAGACGCTGCGCGGCCTGCTCCTGGGCACCGAGATCGGCCACAACGGTTGGCTCGCCGTCGCCTGGTGCCTGGGCCTCGCGGTGGTCGGCTACCTCTGGTCGACCTCGAAGTTCAACGACGACCCGAAGTAACCGCCATGACGACGTGGGTCAGCACCCGCGACACGTCCCACCCGAGGGCGGCGTACACCGACACCCGTCGGCGTGCGCCGCCCGTCCGTGGTGCCGGGCCGTCCGTGTTGCCAGGCCGTCGAAAAATTCCAAGCCGTGCGAAGAACGAGGAGGCAGACTCGCCCCATGGCAGACCTACAGGCATTCCGGGACGCGGTCAGTGGCTGGGCGAACGGCGGTCCCGGCGGGCCGGCGAGCGACCTGGCGCTGCGACTCGGGGTGCGGACGGCGGTGCTGCTGGAAGGGCCGAGTGACCTCGCGGCCGTGGAGACGCTGGCCGCCCGCCGCGGCCGGGACCTCGCCGCCGAGGGGGTGTGCGTCGTCTCGATGGGCGGCGCGATGAGCATCGGCCGTTACGCCGGCATCCTCGGGCCGCCCGGCCTCGGCCTGCGCCTGGCGGGACTGTGCGACGAGCGCGAGCAACGCTTCTACGACCGCGGCCTGAAGCGGGCACGGGCGCCGCACCGGGACTTCTTCGTGTGCGTGGCGGACCTGGAGGACGAACTCATCCGCGCGCTGGGCACGTCGAGGGTCGAGGAGATCGTCCAGGCGGAGGGCGACCTCCGCGCCTGGCAGACCTTCCTCCACCAGCCCGCACAGCACGGACGGCCCCGGCACCAGCAGTTGCGCCGCTTCCTCGGCACGAAGAAGGGCCGCAAGATCCGCTACGGCCACCTCCTCGTCGACGCCCTGGCCCCCGACCAAGTACCCGATCCGCTCGACGATCTCCTCGCCAGCCTGTGACCGACACACCGGGGCGGATCCGCAGGGCGGTACGTGTGCCACGCCCTGGTGAACGGGGACGGCCCGGCTGCCGCGCTGAGTGATCGCCGCTCTACGATGATCCGCTTCTGTCCCCTCCAAGAGAGCGGTTTTGATGGGTATTTCTCGTATATCCCGAAGAGTGGCGACGGCGTTGTCGGCGGTGGGGCTCCTGTTCTCGGGCCTCACGGCGACGGCCTCGCCGGCCGCCGCGGCGGAGCCGTGCCCCGCCGACCGCCTGTGCCTGTACTCCGGAACGGACCTCGAAGGGCTCCAGTTCGTGGCGGGCAGCACACAGACCTGCTTCTGGCTGGGCCGGTACGGCCTGGGCGAGGGGTCCGGAGGGATCAACTCGTACGTCAACAACCTCCCCGTCACGGCGCAGGTGTACCAGTTCGACACATCGGCGCTCAGCTCCGCCGACCACATTCTGCGCGGCAGCATCCGGTCCGGAGGAGCCAGCAGCAACACCGGAGCCTCCGATCCCACTTCGCCCTGGCACCGGCTGGACAAGGTGTGCACGGGCGGTGCGGACCCCATGACGTCTCCCTCCTTCACCTTCGGCGCGGAGGACGACGCCGATCCCCTGCGCTACGCGGACGTCCCGGGTACGAAGCTCGAGTTCGACGCCACGCAGGGGCAGGCGTCGTACCTGTGGACCCGCAACGTGTCGGTCGGCAACGTCGCGGCACTGGGCGAACACAAGAACATCGGTGTGACCGGCGCGATCCGCTGCATGTACGCGGACGGGCGCGCGCTTCCCACCGACAAGGAGACCGGAGCGTACTGGGCGGCGAACCTCGTGCCGCCCGGTGAGACGGCCGTGGCGCCCTCGGTGCGGTGGACGTTCGTCGCGCCGACGACGGACCGCTACCGGTGCCGCGTCTCGGTGCTCGGCTACGCGACCTGGATCGGCGCGGGGAACTCGGTGGCGATGCAGGTGCCGGCGGGCGCGGGTCTGTCCCGAGCCGTGTACGGCGGCACGGCCGGATGGACCCAGGCCGAGGCCGTGGAACCGCCCGCCCTCACGCCGGGGACCACGAAGGGCTTCCTCGATCATGTGTACACCCCGCAGGGGGCGGACCGGATCGCGATCGTCCTGGACGCCAACATGACCAGCTGCAACAACGACAAGGACGGCATCTCGCCCAACTACGGGATCGACAAGTGCGCGGGCGAGAACGACCCGACCGCGCACCACACGGACGCCTCCACCTGGATCGAGGCACAGCCGGTCAGGGCCGACGGCTCCACCTGCGGCGTTCCGCTGAAGAGCGCCGTGGCGCGCTGGAACATCACCGAGCGCAAGCACCACCAGACCGCTACGAACACCCTGTACCTCACCACCGCCGACCTCGGCGCGTGCGACCGCGTCCGCGTCAGCCTGAAGGTGTCGAACCACGCCGGCAACCGCCTGCAGGTGCATACCGGATACGCCTCGCAGCGCATCGCCAAGACACACGGCACGGCCTTCACCTACTAGGGCGAGGCGGAAGAGGCCGAGCCGAGCCCATGGGCCCGGCCTCTTCGCCGGCTCCGGCTCCGCAGGTGTGTCGGCGAGCCGGAGCGGAGAAGACGGTTGTATGAGGCGTCTTCTGATTCCGTCCGTGGCGGCCATGGTCCTGGTCGGCGGCTGCGCCGAGGAGCCGAGCGCGTGCGACGCGCAGCCCAAGCTCTCGCAGGCGGCGGGCACGAAGCGGCCGGTGGCGATCGAACCGAGCCGACGGCATCCCGGCATAAGCGGCTCCGAGTTGGCGAAAGCCCTCCCCTCGCCGAAGTTCGAGGCGGAGCCCGTCGAGAAGGTACTCAACCACCTGCGGCGGGAGACCTTGCGCATGGCGGGCGGTATCGGCACGACCGGCCCGGGCACGTGCGATGGCGAGGTCGTACGCCCCCGGGACGAGACCGTCCGCTGCTCGGTGTCCTTCGAGGGGGTGACCGTGCCGTGGCTGGTGACCAGCAAGGGCATGACATCGGGCAGCGTCGGCCCCTTCAGCCAGGACTTCGTCTACACGGCGAAGCCGCTGAAGTCCGTGCACACCGCTCAGTCGGTCTACGACCTGTTCTCCTGGGAGACCGGGAAGAACGGGACGACGGAAGGCCCTCTGGCCCCGGTGGACCCGCGATGCGACCGGCTTCCGAAAGTGTTCACGGCAAAGCCCGGCGAGGGGACGGGCTACTTCTGCCAGGACATCTCGGTGAGCTGCACCGACGACATCCAGCGCGTCGAGTGGTTGGACCGGGCCATTCACGTCGACGAGCAAGGGCGGCTGTCGTTCCGCGCCTGAGCCGTCACGGCAGAGGATGCCCGAGAAATCGTCTCCCGCTGCGGCCCGGACGACTGCTGAGGCGTCGCCTGGACCCTCCTTCACCTCATTGCGACCGGCCCGAGCCCCGTCCTGACCACAGTTCCCGGACCGGACGCCAACGAATACGGCTACGACCGGTTGTTCGACGGGCCGAAGAACTCGACCTCCGCGATGGCGACCTGTTTGTCTGCGGCGGCTCCGTGGGCCGAGCGCAGGACGAACCGTACGGCGGTGACCTCGCCCACCCGGAACGCGCGGCGCTGGCCCCCGGCGCCCTGGTCGAGGGTGAGGACACGGGTGACGGTCCTGCCGTCGGCGGTGGTGACCACGGCGTCGACGCGGTGGGGCAGGGCCGAGCCCGAGAGCTGGTCGGGGCGGGTGGAGACGCCCGGGGTGATCACGAGGTCCAGGAGGCGGGTAGGGCGATCGAAGCGGGCTTCGATCCATTCGCCGTCTCCGGACTGGGTCACCCCCGGCCCCCACCACGTGTTGTTCAGCTTGTCGAAGGCGAGCTGCGGCGCATGGCCGGGGAAGGACCGCGAGGCCTTGAAACCGTCCGGTCCGACCGGGGCACGCTTGGCGAAGTGGTCCCGGACCGCGTTCACCGTCCGCTCCGTGTTCACTCCGGCGGTGATCAGCAGCGCCAGCACCAGCACGCCCACCACCACGTTCATCACGCGCCCGAAGCCGCGCCGCAGCCGTGGCCGGTCGCCGGCCCAGGGCGCCTCCCCCGTCCCGGGACCGAACAGCCGCCGCCACCACGGCCGGTGGGGCCGACCCGGTGTCTCGGTGGCACGGGACATCGGCATGGCGCAGCGCCCGCAGAAGTGCCGGTCGGGCCGGTTGGGGGTGGCGCACCAGGGGCAGGGCACGCCGCCCTCGATACCCGCCTCCTGGCCCGGGGCCCGTACCTGCGGGCGGTTCGCGACCGGGCGGCCCGGCAGTACGGGTTCCACGGACGGCCCCGCGGCGGGCCGGGGCCCGGGCTCGGCGACCGGTACGAGCAGGGACCTGGCCCGGGCGACGGTGTCGTCGGGCGCGGCCTCGGGAAGCGGCCGGGTGGGGGCGGTGTCGTCCGCCTGGGCCGGTACCGGGGCGGTCCGCTCATCGGTCGACGGCCCCCCGGACGGGGGCGCGGCGGACGCCCGCGGTGCTTCCGTCCGTTCCACGTCCTGTCGTGCCGGGCTCTCGCCGGCGGCGGCGCCCGTGCTGGTGGCCGGATCCGGGCCACGCCCGGGCTCCGGGGCCGCCGGAGCGGGCCGTGCCGGTACTTCGGACGTCCAGCCCAGCACCGCGCCGCAGGAGTCGCAGAAGGACTGGCCGGGTTCCGCCCGGGTCCCGCACTCGGTGCAGTTCGCGGCCCCGGGGGTTCGCCTGGTCATCTCTCGGGGTTCCTTTCGGAGACGGTCACCTGGACCGTGTAGGGCATGTGGGCGGGGCGGGCGGCCGCCACCAGGCTGTCGAGCCGGTGCTCGTCCGCCGGTGTCGGATCGGGCAGCCGCAGGGTGACGTGGAGCCGTGGGCGGCGCTCGCCGGGGACGGGTCCGAGGGGGCGGGCGTGCCAGTCGGCGGCCCCGCTCTCGCTGATCTCCGGTTCCACCCCGAAGGCCAGCCGGATCGCCTCGGACAGACCGCGGCGGGTGCCTCGTACGCGGTGCAGGTACGCGGCGGCGGCGACGGCCGCGCGCAGCCGCGCCTCCGGCTCCGTACCGTCGGTCTCGGCGCCGATCCAGCCACCCAGCCACTGGGTGAAGTCGACCGGGGCCAGGGCCGGCGTGAAGTAGGCGTCCAGGCAGTCGAGGACGCCGAGGATCGGCGCGATGACCTCGTCGAGTCCGGCGACGAAGCGCTGCGCCAGGTCGTCGTCGGCGAAGACGGCCGGCAGCATCGCGCCGATCGGCGCGGAGGACCCCATTCCGTCGATCGAGCCTCTCACGCGCCGTCCCCGATCACGCGGACCCGGTGGTCGAAGGAGAAGACCAGCGACGGCGCTTCGAGGTCGATACGGTCCGTCGCCTCGCCGCGCTTACCGGTCAGCGGGTCGGCGGCGTGGAGTCGTACCTCGTCGACGAGTTCGACTCCGGGGACCCGCTGGAGCACGGCGAAGACCTCGCCGGACTGGACCGGGCGGCCGAAGGGCCACCCCTTGCCGTCGGCGCCGCCGCTGAGCGGGTCGAGGTGGCGGTAGAGCGCGTCGTGGGCCTGGCGGCGTACGCGGTCCGTGTCGACCCCGCGGAAGGCGTGCACGGTGGCGACGACCGTGACGCCCTGGTAGAAGGGCGGGCCGACCGCCAGCCGGGTCCCGATGAGGCGTCGTTCGTCGAGATGCCGGGTGATCCGGCTCAGCAGGTCCTTGCCGGGGACGAGTTGCTCGAAGCGCAGCCGCCCGCCCGGGTCCGGTACGGCCTGCGGGACCACCAGGACCCGTACGGCATAGGCGCCGTACTCGCCCTCGTCACCCTCCAGGCAGGTGATGCGGGCCGTCTCCGGAGCGGCCCGGCGGGCCAGTTCCTCGTAGTCGCGCAGTGTCACGGCGCGTTCCTGCGCCCGCAGGGTGATGGGGGCGCGGACCTTGGCCTCCTCGACCGTCTCGCCGTCGACCCCGCCGCGCGCCGCCTCCCGGTTGACGACCTCGGAGACGTACGGGACGGAGCTGCGCAGCACCCGCACGGCGCCGCGGGCGACGTTCCCGGCCCGCCCCCCGCCGGTGCGGTAGCGGCGTGCCCGGACGACGGCGCCCTTGGCGGGCGCCGCCCCGAACTGCCGCAGGGTGCCGTCGGGTTCCCGTACGGCGGGCCCGAAGGCGATCTCGCCGGTGGCGGCGTCCAGGGTGATGTGGCGGTCGTCCGGTCCGGAGGCGGCGAAGTGCGGCACGACCGTCCAGTCGGCCCACCCGTCGTGCTCGGCGGTCTGCAGGTGCAGCGGCGGGTCGTCGCCGACGACGGGCGCGTGGGCGAGCCGCAGCCGCTGGCCCGGCAGGCCGGTGGACTCGCCGAGGGTCTCGTCGTGGACCGTCTCGGCGTGTACGGCGCGGGTGGTGCCGCCGACGGTGAAGGCCTCGGCGGAGCGTACGGTCGGTGACGTGGTGTAGAAGGGCTGGCCGGGCAGCGGTTCGGTGACCCGGCAGCGCAGCCAGCCGGCCTGGCGGCCGCCGGTACGGGAGACCGCGTGACCGCCAGGGACGTGGAGCACGACCTCGCCCGGCCGGTTGAGGCCGCCGGTGCCGTCCCGGTCGACCTCGCACTCCGCCCAGCCGTCTTCGGTCCACGCCTCCCACACCAGCGGCGGCTGCCGCGGGTCGACGCCGACGCCGTCGACCCGGCTGTCGAGCTCCAGCGCCACCGCGCAGTGCGGCACCGCGGCGCTGAGCCCGAGCAGCAGGCAGTCACCGGCCCGAGGGGCCTCGGCGAAGCAGCGGACGTCCTTGCCCTCGGCCAGGTCCGTGGTCCGGTCCTCGACGGCGGCACCGCTGGACTGCACCACGACATGAGCCAACCCGCATGAGACGACGTCCAATCGGGTCTCCGTGGCGAAGACGACGGCCTCCTCGCTCTCGGTGCGCAGCGTGGCGACCTCGGTGCCGGCCGGCAGGACGACTGTCTCCTCCTGGGGCGCGGAGAGCCAGAACGTGACATCGGCGCGGGCGGCCGAGGGCGGGAAGAGCGAGATGCCGACGAGGTCCAGGAAGGCCAGGTGGTTCTTCTCCGGTACACGGTTGAGCCGGTAGACGATCTGGTCGGCCATGTGCGCGACCGTTTCCACGAGGGTGACGCCGGGGTCGGACACGTTGTGGTCGGTCCACTCCGGGGCGCGCTGCTGGATGTACCGCTTGGCGTCGTCGACGAACTGCTGGAACCTGCGGTCGTCGAGGTTCGGGGAGGGCAGGGCCATCAGTGGTCGCTTTCCGGAGGGGTGCCCGGGTCGTCCGGGCCGGGCTCGCCATGGGAGGGGATGACGTAGAAGGGGAAGACGAGGCTGCGCGGGTTGTTGGTGCCGCGGATCGAGTAGCGAACGTCGATGTAGAGGACGCCCTGCTCGCCGCCGGCCGTCACCTCGACGTCGTTCACCTCGATCCGGGGCTCCCAGCGGTCGAGGCTCGCGTACACCTCGTGCTGGATACGGCCCGCGGTGGCTTCGTTGACCGGGGCGAAGACCAGGTCGTGGATGGCGCAGCCGAATTCGGGGCGCATGGGCCGCTCGCCCGGCGCGGTGGCCAGCACGAGCCGGATCGCCTCCTCGATCTCCCGCTCCCCGCTGACCAGGGCGATGGCTCCGGTGGGGCCGATCCGCAGCGGGAACGCCCAGCCGGATCCGACGAACTGCTCGGCCATCAGCGGACCACTCTCCTTACTGGTGGTTCTCCGGCCGTCACGGCAGCGGATACGGCTTGTTGTTGACCAGCACCACGCCCTGCAGCAGGAGCGTCGCGGCCCGGATGCCCACGTTGGCGACGGAGTTGACCTGGACGGTCCCGCCCGCGCTGACCGTCGCGGCGCCGACCGCCTTGAGGCTGAGCGCGCCCATCGCGTCCACGTTGACCGCGCCGCCCAGCGACTTGAGGTTGACCAGGCCGCGGCCCTCGATGGTGAGGGGTCCGCCGCTCTTGATGGTCAGTGCCCGGCGGGCGCTCAGGGTGAGGTCGGTACCGGCCTCGATCGACACCGAGCGGGAGCCGGTGATGCTGACGGACCCCTTGCTGTCGACGGTGATCTCGGTCTTGGTGCGGTCGAGGTGGATGGTGAGCCGGTCGTTGCCGGTCGCGATCCGTACGCCCTGCTTACGGGCGCCCGTCTGCTGGCTCAGCAGGTCGACACGGTTGCCCTGCCGGTCGGACAGGGTGTGCCGGATCGCCTGCTTCTTCAGTCCGTCGTGCAGCGGCACGTCCTTGACGACGGTCGGCTGGTCGCGGCCGTTATAGAGGCCGCCGATGACGAACGGATGGTCCAGGGCGCCGCGGTCGAAGGCGACGAGCACCTCGTCGCCGACGTCCAGCGGGAAGAGCCCGCCGCCGCCCTTGCCGCCCAACTGGACGGTGCGCGTCCAGTCGCTGACGTACGTGTCGTCCAGCCACGGGAACTGGAGCTTCACCCGGCCCTGCTTGAGCGGGTCCTGTACGTCGGTGACCAGGGCGTTCGCCACGCTCGGCAGCCGGGGCGCGGTGGCCGCCGCGCCGCCGGAGGTGAGGCCGAAGAGGGAGCGCCACTGCCGGCCGCTGACGGTCACCCACGTCACGTACTCGCTGTCGTCACCGAAGACGTGCCGTGCCGAGGTGACGGTGTACTTCCCCTCGAACGGGGCGCCCACATCTCTGAGCGTGACCGGCACACCGGGGCGCAGCTTGGGGTTGCCGCGCACCGTGACCTCCAGTTCCGCGAAGGAGGAGGTGATGTCGTCGGCGAGCGCCTGGGCGGCGAAGCGGACCTCGGACTGGCGGTCGTAAGGGGTGTCGGTCTCGACCAGCTTGGCCGCCTTGAAGCGTGCCCCCGCTTTCTTGGGGGTGGTGCCGATGGTGACGGCCGCGTTGGCCGTGGCGGGCGCGAGGGCCGTGAGCTTCCGTTTCGTCGTGACGTCCCAGCCTCGGGATTCGACCTTGCCGACCTGGTCGGCGGCGGTGACCGCGGCCCGGCAGCGCAGCACGTCCTGCCCCGCGTGCAGCACGAACGGGCTCTTCGCGCCGTCGGTGCTCGCCGGCGGCGCGCCGGACGCCGGCTCGGGCCGGACGAACTGGAACGTGCCCTTGCCGTCGAGCGACATCACCATCTCGTTCTCGTCGGCGAGCCGGGCCAGGAAGTCCCAGTCCGTCACGTTGGCCTGGCTGATGAACTCGTAGACCGTCTTCGTGGCCTGCACCTTGCCGGCCGGAATGCCGCTCAGGCCGGCCAGCTTGCGGGCGATGTCGGAGGCGGTCTGGTTGCGGTACGCGGCGACCCGGCGCTGCCGCATCAGCCGGTGCCCGGGGTCGTAGCCGCGGACGACGGTGAAGGTGCCGGTTCCGTCGTAGTCGGTCTCCATGCCGGTGACCTCGCCGGTGAGCAGCGGGGAGGCGGCGCCCTGCCCGGCGGAGACGGGGGCCAGGACCACTTTCGTGCCGAACTGAATCTTGAGTTTGCCCAGGAGCAGCCCGTGCGGATCCCGGAAGGTGAGCCGGAAGGCGCCGGGTACCCCGGCCCCGAGGTCGACCCAGGCACCGACGAGGTCGTCGGCGAACTCGTCGGGAAGTCTGGCACCGTCCAGGGTGAGGTGGATGACGTTGGAGAAGGAAGCCTGCACCATCAGAGACCACCGACCTCTTCGGCGGCGGGGAGCACCAGCTCCGCGCCGGCCCGCAGCCGCGACGGGTCGTCGATGCGGTTGGCCTCGGCGATCGCCCGCCAGGCGGTCGCGTCGCCGTACTCCCGCCACGCCAGCGACTCCAGCGAGTCGCCCGCCACGACGCGGTGCACGCGCTGGGCGGTGAGCGCGCCCGACGTCGGGTTCTGTCCCTTGGTCTTGCTGGGGATCTCGTGCAGGTTCACCTGGCACGTGGCCCGGATCGGCACACCGGTCGTGCCGAAGAGGGAGTAGGTGGCGTCCACGGAGGAGACGTACGCGGTGAAGCGGGCGGTGGAGAACGCGCCCCACTGGAAGACCACCCAGGGCGTGGACGGCTGCTTGGCGGCGATGCTCTTGGAGGTCACCTCGCAGCAGGAGAAGAGGGACTCGACCTTCTTCAGGACCGAGTTTCCGCTCGGGTCCTCCGAGGAGTCGAGGAAGATCTCCACCGTCATCTCCCGGGGCTCCGGCCCCATGAACTCGGGCAGGGCGCCGTCGCGCACGGCGGCGGTCGGGGTCGTCTTCCAGCGTGCGCGGCGGCTCAGCGCGAGCTGGGAGGGGTTGAAGTCGAAACTGAAGTTCTTGATGAGCCCGCCGGGTGTGGTGCTGTGCCCGATCGGCGGCTCGTGGATGGCCAGCGTGGCGCGTACGAGACTCTTGCCCGCGCCACCCTTGCCGCCCTTGCCTGCCCTGCCTGCCATGTGCCGCGACCCCTCAGTCCGTGAACCCGTGGTGCGTGATCTCCAGGACCTCGGTGGCGACACCGGGGTTGGCCGGGTCCAGGGACGGCCCCTGCCAGTTGACGGGCAGCACGTCGATGAGCCCCCAGCGGGCCACCTCGGACCCGTCGGCGCGCAGGGCGGCGATCTGGGCGGTCGGCCGGGTGACCCCGGTGGTGACGGAGGAGATCCAGGCGGCGACCTTGGCGGTGTCCGGGGTGAGGGGCCGGGTCAGCCGGATGGTGGAGAAGGTGACGCGGGACGGAAGCTGCCAGACGAACCCGTTGTTGCCGCCCTCTTGGTGCTGCTCGACCTCCACGGAGGAGGCGAGCCCTTCGCACCCGTTGAAGAATCCGAGGCTTTCGCCGTCGATGGTGAGGGTGAAGAAGATGGTGGATCCCGGGTCGAGATCGCTGGGCATCGGGTGCGCCTTTCAGGGACGGTGGGGGTGGGAGGTTGTCGTTGGCTCGGGGGGCTTCGTTGGCGGGGGCTTAGTTGCGGGAGTCGCGGAGCCTGCCGATCCGCTCCCGGTCGAGCCGGAGCTCGGTCCGCAGCAGCCGGGTCAGCGGCCCGATGAGCCGATGGGTCAACTCGTCGACCTGAGCGCCGGTGAGGGCGCGGGCGTCGAAGTCGACGGGGGTGTAGGCGGGCGGGGGTTCGTCGGTGGTGGTGGGGGTGGTCGGCGTGGGAGGGGAGTACGGAGGCGGGGGCTCCGGGTGGGGAGTGCGCTGGACGGAGGGAGGTACGGCGGCGGTCGGCGGGAAGGGCTGGGGTGCGGGGGTCGGGGTGGGTGGCTGGGGGGCGTGGACGCGCGCGGGCCCGTCTTTCGGGGCACGCTGGACTGCGGGGGTGGGGGTGAGCGTCGGGGGCGTCAGGCGCACCGCCGGTGCGGGCGTGAGCCCTGGAGCATGTACGGGCAGGGGCGCGGCCAGCCCCGCCGTCGGCAGAGGCGTTTGGGCGACGCCCGCGCTCGACTGACCGGGCACGGCAGCCACAACGCGCTGCACCGTACCCGCCACCGCGAAGGTCCCGTCCTCGGCCGCCGGGGGCGTCAGGCGCACCGCCGGTGTGAGCGTGGCCCCCGGAGCTTGTACGGGCAGGGGCGCGGCCAGCCCCGCCGTCGGCAGAGGCGTTTGGGCGACGCCCGCGCTCGACTGACCGGGCACGGCAGCCACAACGCGCTGCACCGTACCCGCCACCGCGAAGGTCCCGTCCTCGGCCGCCGGGGCGGGCGGCACCGGTACAGGGGCGGAGGCTGGAGCTTGTACGGACGCGGGCGTGCCGAACCGCGGCCTCGGCGGAGGCGTGTGGGCGGCGGCAGTGCTCACCTGGGCGGCCGGCGCGTGGGCAGGCGGGATCGGGCCCATTTCCGGGGCGGCGGCGGGAACGGGCGCCGCGGTCGCGGCACGCTGCACCACCGGCGCAGGTACGGACCCATAAGCCGGGCCGCCGGCGCCGGATTGCCCGGGTGCCGGAACGTACGGGGGCGCTGCGGCGGGTGCTGCCTGGCCCGGCGCTTGGTGGGGGTTGACCACGGGACGCTGCACCACCGGTTCATGTACGTCGCCGTGGCCGGACGCGTCCGGGCGGCCGGGCTGGTTCGCCGACATGGGGCCCGCCGACTGCGTCACCACGCCGCCGGAGACACGCTGCACGGCCGACGCACGACGCCCGGGTGCGGCCGGGGCGGCGTCACCAGGCGCCTTACGAGGAGGCGCGGGGACGCTCCCAACGTTCCCAACGCTACCGACACTCGGGGCAGTCGGCGCCGGCTCATCGCCAACGAGCCGCCGCGCTACAGGGGCGCCGAGACCAAGCCGCGGCCGGGGATGCGGGGTGGAAAGCCGCTGTACGGCCTGGGCAGGGGCGCCGGCCGGGCCTTCGCCTCCCGGAGTCGGTGCCACGGCAGTCGCGGGGCCGAACGGCGGCGCGGGAGAGGTGACCCCAGGTCGCGACGGGGCAGACGCCTCCTCCGGGCGCGGCGCGGCGGCGGACGTGTTCGTGCTGGCGCCCGGCCCTGCGGAGGACGGGGCGGACACCACAGCGGGGAGGCTCTGCGTGGAGGGTCCGCGCCGCCCCGGGCGAGGCGGCGCGGAGACGGGGCTCACGCCCGCGCCCGTCCCGGCGGGCCGACGCTGCACGGACGGTACGGCCACCCCCGGCCGAGGCGACGCGGGCACCGCCCCCGGCACGGACGGTACGGCCGCAGCCCGAGAAGGCCCGGAGTTCACCGGCAAACCCGACGTGGCCGGTCGACGTTCAACTGACGGCACGGCGGCACCCGCCCGAGGCGACTCGGACACCGCGCGCGGCACCGCACCCGCCACGGACGGTACGGCCACCCCCGGCCGAGATGGCCCGGAGTTCACCGGCGAACCCGACGTGGCCGGTCGACGCTCGACGGACGGCACCGCGGCACCCGCCCGAGGCGACTCGGACACCGCACCCGGCGTCGCACCCGCCACGGACGGTACGGCCGCACGCGGCCGAGGTGACTCCGACACCGGCCCCACCGCCGCCCCCGGTTCACGCGGTGAGCGAGGGGGCTCCGCCGCGGAGGAGGCTGCGGCGGACGTCGCGGGCCGGTCCTGTGCCGACGGAACTCGACGCAGTGGCACGGCCGTCGGGGTCGACTGCCGATGTCGCACGGGGGCCGGGGGCGGCAGCGCGGGAGTGAGCGCTCGGGCCGGGGCGAGGGCTCGTACAGGAGGGGGAACCGGCCGCGTCCGGGAGTGCGCGGAGCCCGAGCCCACGGAGGCGCGCTGGACAGCCGGCATCGGTTCGGCCGGGGCCTCCGGTGCCGCCAGGGGGCCGCCCGCGAGCGGCGTCGCGTCCGCCGGCGCGGCGGGCAAGGGCGCGCCGAGCAGAGGCCGTTGACGTGCCGGTCCCGCCGGTCCGGCGCCGGAGCCCTTCTGAGGGCGAGACGCCCGGGTCGCCGGTGCTGTCGACGGCGCGGGCCTCACATCGTCGGGTGCCAGAGCGCGCGTACTGGTCGCAGACGCCGAGGCATCCCGACCCGTCACAGACGCCGGGGAACCCGGATCGGCCACAACCGTCGGGGCATTCCGACCCGCCACAGGCGTCGGAGCACCCGGACCCGTCACAGACGCCGGGCCAATGGGCCCCGTAGGCGTCAAGGCGCCCGGACCCGTCGCAGAGGCCGGGGAACTCGGACCCACCACGGGCGTCGAGACATCCCGACCCGTGACAGGCGTCGAGACATCCCGACCCGTCACAGGCGTCGAGGCATCCCGACCCGTCACAGACGCCGGACCACCGGGACCCGTCGCAGCCGCCGAGGCACCCCTACCCGTCACCGCTCCACGCACCGACGCCGAGCTCGCCCCATCCCGTACCGGAGCATCCGGGCCCGCGCCGGAGCCGCTCCTCCCTACCGACCGCCCGCCCGCCGCAGCAGGCAGCGTGCGGCGCTGTACGGCGGGGGCGGCCGGGCGCGTGACCGGGCGGGAGAGCGGGGTGACCGTGACGCCCGGCGGGGACCAGGGCCGCACGGGTGGTGTGCCGTCCGCGTCCTCCGGCGCTGCCACCGGCAGGGAGAGCGACGGCAGTTCGAGTCCGGAGGCAGGCCGAGACGCCGCGGTGAGCACGCCGTGGACGAGCCCGCCCGGGGCCCCGTCGAGCACGGCGTGCGACAGCGGGCCGGCGAAGGCCGGGCTCCGCCAGGTCGTGAGCCGGGCACCGAACCCGGCGTCGGCGACCGGCCCCGCCGACGCGGCGGTCACACGCTGGATCGGCGGCAGCGCGGACCAGCCGGCGGGCCGGACCACACCCGGTCCGGCACCGGCACGGGTGTCCTCGGTCGCACCCGTACCGGCACCCGTACCAACACCCGTACTGCTACCCGCACCCGCTTCCTCCGCCGCCACCCGGCGCCGTCGGCCACCGTCCCTGAACCTGCTGAGAAGTCCCACGCCCTACCCCTTCGCCGAGGCGCGCGTGACGAGTCCCGCGATCTGTTCGGCGTACCGGCGGCGGTCGCGGTGTTCGAGGTTCAGGATCTCCTCCTGGCTCCAGTGGAAGTGGTAGGCGATGTACGCGATCTCCTCGTGGAGACGGTCGGTCGCGTACGTCACGATTCCCCCAGGCGGCTCCCGCCGAGTTCGACCTCGAACGGCTGCTCGCAGTGGGGGCAGGTGACACCCGCCCTGGTGTGGCCCTCGGCGTTGATCTGGCGGTAGAAGTCCTGCAGGAACGCCAGGTCGGAGGCGAACATGTTCTCCACCACCCCGTCGTGGACCAGCGGCAGAGTGCCGAGCCGGGTGATCACCCGGCCGAGCAGGACCACCGACAGGTAGGCCGGGTTCTCCTGCACGCGCATGTCGCGCAGCGGCACGAGCTCGTCCCGGGCGGTGGCGAGGCGCATGACTCCGTGGCGGTGCACGGTGCCGGACTCGTCGACGTAGCCGCGTGGCAGCTCGAAGGCGAACTCGGTCAGCAGCCGCTCGGCCGCCGGGGCGGGAGCCGGGGCAGCAGTCTGCCGCTCCGGCTCCGTCCCGGTCTCGGGCCGGCCGTTCGCGAGCGCCGCGCCCGGACCCGGACCCACGCTCGCGTCCACGCCCGCACCCGCACCCGCCCTGGGAGCAGTACGCCGCATTACTCGATGACCAGTTCTTCGAACGTGATCGTCACGGTCTCGGTGAGCGCGGACGCCTCGCCGGCCTTCACCGTGCTGGTGTCGATCTTGCTGCACCAGGCGTTGCGCATATTGTACCGCTTGACCGGATTGTTCTGGTAGTCCATCACCATGATGGTGGCGTTCTTCCGCGCCGTGGCCATCGCGCCGTTCACCGACTCGGTGATCCACTGGTTGAAGGCCGCCGACTGCGTCATTCCGCGCACGACGGTGCACGTGCCGGCCTTCTTCACACCGGGCAACTTCTTCGTGACGGGCTTGCCCTGCGCGGAGACCTGCTGGTACTCGATGACGTCCTGTTCGAGGCTGAGGCCGCTGACCTCGGCGAGGTACTCGACCATCACGCCGTCGATCTGGAGGCCGAAATTATGTGAAGTGAGGGCGTCACCCGGCTGGAGACTCATCTGTTCTCTGTCCTTCTCAAGGGCTCATGGCCGATCTGGGGCCGTACGAGCCGAGGGCTCGGCTCGTACGGCGGTGCGGGGCGAAGTGGAGGGGAGGGGACGGGAGGAGGAGGACTACTCCTCCAGCTCACCGCTGCCGCTGGAGAACTGGGCCAGCCGGAAGATCACGAACTCCGCGGGCTTGACCGGCGCGATACCGATCTCGCAGATGACCCGCCCGAGGTCGACCGACTCCGGCGGGTTGGACTCCTCGTCGCACTTGACGTAGTAGGCCTCCTCCGGCCGGGCGCCGAAGAGGGCGCCGTTGCGCCACTCGTTGACCAGGAAGGCCGAGACATTGCGGCGGATCCGGGCCCACAGCGCGTGGTCGTTCGGCTCGAACACCACCCACTGGGTGCCGATCAGGATCGACTCCTCCAGGTAGTTGAAGTACCGCCGCACGTTCAGGTAGCGCCAGGCCGGGTCGGAGGAGAGGGTGCGCGCGCCCCAGACGCGGATGCCGCGGCCCGGGAAGGCCCGGATGCAGTTGATCCCGATGGGGTTGAGCAGGTCCTGCTCGCCGCGGGTGATCTGGATCTCGAGGTCCACCGCGCCGCGGACGACCTCGTTCGCGGGGGCCTTGTGCACGCCCCGCTCGGAGTCGTTGCGGGCCCAGATGCCGGCGATGTGGCCGCTCGGCGGGATCGTCCGGGTCTGGCCGGTGGCCGGGTCGAAGGCCTTGATCCAGGGGTAGTAGAGGGCGGCGTACTTGGAGTCGTAACCGGCGGTCTCCTGGCGCCACACCCGGATCTCGCGGGCGTTGAGGCCGGGCGGCGGGTCGATGACGGCGACCCGGTCGCCCATCAGTTCACAGTGCGCGATCAGTCCGAGCTGGACCGCCTTCACGGCCTCCAGGTCGATCGCGCCGCGCTGGTAGGCGGCCATCAGGTCGGGCACGGCGACCATCGACACCTCGTCGACCGCCTCCAGGCCGCCGAAGCCGGTGCGGTCGGCCGAGTCGCCGAGGTACTCGGCGGGCCCGGGGTGCGCGGCGGCCGTGCCGGACGGGACGGCTGGGGCGGCCGGGGCGGGAGCCGGGGCCGCCAGCGCCACGGTCTGGTTGTCGGGCCGTGCGAGCTGCGCGGCGGGCGCCGCCTCCTGAACGGTGATGAGCCGGGAGCGCTCCTTCACCTGCGTGACGACGTAGTTGCGCCCGCTCTTCTTCGCCGTCACGTCGAAGGTCTCGGCGACCGTGTCGCCGTCCTTCACGATCAGCTTGAACCGCTCGGCCGGGCCGTCGCCCTCCGGGTCGGCGACCTCGACGCTCAGCGAGCCGGGGGCGACAGCGCTGACGGTGAAGGTGCCGAGCTGCCGGGGCTCCCCCGGCAGCAGTGCGGCCGGGGGCGCGGAGCCGGTCACCTGGGCGCCGTTCGCGGCAGCATCCCGCCCAGCCGCGCCGAGGCCTTCCGGGCCGCCGTCGGACGCTCCCGCGGGTGCGCCGCCGACGCGTACGACGTAGGCGGCCGTGCCGCCGTTGTTGAAGAAGCCGTAGACGCTGTGCGCGAGGTAGTACCCGTCGGTGAAGTCACCGAAGGCCGCGACGTACTGGGTCCAGTTGGTCACCAGGGTCGGTGCGTTCAGCGGACCGGTGGGCGCGAGCCCCACGAAGGCCGCTACCGAGGTCCCCACCCCTTCGATGGGGCGCGAGCCACTGGCCACCTCCTCGACGTACACGCCGGGCGACAGGTAGGACGGCATGCTCTGCTCTCCTCGGGTACGCGACAGGACGGCTTCCACCCTCGCGCGCGCGGCGTGTCACCCGTAACGTCCTGCGGTACCTGCTCGGGGGCACCGCCGTTGCCCGCAGGGGCAGTTCACCGCGCCTCCGGCACCCCACCTGGACCGCACCACCCGCGAGCCTGCCCCCGGGACTGCCCTCAAAGCCCTCCCGCGGGCCGCCGCGAGCGGGTAACGCTGGGATGCCAACCAGCGAGGAGAGCATCGTGCGCGCACACGAACAGCGGGCCGACCAGGCCGGTGACCGGGGCAGGACCCGCCCGAAGGCGCCGTTGACCACACCCGCGCTCCAGCTCCTGGCACTCCAGCGGGCGGCGGGCAACGCGGCCGTCGCACGGGCCGTCGCCGAGGAGCGCCACGAGCACGACGCGCACTGCGGGCACGGGCCCGCGACGCAGGACACGGCGTCGCAGAACACGGCGGCTCAGAAGACGGCGGCGCAGAACTCCGCCGCGCAGAACACCGCGGTCCAGCGCTCGGCCGTGCACGAGGTGCTGCGCTCCCCCGGCCGGCCGCTGGACGGGCCGCTGAAGAGCGAGATGGAGGCGCGGTTCGGCGGCGACGACTTCAGTGGCGTACGGGTCCACACGGACGCGGTCGCCCAGCGGTCCGCGACGGAGATCGGCGCCAAGGCGTACACCTCGGGCTCGCACGTGGTCTGGGACGGCCAGGACAAGCACACCCTCGCCCACGAGCTGGACCACTACCGCCAGCAGAGCCAGGGCTCCGTCCCCGGCACCGACAACGGCTCGGGCCTCAGGGTCTCCGACCCGTCCGACTGGGCGGAGCGGCAGGCGGAGGACACGGCCCGGCGGGTGATGAGCGGGGCACCGCCCGTGCAGCGCGCCCGTGCCACCACCGAGGGCGGAGGGGCGGCGGAAGCGAGCGGGCACGCTCCCGTTCAGCGCGCCCTGGACATGGAAGTGATCGACAGCGCCCGGGAGGTGCTCGGCATCACCGGGACCGTGAAGATCGTGGAGGTGCCGGACGGCATCCGGGCGGACACCCCGTTCGCCGACTACCCTCCGGGCCACTGCGTCGGCCTGACCCCCGAGGAGGGTCAGCTGAGCATCCACGCCCTGAACGGCGGCGATCCGGCGCAGTCCGCCTCCGAGGTGGTCGCGGGCGCCGGCGGCGGCGGGTACTTCCCCGCACACGGCATCATCGCCGCGAACAGCAATCCGTCCTCCGGCTTCACCGTCGCGCAGACCATCCGGCACGAGATGGGCCATCTCCAGCAGCACGAAAGGGGGTTCGACGTCGACATGTCCGGTGGCCGGCGGGCGCTGGTCGAGTACCACAACGTGCTGGTGAACGAGAACCGTCTCACGGGCGAGATGCGCACCGCCTACATGACCGACGACAACACCACGGCCTCCTCGATCAGGGAGGCGGCCTCGGCGAAGGGGATCAACCTGGGCAACCCGTGGAAGGCGCTCAACGACTATCTCGCCCAGCAGGGCGTCGACCCCGAGGGTTCGCAGAAGCGGCTGCTGGACGCGATCGTCGAGGAGCTGAAGGACGAGAAGTACGACGCGATCGAGGGGAAGGGGATGGCGAAGGCACCGATGCGCGAGAAGATCAAGACGCGGGTCGCCAGGATGTACTTCAACAAGCTGTTCGCCCCGTAGCCCCGGCACCACCGGCACCACCGGCACCGCCCCGTTGTTCCCGCTGTTTCCACCGCTTCCACCGCTTCCCGGTAGTGGGCACGTGCGCGGAGACGGGGCATGGCGCGCTGCCCCTGCGGGCAGCGACCGTACCCCTGCGGCTCCTGCCCCGGCGCCGGCCTCGCGGCTAGCGTCCGAACGTGAGCCTTTGGACTTCTCTGGAACCCGCGTCGGCCACGGTGGACCCCGGTGGCACGACGACCGTACGACTGCGGTTGCGCAACACCGGGGACATCGTCGACGAGTACCGCTTCGAGCCCGTCGGCGACGTCGCCCTCTGGACGACGGTGGAGCCGCAGACGCTGCGCCTCTACCCCGGCACCACGGGCACGGTGGAACTGACGTTCTCGCCGCCGCGAACGCCCGACGCGGCGGCCGGACCGCATCCGTATGCCGTACGCGTCACGCCGACCGAGCACCCGGAGGCCACGACCGTCCCGGAGGGCAACCTGACGGTGACGCCGTTCACGGAGGTACGCGCGGAGCTGGTACCGCCGACCGTGAAGGGGCGGCTGCGGGGGCGGCCCAAGCTGGCCATCGACAACCTCGGTAACACGAAGCTGACGGCGTCGGTCAGCGGCAGCGACAACGGCGACGACCTCTCGTACGAGATCCATCCGTCCAACGTGCAGATCGAGCCCGGCCGCGCCGCGTTCGTGAACACGACGCTCAAGCCCCGCGAGATCATCTGGTTCGGCTCGAAACAGCAGCGGCCGTACACGCTGGCCGTGCAGCGGTCCGGAGTGACGCCCCTGGATGTCGAAGGCACCTATGTCCAACGCGGGTTCCTCCCCGGCTGGCTCGCCACCTTCCTCGGCATCCTCCTGGCACTCGCCATCACCTTCGTGATGCTCTGGATCGCCTACAAGCCCGACGTACGCAGCGCGGCGCTGGAGAAGCCGGCGGCGGCCGGTGCCTCCGTGCTGCCGAGCCCCACCCCGCCGGCACCGGCCGCGAGCTCTCCGGCCGCGAAGGAGCCAACCCCGTCGGAGCCGCCCAAGGAGGATCCCGCGCCGCCGAGCCAGGACGCGGGCGGGGAACCGGACACGGCGGGTTCGACATCAGGTGGAGGAGACGATGGCGGTTCGGGCGGCGAACCCCCGCCGCCCGAGCAGCCGGCCGCGGTCGGGTCCCTGATCATCGGTCAGGGCTCGAACCGCTGCGTCGACGTGCCGAACGCTCAGGACGGCGTCGGCCGCGACGGCACCAAGCTCCACCTCTGGGACTGTATGGACAGCGCCAACCAGAAGTGGGACTTCCGGGGCGACGGCACGGTACGGGCGCTCGGCCTGTGCATGGACGTCGCGAACGGTTCCCGCGACGACGGGGCGGCCATCCAGCTGGCCCGGTGCAGCGGCAACCCGGCCCAGCAGTTCGTGCTGAGCGGCGCCGGCGACCTCGTGAACCCGCAGGCGAACAAGTGCGTGGACGCCGACGACCACGGCACCGCCAACGGAACGCGGCTCCTGCTGTGGACGTGCGCCGGGACTCCGAACCAGAAGTGGCGCGTGGAGTAGGCCGGGAGACGCCCCCTCTGATGCCGGGTGAGGGTGAGGTCCGGCCGGGCGATGGCCTGGCCGGGTGGCACCGGACCAGGCGAGAGCCCGACCGGGCGAGAGCCCGACCGGCTACCAGCCGCCCTCGCCCGGCACCAGGCGTCCCGCCTTGCGGTACTCACGGCGGGCGCCCTCCAGCAGGTCGGCCGTGGTGACCGGTTCGCCTCGGCCCGCGGCGGCGTACGCCGCGGTGACGACGGCGCTGCGGATCGATCCCCCGGCCAGTTCGAAGTCGCGCGCGCACACCCCGGCGTCGGTGCCGTCCGCGCAGGGTACGCGCGCGAGGGCGTGCCGCCACAGGGCCAGCCGTTGCTCCGCGTCGGGGAACGGGAAGTCGATCACGAGGTCCAGGCGCCGGGTGAACGCCTCGTCGATGTTGGCGCGCAGATTGGTGGTGAGCACGGCGATGCCGTCGAAGGACTCCAGCCGCTGGAGGAGGTAGGCGCTCTCCATGTTGGCGTAGCGGTCGTGCGCGTCCTTGACCTCGGAGCGCTTGCCGAAGACGGAGTCGGCCTCGTCGAAGAGGAGTACGGCGTCGGTCCGGTCGGCCTCCGTGAAGATCCGTTCCAGGTTCTTCTCGGTCTCGCCCACGTACTTGTCGACGACGGACGACAGCTGGACCACGTAGAGGTCGAGGCCGAGTTCGGCGGCGACGACCTCGGCGGACAGTGTCTTGCCGGTGCCGGACTCGCCGGCGAAGAGCCCCACCACGCCGCGCCCCCGGCCGCCTCCGGCGCTGAGCCGCCAGTCTCCGAGGACCCGGTCGCGGTGGCGGGCGCGCAGGGCGAGTTCCCGCAGTTGGGCGCGGGGCCGCTCGGGCAGGACGAGGTCCTCCCAGCCGACGTCCGGCCGGATCCGGCGGGCGTGCCGCTCGAGCCCGGACGCGGACTGCCGACGGGCGGCCAGCCGGACGTGGCCGGCGGTCAGCGGTGTGCCGTCGAACGCGGCGAGGTCCAGGGCGGCACGCGCGGCCCGGGGGACCCGGTCCGCACCGAGGCGGTACGGGGCCACCGTGGCCGCCAGGTCGAACCCGGCGTCCTTCGCCGCGTCGCCGAGCGCCGCCGCCCACACGTCGGCGGCGCCCGTGGGCAGCCTCGGCGCGTCGAGGACCAGCGGGTCGCGGTCGCACCACTGGGGGTCGTACGGGCCGGTGCCGGTGAACAACACCGGTACGTCGTCGGCGGCCAGCGCTCCGAACAGCGGCCCGGCATCGTCCGGCAGCGGCGACACGACGAGCGCCAGACCCCGCAGCCGGGCCTCGCGCAGCAGCGCGGCGAAGGGCTCAGCGTCGGAGCCGGAGCCGGATCCGGAGCCGTGGGCGGGGCCAGGACCGGTGCCCGGCGTAGGGGCGGTGAGGGCGGGCGGCGTGCAGTGCAGGGCGTCGAGACCGGCCGCCGCCAGCGCCGCCGCGGCCCAGGTGAGCCCGTCGCCCTCCCGGTGCTCGCGCAGATGGACGGTGAGCGGACCTGCGGCCAGCCGGTCGGCGAGTCTGCGGGTGAACTCCTCGTCGTACGGGCTGAGGGGCGCCGCGAGCGGACGTACGCGGCCGGCGAGCGCGGCGTCCGGGGTGTCGTCGCCGAGGAGATGGGCGACGACCCGGTCGGGGACGCGCAAGGAACGGCTCAGGAATGGCCGTTCAGGCTCCTCGATCTCGACCAGTCCGAGGGCGGCCAGCGGCGCCGCCGGGTGGAAGAGGGCCCGCGCGCGGGGCAGGTGCGCGGGGAGGCCGCAGAGGTCGAGGGCGAGTCCGGTGGTGGCCCGGCGCCTGCTGACGTCGTCGTTGAGGTAGGCGTACAGCGGCTCGAAGTTCCGGTCCAGATCGGGCGCGAGGGCGATGAGCAGCAGCTCCGTCTCCAGCTCCCCCAGTCCGAGCCGCACAGCGAGCCGTGCCGACCGGTCCGAGGCGGAGGCGGAGGCGGAGGGGCCCTGGGCGTCCTCCCCCAAACCCTGTCGCGAACCCTGTCGTCGCACGGTGGAGCCGAGTACGTGACGTACGGCCTCGTCCGACAGGTACAGGCCGCGCAGCGGGTCCGCGGCCGTGGGATCGTCGGCGCGGCGGAGCTCGACCAGCCGCGCGACCCGCTCGCGGACTCGGTCCAGACGGTCCAGGAGCGCGGAGGCCGGGTCCGTCTCCGGGTCGGGAGCGGGGCGGTCCGGCGCGGAGCCGGCGGGGTCGGCGGGGTCGGCGGGGTCGGCGAAGGCGTACGTCGTCATTGCCGCCGGGTCTCCCCGCTCGCGCGGTCGGCGTCCGGAAGACCGGCGGCCGGCGGGCCGTTGTCCGGTAAGCGTGCGTCCGGGAGACCGGTGTCGGCGCCCGACGTGACGACACCGGACGACGCCGGCGGTCGGTGCCGCCGCTCCGGCGATCCTTCCAGGGTGCCGTCGATCCCGCGTACCCTCACCGCCGCGCCCTCGGTGACCGGCGGCCCGGCGTCGTACTCGGGGAACGCGGGGAAGGGTGCGGTCACGACCACGTCCAGGGACGGCTTGAGTTCGCCACCGAGCGCGGACCAGATCTCCGCCGTCGACCGCGAATCGCTCTGTATCCCGGCGACGGTGAGGGGTACGGACAGTCCCAATGCGCCCAGCGAGCCGGGCAGCTCCTCGGGGGGCAGGATCTCGCGGGGCAGCAGGGTCGCCAGCACGGCCGACAGGAGGCGGTGCTCGTCCTGGGGCTGCTTCGTCCAGGCGGTGACGAGGTACGACAGCCGGAACCAACGGGGCGGCTGTCGCCGCTTGAGGACCGCGCCGCGTTGGTCCGTGACCGGCACCGTGCCGCGCTGGCGGCGGGTGACGTCTTCGCGGATGTCGTACAAGTAGGCGTTGATGGCGGGGGCGTTGCGCCGGGCGGCCCAGTCACGGGTCGGGGCCTCCAGGGAGACGTCGATGCCGGAACCGGCGAGGGCGCCACCAGCGAGCAACCTCTTGAGGACGTCGTCCACCTCATGGATCACAGAACGCGCTCCCGCCTTGCGTGTACGTACAGCCCCGTGCTGACGATTCTTCACCGCTCCGCACCCGCCACCGCAGGCGCTCCGGGGAAGGCGAAGGGGCGGACCCACGGGGCCGCACGGCCCTCCGCGGCTGCCCCCGGGTCTGCCCGCGCGGTCAGATGTAGCCCTCCCGGAGGGCGTAGGCCACGGCGTGGGCGCGGTTGCGAAGATGCAGACGGGTGGTCAGCCCGTGCATGACGTTCTTGACGGTGCGCTCCGAGTAGGAGAGCTTGCCCGCGATCTCGCCGGTGTCCAGGCCCTCCGCGACCAGCCGCAGGACATCGACCTCGCGCGCCACGAGGCCGGAGGTGGGGGTGCCGGGGTGGCCAGCCGCTGAACGCTGGAGCGTACCGACCTGGCTCATGAGACGGCCGAGGAGGTCGGCGGGGAGGTCGCCGTCACCGCGGGAGGCGGCGAGCACGGCCTGCAGCAGCCGGTGCGCGGTCGCTTCATGGCGCCAGACGACGGCACCGGCCCCGCACTCGATGACATCGAGGAGCTCGGCCTCCCGGACCGCGCTCACGACCAGGACGGCGCGGGCGCCTTCGCTCCTGACCAGTCTGCGCAGCTGGGCGAGCAGCGACTCGTCCGGCGTCTCACCGATCAGCACCGCCACGGTCCCCGGCCTGACCTCCGTTCCCTCCCGCAGCTCGACGGCCGGGTGCTGGCGCAGCTGACTGACCGCGCCCGCTCGGGAGATGGGATCCGCGGTATGGACGACGACCGGTATCCGCCGCCCCGGCTCGGCCCCGCCGTCCTCCACGGTCGTCCGTAATGAACTTAATGAACTACGCACTCAATTCCCCCCATATCGGCGCACCCACGCCGAGGCGGGCTGCCAATCGCAGGCACAAATCGGATACGTGTGCCCATCAATGGTCGGCACAATCGTAGGGTCGGACCGAGCGCCGCGGACGGTCGAACACACCGCGTCCGCGTCGGGACGGCGTCGAAGTGTCCGAAAGGTGACGGGCGCCCGCCTCGTCGACGACCGGGCACCGGAGGCGACAGAGCCGTTGCGCCGGGCCCCCCTCCGGAGCGTTTCCCCAGCTCAGCGTGGTCGGTACGCCCTCTCCGCACCGCGCCACGAAGACGCCCCGCACGCCGCGCGAAACACCCCCCACCCTGAGAGCGCTCCCAGCCCGGGTCGACCGAATGTCGATCCCCACGGCACCGCTCCGGCGGCACGCCGGCTTCGCCTACCCGTGAACGCGAGCACGGCATCACGCCGACCACCCGCCTGACCCGCGCCGGCCTCGAACCGGTCCGGCGCCGCAGCCGCGAACTCGGGTTCTACGGCATCCACCTGCCCGAGGAGTACGGCGGCCGTAACCTCACCTCCTCCCAACCGGCCGTCCGGAAGAGGCGATCAAGCCGCTCCAGCACGCCACCAGGCACCAGTTGGACACGTACCTGCTGCCTCTGATCCGCGGCGAGCGGGCCTGCTGCTTCTCGCTCACCGAGACCGACGCGGGCTCCGACGCCCGCTCCCTGCGCACGGTCGCCGTGCGCAACGGCGAAGGCTACCGGCTGACCGAACACCGGTCCTGTGCCGCAGCACACGCTCCGCCGGGCCGCCGCCGTGAGGTCGGCGAGGGCGGGATAGCCGCCCACGGCCGTGATCAGGTCGTCCTCGGCGAGCAGAGCGCCCGCGCGGCTGCTTCCGGCGGAGCCCGGCGGTCGCGAAGGGGTCAAGGGGTGAAGGGGTGAAGGGGCTCCTGAAGCCCTCTCCCGCACCCCAAACCGCCCCCCCCTGAAAAACGGGGCCACCGGGGGCCCGAGAGAAAAGCGGATGCACCGCTCACAGGGCATCGCTTACCGTGGACGCATGTCTACGCCCCGAGTTTCCTAGCTGAGGACCCGCTTCCACGCCAGAAGTGTGTCCTCTTGCTTTCTCGGAGCGTAACCCCATGATCACCGTTCGCGGTGTCGAGCTGCGCGCGGGCGCCCGCCTGCTGTTCTCCGACATTTCCTTCACCGTCTCCCCCGGCGACCGCATCGGCCTGGTCGGCCGCAACGGCGCGGGCAAGACCACCCTCTTGACCGCCCTGGCCGGGAAGGCCAAGCCGGCCGATGGCACCATCACCCGCACCGGCGAGGTCGGGTTCCTGGCACAGGACTCCCGCGCCGCCGACCCCACCGTCACGGTCACCGACCGGATCCTGTCCGCCCGCAGCCTGGACCGGGCGCTGCACCGGCTGCGTACGGCGGAGGCCGCGATGGCCGACGCCGACGGGCCCGCCGCGCTGGAGCGGGCGATGAACGCCTACGCCCGCGCCGAGGCCGCCTTCCAGGCCGGCGGTGGCTACGCCGCCGAGGCCGAGGCGGCCCGGGTGGCCGCCGGTCTGGGGCTGCCCGAACGCGTGCTGGGCGAGCCGGTGGGCGCGCTCTCCGGCGGGCAGCGGCGCCGCGTCGAACTGGCCCGCATCCTGTTCGCCGGACCCGACAGCACCTTGCTGCTGGACGAGCCGACCAATCACCTGGACGCCGACTCGGTCGCCTGGCTGCACACCTTCCTTCAGGGCCACACCGGCGGCCTGGTGGTCATCAGCCACGACACCACACTGCTGGCCGACGTGGTCAACCGGGTGTTCCACCTGGACGCCACCCGCGCCACGATCGACCAGCACAACACCGGCTGGAGCGGCTACCTCTCCCAGCGGGCAGCCGATGAGCGCCGCCGTGCCCGCGAGCGGGCCGGCGCGGAACGCAAGGCCGCCGCCCTGCATGCACAGGCCGACAAGATGAAGGCGCGGTCCGCGACCGCCGTCATGGCCAGGAGCATGGCGCGGCGTGCCGACCGGATGCTGGCCGAGCTGGAACCGGCCCGCCGCGCCGAGAAGGTCGCCAAGATCCGGCTGCCCGAGCCCGCCCCCTGCGGGCGGATGCCACTCGGCGCCGTCAGCCTGACCAAGTCCTACGGCGACCACCAGGTCCTCAAGGGCGTGGACCTGGCCGTGGACCGGGGCAGCCGCCTGGTCGTCCTCGGCCTCAACGGCGCCGGCAAGACCACCTTGCTGCGCCTCCTTGCCGGCCAGGAGCGGCCGGACTCCGGCCGTGTGGTGCACGGACACGGGCTGCTCCTGGGCTACTTCGCCCAGGAGCACGACACCCTCGCCCCTGAGCGTACGGTCCGCCAGAACCTGGCCGCCGCGGCCCCGCACCTGAGCGACGGTGAGGCCCGGCGCGTGCTGGGCGCGTTCCTCTTCTCCGGGGACGACGCCGACAAACCGGCCGGGGTGCTCTCAGGCGGGGAGAAGACCCGCCTGGCTCTGGCCGGGCTGGTCCACTCCGGCGCGAACGTGCTGCTGCTGGACGAGCCGACCAACAACCTCGACCCGGCCTCCCGCGACGAGGTCCTGGCCGCCGTCGGCTCCTACCCGGGCGCGATCGTGATGGTCACCCACGACGAGGACGCCATCGACGCCCTGCGCCCCGACCGGGTCCTGCTGCTGCCGGACGCGGACGAGGACCTGTGGAGCGAGGAGTACCGCGACCTGGTCGCCCTCGCCTGATCCCCGCCTTCGCCCGACCCCCGCCCTCGCCCGACCGGACAGCGTGGTTCGCTCCGCAACGGGCGGGCGCGGGGGACGGAGCGGCGTCGCGGAAAGGATCGGGGGGCTGATACGGAGGTCACAGCTCCGGCGTCAGTCCGCGCTCGTGCGGCCAGTCAAGCTGGACGGGTGGGTTGGAGCCGCAGCCGCCGCCGTGGTCGGACGGGGCAGGTGCGCGACGGCGTCCACGGCGCGCACACGGTCGGTCATCAGCCGCCGGTAGTAGTGCTCCCCCGGCAGAGCCGACGCCGCGGGTCATGCCCCCCTCGATCCATTGCGTGGCGTCGCCCATACCCCCGTCCAGGGTGTCCCGGATCTGGCCCCGGCTGTCGACGCCTAGTTCGGCCCCAGGAATTCCCGTACCTCGGCGGCGGTCACGAGCCCCGTACCGCGGGCCACCGCCTCTCCCTCCTTCAGCAGGACGTAGGAAGGGGCGCCGGTGATCCCGTATCGCTCGGTTGCGGCCGGACAGCGCGTGATGTCGGTGCGGACGACCGTCAGGCGGCCGGTGTACTCGTCGGCGATGCCACCCACGACGAGGTCCATCGCCCGGCAGGGCTCGATCGCCTTGGGCCATGTCCCGGTGAAGTACGCGAGGACCGGAACTTCGCTCATCCCGAGGATGAAATCGAACTCCGCGTCCTCACGGGGCTGGTGAACCCGCTTCGCCATCGAAGCTCCTGACCTCGCGTTCCGTCATTCCACCCCCATCATCCCCCGCCGCCGGCGACACCGGCCGCCCCCCTACGGGTACGGCAAGCAGTCGGCACACTTCGGCGCTCGATTGGTTCTGTCCTGGCTCGACACCCAGGACCAGGGCTCGCCCCGCCCCGGGCCGGCTGCCGGGAGCGGGGCGAGGGGGCATACAGATCGGGCTCAGCCGGTGTTCGCGCGCCGGCGCCGGCGGAGCAGGAACGCCCCGCCCGCGAGGGCGAGCGCCGCGCCGGAACCGCCGGCGAGCAGCGGGGTGGAGGCCGGTGTGCCGTCCGCTTGGTGCTGGGTGCCGGAGCCGCTGGAGTAACCCTTGGTGTCGTACTCCGAGCCGGGCAGTTTGTCGGCGTAGCGGGCCTTGACCAGTTGCTGGTATTCGGCGAGCGATACCGACGCCTGCCCGTTCAGTCCTTGCCGGGCTTGGTCGTTGAGCGGCTCGACGGTGTTGAGTTTGAGCTGGTACCAGCCGCGGATCTGGGGCTCGGTGAAGGCCAGCGTTCCCACGGTGGCCATGCCCGCGTACGAGGCGTCGCTGTCCCCGTCGCGCACGGCCGCCAGGTGCCAGCCGCCGCCCTGGGTGGGGGCGAGCATGACGGTGGCCGTGCGGCCGTTGACGGTGGTGCTCGGCGAGGAGACCAGCTGCGTGAGCTTGATCGCTTCAGTGGGCAGGGGCCGGGCGGTGCCGGCGACGAAGCCGGGGGTGATCTCGTTGAGGGCCAGCGGGTCCTTGATGGTGAAGGCCGGCAGGCCCTGGCACGGCTCGGTCATCTCGGGGATCGTCTGCATCGGCTCGCCGGTCCCGGTGGGCAGCGGGGTGCGCAGGAAGCGGCAGACGGTGTCGCGGACGGCCGTGGACTTCACGGCTTCGAGAGCGGCCTGGTAGTCGGGGATGTCCGCGGGCAGCGGGTCCTTTGCCGGGGCTGCGTGGGCCGGGCCGAGGACGGACAGCAGGGCGGACGCGCTCAGGGCGAGGACGATGGACAGGCGGGCGGAGCGAGAACTCGCCCTCTTGGCGGCCGTTCTGGTGGTACTGGTGTCGCGCATGTCGCCTGCCTTAGCGGGAGATGCCGATGCGGGAGTGGGTCCACTTGGACGAGCTGTTGCTCACGTAGTCGTTGTAGTTCCACCACGTGTACGTGGTGGTGTCCGGCCACGGGTCGGCCACGCCGATGGTGTTGTTCGACGTGTCGAAGCCGTAGACCACGTTCATGTGGCCGCCACCGGACGTCCACCCGATGCGGGCGGCGACCGGTCGGGCCGCCTTGACGTCGGTGTACACCTGGTTGAACGTGGCCGCGCTGTTCAGACCCGAGCCGGGGTGGGCCATGCCGAGGCTGTGCCAGCCCCTGGCCATGTCGTCGAGCGTGGCGGGCTGGTTGTTGCAGCCGTAGTAGGGCTGGGCCCGGTTGCAGAAGTCCGTCTGGGTGGACCCGTAACCCTGGAACTTGGCGATCGTCAGCCCGGAGGCGACCCAGCACCACTGGGTCTTCTCCTGCTTGTACATGCCGATGTTGTCCTGACCCGCTTCCGCGTGAGCCGTGCCTCCCGCGACCGCGAGTGCTCCCACAGCGGCCAGCGCGACGGCTGACGCGGCGATGCCGTACCTGAATCTGCCCATGGTCCTGCCTTCCCCTGAAGGTGAACGAGACGAGCGGGGCGATCTCGCAGGCATATGACAGCGCATCATGACGAGGCATAAAGGAGGATGACGAAATTCAGCCCTTAAGGGTGATTTGCTCGATAATCGGACCCTACGAAGCCCCCCTCACCCGAAGGCGAGGGGGAGGCCGGCTACAGAGCGGGGTTGCTCGCGAGCCACTCGGCGAGGTAGCGGCAGTCGGCGGCCTGGCCGGCGGCATCGAGGTCACCGGACCCTGGTCGGCCTCCTGCCGGTTCGTCCGCGCGGTCACCGCGACGAGGCTAGGTCCGCGCTCAGCGCCACCTGCCCTCGACGGCCCATCGATGCTCGCCACTTTTGACGGTGTCCGACAAGGCGCCTGACGCCCCATCAGAACGGGCGTGAAACGGGCGCCCCGAGCGTCATCTCAGCGTCGAGAAAATACCCAAACCGCCCATAAAGCACCCACACAGAACCGCAGGTCAGGCGTCCTTCTTCACCGGCTCAAGAATCGCCACGCACTCCACGTGGTGCGTCATCGGAAAGATGTTGGCCTGAGCGATCTTCGGAAAATCCCAGGTCAGAGCCACGTTCTTTGCTCATCGCCCTACTGGTGGGCGCCCAGAGCGTCAAACGAGCGTCACGGCCCAGTTCGTCCCTTCTACTCGGAGCGGACAGGCTGCCGTGGCCGACTTCCCCGGACGGCGCCTCATAGCTCCACACAAGGCGACGGGCCTACGGGGCCGTACTCTCGGCTTTCTCCAGCCAGTCGGTGTACCAACGAGCGAACTTCACCGGCATACCGTCATCATCGAGGAGCGGGGTGAGATCGACATCGTTCACTCGACTGTCGGACCAGATCGTGCCGCGGTGTCGGCCACTGACGATCAGCCACTCTCTCTGGGCACAGCCCAGGTGGGAGATCGCGATGGCACCGACGGTGCGCTCCGAAGCAAACATGACAGCCTCCCACCGCTCGTCCCACGCCTCGATGGCGTCGTCGAAGTCCTCGATGTCATCGAAGTCTTCTTCCTCTGGGCGTTGAGCAAGGAGATCGGCGAGCAGCTTCGGGCTCGGGCCCTGGTCGGGAAATGGTTCGGCAAGCCTCGACAGGTCGGCCAGATCCGCGCCGTCGCCTTCCCAACGCCAGCGACCTTGTACGCGCCGAACCGGGAACAGGCCGTACGCGGGGCCGGCGCCACCCGCACCCACGTAAAGCAGGAAGGCCCGGTACTCCTCCGGCAGCCCCACGCCTATCTGAGCTTCAAGTTCGGCAAGCTCGTCCTGGGTCAGCGGCTCCTCCACGACCCACTTGTGCCCTGACGCCCCGAACACCTCGCTGCCCCCAGGTCCCGCACCCGCCGCCTCAACCTGCCGACGTACGCCTACCCACCACTCATCAGACATGCGGAAACCGTACGTGCAGCCACCGACACCCGGGTTGCAAGCACAGGCGCGCCGTGCAAGTCGTCGACCGGGCACACGAAGTGGGCGGCGCTGGACTCCTGGTTCCCGGAGATGCTCCGCGTGCGGTGAGTTAACACGTGAGAAGCCGCGTCGCTGACGGCGGAGCCAGGGGGGCACCGCTCTTCACGCCATAGGGCCCGAGTCATAGGATTCTCCAATCAGGGGGTCGGCGGGACTGGAGCAGCCGGAGGGCACCACTCTCTCGGGAGCGGCTTCGCCCTGGGCTTGTGCGGCTTCATTAGGGCACATCGCTTCTCGGAGGCCCAGTGAGAGAACACGAGCAGCTAGGACGAGTGTGGCAAACCCGAGTGCTTTTGGTGGCGGTGAAGAGCTGGAGCGGTTCGAAGCGATCTTGGCCAACTGGCGGACGTCACTCGTCGACCTGAGTGGCCGCAATCGGCTCCTCAACTTCAGGCACACCAAGGCGGCGACCCTGGAGATCGCGCATCCGTCGGCCGAGGAACTCATCGAGGGTCTGGAACGCGGCTGGGACTTCGCGCCGCTGCCCGACGAGGAGCCCGCCACCGAGGACTCTGAGGGGGGCCAGGCGCAAACACGCTTCGCCGAACGGCATGGTGCCGCGTACGGGATCGTCACCCAGAAGACGACGGGTCCAGCGCTCCTCCGTGCGCTGACAAGCCTGCGCAGCAAGTCCACCCAACTCTTCAACGACTACGGTCTGTGGACGCTCCAGTTGGGTGTCGGCATCCTCCGCTGGCGTGAGGACGGCGCGTCGACGAGCAGCGATGCGCCCCTCCTCCTTCTTCCCGTGCGTATCGAGCGACTGGCCAACGGACGTATCCGCCTGGTGGCCAACGACGACGAGGAACCGCGTCTCAACCCTGCGCTCAAGGTCAAGCTGGAGCAGTTCCACATCGACTGGTCGCCCGTCACGGAACAGGATCCGACGAACCTCGACGCCGTGATCGACGCGGTCAACACCGCGGTGGCGGGGAAATCGGGCTGGGAGGTTTCGAGGCGCGTGGTTCTGGCGCTCTTCGCCTCCCACAAGGAGTCGATGTACCAGGACCTGCTGGACAACGAGGCCCGTATCCTGAAGAGCGATCTCGTACGGGCAGTGGCGCTCGGCCCCAAGGCAGGACTGGCGTCGGACCGCTTCGACTTCGAAGAGATCGACGCCGACCGGATCGACGAGCTCAGTCCGCCGGAGGACAGCCCGCTCGTCCTCGATGCCGATGCGTCGCAGCGGCAGGCCGTCGCGGCCGCTGTCGCAGGGCGGTCCTTCGTGCTCGACGGCCCGCCAGGTACGGGCAAGAGCCAGACGATCACCAACATGATCGCCGGTCTGATGCACGCGGGACGCAGCGTGCTGTTCGTCAGTGAGAAGGCTGCCGCGCTCGACGTGGTGCTGGATCGGCTGAAATCCGTTGGTCTCGACTCGTACGCCCTTCCTCTTCACAGCCACAACACCAGCCGCCGAGCCGTCGCTCAGGAGCTGGGAAGGGCCCTGGAAGAGGAGCCGCGAGCCCCACGGCTCTCCCAGGAGGCGGTCGCCCGAGCCCGCGAGGCGCGCGAGGCCCTCAGCGCCTATGCCGAGGCGATGAACGAGATCAGCCAGCCACTCGGCCAGAGCCTGCACGATGTGATCGGCAGGGTCGGGCAGCTGTCCGAGGCGCACGTGGCCTTCCTGGCTTCGGATGCGGACGGCGGTGCCCGCAAGCAGAAGGTGTTCGACGCCGCAGCAATCAGCGGACAGGACCTGCACCTCGTCATCGAGGCGACGAAGGCCATTGCCGGTGCCTGGCAGGCGGTCGCCGATCCGTCTTTTCCCTGGCGTGACCTGAAGGCCGGAAGTCCCCATCCCCGCCCGGCGCTCGACCAGGCCATGGCCGCACGGGACGGGCTTGCCGCGGCGGTGGCGCACTACCAGGATCTCTTGCAAGACGGCGAGCCGATCGATGAGGAAGGTGGCGTCCGTCGGCTCATCGACCTCCTCGCGCTGATCGAGTCACGCCGCCCGGTGCCCGAGACATGGCTGACCAGTGCCGACTTCGCCGACACGGTGGAGAGCCCGGTCGACGACTTCGTCTCCGCTCTCAAGAAGGTGGTCAGAGCGCAGGCCACGGCCCGCTCCGTGGCAGGGGACCGCTGGGAGGAACTCTCACCGCGTCTCACTCCCGCGCCGAGCGAAGCCGAGCGCGCCCTGGCCGCTCTCTCTCCGGCCGGTATCGATCCCTCCGAACTGTCGGAGGAGCACGCGAACGAGCTGGCCCACGAGTTCGAGACGACCGCGGACAGTCTTGAGCGTACGCACCGCACCCTTGCCGAGGTTGCGCAGCAGCTGGGGCTGAACATCCCGGGCAGCGCCGCGGCAGCGGAAGATCTCTGCGACGTCGTCGCACTGGCGGGAGCCGACCACCGGCCCCTCGAGCAGTGGCTAGTGCCCGGGGGAGCATCCGAGGCGGACAGAGCGGCGGTCAACGTCGTCGCCGACGGTCTGCGCACGTTCTTCGCCCGACGTGACACGGTTCTGTCCGCACAGGCACACGCGATCGTAGAGGCCGGCCCTGGTTGGGCCTCGATTCCCGCCACGCTCGACACGCAACCACCGGCGTCCGAGCAGGACCTTGCCGGACTGGAGCCAGCCGGCCTGGACCTGAGCCCTCTGACACGTACGCAGGCCGCGGGGCTCTCCTCTTGGTTCGCGAGCCTGGGGGCGACCCTCGAATCCGCCGAGCGGCATGCCGCAGCCACGGCCAGGCTTCTCGGGCGTGACCGGCCGAGGAGCATGCAGGAGGCCGAAGAGCTGCTCGTCCTCGTGAAGCTGGCCACGGCCCCCCACCGGATGCTGGACACGTGGCTCGCCCCTGAGGTGATGTCTCAGGTGCGGGAAGCCTGCGGGGAGATCACCGACGCCGCGCGCCGGCTCGCTGAGGCCGAGCAGGCTGCGCAGGACGTCTTCAGGCCCGAGACCGCCGTCACCCCCGGACTGCCGGACTTGATAGGCCGCCTGTCCGAAGGCTCACGCGGAATTGGCGGCCTGCTGTCCAGCGCGGTACGCGCAGACCGCAAGGCACTCGGTGCGTTGACGATCGCGGGCTCGTGGCGCAACGAGCTGTACGCCCGGCTGCCGCACGCCCTGGCCTGGCATACGGCCCACGACCACCTGCGGGCTCTCACCCGTAGGCATGCCGTTCTTCTCGGACGCTACGCGGGGACGGAACTGCCCGACGTGCCTGCTCTGGAGGCGGCACTGGCGCACGCCGGTTCCGTGCACCGGCTCGCGCCGGACACGGTCCTGGACCCGCATCGTCGCGGCCTGATGGCCGCCCAGGTCGCGGACGGTCGTACTCCTGCCCCGGAACTGCTGGAGCACTGCGGGGCCCTGAGCGAGGATCTGGACACCTGGCGGCAGGATTTGGCACGTCCCCGCCTGGCGGCCGTCGCGGACGAGCTCGCCAAGTACTCTCTGTCCGACGCCGCCCGCTGGCTGCGCGCCCACCTGGATCCACTCGCTCGGGCCGTCGACGTCATCGACACGGTCACTTCCGTCGGCCGTCGCGACGACGGACCTGACTTCGCGTACACGCTCGCAGGTGCCCGGGCGGCGGTCGGCGCCGCACAGGAGAGCCGGCGAGAGACCGCCCGGTTCGCGTCCGAGGAGAACACTCACCGTCGTCTTTGCGGTTCCTGGTACCAGGGGCTGGACACCGATCCCGCCGAACTGCGTGCACTTTCTTTCGGTGCAGAGCAGGGGCCGAGCGGCATCCTCGAACTCCTGCACCGCGCCTGGACCATCCACGAATCCACCCCGGGCACCCGCGCCGACGAGGAGCAGCGCAGGCTGCTCGGTCGGTACGCACCCGACAGCGGCGTCGACACTGCCGCACTGCAGGACGCTCTGGAAGCCGCGCACACCGTTGAGCGGCTGGCGCCGGACACGCTCGCCGACCCCGCCCGACGGGCACGTCTTATCGGCTTCCTAGCGGACGAACGGCCCGTTCCGCACGCCGTTGTGCGACGGACGGAGACACAGCTCCGTACCGACCTGCGCGCCTGGCAGGAGTACGCCGGTCAGCCGCACCTGGCAGCCGCAGGCGCGCAGCTGCTGGCCGGCCCGTTGCACGACGCGGCGCGCTGGCTACGCGCCCACGTCGAACCCTTCGAGGACGCGGCCGACCTCCTCCGCTCTGTGGGGCGCGTCGCCGACGCCGACAGCGGGCTGTCCCTCTCACGGGCTCGCCAGGCAGTGACGGCGGTGGTCGACGCGCGGGCGGTCGTTGCGCGGTTCACCGAGGACGCCCCACGCCACGAGGAGCTGCTCGGTGACCTCTACCTGGGGGCGGCGACCGACAAGGGAGCTGTGCTCGACGCCCTGGACTGGGCCCAGCAGGTACGCCGGACAGCACATGGAGGCCACGGGGCCCCGCTGTCCGCCCCAGCAGCCCGGCTGATGCTGGATGCCCCCTCCGACACGTCCGTGGCCGACCGCCACGACGACTGGCAGCGCCAGCGGGACAACCTCGTCGCCCACTTTGACGTGCAACGCAGCCGTCTTCTGCAGCGCGAGCTCCGGGGGTCGCTGCCCGCTGCCGCGACCTGTCTGTCCCAGCTGGACAATGACCCCTTCGGCCCCGAGGCATGGACCACGTGCTCCGAGGCTCTCAAGCAGTTGCGACGGTACGGCCTGGACGGGCTGCCCTCCCAGCTCGCCCAGCGCGGCGTGTCCGCGGCCGACTTCCCCGCCTCTGTCGAACGCGCCGTCCTTACCGCCTGGATCGAGCGACGCCTCGGGCTCGACGCCCGGCTCAAGCCCATGCGCGCGGCGGACCGCGATCAGCTCGTCGAGCGATTCCGAGACGCGGATCGCGCCCTTGTGGAGGCTGCCCACGCTGAGGTCATCGCGGCATGTAATGCCCGCCGCCCGCGTAGAACCAATATCGGCCCCGCAGCTGAGTTGCGCCGCCAGTCGCAATTGAAACGCCGTCACAAGCCGGTACGGCAGCTGCTGGGTGAGACACGGGATGTCGTGCGACTCATCAAGCCCTGCTTCATGATGAGCCCTCTGACGGTCAGCCAGTTCCTGCCGCCGGACTTCCGCTTCGACGTCGTCATCTTCGATGAGGCGTCCCAGGTGCTGCCGCAGGATGCGGTGAACTCCGTCTACCGCGGCAGCGCGCTCATCGTGGCGGGCGACCAAAAGCAGCTCCCGCCGACCTCGTTCTTCAGCGCCGGCGGCGACGGCGACGACGATGACGAATGGGACGAGGAGGGCGCGGACAACTTCGAATCCGTGCTCGACGCCTGCAAGGCCAGCGGCGTGCTGCGTGGCCTGCCGCTGCGATGGCACTACCGGAGCCGCCACGAGAACCTCATCGCCTTCAGCAACAACGATTTCTACGACAACACCATGGTGACCTTCCCGGGTGCGTATGAGCAGAGCCCGGACCTCGGCGTCGAGTTCTTCAAGGCCGACGGTGTCTACGAC
Organism: Streptomyces sp. NPDC093600; assembly: GCF_044764755.1. Classification (NCBI taxonomy): domain Bacteria; kingdom Bacillati; phylum Actinomycetota; class Actinomycetes; order Kitasatosporales; family Streptomycetaceae; genus Streptomyces; species Streptomyces sp. NPDC093600. The sequence continues at coordinate 51,815 of NZ_JBIWIU010000015.1, forward strand.
CGGGGTGGTCGAAGCAACAACCCGGGCGAGGCGGCGGCAGTCGCACAGCGCGTGATCCACCACTTCGCCACCAGGCCGGGGCTCAGTCTGGGCGTGGTCGCCCTGTCCAAGGCACAGGCCGAGGCCATCGAGGAAGCCGTCCAGAAGGCACGAACCGCCCGACCCGACCTCGATCGCTTCTTCACCGAAGATCGTCTCGACGGCTTCTTCGTCAAAAACTTGGAAACCGTCCAGGGCGACGAGCGCGACGTCATCATCCTGTCCGTCGGCTACGGTCCGGACCACCGAGGCAAGCTGCTCTCGACATTCGGCCCCATCAACAGGGACGGTGGCTGGCGCCGTCTCAACGTCGCCGTGACCCGCGCCCGGCGACGTATGGAGGTCGTCGCCTCCTTCCATGGTTCCGAGCTGGCCGACAGTAGCAATAAGAGCGTCCAGCACCTGAAGCGCTACCTCCAGTACGCCGAGCACGGCCCCCACATCCTGGAGACGGCCGCGGCCGACCCGGACGCCGCGCCGGAGAGCCCGTTCGAGGAAGAAGTCCTGGGCGTCCTGCGCGACTGGGGCTACTCCGTACAGCCCCAGGTCGGCGTCGCCGGTTTCCGCATTGACATGGCGGTTCGGCACCCTGCCGCCCCAGGCAGCTACGCCCTCGGCATCGAATGCGACGGTGTCATGTACCACTCCTCGCGCGCGGCCCGCGACCGCGACCGGCTGCGGGAGGCCGTACTGCGCGACCTCGGCTGGAATCTGCACCGCATCTGGGGCACGGATTGGTACCGCAACCGCCGGGACGCGATGGCCCGCCTGCGCGCCGCGGTAGAGGAGGCGTGCGCGCGGGACCCGTTTCGGGTGAGACCGGAGGAGCTGGTCAGCGAGGAGGCTCCTGCAGAGGGATCTGCCGCGCCGGACACGACGGTGGACATGGGGCCGTCGGTGACGTTCGTGGCGGTGGACGACGGGCCCCCCGCGTGGAGCCGGGTGTATGAGGAGGTCGTCGACGTTCAACTGGTCAACCTGCGGGTCACGTCCGCCAAGCGTCGCGGCATGCGGGATGCGGAGCTGCAGGACCCGGACGCCGTGGGAGTCGTCGCCGACGTTGCCCTCTCCGTGATCAAGGCTGAGGGCCCGATGACGGAGGACCTGATCTTCACCCGGGTCCGTTCGGCCTGGGGCATCTCAAGGGCGGGCGCGGTGGTCCGCGACTCGGTTCGTCGAGCGCTGCGGAGGATCTCCTCCGCGGGCCAGATCGTGCGAGTCGGCGAGGCGTACGACGTTCCTGGCCGGGAGCTGGCCTTCGCTCGTACTCCGACAGCAACCGTGGCGCGCAAGGTCGGGCAGGTCCCGTCGGTCGAGCGGCGGCTCGTCGTGGGACATGTGGTCGAGGAAAGTCCGGGCGTCCACCGAGAGGAGCTGCTCCGCGAGGTCGCACGCTTCTTCGGATGGACACGGCTGGGTCCTGATATCAGGGATGCGCTCACGCGCGATGTGGACGAGCTCGTCGCGAAGGGGGCGGTCCGTGAAGCGGACGGTTTCCTGATGCCTGCGGATGGTGACTGACGAGTCACGAGTGGTGCCGCTCGGCGGGACTGCCGGCGAGCGGCCGTGGGTCGCTTCCATCACCCTCGTCGGCGAATCGAAGCTGCCCGCCGTCGAGCGGACACAGGCTTGCTAAACAGCTGTGCGGCGAGGACGAGCTCTACGACGTGCCGGCCGTCCTGACGGTGGGATACCGCCATGCGCAACCGTCCGTGAGCTGCTCGACACACACATCCCCGAGATCGACTCCGCCATCGCTGAGGCGGAGCCACCGATCGACTGCCCCAGAGGGAGACCTCAAGACGGTTATATGGAGACAGTCGCACATACCCACCTCGTAGACCTTGACAGTGATCTCCTCGTGGCAGTCGCTCGAGCGGCCAGCTGCATCGTCCGCAGAGCCAACAGTCCTCTCTACCAGTGGGTTCGCCACTACCAGGCTGCGGTAGATGCCGTACAAGAGCTGATCGATGAAGGGCACAAGGAGCTCGCCAAACAACACATCAACACCCTGCTGCAATCAGGCCAAGAGATGAGACGCCGTCTAGAGCCCTCCGAGCGGGAGGATGTGCCCATGTTCGCGTGATCCGATCGCGCGCACTGGGGGCGATCGCCCGCCACTCGATCGCCTGCCAGCCGCTCATCATGTGCGCCTCGGACCAGACTGACCCGTTCGCCACGAGCACGGACGGATAGGACCTGTCTGGCTGATCACCACCCGATACGACACGCGTGTCGACGTCTACCTCGGCACCCTCACCGCAGCGGCCCTGTCCATCTGGCTCCGTACGTGATCGGCTGGACAGGCTCTATGCAATGGAGGTCGGGCCAAGGCTGTCGACGACGGCGTCCAGGGCTGCCCGCCACGGGTACGTGGCGGGATTGCCCTGGCCCGGCTCATTCGGGATGAAACCGCCTTCGCCGTACAGCACCCGGACCCCAGCGCTCCGGAGGGCGTCGATCGAGCGCTCGAACTGCGGGTGCGCAACGTATGCCCGGTTCACGCACGGCATCATCGCCATGGGGATGCCCTTGCCGATGCCCTCGGCAACTACGCCGACGAGCCACTTGTCCGTGATCCCGAGCGCCCACTGGTTGATCGTGTTGAAGGTCGCCGGAGCGACGATGACGGCATCCGGCTTCGGCCACACGTCCGGCTGTCCGGGGAGGCGGTAGTCCCAGCGGACGGGGTGGCCGGTGAGGGCGGCGAGGCCGTCGAGGGAGTCGGCGAGCCAGCGGGCGGCCGTCGGGGTAAGACCGATGCATACGTCCCAGCCGTCGGCCTGCGCCTCCTCGATGACGCGTGCAACGTCGAAGACGGGCGGGGCCGCGCTACTGAACAGGTACAGGGTCGGAGTGGTCATGAGGGTATCCGATCACAGTCAGGCGGCCACCAACTTGGCGGCTCCCCTTGTGAATCCACCTGTCGCGGCATAGAGCAGCGCGTAGCGTTCCGGGTGACGGGTCAAAGACGGGAGGCAGGCATGCCGACGCGGGACGACGACCACACCGGTACGCGGATCAAGGAACAGCGGAGGCTGGCGGGGCTGACGCAGCGGGAGCTGTCCGACCGGATTCCGTACTCGTACAGCTGGCTCACCCAGGTCGAGTGCGGAGCCCGGCCGGCGTCCTCGGACTTCGTCGCGGCCGTCGCGCGGGCGCTGCGGATCGATGTCACGGTGCTGACGGGTCAGCCGTACGTGACGCAGATGCAGGAGGACCGGCTGGCGGAGCTGATCCGGCCGATCCGTGAGTCCCTAGACCTGTACGACCTCGGCGACGATCCCCAGGTCACCACACGCACGGCCGGCGAGCTCGTCACCGCCACCGAGGAATTGTGTGCCCATGTCCGCGCCACCCACCTGCATGCGGCGGCGGCAGCGCTTCCGGACGTCATTACGGAGCTGACCGTCCTGTGCTGGCGCTCGCCGACGACGGAGCTGTGGCGGGCCCTAGGTTCCGCCTACCGCACCGCGCACGACGTCACGGTGAAGCTGGGGTACTTCGATCTTGCCAGCGTCGCCCTCGACCGGCTCGGCTGGGCCGCGGAGCGGGCCTCGGACCCCTGCCTGGCGGCCATGCGGCAGTACTTCCGGGGGTTGGTCTACTTCCGCGAAGGGGAGTACGGCATCGGCCTGCGCCTGGTCGGCTCCGGCCACAGGCTGCTCGGCCCGGGCGACGCGACCCGCGAAGCCCTCACCGTCGCCGGCCAGCTTCACCTCGGCGGCTCCGTGCTTGCCGCGCGGGCCGAGGACGCTAGCGCGGCCGCCGACCACATCGCACGGGCCCGCGAGTACGCGGGGCGGGTCGGAGATGCCAGCAAGGTGCACTGGCTCAATTTCGGTCCGGTGAACGTGGCCTTGCACGAGATGACTGTGGCGATGGAGATGCGTCAGTATGACGAGGCGCTGCGGCAAGCCAAGGCGATCAAGCTGCCGGCCTCGATCGCGACGTCCCGCCGCGCGCACTTCTTCATCGACCGGGCCCGCGTCGAGATGGAACTGGGCAAAGCAGAGGCGTCGTTGAGGTCGCTCTGGGCGGCGCGGCGGGCTGCGCCGGAGCAGACCCGCTATCACCCTGGTGCCAGGGAGACGATCCGCGGGCTCGTTCACCTCTCCCGCCGGACGCCGGAGCCGTTGCGGAACATGGCGGGCTGGATCGGCATGTAGGGGCCGATGGGACTCTCGCTCAAGTGAAAGAGTTTCCAGGGTCCTCAGTGGCCACGATGGCGGCGTGAGCGATGACACGGACCTGACCGAGGAATTGTTGGATGGGCTGTCTCCCGAAGCAGTGGAGCAGGCCCGTGCGGCCATGGCGCGCCGCGAAGGACCCGCTGGTGTTGAGACCTGCGACTACTGCCGGTCCGTCAGCGCGACGATGTTCCAGGCGCTCGTGGACGGCAAGGGCTTCGAGGAGCAGGTGGAGGTGGCCTACTTCCACATCCACAACGCACACGTGGACCCGGACACCGAGGGGCCGGCGACCTGAGGCTCCGCCAGCTTGCGCCGACCGGACCCTGTCGGCGGCCCGCGCTCACGCACCAACCCCTCGTGGTCGAAACCGTCGCTGAGCAGGGTGACCCCGCCGCTTCCCGTGCATCGGCGGTGGGGTCACCCCGCCCCCGTTCTGTCACCGCTGCCCGCCGGACGCGGGCCATAGCTTTACCGTCTGCCGATCGAAGGAGGCTTCATGCCCGATTCACCGCACGCCTTACCCTCCGAGAGGATTGTCATTCTCGGCGCCGGCCCTTGTGGCCTGGCCTGTGCGGACGAGTTGAAGCGGCTGGGTCACCGTTCCTGGACGCTGCTGGAGGCTGCCCCTCTGCCCGGCGGACTTGCCTCGTCCGTGGTCGATCCGGCCGGCTTCACTTGGGACCTGGGCGGGCACGTGGTCTTCTCCCACTTCGGCGAGTTCGACCGGTTACTTGCCGAGCTGTTCACCCCCGACGAGCTGCTGCATCACGACCGGTCGTCCTACATCCGCTTCCGCAACCGGTGGGTGCCCTACCCCTTCCAGCAGTACCTCCACCGCCTCCCGGCCGAGGACGCCGAGGCATGTGTGCACGATCTTCTTCGCGCCTGCCAACGGCGCGAGGAGGGGATGACCGCGGGTATGGACTTCGCCACGTGGCTGCAGGCGATGTACGGATCGGGCCTGGTGGAGCGGTTCTTCGGCCCGTACAACTCCAAGGTCTGGGCGATGCCACCTGAGCAGATGGCCTCGTCCTGGGTCGCCGAACGTGTCGCCCCGGTCGATCCCGGTGAAATCCTGGCTGCCTTCTCGGGGACCGCCCCGCCGGCCCGCCGGTGGGGACCCAACGCCACCTTCGCCTTCCCCGCCCGCGGCGGCACCGGAGAGATCTGGCGCCGCCTGGCCGCACGGCTCGACGCGGGCCTGCGGACGTCAGTCCGCGCGGCCGCCGTCGACCCGGCCGCCCGCACTGTCACGCTCTCCGACGGCGAGCTCATCGGCTTCGACCACCTGGTGGCCACCGGTCCCCTTGACCAGCTCTCCGCCATCACGGCCGGCGCCCCGGACGCGGTGCGAGCGGCAGCCGGACGGCTGCGGCACACCACGGTGGCCATGGTCGGCCTCGGCTACGAGGCCCCGACCACCGACGAACGGTCCTGGTTGTACTTCCCCCAGCCTGAGGTGCCGTTCTACCGGGCCACGAACTTCAGCAAGTACGCGCCCGCCAACGTCCCCGGCGCCGACACAATGGCATTCAGCGCGTGGATGACCGAGACCTCCCTGCTGCCGGGGACCCGGCTGGACCATCACCGGCTCATACGCGACTGCGACCAGGCCCTGCGGCGACACGGCCTCGTGCCCGAGGACGCGCCGCTGGCCAGTACCCACCTGGAACTGATCGACTACGCCTACCCGATACCCACCCTCGACCGTGATGAGGTCCTGGACACAGTGGTGCCGTGGATGGAGTCCCAAGGGATCTACCCACGAGGCCGGTTCGGGACGTGGCGGTACGAGATCGGCAACATGGACCACGCGGTGAAGATGGGCATCGACATCGCCCGACGCCTGGTGCACGGCACCGCTGAAGAACTCCTCATTCAGGCACCCGACGCCATGGCGGCAACAGGGGGACGGAGGTGAGCGGCCGCAGCAACGGGACGGTCGCCTTCGCCGGGCACCGCTTCGACGTTCGCACCGACGAGACCTTCCACGCTGACCAAAGCATCCACCTGCAGAGCTTCTCCCCCGAGACCTCGCCGGCACCAATGTGCGGGCAGCTCACGCAGATACGCATCCACCACAGCGAAGACCTCTTTCGCGACCACGAGGCCCGCCTGGCCGATGCACAGTCGCTGGAGGTATTGCCGTTCCGCGACGAGCCGTACCTCGACTCACGGCTCGGGCAGGTCCGCTGGTGGAGGCCCGCCCCCGCCTCGCACCTGCCGGCAGACCACCTGTACGCCCGCGACGCGACGGGCCGGCTGCACATCGTGCTGCACCCAGGGACCGACCGCGGCGAGCGGTATGCCCTGCGGGTGATCCGCGAGGTCGTTCTGCGCTGCGCCGAACACCGCGGCTGGACCGCCTTCCACGCCGCAGCTGCCACGGTCGACAACCACGGGGTCCTGATCGTCGGCCCATCCGGGGCCGGCAAGACCACCCTGCTCACAGCCCTGGCCGCCCATCACCGCGCCGACCTCGTCGGGTCTGACCGCGTATTGGTCACCGAGTCGGCCGCGAAATTGGTCGGGGTACCGATCTCGGTCCGCATCGCCGGCGGCACCCTGTCCGCGCTGGCCCCGAACAGCAACCTGCAGCCGCACAGCGTGCTGCCGACCGACTTCGGCACGTCCCGCAAAGCCTCGTGCACCCCGCACGACTTCGCTGGCGCCTTCGCCGTCCGTGTGAGGGAAAGCGCCCCGCTGCGGCTCGTCGTGCTCCCGCGGCTCTATGACGACGACCGGGACATCAGCGTCGCTTTCCCTGGCGCGGCGGCGGCTCGCGCTGCGCTGGCCGCCGTGTGCTGCACCCCGTACGACGAGGACTGGTTGCACCCGTGGTTTGCCGACCGCACCCGTCCCGAGGGCGAACTGGCCCGGCAGGCCGCCGACGTCATGGACGACCTGGTCGCCCGGGTGCCGGTGATGCAGGTGACCGTCGGAGTGCACACCTCTCACCTGCTGGAACGGCTCGCTGACGCCGTCGCGAGGAGGCTTCCGTGATACCCAAGCGCATCGCGCTGGTCGGCCCGGTGGCCTCCGGGAAGTCCACCCTCGCCGCCGCCATCGCGGCCCACACCGGCCTGCCCCACCTCGACCTGGACGAGCTGTTCTGGGGACCGAGGTGGACCCCTGTCGGCCCGGAGCTCTTCCACTCCCGCGTCCGCGAAGCCCTGGCCTCGGACCTTTGGATCGCCGACGGCAACTACGGCGGCGAAGTCGGCGAGAGGTTGCTGGCCCGCGCCGAACTCGTGATCTGGCTCGACCTGCCGCTGAGGGTCTGTCTGCCCCGGCTGATCCGTCGCTCGCTCCGGCGGGCCGGCACCCGGCAGGAGCTGTTTGCCGGGAATAGGGAGACCTTCAGCCATCTGTTGGCCCGCGACTCGATCCTATGGTGGGGCCCGGCCCACCACGGCCGGCACCGCCGTCGCTGGGCCGAACGTCTCCACCCGGACCAGGCCGACGGCCAGCCCGTCGTCCACCTCAACCGTCCCCGCGCCATCACCGGCCGACTGCGGTCTCTCGGTCTTCTCGCCCCGAAGGAGGTGTGAGCCACCGTGATCGCCTCCGTCGTACGCGTCCCCTGGCACACCGCCCACGGCGGCTACGACCGCCTTCTCGACCATCTCCCCGAAGTCCGCCGCATCACCCCACCCGCCGGCCCGCTCGCCACCAGGGCGGCCGGTCAGGCACACCGCCTGCTCGCCCGAAGCTGCCCGCTGCCCTTCTACCCGGTCGAGCACTGCGCCACCGACCTGTACCTGCTGGCCTCTCGCTCGGCCGCTCACGTGCTGTACGGGGACGAGCAATACTGGTTCTCCCGCCGCCGCCTCGGCCCAACCGCCGTCACCTATCACCAGCCGCCCGCACACCTCCAGCAGCACCTGCCGGCCCGCACGTGGCGAAAGCTCGCGCCGACTGCCGAACGCATCGTCGTCCTCGACCCGCACCAGCAGACGTTCTTCGCCGACCTGGTGCCCGCCGACCGCGTACACCTGATACCCCACGGGATCGACACCACTGCCTTCACTCCGGCGCCCGCACCGCCCTCGTCGGACCGACCGCTGGTGCTGACCGTCGGCTGGTGGCTGCGGGACTGGACCGTCCTGGACGCGGTCCACGAGCGGCTGCACCGCCGCTATGGCGACGGCGTCGAGCTGGTCGTCGTCACCCGCCAGGCCCATACCCGGGCCTGGCACCCGGCCGCTCGCGTGCTCGAAGGCGTCGCCGAGCAGACCCTGGTCACGCTGTACCGGCAGGCAGCCGTGATGCTGCTGCCGCTACTCGACGCGACCGCCAACAACGCGCTCCTGGAGGCGATGGCTTGCGGCGCGCCGGTCGTCGCCACCGACGTCGGCGGCATCAGCCACTACACGGGAGAGGCAGCCCAGCTCCCCCCGCCGGGCGACATCGTCGCTGCGACGGAGGCGGTGGAGAAAGTCCTCACCGAGACTGGCACCGCCGCGCACGCCGCCAGGCGGGCCTCCGCCCGGGAACGGGCGGAACGGTTCGCCTGGCCCCTCGTCGCCGACCAAATGCGCAGCGTCTACCAACTGATGGAGGAAGCACGGTGACCGCGGCCGAGATGTGGCTGCAGGCCACCGTGCCCGTCCTGCTGACACTGCTACTGGCCCGCGCGCTTTGGGCCTTGATCGCGGTCGAGGTATGCGCGAAGTGGCTCCTCGCCTCCGCCGGCAGCACACCCACTGGGACGCAGGTGGGGAAGGACACGGTGCCGTGGCTGGTGGTGCTACTGCCGATGCTGCGCGAGCAAACCATCGCGGAGGAGACGGTGACCGCGTTCAGGGCACTGGACTACCCGCGCGACCGCGCCGCCGTCGTGGTCATCACCACCGAACGCGAAGTCTCCGCACGCGCCGGACATCGCGACCGGCTGGCGGCCCTGGCAGCTCACGCCCCTCTGGAGGAAGGGCAATTGCGGGGCCTATTCCCGGTCGACCGCTGTCGCAAGGTTGCCGAGACGGTCAACGCCGAGCGACCAGCCGACCGGCTACAGGTGCTGACCGAACTGTTCGACACCGAGCCGACCACCGCCGACATCGTGACGGCCCTCGCCGCCCGCCTGCCGGACAGAGGGCTGCCGCTGGTGCACCTCCACCAGCCCGATGTCGGCGGACGCAAGGCCGGACAGCTCAACTTCGCCCTCGACCGCCTGGAGCGGGTTATCGGCCCGCTCGGGTGGAGGGAGGACGAGCACGCTGACGACACGTATGCAGTGGTCTACGACGCCGACGCGGCCCCCGACCGCCGCACCCTTCAGGCGTTCGCCACCGAGGCCACCGCGCACCGGACCCGCACCCGGCACGCCCCGGCCCTCATCCAGCAGCAGCGGCTGCCGCTGCTGGCCCGCCGCCCCTTTCCGGTCGGCCCGGTAGGTCTGCTGCTGGAGGGGGAATGGGCCTACCAGCTGCGGCGCTCCCTCGGCATCGAACTCGCCCGCGTCCGCCTCCACCGCTTCCTGGCCGCCTCACGTCTGCCGGAGGCGGTACGGATGTGGCTGCGGCCCATGGTGTACGCGGTGGGCTGCGGCATGGCCGTCCATCTCCCTGCTGTCCAAGCGCTCGGCGGCTTCCCCGAACCGATGGAAGACCTCGGTACCGGGCACCGGCTGTCCCTGCTCGGCGCCCACCTCACCGCTTCCACCGTCGCCGTCCTCGACGAGCCCTACACCGAACCCTCCGGACTGGCCAACCTCCACGCGCTGGCCTTCACCGCCTCCGCCCGCCCGGACCGCCACGCTGCCGCCGTCGCGCACCTTCCCTCCGCCCTCTCCCGCCCAGCCAGGGTGGTCCTGGTGGTCCGGGAGTGGGCGGACGAGGCCGCCTGGCTGCTCGGTGCCCCGCTGACGGCGGCGGCCGTCCTGTCCGCCTGGTGGGCCGGGCCCGTCTGGACGGCAGTCGCGGCGGCCGGCGTGCTGCTGCACGGCCCCGTGGCCACCGCCCGGCTACTGGCCCTCGCCCCGGCCCTGCACGCGGCCGTCATCCCACCGCCCGGTCTCGCCGCCCTGCCCCGGACGTCCCCGGCACACCTTGCATCGCTGGTGGCAGCCAGCCCGTTCCAGCCATTCGTACGACTGGCCGGACCCTGGCAGCTGATCTTCGCGAAGGCGGCCGGACGCCACCGCGGTTTCGGCAAGACTGAACGCTGACAACCCTCCCTACCCACCACCGAAGCAGAGTTGGAGCCCACTCGTGGCCGAGCCTGTCACGCCCACCATCCGCACCTCCGCCAAAGCCGTCGTCGTCCACGATGGTCAGGTCCTGCTCCAACGAGCCAACTGGGAGGGCCAGGACTGCTACTTCCTGCCCGGCGGCGGCCAGAACCCCGGCGAACCCCTCAACCAGACCGCCCGCCGCGAGGTCCACGAGGAAACCGGCCTGACCGTCACCGTGGACAAGCTTCTGTGGCTGCGCGAGTACATCGGCGCCAACCATGACCACGCCGACACCGAGGCCGGCACCCACCGCATCGAAGCGATCTTCCACTGCACCCCCGAAGGCGACCCCGGCCGCCTCGGCGGACACGCCGAAGATGACGTGCAGACCGGTCTGGAATGGGTGGAACTGGAGAAGGTTCCCGGTCTGAACCTGCTGCCCCATGCCCTCCGGCAGCCGATCGCCGCCCTCGCCACGGGCCAGCCCTCATCCGGCTATCTCGGCGACGTTGCCTGAACCCGTGGCGGCGATAGACGGCAGGGTCCCTGACGGTGCCCGAGAGATCACGACCGGACAGGCCAACCGCGTCTGGTACGTCGACGGCCCAGTGCCGTATGTACTCAAGCACTACGGCGACCCGAACCGCGCCGCCAACGAGGCTGCCGCTCTGGCCCTCCTCGCCATGCACGGTGCCCCGGCTCCCGAGCTCCTCGGGTCCGGTCCCGGGGGCAGTCCGGCGTGGACCGCGCAGACCGCGGTCCACGCTGAGCCCGTCCCCGCCAGCCAGCTCCTTCACGAGCTGGTCGGCCCCCTCGCCGCCGTCCATCGCATCACGGGCCCCCATACCGGTCGGCTCGCCGGAGCCCGGCAGTACCGCACCTGGCGCCGCTACCTACACGGCCGTCTCGATATGTACACGACTGCCGCACCCGACCTCGCGCCCGCCGCGGCGGCCCTCCGCCGCCAACTCGACACGACGAACCTGGACATCGAGCCCAGACTGCTGCACCACGACCTGCAGCCGGGTCACCTCGTCAGGCCCGCGGCTGGCGGGTCACTGCTACTGGACTGGGAACTCGCCGCCTTCGGCGACCCGCTGTCCGACCTCGCCCGCCTCGCCGTCCGTCTCGACCTGACCAACCCCACCGATGTGCTTCAGGTCGCCCGCCAGCCCGCTCCGGACGCCGTCCGCAGAGTCCAGGTGTACTGGCGCATTCATCAGCTCGCCGACGCAGCCCTCAGCACCGATCCGGTCGTACGGCAACGCGGTCGGGCTCGCCTGGGGCGAGAGCTGCACCCACTCTTTCCCTCGTGAACCACGGTCTGTCGCAGGCCCCGCGCTGTCATCGCCGCTATGAGCGGGCAAACGCCTCCGCCCTGTCCACGTGGAACAGGCCGGAAGTCGTTCATGCGGCAACGATCAAGGGAGTGTCCAGGCGCTCCCAGGCACCGAGGACCGCCTTGTGCGCGTCCGGTTGCAGGTGTGCGTAGCGCTGTGTGGTCTGGAAGCTCTCGTGGCCAAGGAGGTGCTGGACCTCGTAGAGAGAGACGCCCTTCTGGACCAGCCACGAGGCACAGGTATGACGCATGGAGTGCGGCGGGTAGTGCGGGACGAGCTGCTGCTCGCCGTCGCCGTCGAAGTAGTAGGCTCCTTCGACGGCTGGCCACCAGATCTGCCGACGCCAATTGCCGTCGTCGAGGAGCCGTCCGGCCCGGCCCTTGGTGATGGTGGTGAACACCACGGCATCACGGTCGAGCCCATGGATGTGCCGTTCAAGCGCCTCCAGGACGTGGGGCGGCAGCGGAACCTCCCGGCGGCTTTTGGAGCTCTTCGGGTACTCCTTGATACCGCTCTTGGTGTTGACCTCCACCACGAAAAGTCGCGAGCGACGCTGATCGATACGATGCCGGTGAAGGCCCGACAGCTCGCCCCAACGCAACCCGGTGTAGAACCCGAGCAGGCACATCGTCCGCCACGCGGCGGGCAGTTCGTCCAGGACGCTCTGTGCCTGATCGAGCGTGAACCACTGCGGCGGCTTTACGGCGACTCGAGGCAAGTCGATACTGCGGCACGGGGTCACCGCAATCACGTCGTCGTCGACAGCCGCACGCATGATGGAGGACGTCAGGTTGTAGGCCCGCTTGATCGCTGCGGCGCCGGCGCCCTTCTCGATCAGGGCACGGATCCAGCTCTGGATGTCCATGCGGGTGATGGCCCGCATCTCCCAGTCCGCCCAATAGGGCATGACGTGGTTGTTGATGCTGGATGCGTCGCCCCGCAGGGTGTGCGGCTCGACCACACGGGCGCCCCACCATCGGTCGTGCCACTCTCGGAATGCTATTTCTCCGGCTCGCGGGTCACGAACACTTCCGCGAGCGAACTGGGTCTCCAATTCGACACCCCAGGCACGCGCCTGGGCCTTGAGGGGGAATGACTCGCTGAACCGGTCTCCTGCCCGGTTCCGCACGGTGGCCTGCCATTTACCGGACTTCAGCTTGCGCAGGTACGCGGTACTACTCCTTCATCGATGACGGTTATGGCCGGGCTGACAGCAAGTGGTCAGCGACGAGTGCGCAGGGAAGCGACCGACCTGCTCGCAATGAACTCCTCCAGTCCCGCAGCGGGGACACGGACGCGGGAGCGGCCGGCTCCGGTGCGCAGGTCGACGATCGGTAGTTCCCCGGCCGCAATGAAGCGGTAGACGGTTCGTCGGTCAACGTCCAAGGCCGCAGCGACAGCGGGTACGGACAGCAAACGGGCAGGCATGGGTGAGTCCTTGAGAACGGGAACGGGAAGAGCGGCAGGAATGCCGGTTCAGCCGTCCTGCGAGGAGGGCAATGAAATTGCCGCCTCTCGACGGAGGGCGCTTGGCGCTCTTCATTACAGAAGGCCGCAGGCCAGTGCCGCTCCTGTTCTCCTCTCAGATGCGCGGCCGGCCTCTGTTCGCGACGGCTCCACCGCCAAGTGCAGCCAGAAGCGAACACCCTCAATGGTGGCCAGGATCGCCGGTTTGGCTAACCGGCGATCCTGGTCTATGTTGCGCCCGCAGCAATCAAGGAGCTGACCACTGACTGCTGCCCCTCATGACGCCAACCGGTACACCCTCGCGCGCCCCGTGGTCTCGAGGTCCTCGACCAACAGCTTCGCGTCGCAGAGGTACTGGAGCCGCGCCGATACAACACGATCCGCGTCGCCGACCTGAGCTGCGATGTCTCGACTCGCCGATCCTGGATTCCTACCGACATAGGCGAGAATCAAGCAATCAAGGCGATAGCCACGCTGCACCAAGCCTTCTCCAAATAGACCAGCTGCGCATACGCATAAGCAGATACCTGACGAGACCGCCCCATAGTCCGATTGGGTGTGCGCAGTCCAAGCGTTGAGCGCCCCTAGGGAGAAAAGGGCGGAAGCGGTATGCCGCACAGATCTGAGTGAGCGCGTCGACAGGAGGGGCTCCTCACCTTTCACCCGGTGGGCCATGTGCTGGCCGTGTGCTTCCGGGGTGTTGTACGTTGACATATCCCCGGAGAGGGATCCAGTCTTTCGATGTACTTTCTCGTCTGCCGTCGGCGAATGCCGAATCCCGTAAGACTGGACGGCAGATCAGTTTGGGGAACTCGCCAGCACGTCCGCTGGGGTGCCATGGATGGGCCCAGGCGGTCACGACGCGGCCGTAGGCGTCACAGCAGACGTCCCGCTCGATGCCCGTCACCGCGCTGACTGCCGAGGCCCCCAGCCGAGATGCGCACCGACGACCTCGCGTTCGGGCACGCCAGCGGGAATGGCTGGCTACCCGCTCGATCTCGCTGATCTTCGCGCACATCGCGGAATCGGACAGCCAACGCTGGATGACGATCTCGTTCAGGGAGACCGCGGCGAAAAGGGGTGCATTCGATACGCTAAAGGATGTTCCAGAGGAGCTGACCATCCCGCCTTCTGAGCCCGTCGACCCGCCGATGGATCTCGCTCAAGGATGCGGGAGCGTACTTAACCTTGCGTGCATTAGTGGTGATCATGCGCAGCTCCCGAATATCCCGCAAGACTGGATAGCTAGGGCATTTCGTGATGTCCCACCCGTAGGCGGCCGTGAACCGAGAGCAGTCAGTGTCCCGCTCCTGTAGAGCAGGAATCGACGCTCCGGGAACGCGAAGGCATCATCCGCCGTATCCCCTCCGAACTGCTCGAACGCCTTCGCCGCGTAACGCAGTGCGGCTTCGGCTTCCTCAACGGCACCCAGCTTGGCCAGGGCTCGGGCTTCTGCTGCTGCCGCAAAGGCGTGTGTGGCGCTTACGCTGGTCCGCGCTCTGCTGATGACCCTGGCCTCCCGGCAGAGGTTCACCGCGTTGGCTCCCGGGCCGTAGTAGAAGGGCAGCATCGCGGCCTGGGCCCTGACTCTCGCTCGAAGCTCGGAGTTGCCGCTGTCGTCGGCGGCTGTACGCGCTGTGGCGTACCAGGATCGCGAGCGCGGAAGGTCACCGAGCTTCATGAGCGCATCGGCCATCAGGGTGGAGAGCATCGCTGTCAGCTCAGAGAGCCGGACTTGGACGGCAGCCGGCTGTCTGCATGCGGCCAGTTCCTCGACCTCGGCAAGCAGGTCCAAGAGACGACTGAGCATCACCGCCGGTGGGGTGGAGATGTACTCCTGGCTGGCCCAAAGGACCATCTCGTCGATGTGGTCAAGCTGGCTGGAGTTAACGGTGGAGGATGCAAGGGTGCGGTCCAGCGCACGACGAACTGCGTCGACCCTGTGTGAGAGGGGGTCGGCAGCCGTCGGGATCCGCTCACCAACGGCAGATAGCGATACGGCCTCGGTAGGGCGCCCGTGTGTCCGAAGGACGACTCCGGCGACCACTGCCGTCTCGTCCAACCCCAGCTCATCAGGCGAGCAGCCGTAGAAGGAGGCGAGGACAAGCACGGTGTGGCGAACTGGGTGATGTCCTCCCGTCTCCCAGAGTCGCAACTGTTCCACGGTGATCCGAGGAGCCTTGTCCACGCCAGCGACGAACTCCTGGATCTGACCCACTGCCTCGGCGAGGGTGAGCCCCCTGGCCAGGCGCTGAGCTCGCAAGTGAGAGACGGAGCAGTGCGAATGAATCGCGCGGGCGATCTCGCTGTGTGAGCGGCCGCGCTCAACGCCGTCAACACGTAACCGCTTTGCGCAAGACGGACCGTGAGACTCAGGACCACGTCGCATGAAGTCGATTCCCTTCGAACTCGGCCACAAGCGTAGTGACACGTTGTCCGATCCGCGTCAAGAAAACGTGACTCCCTCGGGCCGGATCCCAGAAATGCGCGAACTGTCTGGCGACCACGTCAGGTTTACGTCAACCGTCACGGTTGCCGCTCCTGGTCCAAGGGGACAACTCTTGCCCTCCGCGGAGCTCCGAGAGAACACAAGCCGCTCGCTGGCCACGACACCTGACGGTCCGGCCCGTGAGCCCGCGGGTGCCGCTGCCCCGCTCCATACAGGGGCCGGCGGCACCGCCATCCAGGATTGGGGGTGCACTCAGTGACGACTCGGAAGACCGGGCGATTTCTCACGGACCTGGCACTCGATGTCGAGGCAGCGCGGGCGACGATCCAGCTCGAACTCAGAACACGCCGTGCCCCAGTCGCGGCTGGCTCTCCTACTCCTCCCGGCCTCCGAGCGCTCCGCAGCCTCTGCTTGCGCTCGCCCCTGGGAGCTGGCCACGGCCGAAGCCGCTGACTTCCTCGTCTACCGCTCCCGTCTCCTGCCGTAACCACAAGGACCCAGCATGTGTCAGCACCAACCCCCGTGCCCAAGCGCCAACTCCGCAGATCGCGAAGCGGCCCGTCTTTCGGCTCATCACCCCGAGCAGGGGTGGAGCCTCCTGTGCAACGGCGTCCTACTCTTCGACGACACCGGCGAACTGCTCCCGGACGGCCAGATCGTCGCCCCGCACCGTGCCCTGCCGACGGCGGTGGCAGCGTGAAGCTCCTCCCTTCCCCGCGTACCCCTGCGGAGAGCACCCACCGTCCGCGGCGGGCGGGCCGGATCGAGGACCACGGCCTCGTGGGCAACGGGCGCACCGGTGCGCTGGTCGACCGCGACGGCAGCATCGACTGGATGTGTCTGCCGCGCTTCGACTCCGCAGCCGCGTTCACCGCGCTGGTGGGCAGCGAGAACCACGGCATGTGGCGCATCGGGCCCGCCGGGCCGCACGGCACCGCGCCCGCCGCCGACGGGCGGCGCTATCTCGACGGCACGCTGATCCTGGAGTCCACCTGGATCACTCCCTCCGGCACCGTCCAGCTTCTCGACTTCATGACCTTCACCGAAAATGACGACGTGACGCAGCTGGTCCGGATCGTCAAGGGCGTCAGCGGCCGGGTCCCGATGCGGTCCGTACTTCGGGCCCGTCCCGGTTACGGCCGGGCTGTTCCGCGGCTCGACATCGCCGGCCGCCGGGCGAACGTCGGCCTGGGCGACGGCCGCCTATGGCTCGACACCGACGCCCCCACCCGCGCGTCTGGCGGCGACCTGATCTCGGAGTTCAGCGTCGCAAAGGACGAGCAACTGTCCTTCGCGCTCGCATGGCAGCCGGGAGGCGACGAGCCGCCACCGCTTCCCGCACCGGAAGGGCTGCTGAAGCAGACCGAGGACTTCTGGGCGGACTGGACGGCCAAGTCCACGTACTCCGGCCCCCACTGGGAGGCGGTCGAGCGCTCTCTCATCACGTTGAAGGCGCTCCAGTACGGACCGACCGGCGGATTCGTGGCTGCTCCGACCACCTCGCTGCCCGAGGAAATCGGCGGCGAGCGCAACTGGGACTACCGCTACTGCTGGCCTCGTGACTCCGCCATGACGGTCGAAGCCCTTCTCCGATGCGGCTACTCGGAGGAGGCCCGGGCCTGGATCGGCTGGCTGCGAACAGCCATCGGCTGCCGGCCCGAGAACCTGCAGGCCATCTACCGGGTCGATGGCAGCCGAGAGCTGACCGAGGCCGAACTCGGCTGGCTGCCTGGCTTCGAGGACTCCACCCCGGTCCGTATCGGGAACGGAGCCGCGAAGCAGCTGCAGCTCGACGTGTACGGCGAGATCATCGGCGCCCTGTACGCGGCCCAGGAGCACGATCCGGAGCTGGCTCCTGTCGTAGCCCCGATCATCACGGACCTCGTCGCGTGCCTGGAGAACCTCTGGGAGCAGCCGGACGAGGGAATCTGGGAGGTTCGTGGTCCGCGTCGGCACTTCGTGCACTCCAAGGTAATGGCCTGGTACGCGGTCGACCGTGCGGTCAGACTCATCGAGGACGACCGTGCCGACGGGCCACTGCAGAGGTGGCGTGAGCTGCGCGATGCGATCCACCAGCAGGTGTGCGAGCGCGGATACGACGAGGAACGCAACACCTTCACGCAGTCGTACGGCTCGACGGAGCTGGACGTGTCCCTATTGCAGGTCGTGACGACCGGGTTCCTGCCGCCGGACGACAAGCGGGTCATCGGCACGGTGGAGGCGATCCAGCAGGAGCTGTCCACGACGGGCGGGTTCCTGCTGCGCTACCGCACCGGGGGCGAAATGCCGGGCGTCGACGGCCTGGCCGGCGATGAGGGCGCCTTCCTCATCGGCTCGGGGTGGTTGATCGTGGCGCTTTGCGCCATCGGTCGCCTCGACGAAGCCGAGATCCACCTGGAGAGTCTGCTCCGAATCCGTAGCGACCTCGGCCTGCTCGCCGAGGAGTGGGACGTCCAGCACCAGCGCCAGCTGGGCAACTTCCCGCAGGGGTTCTCCCACATCGCTGTCATTCAGGCGATTCGGGCCGTCGCAACCGCCCGCGCCTCTCAGGGGCGCCGGATCGCTGCGGGGGTGATCGGGCGGTGAGTGCTTCTTCTTCGTTACCGGCGGGTGGGCTGAGCCAGACCCGGGGTCGACACCGGGCCCCGCAGGGCCGAACCTCCGGCCTCGTCCTGATCGGGGCGAACTTGATCGGTCTGACGCTGGTCGGCTGTGTGATCGCTGAGGAGTCCAACGACTCCCGTGATTTTGAAGCAGCGGCGACGGTACCGGACATGGCTTCTGCCGAAGAGCAGTCGTTGACGACGACGGCCAACGCCACGACAGCATCCGACTTCACGGCCCGCTGGGTCGGCCCCGTAGGCCCCGGGGCGGCGGCATGAGCACCGATTCCATCGACATCTCATCTAAGACCGCACTTGGATCAGCGCGTGACTGCCGCTCGTACGCCAGGCGGCCCCAGACCGTTGGAGGGTGTCCAGGGTTCCCTGCTCCAAGCCGACAATGACGTCGGACTTCAGAGTCCGGAGCGCCGCGACGGCCCCCGGGAAGTGGGCCGTGCGCCCGGCGAACGGCACGGTCGGGTACCACAGCCTGTCCCCCACCAGGCGCCGGTAGTTGAGATCGCCCTTCAGGATCGTGAGCGCGGCCTCCCCGAACTCCTTCCGCAGGTCCTCGGGCATCTCCTCGTACGGCAGCGGAGCGCAGAAGAACGGGTGGGTGCGGACCTCCAGGCTTCCCGTGGCCATGGCCTTCCAGAGTCGGCCGCCGATCCGGCCCGCTTCGCCGGACGCCTCGATGAGACGGCGGAGGCAGTCGACCACGTCCGCGGTCATCGCGTCGGAGACGTAGTACGGGGAGGGCTTGACGTGCAGCACGACTCGCTCGGCGTGCCCGTGTGCGAGAAGGTGGTCGATGAGGACGAGGTCGGGAATCAGCTCGCGTCCCGCGTTGTCGGCCACCACGGCGACGGTGGCCGAGGTGCCGGCGGGCAGGAGCTGCCACAGGGCGGCGCTGTGGTCGGCGACCAGGGCCGCGACCGCGGTGTCGGTCACTGTCGGCTTCCCCGCCGTGATGCGGAAGCCGAGGTCTGCGCGGTTGCCCCAGAGCGAGGCGTGCAGGAGGGCCGTGGCCCGCTCCTCTGCCGGTGCGCCGGCGAGCGCGTCGAGGGCGCGCAGCTCCTCGTCCACCGCGTCGCCTCGCAGTTCGGCCTGTTTGAACGGTGCGAAGGGATCGACTCCTTGCCAAGGGCCGGTACCGAAGTACCCGACCGCGCCGAGGAGCCTGCGGTAGAAGTAGCTCTCCGCCCACAGGAACGGGGCGTCGTACCACGAGCGCCCGAAGTGCTCCCGTCCCCAGGCCGCCCAGCGCTCGTGGTCGTGGTCCGCGGGAGCGAGCGGTCGGACGACACCGTCGGTGATCTCGTCCAGCAGTGCGTCGAGCCCTTCATGCTGTCGGCTGCCGTACGGGAACGTATCTCGTACCTGCTGGATCAGGGCGGGGTGGCGATTGGCCAACACTCCCCAAGCGAACGAGCCGGGCTCGTTGCTCAGGATGACCGGCGCGCTGGCCGGGGCTGGGCCGGGAACGGCCTTCTCGCCCGAGTTGCGAGAGCTCCTTTCTGTCATGGTCCACTCCCGCTTGGTCTCGCTCGCCATGGAGGTTCCTCCGAGAACGGCATGCCGAAAGGTCCAGCCTAGTCGGCCACGTTCGGCAGTGGTGTGGCACTGGTGCAGCACTCGGTGGACGGCCCCCGCCTTCGGCCTGCACCGTGCTGGGTCCCCCTACCCTGGGAGATGCTCACCGCCACCAGACGAGCCTTCGTCCGTTCTCTCCTAGCCACGATCAGAAGGACCCAAAGGCATGATCAACATCGTCAAGCGCAACGCCCGCGTCATCCTCCTTGACGGCGACGAGCTGGTCCTGATCAAGCGCACCAAGCCGGACAGAGAGCCGTACTGGGTGTCGGTCGGCGGCGGGGTGGAACAGGACGACGCGACCATCGAGGCAGCCCTGCATCGGGAGGTGTTCGAGGAGCTGGGCGGCAAGCTGGAGCGCGCCGAGCTCGTCCACCTGATCACCGACCAGTTGGATGACGGCATTGCCGTCCAGCACATCTTCGCCGCGCGCCTGACGTCGATGGTCCTGGCCGCACGTACGGGGACGGAGTTCGCCAAGCCAGAGCGGGGCACGTACGAGGTGGTCCGGGTACCGTTCACCGCCGAGGCCGTGCGCGAGCTGAACCTGATGCCGCCCGAGCTGGCCGAGTTCATCGCCACGAACACGGAGGCCATCGTCTCCGTCGTCGACTCCCCGATCCATGAGGAGGCGTGAGGGATGGCGGAGACCTTGACCTTCGCCAGCTTCAACGGCCCTGGCAGCGAGAGCAAGACACCCCACGCAGAGCTGTCGCAGACTGCTCGATCGCGGAGGGGGTGGCGTGCGGACTGCTCCTTCGGTCAGTTGCTAACCGCAGCGACGCAAACGCCGGGGTGTTCAGCTGCCCCATTCCACTCGTACAGGCTCACGGGCGATGCCAAGCGCGCCGTCAAAGTCGGCTAGACGTTCAGCGAGCGTGGCGGAGGCGAGTCGGGGTGGAAGTGCAGCGGAGAACTTGAGGCCGCGGACGGCACGCGGATCAACGGTGGGCAGGGTGAGGGACTCGGCCAATTCGGAGCGGGCGACCTTCCAGTCCTTCGAACTGAGGTCCTGGCGCAGGCGAACGTGGGTGTCTGTGGGGCGCTGAACGGGGTCAGCAAGGTTTCCGAGGGAAGCTGTGAGAGTGGCGTTGGCGCGGTAGCCGGCCCAAGTCCACCAGCGGGTGGCGTCTGCGTCGCGGACGAGGAGGGTGCCTGCAGGGTGCACTTCGTGGGGTGCGCGGTCCATGCGGAGTTCGGCGAGGGTAGCGGTGGCGCGGCGCGTGAGGCGCACGTCGGGGTCGGTGCCGAGGAGGACGTCGCGCATGGCGCGGGTGAGGGCGTAGGAGAGACCGCGGGCTTCGCTTCCCTGCCATTTGGCGATGCCCCCGTTTTCGACGGGTTCGACGAAGGCGCGACGTCGAGCCCAGTCAATAAAGGTGACCTGCCAGCTGCGGCCGGCCAGGAGCAGGCGTCGCGGGCCTGGGCGTTCCTCGGTGAGGACGGTGGGGTCGGTGGTCCCGATCTCCTTGCGTCCGGCAAGCACAGTGAACTCAGGCGGTGCCGTGAAGGAAGCGGTCAGCTCCATGAAGTGGCGTCGGCCGAAGTGTTTCTCGGCTTCGGTGCCAATGAACAGCATGCCGCCGTCGCTGTCGAGGAAGCCGCCTTCGACGAGGTGGGACAAGAGAGGGCCAGCGGAGCGGTCGAAGGGAGCCAAACCGTTCCATTGTTCGGGCCATAGGCGGTCGCCGAGGCGGTGTTCCTGCAGGGTGACAGCGAGGAGTTGTTGCGCGACGAGATGGCGCGGCGAGGGGGGCGGGGTGACGGGTTCAACCCAACCTCGGGTCCACAGGGTGAGGAGGCCAGCGGCTTGGAGGAGGGCGTCGGGCCGGGTGGCGAGAAACAGGCAGTTACGGGAGGTTCCGGCACGGCGTCCGGTACGGCCGATGCGTTGCAGGAAAGAGGCCACCGTGCTGGGTGAGTCGATCTGGATCACGCGGTCGAGGTCGCCCACGTCGATGCCGAGTTCGAGGGTTGAGGTGGAGACGATGACACAGTCGCGTGCTTCGGCGAATGCCTGCTCGGAGCGAGCACGTTCGTCAGCGGAGAGGGAGGCATGGGAGAGGAACACGGTGACGTCGCGCGCCCGTAGTGCCGCGCCGAGCTCTTCCACCTGCTTGCGCGAGTCACAGAAGACGAGCCGTTTTTCGCCCTTGTGCAGGGCGGAGATCACTTTGGCAGCGTTGGCGAGAGATCCGACGTAGTCGAGTTCCACCTCTCCAGCGGAGCGCGGGAGATTTTCGGCGCCGGCCGATGCGGTCCCGCTGGCGGGCAGGGTCACTCCGGGGGCGACGACTCGGCCGGGGCGGTCGGCGGGACTGGCGCCCTGGAGCCAGGTGAGCAGGGTGTCGGGGTTGCCGACGGTGGCGGAGAGGCCGATGCGTTGGATCCGTTGGCCGGTCAGTCGCTCCAGGCGTTCGAGTACGGCGAGCAGGTGCCAGCCGCGGTCGTCCCCCGCGAAGGCGTGCACCTCGTCGACGACGACGGCGCGTACGCGGCCCAGCATGTGCGTGTGGTCGGTCTTGACGCTGATGAGCATCGCTTCGAGGGACTCGGGCGTCGTCAGCAGGAAGTCGGGGGACTCTGTGCGGATGCGGCGGCGCACGGACTCCGGGGTGTCGCCATGCCAGAGCGCGGCTCGGCGGCCCAGCCACTGGGCGTAGCTGTCGACCCGGTGCACCAGGTTGTTCAGGAGTGCCTTGAGCGGTGCAAGGTAGAGGACGGAGGTGCCGGTCCAGTGCTTCTCCCGCATTGCGGACAGCATCGGGAAGGTGGCTGCCTCCGTCTTCCCTCCGGCGGTCGGCGCGAGCAGGATCGCGTCCTCGCCGTCCATCAGAGGGTGTACGGCCTCCTTCTGCAGGGGGCGCAGATCCGGCCACCCGAGTGTGTTGACGATGTGGTGCAGGACTACCGGGTCGAGGCGTTCCACCGGGTCGGTGGCGCGCGGCTGATCCTGCACGTCTATGGCTCCTACGCTGGTCGTCAGAGGTCGGGGCTTCGAGGAATGGCTCTTCAGAGCTCGAGGTCGAGATCGTCCGCGGAGGCGGCTGGCGTGGGCGCGGCGAAATTCCGTTCGGTGGCGGTGAGGTCGCCGCTGGAGACCGTGAGCTTGTAGTGCGTGCGCGGGTCGAAGTCGGGGAACTGGTCGATCCGGTCCAACACGTCCCCGACCAGTTTCTTCAGGTACAGCCGGGGTGCTACTCCGACCCTTCCGCCAAGAGCACCTCCCACGGCCCGTGCCAGGTCGGTGAGGTACGCGTCGTCGGCAAGCTGCTTGATCCGGTCCGGGGACTGGGAGCCGTCCGCGTACAGGTCGCGGATGGTGGCGCCCAGGCCGGTCAGTGACTGCTCGGTGAATCCGGGCAGCCGGATCTGGACGGCCCGTGGGTTGTCGAAGCGGGGGTCGGTGGTGAAGTCGGTGGCGAGGCGCTGGGCGAGTGGTGCGAGTCGCTGTACGCCCTGTTGTCCGTCGTAGAAGGCGGGCGTTCCTGTGATGACGAGGTAGAGGCCAGGGAAACGGCCGGAGTGAACCTCGTCGATGAGCTGCCGCAGTGCGTTGAGTGCCTTGTCGCGTGCGTCGGAACGAACCCGCTGGAGGGTCTCCACCTCGTCCAGCACGAGAACGAGTCCGGCGTGCCCAGCGTCCCGGAGCACGGTGAGCAGGCCCTGCAAGAAGCCGAAGGCACCGAAGTGGTCAAGGTCGCCGCGGACGCCTGCGCTGCGCCTGGCGGCTGCGGCGACGTGCGGTTGGCCACCGAGCCAGGCCATGACCGCGGCGGCGGTGGCCTCGTCTCCGGCGTCCAGAGACTGCTTGTATCCACGCAGGGCGGTGGCGAACGCGGGTGCGTGCCGGGAGACCTCGGCGAGGCGGGCGGTGAGCAGCCTCTCCACGGCCTGCGGCAGTTCGTTCTCGCTCGCGCCGTCGGCGAGTGCATCCTCCTCCAGCGCGTAGAACCACGCGTCGACGACCGGCCGCAGGGCGCTCGGCGGGAAGCTCACGGTGGTCAGGCGTTCGGTGAGTCGCCGGTAGACGGTCTCCAGCTTGTGCAGCGGGGTCTCGGTCTCCGACACCTGCACTTCGGCCACGGCGAAGGTGCGTCGTTTGGCGCGTTCGCCGAGCCAGCGGGTGAAGAAGGTCTTGCCGGATCCGTACTCGCCACGCACGGCCTTGAACACCGAGCCGCCGCCGGCGACGGCGTCCAGTTCCTCGTCGATTGCCCCTTCGAAGCGGCCCAGGCCGGTCGCGAGCAGGTCGAGGCCGCTTTCGGGGACAGCGCCGCGCCGCAGCGCATCCACCACGGCGCGCCGTCGCACGACGCCGATCGGGGTGGCGGCCCCTGATGCTGAAGATCCAAACGCGTTCACCCGAATAGTCTCCCATCCGGCCGCCCACCTGGCCGGATTCCGACGCCAAAGCCTGGCATCCAGCACGCGGACCGGGCGGGCCGGGAGACCGGCCCGCCCGATGCAGGCGCACTGCGCCGGTTCACAGCCCGAACTGCTCGATCAGCTGGGCGCGGTGCAGGCGAAGGGTGCGGTTGTCAGGGAGGATCTCCAGGAGCTGGGCCCCGTCGTAATTGAGGAGCTGGGCGAGGGTCGCTGCGAAGCCGGGTGCACGCGTGGCGGGCTGGCCCGCTCGCTCGGCAAGAGCGGTCATCGGCAGGGTGCCGGCCTCGACAAGCGCGACCAGTGCCTTCGGGAGGACGGTCTTGTCGCGTGGCTTACGGGCGAGCAGGTCCAGCTGTGCCTGGTACAGCTCGGTCGCCATGAGCCGCTCGACCAGGGCAACAGCAGGGCCTTCGGACTGGTTGGAGGTGGGTGCGGGCTCGGGCTCGGCCGCCAGCTCGGCGGGTTCCTGCGGTACGGGGGGAGCCACCTCCTCTTCGCCGAACAGGCTGATGACGCCCTCGGGGGCGGGCGGGGCAGCCTTCCTGTTCTGCTTGCGGCGCGGGCTCGCCACGGCGGCATCGGACACGCCACCTGTGCCCGCTTCCTTCTTGGTGCCTGCCTCGACGACGACACCGTCCTCGGCGTCCTCCGTCCACCAGGAGGGTGTCGGGTCGCCCAGCTCCCGCCACCCGATCGGCGGCTCAGCGCCGAAGGGAAGGAGGGCGAGGAGCGGGATGGTGAACTCGGCGAGGGTCACCCCGCCGTGATAGCCCGCCTTGAGCGCGGTGTACCGGGTGTCGTGGTCCCGCAACGCGACGATCCGCGATCCGGGCTCCGGCCAGACCACCCGAGGTCCGGACAGCTCGATCTCGGCCGGGGCCACGGGTCCGCCAGGAGTGCGGTGGCGGGCCGAACCGATCGTGCCGCCGGCCGCATCGAGCTTGGTGCCGCGCCGCTCGACTACATGGCCGTGGTCGGAGGTAAGCAGCACCGTCATGCCATGCGCACGGGCAGCCCGCAGCAACGGTTCCAGACCGCCAATCTCCCTGGCCCGCCACGCGCCGTCGCCGAGTTTCTGCTCCTTGCCGAGGCGGTCGTCGACCGTGTTGAGTACGACCGCGACATGGGTGCGCTCGTCGGCGAGTGCTTCGGTGAGGGCGGTGGAGAACGGAGAGCCGGTGTCGGGGCCGCGCAGGTCGTCCTTGTGGAAGACGACCGCCGGTGTCCCGTTCCAGCAGGGGTGCTGGGGGAAGAGCCGCTTCTCGTCGTTCTGGTCACCCTTCATCAGGGTGCCCGCGAACAACGAGGTCCGCGATACGGTCGTGAGGGTGGGCAGCGCGGCAGCCACGGCGCGCCGGACGGGCGGTCCGGCCACGGTGGGCAACGGGTCGAACTCCGCCCACTGTCCCCGGAGTTCTTCGCCAAGCTCCGCAGCTATCGCCGCGCTCATCCCATCCACGAGCAGGAGCAGGACCCGTCGGCCGGGGCTGGCCACGACGGGTGCGACAACACGGTCCAGCAAGCTCTCCACGGTGAGCATGGCGCCGGGGGCGGTGCCACCCGCGGTCCACACCGCGAGCCGCTCGGAGAATGCACGGTCCAGCTCGCGGCGCTTGTCCCGCACCTGCGCGCCGATCCGGCTGTACGCGTCGGCGAGTACGTCGTCCGGGTCGCCGCCCGCTTCGAGGTGTTCCAAGGCCCGGTCTACCCAGCCGAGTTCGCAGATCTGGCGGGCGGTGCCGTCAGCGACCGAGGCGATATCGGCCTCAGGCGAGCCGGCGAGCCACTGCCGCAAGCGCGCCGCCATCCTCACCCGCTCGATTCGCGCGCGGGTGGCGCCGTCGGCGGCCAGAGCATGGTCGGCCAACACGGTGACGGCAGCGGTGATCGTGTCGGTGCCGCCGTCGGCGAGGGCACGACCAGCCGCAGTGAAGCGGACGTCGAGTCCGGCCGAGAGCAGTGGGCTGGCAGTCGCGGCAGCCTGTGCCCCGAACTGTGCCACGAGCTGTGCGGCCCGAGTCAGGACCGGGTCGGCGAGCCGGTGCTCGCCTCGGTCGACAAGCCCGCGGACGAACGCCTCGCCGCTGGATCCAAAGGAGGCCAGGAGTCTGTCGAGGTCGTCGCCCTGGGCGGGAGGCTGTTCGCCGAGCCACCGCTCGGCGCGCCCTCGTGCCCGGTACAAGTCGTGGTCGGCCTCCGCGTGCCCCCACAAGGCGGCGCAGACGACCGCGTAGGCGGCTGCGTCTGCCCCATGTTCGGCGTCCACCAGGGCGGTGATGATCTTTCCGGTCGAGCCGCCCTGTTCGGGTTCGGCGAGGAAGCGGGCCAAGCCGGCCCGTTCCGGTCCGCGCAGGTCGCGCAGGAGGTCGGGGCCGCCAGGGGTGAGGGTCCATCGGAACAGTGCGACGGGGTCGATGCGGTCTCCGTCGTCGTGTGCGGCCGGCCCGCCCAACGCATCCGTGTCGTAACGGCCGATCCTGAGACGGCGCCTGGCCAGCCGGGTGAGCGCCTCGTCTCGGGAAAGCACTCCCTTACCCAACGATGGCCAGCCGCGGGTGGCCGCCGCGTCCAGGAGCGCTTCGGCCGCCCAGGTCTCGCTGCGCAGTCGCCCGTCGAGCCCGCGTGCGTCGAACGCCTCCTGCACGACTTCCCAGTTGTCGACGGACCGGATCCCGCCGCCGTAGACGCGGGCGAGCAGCCCGGGGTCAAGGTCTGTGTCCTCGCGGTCGGTGAGGACGACCAGGACCTTGGGGTCGGGGGGAGTTGCCGCGTCGAGGTGGCCCAGGATCTGCTCATGTACGGCCAATACCGAGGGCCCGACGGCCACGCGCGCCCGCAGCCCGCCCGCTGTCTGTTGCACTTCGGGCCCGTCCCAGGCCGGATCGGCCCGCAACAGCAGGACGCGGACCGTGCCGTCGCCGAGCCGGCTGCGGGCGGCGAGGTACTGGCGGACGGTCCCCGCCGGCAGCCGGGCGAGACCGGCGGACGCGGGCCCTGTGGTGACGGTGTCGGACATCAGTCGACAACCTTCCAGACGACCTCAACGGTGGCGTTGGGGTTCTCGGCCGCGAGCGCCGCGATCTCCGCCTGCAGCTCGGCGGCAGCCCGCGCGGCGGTGGTCCGCCCGCCGCCGGAGCGGACAACGGACCGAGACGGCGTGCGGGGCCCCGGCTGCGCCACCGGCTCCGGCAGCACCTGTGGGTGGGCGGAGCCGCCGATCAGGTCCACGTCGTCCGAGCTCGGCGACGGGGTGGCGGGGGTTTGGGGCTGCTCGGCCGTGGTCTGTCGGGACCTCAACAGGGACAGCACCTCCCTGCCACTGGCCTGCAACACGCCCGGCAGGTCGGGGTAGTCCCCCGGATCGCCGGCGGCGGCATCTCGTACCCGCTCCAGGACGGTCGCGCCGTCCACACCGAGGGTGTCAGCCAGGCCCAGCTGGTCCCAGCTGGTGTTCTGCAGCGCGGCAGCGACCTTTGCCGCGCCCTTGAGGGACATGGCGTAGCGGTGTGCGGTGAAGTCGCCGAGGTCGAAGCGTGCGAGCCGGTCAACGACGGTCTTGGCGTCTGTGCCGGCCTCCGTCACCGACTTCACCAGCTCCTGCACCCGCCGGGCGAGGACGAGGCGGGGCGAGTCGTCGTCGAGGCGCAGGAAGGAACGGTGCTTCTCCAGTTCCCCGACGACCCGTCCTGCGTCCTGGGCGAGCGCGAAGGCGGCCTGCTTGATCTGTCCGGCGAACTGGTTGACGATCCGCCCGCGACGCAGTTGCGGCGCGCGGTCCCCGAGCACGGTCTCGTACCGCTTGCGCGCCTCGGTCCAGTCTTCCTCACTGGGCAGAGCCTGCTCGCGCAGGGCGTAGTCCCGCTTCAGCTCATGCGGTGCGGGCGCCGGTTCGACGGGGACACCCCCGCGTACCCACACCCGGTCGGTCATCTCCGCATAGGCGGCGGCGAGCAGCCGGCGAAGCGGCTCGGGCAGTCCGCGCGGCTCGGGAAGGTCGCTCCAGTCGGTGAGCTTGACCAGAGTCGGCTCGGCGGTTCCGTCCCGGCGGGCCTGGCTGGTGAAGTGGTCAGGCCAGGTGGTGGACTGCCGGTAATACGCCTCCCGCATCGTGCCGAGGCCGAGGCCGCCCGCGATCCGCGCCATGGTCTTGCGGTCCTTGCCATCGACCTCGACCTGTCCGTCGCGGTCCTCGGCGGCCTTGCGCACGTACTCGAAGACGGTCCTGATCTCGGCAGGTTTCACAGGCTTGCCGGTGCCGTCGGGGTCCAGGTCGGGGTGGGCGGGGTACTGGTGGGCAAGCAGCTTGCCGGCCAGATCGCGGGCGGCAGCGTCCAGCGGTGCACCGAGCGGGAGCCGAAGCTCGGGCACATCCTGCTGGGCGACCAAGTGGGTGTCGAAGCCGAGGTCGACGACCCCTTCCTGCTTTTGTGCGAGCCCGTACGCCTGCCGCAGCGCCTGAATGACGCGCTCGGTGAGGATGTCGCGCTGCGACTGCAGCATGCTCTTGGCGCGCGCCTTGTCGTCAGCGTTGAGGCTGCGTGCGAATTCGGAGTCGAAGCGGGCCTCGTCGGCGAGGGCCTTGTCGATGACGACGAGACGCTCGAAGTCACTGCGGGAGGCGTCGGTCAGGTGTGTGGGCAGCCACGCCAGGGTCCGCGAGTCGCCGCCCGGCTTCTCCCGCAGGGCACGCAGCCGCTGCAGGTCGTCCATCGGGCCGAACTCGCCCTCGTCATACGGGAAATCAACGACGAGCCGCCAGGCGTCGTCCTGGCTGGGCCGCAAGGCCGCCTCGGACAACGAGTCGACGTCGGCGACGTGGCCGAAGACAACCTCGATCTGTCGTTCCGTGCCCTTCCACACAAAGTCGAGCACGTCGTATGCGTCGAAGCCGCCGGGCCCGTCGCCAACCCCGAGCGCGTCCTTGAGCAGGCTGCGCATCTTGGCGCGCCGGTTGCCCAGGTTGTTGTGGACCTGTGCGTTGGCAAGGACGGCGTCCAAATCGACGCCGGTGAGTTCCAGACGGATCACCGCGCCCGGCCCGGTACCGGCGACCTTGATCTCGGGGAAGGTCGCCGCCCACTCCTTCACCTTCTGCTCGAGCCGGCCGACCTCGGTGCCCGCGATGCGGGTGGTGATGGAACCGTGGTTGAGGGCGTGCAGCCGAGCGAGAGTGAGGTCGGCGAGCGCCGGCACGCTGGGCGCGAGCGCCGACAGCAAGAGGGTCTGCAGGAGCCGGCTGTCGCCGGTGAAGTCGCGGCAACGGGCCGCGAGCTGCGGGTCGCCCAGGCTCTCGGGAGAGCGTCGGTACGCCTCGACCTGGTCCTCGGTGACCTGGTTGGTCTTCAACAGGTACGGGCGCAGCTTGTCCCGGTACAGCTTGTCGGCAGCCTCGAAGTGGACGTTGGTCTCCCCGCTGAACGCCTTGTCGCCGCCGCCCGCGATCGCCGGATACAGATCACCGAGCGGCACGAGCTGTCCGAGCCGCCAGTCATCACGGTGGTCGACGAGCAGCTGACTCATCAGCTTCAGGCCGGTGCGGGAGCGCTGCAGCGCGGCAGAGATGTGTACCAGGGTGTCCATGAACGCCGGCGGGAACGGGTACGTCCGCCTAAAAGCATCCTCGTCCGCGCCGGTGGTGGACTTGTCGTGACCCAGCAGGGTGTCCCACACATCCGGGCCGAGCTTCTTGGCCTCGGCGAACGCCGCGTCCACCTTCGCCTCGGCCCCCGGCACGGGCTTGAGCAGACGAGCCTGCGCGATCTGAGGAAGGTTGCGGTCCTCCAGGACGATCTCGTCGTAACGCCCGCCGTTGAGCTTCAAGGTGTCCTGCACTGCCGCCTCGGCGGCACCCGACATCTCCTCACCGACCAGCTCACGCAGATCACGCTGACGGGCGATGAACGACACCACGGGAATGGCACGCCGCTCGTCACCGCCCTCCACGAAGTTCGTCACCTTGCTGGATTCCCTGCCCAGCACCTTCTGGTCGTGGATGAGAGTGGCCAGCCACAGGATCAGCTCGTCCATGAACAGGATGAGCCCGTCGTAGCCCAGCGCCTTGGCGTGCGCCGCGATGACGCTGAGCCCCCTGTCGAGGGAGATGAAGCCGCTGGCGTCCTCGGAAGCATTGCGCGCGAAGGCGGGGAACAGCGTTTTTGTGAGGTCCTGGACGAGGCGGGCACGCAGTTCCCTCGACGTGGAGGGATTGTCCAGATCGAGGCTCTTGGTGTTCTCGTGTTCCTCCACCGCGTCCATGGCCTCGTCGAGAAGGCTGCTGGTCCAGGTGAAAGAATCACCCCATTCGTCCTCCTGGCCACCGGCATCGGCGAGCTGCGCGATCACCCAGTCGTCGCCGTTACGGCGGCGCTGCTCGGCGAAGTCCTCGAAGATCCCGTCGGTCCGGTAGACCTGCGGCAGCGGGCAATCCTCATGCAGCTTGCGCACGTGCTCCACGTACTTGCCGAGCACCCGCTGCTCCAAAGACTTGGCGCCGAGCATGTGGTACGGCACCAGCAGGAACTTACGGTCATCCGCGTCGAGCCAAGAGTGCCGGGCCCGCACCGGATCGAGCTCGCTACGGTTCCGAGCGGCCTGGTTGCGCGAGAGCAGCGCGTAAAGCACCGCCATGAAGTGTGACTTACCGGAACCGAACGAACCGTGCAGATATGCCGCCTTCGACGAGTGGCTGTCGAGCGCCGACTTGATCAGGTCCAGGGCCTCGTCGAAGTTCCCCAGCAGCCGGTCGGTGACGACGTAGTCCTTCAGGGCCGCCTCAGCCCCCTCGGCGGTGACCGCCTCGTTCAGCTTCAGCACGAAGTCGGAGGTGGACACCGACTCCGGGATGTCGATCAGCTCCCGCAGAAGCGGCCGGTCCTCGGGGCGAGAGTTGTTCCTACTCATGAACGCCATGGTGTTTAAGCTCCTCGCCCTGATCAGTCGGACTCTGCGCCGGCGACGGCATCGGTGACGTTGTCCGTGACGGACATCTGGACGGCGGCCTTCGCGCCCGTTCGCCTCTTGGGCGCGGCTGCCTTCTTCGCGCCTCCGCGGGTGGCCGCGGCCGGGCGCCAGGCCCGCAGAGCGTCGTCGGTCAGCCCGAGCTCGCCCTGCTTCTGCTGCCGGAATGCCAAAATCTCGGCGGCCGGCGATGCACCGAACTCCGGGTCGTACTCGCCATGCCACTGCTCCAGCCACGGCTGCAGCTCAAGCAGCCCAGCCAGGTATGGCACGATCTCGTCGTCGCCGAGCCCCGCCTGCTGGACGTACGAGGCGAGTGCGAGGGCCTGCTCCAGGTGGTCCCAGCCGGCCCACCCGTAAAGCTCCGGAGACTGAACGTTGACCGTGCCGTACGACACGAACCGCTCCCTGGACACGTCAAGCGTGCCTCGGTTACGCCAATAGCTGGGCCTCAGGAAGTCGGGAGGAGAGGAGGTGTACTTCGGCGGCACAGGAGTTCGCTGGCGGATCTCGCGCTTTGCGGGCTCGTCCGGCGCAGCGTCTTCCTCACGCTGCAACTCCCACACATGTTCCCAGTCGGCGCGCTTCTTCAGTCCGGTCGGCTTGTACCGCAGCGCTGACACAAACGGTACGTGCTCCTCTGACATGAGCTCCCGAACGGTCTTTGCGAGGTCCTGCCGGGGCGCGTACAGCTCGGCGACAGACACGAAGTCCTCATCGCCAGAAAGGTCTTCCGCAAGGCGGGCGAGGGTGGTGATAGTGGGATTGCCGCTGGCGTCGAACCAGTGCGCACGATCCTCGATACGGTCGAGCAGCCAGGACTTCAACGCCTTCTGCCGCATCGCATCCCAGCCCTCGGTGGACCAACGCCGCTTGTACTCGGGACGCTCCAACATGCCAATGGCGCGGTTCGACTCGATGACCTCAATCCGCCTCTGGACAAGCTCGCGATAGTCGACCGGCCAATCTGCTCGGATCTCCGTGATCGGCGTCGACCCATGCCGCTTGAACCACTCGCCACTGGCCTCGCCAGCAACGACCCTCCGCGCCAGCACAATCTCGAAAGCACGCTCACCAAGAGCCAGTTCGGGCACGGAAGAGACGTCAGGCAGACGCAGATCCTCTGCATGCAGGCCGTAAAGGGAGTAAACCTGCCAGTCCAGCTCCTCCTGGAGGGCGATCATGCGGGCGCGAATCGAGTCATAGCGGGCTTCGGCTGCGCGGAGGGCACCGGCCGTGGGAACGGTCTCGGCAGCGAGGGCGGCGGGTGTCGATGCAGAGAGCTGCTGAGCAAGAGCGTCCAGCTCGCTGGCGAGAACGGTCGGGTACTCGGCGGGGAGAGGAAACTCCTGGAGCTTTGTTCCTGTGAACTCATAGAAGCGTTCCCAGATCTGCGACTTATACCCTTCGTTCACCCCCTGGCTGCCCCGGTCGTGACTCACCATCTTGAGCCAGAAGCCGGCCGTGGAGCTATTGAGTAGCCCAAGCAGCCGAACGTAATCCTCCTCCGTCGCCCCTTCTCGCAACTTAATCACTGGCGCGGTTTGCTTGAACACCTTCCCACCGCGATCCAACACAAAATGATTATGCGTCGCCACGAAAGCGAAAGCGATCCCCAACGGGGCCGAGTATCGCTCCGGATGCCAGCGACTCCACTCGTACCACGTAAGCCCAATTTCCTCATGCGTACCTCCTGGCTCCCGCCGCTCGCGCAGCATTGCTCGGTGAACCCAGAGGGGTCGGGAGATGTCGGCTGCAAGCTCGGGCTTGAGGTCGCTTCTACGGTACGGGAATACCGATTCGGTTGTAACCGAGATTTCCCAGTCTCGAACAGTGTCGCCCTCGATTAGCGGCACGACACGCTCAGGTTGCACACCGAAGCGCCGCCACGTCCCAACCGGTCGGAAATATGCAGAATCATTCCCCGTGTGCGTGTATCGCCCAATCGCACGGTTCAATTCGCCCAGGCGCTTTACTTTTACTTCCTCCAGGCTTCCGAGCATCTCTTGGCCGCCGTCCGCGAGGACCCATGGCTGCTTAGCAAAATATTGGCTTCGGTCAAGGTCCTCGACGGAAACCCATTGGCTGGCAGATCCCGGTTCATCGATCTGCTGGACGATCGCCGCCCACACCAGTCCTTCTTCCGGATTTGCCGGAGCAGAGGGTTCACCTTGAACACTTCGCACCGTTCGGATCGTTGTTTGTCGCTTCGATCCCTCGCGAGGCTTACCCACGAGGATCACGGTTGGAGTCCCATGCCCGGGAATATAGGCACCCGACGTGTCAATGACCTCTGTAAGTTCGACTCGGTGCGCGAAGTAGTCCTCGATGAGCCTTGTGCCGAACTCACGCTTCATGAATGAGTTCGCCGTGATCTGACCGACCATGCCGTAACCGTTGCCGTCACCCCCGCCCCGCTTGGCCAGTTCGAAGAACCGCTGGGCAAACGGCACAGACAGTGCGTACTGCAGTCTGCAGGCGTCATACAGCTTCTTATACAACCCGTTGAGCTTTTTGTCCTTCACCGTGATGTATGGCGGATTACCCACCACTACGTGGTACCGGCCCTCTTGTAGAATTCCGGGGTAGTCGTGGACGTCCTCCGTGGCATACGAGAACTCAGCGAGCGGGTCATTGGTGCCGCCGTCCTCCTCTGCCCCGAAGCCGAGCTGCAGTTCCAACTGCCGGTCCTTGATGAGCGAGTCGCCGACCGCAAGCTGGACGGGCCACTCGTACCGCCGCGCCTGTTCGAAGGTCCGCATGCCGCTGGCCGCCATCGCGGCGACCAGGAGCCGGAAGCGGGCCACCGCGACCGCGAATGGATTGAGGTCCACCCCGTGCACTGAGTCGAGGGCCGCCCGTACCCGCTCGTACGCGCCCGCCTCGGGCCGCTGCTCGGCCCACATCCGCACCAGGCGTCGGAACGCACCCAGTACGAAGTGTCCGGATCCGCAGGTCGGATCAATCATCTTCAGACCCTCGAAGCCGAACTCCCGTACGGCGGGGGTCATCGTGCGGTCGAGGATGAACTCTTCTACGAAATCCGGTGTCTGCAGCAACGCGTACGTCTTGCGCGCGGCCTCGCTGAGGTCCTGGTACAGGTCGCCCAGGAACCGAGTGTCCCAGCCCTCGGTGCCGTCCTCGCTCAGCGGGTCGCTGAAGTCGTGCACGAGCACCGGGCTGCCGGCCTCGCCACCGCCCCCGTCGAGTGCACCCTCTCCGGCGCGCTGCTCCCGCCAGAACGCGAGCAGCGCGCCGGCCCCGTCGTGCGAAAGCGGGATCTGGTAGAGCGGGTTGTGGTCGCGGTCAAAGAGCAGTCGGCCGGCCTGCCCGGCGCCCAGCTCTGCGAACGCCCTCTCCAGCCACCCTCGGTACGTCGGGTCGGCGTCCTTCTCCAGGTACTCCTCGTACCGCGCCTGCGCGGTTTCGCGCCCCGCCACATCCGGCGCGGTGATGTACGGCTCAGCGATCAGCCGGTTGTCCTCGCTGAAGCGGACGAAGACGGTGCCGAGCACCCAGGCCACCGCAACCTGGGTGATCCGCTCCCCGAGCCAGGCGTTCCACGTCGCCGCCGTACGGCCCAGCTTCCGGGCCTGCTCATACTCACCGCGCAGCCGCGTCCCTACCTCGGGGACAGCTTTGACCTGCTGTTCAAGGTCGGTCTCTGCCGCCTGGACCTGCTTCTGCAGGTCGGCGAGGAGGCTCTTGCGGTCGATCACGGAACGTCTCCTGGGGAGAAATCGGAGTGGGCGGAAGAAGGCCGGTTCAGGAGGGGAAGAGGGTCACGCGTCCGGTGCGAGGTGTTTGCGCGCGACCCAGGCATCGGGCACGACGATCCACTCGTCGAACCCTGCCTGGTACGGCACGCTCTGCCCTGCCAGCCGCGGTGCTTTCGCCGGGTCGGACTGGGCGACGAGCAGCCACAGCGGGCTGCCACCTTGCCGCGCTTCCTCCGCGAGCCTTACGAGCAGATCCAGCGCGTCGTACCGGGCGAGCACCGCAGTGTCGGTAAGGAGCAGCGGTCCCCGCCCCTGCCTCAGTCGCTCTCGCAGCTGCGGCTCGATGCGCCCCCACGCCTTGTCTGTACGGATGCGCAGCTGCTGGTGAGCCCGGCTTCCGGGTTCGGCAGCGTCGGCCTTGAGGACAGTCTCCCAGGTCGGTCTGGCCGCCTCGCCGATCACACTGCGCAGTTCGTTCACGAAGAGCCCGGTCAATGACACCGGCCGCACGCCGTACGGCTCGTCCGCCAGGTGCCGCACTGCGTTCTCAGCACCCCGGTGGGGCACCGTCAGGACCCGGAAGCCGTCCTGTCGCGCCGAGTGCGTGAGCCGCTGTTCGGCCTTGACTGCGGCGGCGACGGCCGCGTCCGCGTCGTACTGGGTGGGGGCGAGTCGACGGGCCGCCGAGGCTCCCCAACTCGCCGAGGTCAGGCCGGCGGTGGCGTCCCCGGCCGGACGGTCTGGGATGAGGCGGAGCACCTTGTCGTAGCGCGTCGCCAGCTTCAGCTCGAAGCCGGCCTGCTTCAGGTAGCGGACCAGTGCGCTGCTCGTGGGCAACTCGCGTGGCACCAGCGGGTCTGTGCCCAGGTCTGGGAAGCGGGTCATGACTCGCTTGTGCACGGCGTCAACCGTGAGGCCAGGCAGTCGCTCCTCCTCGACGCTCGGCTGCACGGCGACCACACCGGCCTGGGTGATCCTCAGCGCGCGCACCAGGTCCAGGTCGCGCGGGTAGATCTCCAGTCGGGGGGTGAGAGCGGCTCGGGTGGAGGCTGCCACCGCGATCTCGGCGGTGCGCCGCTCGTCCCAGCCGAGGTTTCCCGGCGGCCGTCGCACCGCGTCCAGCTCGTTAAGGACGGTGCTGGCCGTCGGCAGGGATTCCAGGTCCGCAAGTCGGTCGGCCCGCGCGCCCAGGTTGAGCGCGTATTCCTGCAGAGCGGGCAGCGTCGGGGTGTCCGGGCCGTCCACGCCCTCCCGGACGTCCAGGGCGAGCAGGCCCAGCACCGGATCGGCGCCCTTGGGCATCCGGGCATGGAAGTAGCGGAAGAGCGGCGGGGCCTCGTTGTTGTAGCTCTCTCGCTCGACCAGTGCACGCAGCAGCGATAGGGCGAGCGCGCGCCGGTCGCGCCGTTCCACGTGCTGGGTGCCGCGCCGGGCGATCAGTGCGTCGGCAAGCTCGATCACCGGGGCCACCCGTCCGCGCTCGGCAAGGAGTTCCACCACCTCCTCGCGCAGCAGCCCGAGGGCGGTGTCGTGGTGCCAGCGCTCGCGCGCCTTCTTCACGATCTGCGGGATACGGCCCGCGGTCAGGCCCACCGCGTCGGCGACGTCCCGCTGCCGAACCCATGCCAGGCCCTCGGGCAGCTTGCCGGTCTCGTTGGGCAGCCGCAGTAGCAGCCGGACCGCTTCGCGCTCCTTGGCGTTGGAGCGGGCACTGCCGCTGGATGGCTTCGGGACCAGCCGAGCGGCCAGCGCGTCCAGGCTCAGCGCGCCCAGCAGCTGCGGGTCAGTGACATTTCCGCCGCCGCCGGCGACTGATTCGGCGACCGCCTGTTCCAGCTCGGTGATTTCCTGACCGGCTGCCTTGCGGGCTTCCGCGCTGAGTGGTGCGGGGGCCGCTTTGCCGAGTCGGAGGTTCCACTCCTTCTGCCGGCGCTGGATCTCCTCCCGGGTGCGCGAGCCCATGCCGGGCGCGGTGAGGAACTTCCTCGCCGAGTACTCCAGTACGTCCCCAACGGTGTTCAGTCCCATGGCGAACAGCTGGGACTGCGCGGAGAGCGTCAGACCTGCCACGGACAGAGGCGTCGTGCGGTCAGCCCTCGCCGCCTGCTGGTCACGGACCTGCTCGGCGGAGGCATCGTCGTCCTCGCGTCCGATCTGTGGCCGGGCTTCCTGCGTGGTCCCTGCGCTTTCCGCCGTACCGTGCCCTGAGCTCGGAGCTGTTGTCCGCTGTGCATCCAGGAAGATTGCCTGCCAGGCACGCTCCATCGGCTTCAGGTCCGAGAACCGGTCCTTCACGTCCCGCGCCAGAGCCTTGCGGAAAAAGGCGACCAGGCCGTCGCGAACCGCCGGCTCGAAGGCGTCGGCGGCGAGCTGCGGGTACGGCCACTCCTTCGGATCGGTCTGCCGGGCTGTGACGGCACCGTCACTCCATCGGGGCGGCTCGTTCGACGCCATCTCGTGCAATGTCGCCGCGAGCGCGTACCGCTCGGCATGACCGTCGTACGAGCCGCGCGTGATGATGCCCAAGAACGGGTCGAGGTAGCCCTCGGTGCCCGCATCGATCTCCTTCGCCGGGTATCCGGCGAGCGAGAAGTCGATCAGCACCAACTGTCGAGTGCCGTTGGGACGGATCCGGATTGCGATGTTGTCCGGCTTCAGGTCCCGATGCCAGATTCCTTCCGCCTCCAAGTGCTCCACCGCGCCGAAGAGGTACTTCCCGTACGCCTCCAGCTGGTCCATGCCCAGGCGGCCGTTGTCCCGAAGCTGGCGGGCGACGGTGTCCTCACGCCGCCTCGGTCCCTTCCCGTCGCTACGATCCTGGTCCTTCAGCTCTCGGCTGTCGCCGACGTATTCGAGAGCGAGCACGCGACGTCCGGCGAGAGTGATCGGCTCCCGCTCGTAGAGCGCGATGATGCTGGAATCCCGGTGGATGCGGCCCAAGATCTGGGCCTCCCGGTCGAGGACCGCGTGCTTGGCCTCGCTCAGCGCGACCTTCAGCACAGCCACCGGCAGGGTGCCGCTACGCCGCGGCTCACCCGCGAGATCCCTCACCAGGAACGCCCGAGAGGTCGAGCCGGTGCCGAGCCGACGAACAACCTCCCAGCGCCCGGCCAGTACATCTCCGGCCACGGCCTCTAGCGGGTCCTTCTCCGGCTCGCCGCGATCCTCGTCCGTTCCCGATCCTGACCCGCCGTCCCCGCCCGTGCCTGCGGCTGCGGCTGCGGCCGAGCCGACGGAGTCCTTCTCGGTGAATGCCTGCTCGACGTACTCCAGCATCTCCAGGAAGTCGTCGACCGTGGACAGGCGCCGACCCGGTTCGTACGCGGTGGATGCCTCCACCAGGTCGTCGATGTCCGGGTTGAGTCCGTCGACCAAGGCACTCGGGCGCAGGCTCTCACCGGCTTCCAGGCGAGCCATGACCTCGCTCTGGCTTGCGCCTGGCGCCTGCCCGGTGACCAGCAGATACGTGAGGACACCGAGCCCGTACACATCGAGGCGCACCGGATCGGCCTTCGGAATTCTCAGCTCCGGCGCCAGATACGGATCGGCCTGCTCCGAGACGTGGAACCCGGACACATTTGTAGGAGCCAGGGTTAGGGGCCGGCCACGGCTGGCACTCTGGCCTGTAGCGATCTGCCAGTCCGCGATCTGCGGCCAAGGGCTCAGCCAGCGCTGCTCCTCGCTGAGCTCCCGCCCGCGCGGGCCGCGATCACGCGGAATGATGTGTACTGCGTGCGCCGACAGTGTGCGGTGATGGACACGGCGGGAGTGCGCGGAGCGCACCGTCTCCGCGAGCTGCCGTACGAGCGCGAGGCGACCCCGCAGGTCCAGCTGCTTCCCGTGCTGCACCAGAAAGTCGTCCAGCCGCAGAGTCTCCGGGTGGTAGTC
Source organism: Streptomyces sp. NPDC093600 (assembly GCF_044764755.1). Classification (NCBI taxonomy): domain Bacteria; kingdom Bacillati; phylum Actinomycetota; class Actinomycetes; order Kitasatosporales; family Streptomycetaceae; genus Streptomyces; species Streptomyces sp. NPDC093600. The sequence continues at coordinate 90,627 of NZ_JBIWIU010000015.1, forward strand.
GAACAGAATCGTCGGCCCGGCCGGATGCCCCGACGGCAGATAACTCTTCAGCTGTACCGCACCAGGGTGCCGGAACCGGCTGAGCACCAGCGCCTCGCGAGCAGCAGCCTGCTCCACCGAACGCCGCTCGGCGTCCGAAGCACCGCGCTCACTGAGGAAGACCCGCACTCGCGCCAGATCGTGCAGCTGGGAGTGACGGCCCAGGTAGTCGGCCCAGGTGGGTCCGGAGTCGAACGCCTTCGCGTCCAGGAGATAGGAGCCCACCTCATGCTGGCGGCGGATTGGTGCGATGCCGAGCTTCTTCAGGGCCACGTCGACGCGGCGGGACGTCTCGGCCGTTATCCGGCGCCGGGCGTCACCCGGCGGCTCGGCCAGCATTTCCACGAGCTGCTTGACTGTGAAAACGCCGTTCAGATCGGCGGCAGGCAGGTTCACACGGAGCTTGTCATCGGTGAAGCAGACCGCCTCGCCCACCCAGATCTTCGGCCGGTCCCCGGGCCGACCGGAGACGTCGTTGATCAGGCCGGCCAGTTCCTTGGCCTTCCGATTCGCCAGGTGCAGAGGGTTGCCGTGTCGCCGCTGAGTCCCGCCGGGCGTGGTCTGCACCCAGTCGTTACCGCCGCCGCGTACCGAACCGTGCCAGTCCTTCAGCTCGAGGAGGAACACCCCGGCCGGTGCTGTCACCAGAAGATCGATCTCGCGGACATGGCCACTGTTCGCGGTGAACGTGAAGTTCGACCAGGCGCGCCACGGCTCCTCGTCCGGCATACGCCTGCGGATCGCTTCCAGGCCGCGGCGCTCGTGCTCGTGCTCGGACTCGGTGACCGTCGTCCACCGATCTTCCAGCATGCGACTCCCCGCCTGTGTCCATTTGTGCACATTTACACGTACCGCGACCCTGCCGCCGTTCGCAGGAACGTCGGGCTGCCCCCGCTGGATGAATCTTAGACGGCAGGACTGACAGCAAGAGGGAGAGCTGGCTTCCTGGAGGGCTTTGCCCTTCGAGCCTGATCACCGGGTTCCCGCAGGTCAGGTAGAGATTCAGCCACGGCATGTCAGTGATGGCCCCGCGCTGCCGGTTACGCGAAGGCGTAGGAAGCCATCGATGGTGGGGCTTGTGCGGGCCAAGCGCCGAGCAGAGAGCTCTAATGGGTGGTCTCACCAAGGAATGGGCGACGCAGGTCGCGGAGGCCGAGCTCAGCAGCACGCTTCCACGGAGGTGGGTGCATACAAAGGGAGTGGCCAAGGGCGCAGTCGAAGTAAGTCAGGTTTTCGGCCAGGACGCCGGCCTCCTCATCGCTGCCGCCACACTGCACGACGTCGGGTACGCGCCGCGCCTGGCCACGACTGGGTTCTATCCACTGGACGGGGCCCGGTTCCTCCGCGATGAGCACGGTGCCGACGAGCGGCTCGTACGGCTGGTGGCCAACCACTCGTTCGCGCTCCTGGAGGCCGAGAAGCGGGGCTGCGGGGGGCTCGTGAGCGAGTTCCCCTTGCTGGAGGAGCCGCTGCTAGTGGACGCGCTCGTCTACTGCGACATGACGACCGCGCCCGACGGCGGCCGGGCCACCGCCGAGGAGCGGGTCGCGGAGATCCTTGGCCGCTACGGGGACGACAGCGTGGTCGGGCGGTTCATCTGCCGGGCTGCGCCGGAGATCTTCGCAGCCGTGGAACGGGTAGAGGCCGCGCTGGCGGCTCAGCCTAGGTAGGGGTAGGTGCCGGCGAGGTAGTCGCCGATCTGCTGGCGCATGTTGGCGTGGATGTCGTACTGGTCGAGGTCGGCCGGCTGGACGAAGCGCACGCTGTCGGCCTCGTCGTTGATCGTGGGCTCACCGCCGACGGGGCGGCCGATGTAGGTGTTCTCGTACTGCTGGCGGATCTCGCCGTCGGTGTACGCCACGATGTGGTTCGGGTTGGTGTAGACGCCGAGGAAGCCGGTCATCTCGGCGACGATGCCCGTCTCCTCCAGGCACTCGCGTACCGCGCACTCGGCGGCGGTCTCGCCGATGTCCTGGGCGCCGCCGGGCAGCGCCCACTGGCCGGTGTCACGGCGGCGCTGGAGCAGGATGGCGCCGTTGTCGTCGACGACCAGCAGGTTGCTGGCGGGGATGAGGGTGTTGGCCTTGGGGGCGTCGGGGTCGTTGTAGTACTCAGTCCTGCCCATGTGCGGCGGTCCCCTCCTGGTCGGGTGTCCCCGGCCGTGCGCGGCCCAGACGGCGTCGAAGCTTTGAGCGTAGTTGTCGAACCAGCCGCCTTCGGTGCCCTGTCTGAGGTGGAGCAGCGGGTTGGCGCTGGCCGGGCGCCCCCACACGTGAGGAAGACCAGCAGGTTCTCGTCGTAGAGGAAGAGCGAGGTGTACAGGGTGGTGTCGTGCAGTCGTACCTCGCACCCCGGCTTGCCCAGAAGGGAACGGTAGTAGGTCGGGGAGGCGATCTTCGCCGCGAGCGTGTCGCCGATTCCTCTCGGTGCGAAAGCGCGCTTCAAGGTCGGCGCTGCGATCTTTGTGGCCACGCACTTCAGCGGGCCAGCTGAGAAGTTCGCCACGACGAACGACATCCTCGCCGTCCATCGCGATCACCTCGGGCCTGTGGAACAGCGGGGCCTCGCTGCTGTCGCTCGGAACGGTGAACGGCCTGGGACAAGGGGACCGGCGGCATCGGGAGAGATGGAAGGAGACGTGAGTAGAGGGCGAAGACGGCCAGAAAACGACGGTGCGGGGGGTGGGCGGGGTGGTCCAGAGGGGGTGTCCTGCGTCGGTACCCTGGAGCGCATGTCTACTGCTCCGGTTCGCGTTCGTTTCGCCCCGTCCCCGACCGGCATGTTCCATGTCGGTGGTGCACGGTCCGCTCTCTACAACTGGGCCGTGGCGCGACAGTCCGGCGGCACGTTCGTCCTGCGGATCGAGGACACCGACGCGGCCCGGAACAAGCCGGAGTGGATCGACGGGATCATCAACGCGCTCGCGGCGATCGGCATCCACGGCGAGGACGCGGCCTTCGAAGGACCGTACTTCCAGTCGCACAACGCCGACCGGCACCGCGAGGCGGCCCTGCAGCTCTTCACGGCCGGCCGGGCGTACTACTGCGACTGCACCCGGGAGCAGCTGAAGGAACGCACCGGGTCGGACCAACTCGGGTACGACGGGTTCTGCCGGGAGCGGGGGCTGGCCTTCGAGGAGGGCCGGGCGCTGCGGTTCCGAACGCCGGACGAGGGCGAGACCGTCGTGGTCGACCTGATCCGCGGGGAGCCGGCGTTCCCGAACAGCGCCATCGAGGACTTCGTGATCGCCCGTGGTGACGGGTCCCCGGTCTTCCTGATCGCCAACGTCGTCGACGACCTGGACGAGGGCATCACGCAGGTCATCCGTGGCGAGGAGCACCTGTCGAACACGCCGAAGCAGCAGCTGCTGTGGGAGGCGCTCGGCGCGAAGCCGCCGGTGTGGGCGCACCTGCCGGTGATCGTGAACGAGAAGCGGCAGAAGCTGTCCAAGCGCCGTGACAAGGTCGCGCTGGAGGACTACCTGGCCGAGGGCTTCCTGCCCGAGGCGATGGTGAACTACCTCATGCTCCTGGGCTGGGGTCCTGGCGACGACCGGGAGATCATGCCGTACGAGGAGCTGGAGCAGCTCTTCCGGATCGAGGACGTCAACACCGCGCCGGCGTTCTTCGACGTGAAGAAGCTGACGGCGTTCAACGGCGACTACATCCGCGCGCTCTCGCCGGAGCAGTTCGCCAACGCCTGCGCGCCGTGGCTCGTCGCCCCGTACGCACCGTGGGCGCCGGAGGCGTTCGACAAGGACCTCTTCGAGGTGGCGGCCCCGCTGGCCCAGACCCGACTGGCCCTGCTGTCGGAGATCACCAGCTACGTGGACTTCCTGTTCCTCGACGAGCCGGTCGAGGACGAGGCGTCGTGGAACAAGGCGATGAAGGCCGGCGCCGGCGACATCCTGTCCGACGCCCGTGCCGAGCTGGCCACCGTCCCGGACTGGAAGGCGGACGACCTGAAGTCCGTGCTTCTCGCCGTGGGCGAGAAGCACGGACTCAAGCTGGGCAAGGCCCAGGCGCCCATCCGGGTCGCGGTCACCGGCCGCACGATCGGACTCCCGCTGTTCGAGTCCATGGAGCTGCTCGGCCGGGACCGCGTACTGGCCCGTCTGGACGCGGCGGCCAAGAAGCTAGCCGCCGCGCAGGCGTAGTCGCCGTTCAGGCGACCTTCGCGAGAAGGTCGCCCCAGGCGTTGCCGAAGTAGTTCAGATCGAACCGGGCCAGGGCCTCGTACGCTGCCTTGGTCTCCGTCTGACGCGCGGCCGCGCGTTCCCGGACCTGCGCAGGCAGTCGGCCGAGGTCCGGGGCCGGCTGGCCGGTCAGCGTGGCGAGGTCGCCCAGGCCGGCCGCCGGGCGGATCAGGCAGGGCAGGCCGAGCAGTAGGGCCTCGGCCGCGCAGCGGCTCCAGCCCTCCCGCATCTGGGGGAGGAAGACGCCGACGTCGCACGCGCACAGCAGCCGGAGGTACCGCTCGCGGTCGACGTCGTAGTGGGCGCCGTCGAAGCCGATGGTGTTGCTGCCGCTGGTGATCACCCGCAGCCCGGGCGCGCCGGCCAGGGTCGCCGAGACCTCTTCGGTGCCCTTCCAGTGCACGGCCTTGCCCGCGTACACGCCGATCACGTCCGGCGACAGACCGAACTCTGCGCGGCACTCGGTCCGGTCGAAGCCGCGGGCCCGCTCGACTTCCGTCATGTCGAAGGCGTTGTAGATCACCCGGACGTTGCGGACGCCTCGGGCCTGGAGGAAGTCGGCCCAGTAGGGGGCGACGCAGACCACGGCGGCGCACTGGGGCAGTACGCGGAACAGGTGCTCCCAGAGCATGGCCTCGACCGGGGCGGAGTCGTGCTGCAGCGGCTCGTAGTGGTGCAGGAGAAATACCGTGCGGGCCCGCATCTCTGGCGTGAAGAGCAACAGGCTCAGGTCGTCCCACATGAAGGTGCCGGTGGTGCTGTCGAGCGCCCGGATGGCCGGGGCCAGGCGGGCGAGGTGGCGGAGCTTGCGCCAGCGGCGGACACGGTAGGTGCGCTTGTGGTCCGGGACCGTGCGCCACTCCACGTCGTCGGCCGTCGCCTCGTGGAGCATCCGCAGGTAGACCCGGCCGCCGGTCCGGCCGACCGGCTCCATTGAGTAGACGACCCGCTTCACGGACGTACCTCCTGGTGGTGTCGGACGTACTCGGCGTGGAGCAGCGTGTACATGGCCTCCAGGTGGGGGCTGAGGCCGCGGGCGGCGCCGGCGAGCGGCAGGTAGAAGTCCTGCAGGCTTCGGAGGAACCGTCGGCGCCTGTCGAGGTTGGGCGAGGCGGCGAGATCGCGCAGGTTGTGGAGGCGGTCGGCGAGCCGAACAAGGAGGTCCTCGGGTGGGAGCGCAGCCTGCTTGAAGCGCCAGCGGGTTTCGTCGCCAGCGGCCTTGGGGCGCTGTTCGAGGCGGTGGTCGGCCGTCATTGCACGCAGGCGGTCGGCGAACGGGGCGCCGAGGTGCTGGACGAGCAGCGCCTCCGATTCAGGGGCCATCGATCGGCGAAGCGGCCAAGGAACTCCACGCTCACCTCGACCTCCACCGCTTCCTGCCCGCGCCCGCCCAACGGGCGGTAGCGGCACCGCCGTCGCCCCCACCGAGCGCACGTCACCGTTGACCCGCGCCGGAGCACCTGCGCCGACGTCACCTCGTCAAGGAGACCTCTGAACCGCCCCTTCAACCCCACCGACGCCGCCTGGACCGCCTGCCGGCCCGAGGAGCCACAGCGGGGTCCCGCATGCCACACTCCTTCACCGCGCAGCGCGTCTACTCTCCGCCGGAGGAGCCGTGGACGCTGACGGCGACAACCTCGCAGAAGCCCGTCACACTGGCCGGCTCGCTCCGCTTCCCGATCACCGCCACGTCGGCGCCCCTTGGTGGCAGGAGCTGTGGTCCCGCCACTCACACATCACCACGCCCCTGCGCCAGCGCGGGCTGGAATGCGACATCGAGTACGGCCTCAGCGCCTACATCGTGCGCGTCTCGCTCCCCGACGACAGCCACCTGATCATCGGCCCACCTCAGGAGCCCTCGTCCGACCGCCCGCCGGGGGACCCCGAGGGGTGGATCGTGACCCGCGAGCACCCTGACGACCAAGCGCTGTTCGAGGTGATCTACGACTCCGGCACTCCTGATCGGCCCGAAGCCGTGCATGGCGGCAGCGTCCCGCCCCTCATCCATGCGATCGACCTGCGGCTGGCCCAACTCGGACTGCTCAATGCCCCCGACACGAGGACCGCTACGCCCCCGAGGGTGCTTCGCGGGTACGCCCGCCGGGACGCGGCAGCCTTTCTCGCCGAGCATCCGCTCCCGCAGGAGCCCCTGCCGCTCCCAGTCCTGACACCGTTCCTCTCCGCCCTGGGGGCGGCCGAGACGCCCGCCGAGGTCAGCACGATCACGCACCACCTGGCCGGAATCACCGCGCCGGTGCTCGACCACATCGCCCGGCACATCGTCGGTGTAGCTCTCTGGCGCGGCCAGGACCACCGGCACACGCCCCAGGCCCAGCGCCTTCTACGGGAAGCGGCCCAGAGCATCCGCACAGCCATGGCCAAGGTGGCCGAGGCCGACCTGGAGAACCTCCGCGCCGAGTATGCCCCCGTCCCCGCGCCACCGTCCGCAGCCCGGAAACCCACGCCGCCCCTCCCACCGGCTCCGCCCAGCTCACCGAGGTCCGGCACCTCCCCCAGCCGCTAACCGCTCCTGGAGCGTTCTCCTTGACCACCGGATCCTTCATCGCCCGTCCCACCGCCACCGGGTACACCGGGGTGTATGTGAGCTTCGACGGCACGCCCGCTTCGAAGCTCCCGCTGCTGGTCACCGCCTTTCAGTACCGCTTCGGCCGTGATCTGGAGGCGATGACCCGGCACCTCGTGGACAACGTCGCCATCGGCTGGGAGGAGCTGGGCAGCGATCTCCTCGACGGAGCACCGCCCGGGATCGTCACCGCCCTTACCGGCGGACAGCCCTGGCCCAGCCGAACCCTGGACAACCTGATCACCCCGGACGGCCCGCCCCCGACCCGCATCACGGTCACAGAGACGACCGTCGCCAACATGGACGTGGAGTGGGGATACGTCCTGCGTCCGTCCGGCGTCGAGGTGTTCCCCACGATGTACGCCGCTTCCGGCCCCGTCGTCGACAGGGACGCCGACCCTCTCACCGACTTCGGCAACCCCGCCTCCTGGCCCACCGTCACGCCGGCCCGCTCCGCAGCGCCGTCCACAGCCTCCCCCCTTCCCGCAACGCCGCGCACGTCCCGTACAGCCGCCCGTCGCTGACCGCCCCGCCGCGAGGACGTCTGACTGGGTGCTGGCCACCAACGCCGCTGATGGTGTCAGTGCTGCCGTGTACGTTCAGGACGAGTTCACTTCAGGCACACCTACTTCAATCCGAGAGCGAGGGCCAGTCTGTGGTACGGAGCGCGCTATCACGCACCGGACATCTCAGAGGTAGACCTGGAGACTTCTGGGACATCGCCGTGCTCAGGGATTCAGGGATCCTGGCTGCACAGTCCGGCATCCGAGCCGATCGGCGGGGTTCTCATGCTGGCCTACTAATGCGGACACCAAACATCCCGCAGGACGTCGCTGGTTGGCGTGCGGATGGATTCCTGCACTACCTGGGCGCTTCGCCCGTCTTCGACCGTCCTGTGCCACACTTTAATGCTCTGAGCCACCCCTCGAATGCTCTGCTCCTCGCAGCAGCCGAAGAGGGACGCCCCATCCATGCCTTCGAGACGGGAAGGCGCACCGCGCGGTATATCGACGAATTCGTCCTAGAAGACGTGGGGCCGCCTCAACCCATGCGGGTTGGAGATGGTTTCGTCTATCCGCCTGTGTTCAAGTTGCGCCCCACAGAGACCGTGGCCCACGTTCCTGGTCAGCTCGCCGCTGTCTGCGACTCACAAGTTGTGAGATTCAGGTCAGTCGAGCGTAGCGACTTGCTCTGCGACCAGAACGCCCTGGATACCGTGAAAATCCGCCCGGAGAACAAACTCGTCCTCAAATTCTGCCAACACCTGAACCGCGTCGGCCATTCGACCCTCAGTCTGCAGATCAGGCATACAGCTGATCATGCTCCCATGTTCACAGACATTTGGGTGGACTCGGCTTACCTTCTGATCGAGGCGAAAGTTAAGACCGATCGGGAGAGCGTGCGCATGGCACTGAGCCAGTTGGCTGACTACACACGCTTTTTGGACCAGCCAAAGAGAGCAGTTCTTTTGTCTGGACGGCCGAAGCCCGACGTGATTGCTCTAGCCCACTCCCAGCAGTCAGCGGTTATCTGGCCCACTACGAAGGGAAGTTGGGTTTCGAGTATCGGCTGGCTCAATCAACTCGGCATCTCTCAGGCCCCAGAGTAATTTCACAACTGCAGCTCAGGATTTCATTTTACTGGTCGACGCCTCCCGCAGAGCGGCAAGAAGGTCGCACCGCCTATCCAAGTCGGCCCCGGGAGGTGCCGACTCGCTGACGTGCGAATCATCCTGAGTGCAGCCGCGATCCCGGCTGCACGCCCCGGCGTGCCTCGCTCGACAAGGGCGATTACGGAGCGGTTCCTCACCGCGTACGACAGGATCGTCCATCACCCGGAACCGAGGTCGCTGCTGGACCCACCGACCGCATCCGCGCCAGAGCCCTACACCTGGCTATGGCCGACTCCGGTCTATAGGGCGAGATCCCGCCCGGCATCGCCGCCGCCTACGGGCTAAAGGCTGTCCCGTAACTCCAGATCCCGCCTGTCAGTGTCCGGTTGACCCGCTTGGCCCGACTCCAGTCGAAGCCGCGAGTCCTTGCATAATCGGACAAGTTGACCTGTCTGTAGAGGTCCACCGGTCTTGGTCCTGAGTTACGGGACGGTCCTTACTGATCATTTCAGAATGAGTTTGGCTCGGAGGCTTGGCAGTTGGGCTGGTGGGCGGCAGAGTTCTGCGGGTGTCGGATGATCTTGTGTCTGATGACCTGTGGGGTCGCGTCGCCCCACTGCTTCCGCCTCGCCCGCCGCGGCGTCGGCGGTATCCGGGCCGGCTGCCGACGGACGACCGTGCGGCTTTGCACGGGATCGTCTACGTCCTGCGCACCGGTGTGACCTGGGCGGACGTGCCGACCGAGACGATCGGCCGCAGCGGGGTGACGTGCCGGCGACGTCTGCGCGACTGGACCGAGGCCGGCGTCTGGCCCCGCCTACACGAGACTCTCCTCGCGGAACTCCGCAGAGTCGGCCTGCTGGACATGGACGACGCCGCGATCGACGGCTCGCACGTCCCGGCCCTGAAAGGGGGGCTCACACCGGACCTTCGCCGGTCGACCGCGCGAGGCCCAGCAGCAAGCACCACCTGATCACCGACCGGCACGGAACACCCCTCGCCGTGTCGCTGACCAGCGGAAACCGGCACGACGTCACCCAGCTCATGCCCCTGCTGGACGCGATCCCCCGCATCCGCGGTCTGGTCGGCCGGCCCCGCCACCGGCCGCGGCGGCTGTTCGCCGACCGCGGCTACGACTACGACAAGTACCGAAGGCTTCTCCGTGCCCGCGGCATCACGCCGAAGATCGCCCGCAAGGGCACCGCCCACGGATCCGGCCTGGGCAAGAGCAGGTGGGTCGTCGAGCGCACCTTCGCCTGGCTCCACCAGTTCAAACGACTCCGGATCCGCTACGAGATACGTGCCGACCTCCACCTCGGTCTGCTCCAACTCGCATGCAGCATCATCTGCTTGCGACGACTCCGAACCTCATTCTGAAATGATCAGTTAGGACCGAACGGTTCCTGCAAATGGGCGTCGTCGGCATCTCCACGGGCGAGCAGCACCTGGGCGCGCCGCCCTGCGGGGACGGAGTTCCTAAGGACGACGACAGCGTCTACCACCTAACAGCCATTGCCAACGAGGCCATCGGGTAGCCGTGGTCCGCCGCACGGCCCACCGGCAACGAGACCTCCTACGCCATGCCAGCCTGAGCGCGCCCCACCGCCCCTCACCGTCTCCACGTCAGTGCGCCACGTGGCCACGCTCCGTCCTCCACATGACAGCCGCTATCCCAGTTCCACCATCGACCCATGAGGAGAATCCCAGCCTCTTGCAACCCAGCACCCACTTCGCCTTCGGCACCCACAAGGACCACGGCTTCGTCGCCTCCTTTACCCCCTCCATGCCCGCGCACCTCGCCCACTGGTTCCTGGAGCGAGAGCAGTTCGAGCCCGTCCCCGGGCAGCCCCGGCTGTACCGGCTCGTCGACCCCGAGAACGACGGCCCGCGACGCACCCGCCTGGCCGTCCACGACCTGCGGCGACAGGGCTACACGGTGCACGCCGACATCACTCTCGACCCCGCCGCATCGGCTGGCCCGCCGCGCCCGGCCCGCCCCAACGGACTGCAGGAGCGGCGCAGCCGGCTCGCGCAGGCCGCCGCCAGCCGAACCACACAGCGCGCCGCGCCACCCACCACCTCCCCGCCGACCGCCCGGCCGATCCCGCCAAGGCCCACCTACGCGCCCACCGTCCACCTGACGGCCGCAGGCGGCGGGCGATCCCGATGACACCCGGAAGCAACCTCACCGACGGGGCCCGCAACTTCCGGCTGCGGATGGCGGTCATCGACCGCGAGACCGAGACCGCGCTGGACATGACCCGCGACCGCTACGGCCGCACTGTCCGCCCAGACGCCGTCGCAGATGTACGGGCTCGCCGCGACAGGGCGGCCGTCGAGGCGTACACCACGTATCTCGCGCCGGGCGCCGATGCCCTGCTCGACACCGCCCGCCGTGCGCTCGACGAACTGCCGCCCGCCCGGCACCTGGACGGGTGGCGGACCGTGCTGGACAGCCTGGCCGCCTCCACTGCCGCGATCCGCCGGGGTCTCGAACGGCCGACTGCCCCCGGCACCGCGGGCGAACGTGCCCAGTACAAGGCCCTGTGGCCACATCTCACCGCGTGGGCGGACCACGGCTTCATCGCCAGCCACCTCGCCGACCTCGACCAGCGCCAGCATCACAAGGCCCCGCTGACCGGGGAAGAGCAGCAGATGTGGACCGCGCGGGCCCGGGCCGCGCAGAGGCGGGGCGAGCTGGAGCTCACCGAGTCCTGGTACGCCGCGGACGGCCAGCCGATCACCCTCGCCTACCTGGTCGAGGACGACGACTCGACGGTGGTCGCGCTGAGAGGCGACCCGGACGCACCGGGCTGGCAGGTGATCGGCCACTACGCCCACGAATACGAAGCCGGACAGATCCTGCCCGCCGCAGTTCCGCCCGGTGTACTGCGGGCCGATGTCTCCGAGCTCAACCGGGCCGCGCCCGCGCCCGAGGTGTCGCTGCAAGAACTCATCCGGGACATCGTCGAGTCCCAGCACGCCGGTGACGCGTCCAACGCGCTCCTCGGCGTCACCCAGCGGGGCCACGACGCGGGCCCGATGGTCCGCCTCCAGGAACTCCTGGAAACCGGCGCCCAGTTCGCCGGTGCGCTGGAGACCGTGCAGGGCCGGCAGATCGCCGCCCGGCTCGCCGCGCTCGGCCGCCAGGTCGCGTTCCTCACCCGCGAAGTCGAAGAGGCGGCCGAGGACCTCGGCGCGACCGTCGCCGTCCTGCCGCCGCACCGCACTCCCGTGCCGCGCTTCCGCCCCGGCCCTGCCGTGGACACCGCACCGCCCACGCCGCCACCTCGCACCAGCACGGCCGCCCGCCACCGCTGAGGCGTCGCCTCCCCGAGAGAAAGCCCTTCTTGTCCCTGACCGCACCCCCGGCCCCGGCCCCGCGCATCACCTACGGCGCGGTGCTGGGCAGCCCGTACGTCGCCCGCCTGCTCAGCGGCACCCTCGTCGGCCGCCTCCCCAACGGCATGGCGCCCGTCGCCATCGTCCTGTGGGCCACCACCAGCGGCGGCAGCATCGCCTTCGGCAGGCTGCTCAATGATTAAGTGTCGCTGAGATCTTCGATGAACAGGCGCGCATAGCGACTCCAGTCCATTCTGGCGGTGCGAATCCTTTCCATCGCCCTGCCCGAAGGCATTTCGTCCTCCATTCGGGCCCAGGAAATGAGAAGGAGCGCAAGTGTTGTTGCCGCCTGCTCATCTTCGCCGTCCATCACCTTCCAGATCTCATTACCCATAGGGTGCCGAAGGTTCAACTCCACTCGAAAAATTCCGGGAAGAAAGGAGACGTTGAACATCTCGGGCCCATTCCAGCCTGCTGCAACAATAGTTGTGCGAAGTGAACTTCCTTCGCCAGCTGGCGCATCCATCAACACCTGCCACTCCCTCGGCTCATCATCGGCAGTCGACGGACCGGCCTGCCCGAGTGCAGGTCTCGCCAGTACTCCAACCTCAACGGCTTGGGTCGCTTCGGGTGCGGGTAGCGGCAGAGGCTCAGGGGGCGACTCAGGCTGTTCAACTGCAGGAACGTTGATCGCCTCCCAGAGACTTCGGAAGCGGTCAATCTCGGACAGCGATGTCTCCCGTCTCCCAAGGGTGAGCAGCGCATCCACCAGTGCTTCCACTTTGAGCCATCGCGGCACGCGACGCCCCGCCAAAATATTGGCAACGGTCTGATGAGACATGGAGTCCCTAGCGAAATCTGACCGCGTGATCGCCTTGCTGATCGCGCGGGTGCTCGGGAACCCAGCTAGCCGATAGAGGGTATGCAGGGCAGTTAAGAGATCGCGATGCGAGCCCAGCGGGACCTCTGATTCAGAAGGCAGCGCGATCAGACTCAGCCTCACTTCTGTCACAACTCCCCCCTGACGGCGCTCACTTGTTGTCTTTCAGAAAGTGCTCGACGACTGCTTTGACTGCTCCCCCGACCATGGCAGATAGCAACGCCAGGCCGACTCGAAAACCGGTTCTTTCCGTTTTTTCACTGTGCGAGTTCGCGGAGGCCGGCTCTTGTTTGGGTTTCGACTCCGGGACGTTCTCCTGAGAGGTGCTCATGAACTAATCCTGAGATCACCCTGGCACCCGTAAGACACGCGTGAACACTAGTTGACGGAACTTTACAGAACTGACCTGGAGGGCGCAGGCCGATGTCGAGCCGTCCAGCTCGCCGCGCACCGACGCCTCGGGCACGCCGGACACCTGATCCTCCGCGGCCGGCACCGCCGCCCGCCCCGAGGCCAGCACAAGACGCCCTGATCCAGGTCGCCTCCACCTTCCCACCGTTTTGAGGAGAACTATCTATGGCCGTCCGTACGAAGTGGACTGTCGAGCACGCGTGCTCCCACCAGGTCATTCATGACCTGTCCGACCGCCCCGCCGACCGGCGGGCCGGCTTCGCCCGCTGGCTCGCCGACCGGGACTGCACCGACTGCTGGAAGGCAGCCCGCGACGCTGACACGGAGTCCAAGGAGGAGTGGCTCGCGGCCAAGCGTGCCGCGGAGCAGGAGGCTGCCGCCGCGTGGGCGAAGCAGTTCGACATGCCGCAGCTGGAGGGACCGGAGAAGGCCCTGGACTGGGGCGAGCGATCCCGCCACCAGCTGATGATGTCCGCACATACCGCCCTGGTCGTCGAGGGGTCGTGGGACGAAGCGGACTGGGCGGAGCTGGAAGACAAGGCCCGCTCGATCACCCGCGCCGGGTGGTGGATCGACCAGCGCGATGCGGAGGGCTCTGACCTGCTCGAACTCCTCGACGCCGCCGGCGAGGACGATCGCGGGACGGAGAACCCCTTCCGCTGACGGCTGCGGAACATAGCCGACGATCGCCGGTTAGCCAAACCGGCGATCCTCCGGACCATTGTTCCTCCCACCACATCCGCCCCGCGTGGAAGGAATCGCATGTCCCAGCTCCCGTCCGACCCCGTGGTCGCGCTCACTCCCGACCCGCTCACTCCCGACCGGGACGTCACCCACGCCCACTTCCAGGCCGGCGACACGGTCGTCATCCTGAAGGGCGTAGCCGGTGGCGAGCTGTGGGGCGACGCGATGCGCGTGGTCGCACCGTCCTGGCATCTGCCGACCGACGAGGACGGCTGGCGTCTGCGTGACGCGACCGGCAAACAGCAGTCCTACATCACCGCCCACCCCCGGTACCTCGTGCACCTCTCGCGCCGCTGCCCGGACTGCCTGATCCACCTGCGGGCCATGGAGGACGCCCTCCTTCCGAAGTACCCCGGCGACAACGCCCTGATCGACTGCGGCTGGTACACCACCACCGCCGTGGGCCAGCTGGTGCACGTCGCCGACGTCCGGGCCGGCCGGTGATCCCGCGTCTCCACGAGCTGACCGATACCCCCGTACGATCCGCTCGCCGAAGCCCTGGGGCGACCCATCTCGCCGAACGAGCGACTTCCGGAGCGCAGCCTCGTAGCCCATTGGCCGGGCCTGGATGACTATGCCCTGGACTCGAGGAGGACCTGGACGCTCGCCCGGTGGGCCGATCACCTCGACGAGGCCCTCCTGGAGCATCCGTTCGCCGCCGGCCCGGACGGCGACCGGCGGGCGATCCTCCACCTCGATGTCCGGCTCCACCCCGACGACCGGCCGCTGACCGGCCCGGAGTGGGGTGAGGTCGTCCACCGGTTCGTACGCGCCGCGGGCGTCGAGATCCCGGGCAAGGGACACGGCTGCCGGTGGATCGCCGTCCAGGCCCAGCCTGGGCGTCTCGACCTGATCGCCAACGTGGTCCACCTCGACGGTGCGTGGCATGCTCCGCCCGCCGACGTCCTGCGGCGTCTCACGGGCGAGGCCCGTCGCGTCGAGGAGGACCTGGGCCTGATCGCGGTGCGCACCGCATCTGCGGCTCGGGGCGTCTCCCGGCCGGTACCGGCGGTGTCGTCCCAGCTCGCGAGTGTGGTCGCGCAGCTCGCCGACGAGCAGGCCGGACCGCTGGCCACGGTCCGCGGACTCGTCGAACACACCGCACATCGCATCGCCTGCCTTCCCGGCGCCGCCGGTGTCGATGCTGCGCACCGCCTGGAGCTGATCGCCCACCGCCTCCACGGCATCCAGCAGGATCTGGACACCACCGCCGCTGACCTGGTCCGGCCCCGGGTCGCCACCACGCCGTCCGCCGCCCGGCCCCCGGTCCATCGAGCCTTGTAGGAGAGACGTCTCTTTGCCCCTTGCCGACCGCTTCCTGGACATCCGCCGCGACCCGCACTCCGACGAAGTCCTCGCGCGCGGCGGGGACCCCGGGGCGCACAGCATCCTCCAGCGCGCCGGGTTCGTCGCCGTGGTCCGTCTCCACGAGACCTACCACCGCACCCCCACCGGGCTGACCGAGCCAGACGAGACCCGCCTCGCCACCGGCGCCGTCGCACGGCTTCGCGTCGCCGGGTACCACGTCGACTGTCACCAGGACTTCGGCTCCCGTCCGGCCAGTTACCTGCCGCTGGGCGCCTCCGTCTCTCACCTCGCCCAGAGGATCCACGAAGCCACCACGACCGACGAAGTGGCCGATGCTCTGACCGAGCTGACCGCCGCCCACGACGGCATTCTCACCGCTCTGGGTGAGGTGCTGGTTGCCACCGCCGACTTCCATGACGGGCTCGGTGAGGTGGCCGACCCGCACATCGCCCGACGGCTGCACTACCTCGCCGACGAGCATCTCAGCGTCCTCCGCAGCGACCTCACCCACACCCGCGACGCGCTCGCCGACCGGCACGCCCCTCACCCCGGCCGCAGCACCTGCACCGAAGAGGTCCCCGCCACCGAACGCGAACGCTCCGCCGTGTGTGCCTGCCCTCCCCCGCCGCGCACGCTTCCGGCCCCGCCGCCCTCGGTCGCCGCCGGCCTGCGCCGTTGACCCTCACCTCGCCCAAGGACACCATGCACCACCACGACACCTCCGAACGCCTCGCCTCGTACGCCGACGTCCTCGCCGGAGAACTCCCCGACACCTGGACCAGCTCCTACGTCCCGCCGGACGCCAAGGACGATCTCGCCGAACTCGCTGATCGCATCTGGGACCTGGACCTGGTCGCCGCCTCCCTCACCGAGCACCCGCTGCGGCAGGCAGCCGTCCTGAGCCGCCCGGACGGCGCCCAGCTCGTCCTCCTTGAGCGGCGTGACGAGCGCGACGGCTTCCTCGTCGCCGCCGTCGCCCCGCGCGCCCTGCCCGACGAGGCGTACCGCGCCGTCCCCGAGCCCAACGGCATCGCCCTGGCGGACGACCCGTTCCTGAGTGCCGAGCAGGTCGCCGGCGACCTCCTTGTCCGTTACGACAGCGCCCTCTCCCAGGTCCGGGACAACGCCCTGGGCGGCATCCAGCCCTCCCAGCCGGACCGTCTCGTCCTGACCTGGCAGCCGGACGGCAGCGTCGCCACCGCCCCCGTCGGCGACCAGGCCGGTGCCGTCCTGGAAGCGAACGGCTTCATCCAGGACCCGCAGAGCGGCATCTACCGCCTCGGCACGGATGACACCCAGGCGCAGGCCCGTGCCCTGCGTGCGATCGGCCCCCAGCTCGAAGCCCTCGGCATCGGCACGGCACTCCAGCACCCGGCCAGCCGGACCGCGCCCACCGCGGTCCCGGCGTCCGTGCCACATGTTCCGGCCGGCACCCGAGCCCCGGCCGCCCGGGCTCGATGAGCCAGAAGGAACCCGATTTCTAGGTGCTGGAGTACGTGACCATCACCCAGGACCCCCGCACGGGTCTGGTCGTCGCCATCGGCGGGACCGAACGGGCGGCGGACATCCTTCAACGAACCGGCTTCCTCTCCGCCCCCGGGCCCCGCGGCGACTACCACCGGCTCCCCCACGCACTGCCCTTCGAGGAACAGCGCCTGAAGGCGACCGCCGCCGCGCACGCCCTGCTCACCGCGGGCCACAGCGTCCACCTCGACCCCGCCCTGAACACGCTGGCGACACCGGACGGCGAACGGGAGGCGGCCCTGCGCTACATCGCCCAGCTCGCCGAACGGACCTTCGCCGCCAAGACCAGCAGTGAGGTGGCCGAGGTCCTGACCGAGATCGCCGCCCCGGTCCACGGGCTGCTTCCCCTCGTCCGGGAAGTCGTGGTCGGGGCCTGGAACGCTGCGATCCGCCAAGACGCCCATGGCGAGGAAGCCGGTCCCGTCGCCCGACTCGGGGACACCGCGGACTCGCTGTCCCACGCCGCGTACCTCATCCGCCTCGCCCGCGACCACGTCGCCGGCACTCCGCGAGAGCCGGCCGCCCCGTCGCTGCCGCCGGGCCCCGCCCAGTCCCCGGCTGCCCGCCGCCGTTGACCCAGAAAGGAGATCGTGGCCACGTGGAGCTCTACGTCAAGCCGTTGACCACCACCATCCACGCCGACACCCCCACCGGTGCTCCCGCAGCGCTCCACGAACTGCTGGAACAGCTCGGTCTGGAGCGCCACGAGTACCCCGTCGGCTCGCCCCTCTACATCTGGCACACCGTGCCCGATCACCTCGATACCGATGAGCAGAAACGCCTGGCGACCCGAGCCATCCTGGCCCTGCGCCTGGCCGGATACAAGGTCAACTGCACTCCGGAAGCCTTCGACGAAGCCGCCTTCCAGCAGGCCGCGCACGAGGCCCTTGCCCGCACGGCCCACACCCCACCGCGGAACCCGGACCGGCCCCCTCCTCCTCACGCCCCGCACCAGCCCGTCGCACCCCGTAAGACCGTTCGTGCGGCCCCGGCCTCGGATGGGGCCGCCTGCCCCGCCCCGCTCGACCGGCGGAGAAACCCGTAGCACCCCGTACACCCACACCGATCACCTCCCTGCTCAAGCCCCGCCTCGCGACAGCCCTGTTCCGCCGCTACCTGCGCGCCTGCATCCCGACCGCCCCCGACCAGGTCTCCCCACTGGCCGGCGCCCGCCCAGAGTCGGTCCTCGCCGAGACCCAGCGTGCCGGCCACCAGCACCACTGACCGCCCACCGACCCGGAGGAGCATGTCCCACCCCGCCCCCTACCCCGTGCGACTGGCCGACGAGATCGCCCGACAGCTCGGCCTGCTGACCGACCACCTCGCCCAGCTCCCACCCCACGAAGCGGTACAGGTCATCGCCCATGTACTCGACCCGGAGGACGGACTGCTCGACGGCGTCACCGGCCTCGTGTCCGTCAGCAGCACGTTCGCGAAGGCTCAGGCCGAGCGGGGCGTGCTGCCGGCCGAGGTGTGGCTCGCCCTCGGCAGGGCCGCCAACGACCTCGACGCCATCGGAGGAGACCTGGACGAACACCGTGCCACCCTCCGGCGGGTCGGTGCCCAGCCCGCCGCAACAGCGGCGAAGCCACCGGTGCCCGCCCCGCTCGTCATCCGGCGGCACCGATGAAGAGGACGTGGCAGGGCTGGGGGCCGGGCGAACAGGCCGAGCAGCACTACCTCGTCCATCCCCGCGGCCTCGCCGGCGGTGGCGACGTCCGCCACGTCTCCGAGTTCCTCCGGGCCTCAGGATGGCGGGACCACTCCAAGACCGGCGGTCCCCTGGCCATGGAGAGCCCGGACCGCACCATCCGCATCTCGTACGACCCCTACGTTCTGCCCGGCGGATGGACCGTCCACGGCGCTGCGAGCGGTCACGGCGACGAGTGGTCGGCGCACCTGGGCCGGCAGACCCCGGTGGAGATCGTCGCCGGCCTCACCGACGCCCTCACCCGTCCGCGCTCCGCGCACGCCCCCAACGTCTGGGCGCCGCTGCAGGAGCAGAACTGGCACACGCGTTTCGAGGGCGAGCACTACACCGCGACCAGCCCCGACGGCACTGCGTGGATGCAGTATCACCAGGGCCCCGGGGGCGAGGCGATGTGGTGGGCCGGGGCGAAGGACCGCCAGGGCAACGGCTGGACCGCGAACTTCTCGCCGAGCACGCCGATGCACCTGGTGCAAGCCTTCTCGGCCGAACTCGCCAACCCTGACCCCGTGTTGCGTCCGCGCGGACACGTTCCGCTGAGCACGCAGATCCGCACCTGGTCGGTCTCCGTCAAGCCCTCCCAGCTCAGCGCGTGGCAGCAGGCCCGGATCACGGCCGCCCGCGCCGCCACCTGGGCCCGAAACAGCGCCCGCACTTCCCGGCCGCGCTCCACCCCCCGCCCTTACACCCCCGCCAACGGCGCCCGGACCCGCCGCTGACCCGTCCTTAGCCAGAAGGAGGACCACCGTGATCACCTGGCGTCAGCTCGACGCCTTCGCCAACGAGTACACGAACAAGCTCGGCTCGCCGGTCTCCCCGCGCTACCTCGCCGGACCCGGCGACCCCCGGCACGTCACACACGCCCTGCGCGCCGCCGGCTGGGGCACGCCCTGCGACCCTCTGCACCCGGACATCCGCATGCAGAGCCCCGACCAGCAGCACGAGCTGGTCTTCAAACCCTCCGCCCAGTACACGCGCAACTGGTGGACGGTGAGCGGGTTCGGCCCCAGCAACTGGTACGCCGCGTTCAGCGGCTCCACGCCGGTGGAGATCGTCGCCGGACTCACCGACACCCTCCTGCTCCCCGAGCCGGAGGAAACCTCCCGGGAAGACTTCGCGGCCATCCTCACCACACGCGGTTGGGAGCACACCACCGATGAGTTCGGCGGTCACCAGATCATGTCGCCCGACCGCACCGCGATGGTCGAGCAGCGGATCTCGCCCTCCATGGGCCGTTGCGGCTGGGAGATCGAGGTCGCCCGCCACCGGGGACCGTACGGGCCCGAGGGGCTGTTGTGGCGGGCCTCGTTGGACATCCGAACGCCCGGCCATGTGCTCGGCGCCGTCGCCACCGCCCTGTCCGACCCGGCACCCGTGCCGCGCCCGCGCTTCGCCATCGACGAAAGCCCGCACCTGACCGTGGGCCGGGAAATCGTGATCGGCGAACAGATCGTGACCGCGCACCAACAGCGTCTCGCCGAGGCCCGCCGACACCGTCCCTCCACGCCGCCGGTCGCGGCCAAGCCGGCGCCGAACCCACCCGTCGTCGCGTCGCCCGCCCGCAGCCGCTGACCACCGCCTTCGACACAAGGAAACACCCTGCCCACACCGTCCACCACCTTCCCGTCCGACCGGCACGCCCTCCTGCTGAGGGGGCTGGAGGTGTTCCTGGCCGAGAGCGAGGCGATCCTCGCCGCCTGGGACGCCTACTCCGACGAGCACGCCGACGCCGACGGCTGGCCGTACGACGAGGTGTCGTACGGCTGGCGCATGGTCCAGCGGGACTCCGAGACCTGGAGAGCGCTCCAGGAAGTCCGCCCCTCGGCCCGGGAGCTGCTCGCCACGGCCGCCGTCCAGCTCCAGCACATCAACGCCGGTGACATCGAGCCCCGATGGGCGTGGCAGCTCGCCGAGCTCGCCCGCGCCCTGGAGAAGCTGGAGACGCTCCAGCGCGGGCATGCCGAAGTCCGCGAAGCCCGGCGGGCCTTGCCGCCGGTGTCGCAGGAGGAGTTCGTCGACTCTCTTGCCGAGCGCAACGAGGAGGCGTGGGACTCCCTGGACACCTGGGCCACCCAGGGCCGGGCCCTCCTCGACATCCACGCCGTCGCCCTCAAGGCACCGACACGGATCCTGGGTGCCGTACCGGCCCCGGCGGCGTCGCCGGTACGACGCCCGGCGGGGAGGCGCGGGTGAGCGTCAAGGTCGAGCAGGCGCTCATCTCGCCCCGCTACCTCGCCGGCCCCGGCGACCCGGCCTGGGTCACCGCCGCGCTGCACGCCGGCGCCGGGTGGAGCCACGGCCACGACCCGCTCATGCCCCGGGTCATCCTGACCAGCCCCGACCAGAAGTCGATGCTCCGCCTCGAGCCCCATCCGAACGAGCCGTGGTGGCACCTCTCGCATCGCGACGGCCGCACCGGATCGGTCTGGAACGCCTCCTTCGACGGCGGGACACCCGTCGAGCTGATCGCCTCGGTCACCGACGCGCTCACCGACCTCGGCTACAACGCGCGGGCGATATCCGCCCCCTACCAGCCGCTGTGGGATGCCGGATGGGACTCCATTCGCAACGGGGAGTTCCGCTCGCCGGACGGCCGTGTGAGGGGCGAGCACTTCAATCTCTCCGGCAGCCGCAACTGGCGTATCACGGCCAGCCTCGACGAGGACGACCCCGTGTGGAAAGCCCGGTTCAGTGGCGGCACACCCCGAGTTCTCGTGGCCGCGTTCCTGCAGGCGCTCGCCGATCCGGAGCCGGTACGCCGCTCCCACGAGCAGACCGTCGGCCTCTCCCGCCGAAGGATCACCCTGCACTGGCAGGAGTGGCCGGCCGAGAGCGTCGCCCGCACGCTGCCGGAGCGGATCGAGCGTCTCGCCGCCCGCCGCGCCAGTCCGCCACCACCCGCGCCTCCCACCCCGCCGCCGGCGCCCCGCCGCGCCCGCTGACGCTCCCCCGCCCCACCAGGGGCCGCACCGTTCAAGGAACCACCGCTTGCGCTCCGCTCCCTCCTCCAGTTCCGACGGCTACGACATAGCCCTGAAGGTCCTCCTCGGAGCCTTCGCCGTCGGCCTTCCCCTCGCCTCCATTGCCTGGCTCGGCGGCAACCTCACCGCCTGGGCCACCGGCACCGGCACGTGGGCGCCCTACCGGCCGACCGATGCTCTCCTGCGCCCCGAACAGCTGTGGCCGCAGGCCGGAGAAACGTCTCTGCTCCTGGCCACCCGCGTCATCCCCGTGCTGGTGACGCTGCTGCTCGCCGCCGCTGGCGGAGCCGTGTGGCTGCGGTACAAGAACCGAGGTGGTGGCCGGAAGAAGAAGGTCGACGGGATGGCCAAGGCCCGCGACATCGAGCCGCTGCTCGCCAAGGCCATCGAGTCCAAGGCGCGCTCGCTGCGGCCGAGCCTGAAGGCCGCCAAGCACATCGAGCCGCGCGACGCCGGCGTCCTCCTCGGCAACCTCGCCGGGACCCGTCACGAGGTCCGCATGGGCTTCGAGGATGTCGCCGTCGCGATCATGGCCCCGCGCTCCGGCAAAACCACCAGCCTGGCGATCCCCTCCATCCTCGCCGCGCCCGGACCGGTCCTGCTGACCTCGAACAAGGCGGCCGGCGACGCCTACACCGCCACCTATGACGCCCGCTGCCTGGTGGGGCGGGTGTGGTCGATGGACCCGCAGCAGATCGCCCACGCCGAGCGGACCATGTGGTGGAACCCGCTCGCCGACGCCAAGACCCTCGACGGTGCCGGACGGCTCGCTGGGCACTTCCTCGCCGCGAGCGTCGATGCCTCCCAGCAGGGCGACTTCTGGTCGAAGGCCGGCAGCAACATCCTGTCCCAGTTGCTCTTGGCCGCAGCCCTGGACGAGCGGCCGATCACCGACATCATGCAGTGGCTGGCCTTCCCGGCCGACCGCACCCCGCTCGACATCCTCCGCGATCACGGTTTCGCCGCGGTCGCAGCCCAGCTCAAGGGCACCGTGGAGGGACCGCCGGAGACGCGGGACGGCATCTACGAGACCGCCCGCCAGTACGCAGCCGCCCTCCTCAACAGCGAGATCGCCGCCTGGGTCACCCCTCAGAAGGACGTACCCGAGTTCCGGCCGGCCGACTTCGTGACCTCCACGGACACCCTGTTCCTGCTGTCGAAGGACGGCGGCGGCGGCGCCTCAGCGCTGATCGCGGCGTGCGCGGACTCCGTGATGCGTGCGGCGACCGCTCAGGCCGAGCGCGCCGGCGGGCGGCTGGACCCACCGATGCTCGCGATCCTCGACGAGGCCGCCAACGTGTGCAAGATCAGCGACTTGCCCGACCTGTACTCCCACCTCGGGTCGCGCGGGATCATCCCGATCACGATCCTGCAGTCCTACCGCCAGGGCCAGAAGGTGTGGGGTGACGCGGGCATGGACACGATGTGGTCGGCGGCCACGGTGAAGGTGATCGGCTCGGGCATCGACGATCCGGACTTCGCCGACAAGCTCTCGCGGATGATCGGCGACCACGACGTGGAGACCACCTCCACCTCGGTCTCCGAGTCAGGCAAGTCGACTTCGATCAGCATGCGGCAGGAGCGGATCCTGCCCGCCGACGCCATCCGCGCCCTGCCCAAGGGCAGCGCGTTGTGCCTGGCCACCGGCATGCGCGTCGCCATGCTCGACCTGCGCCCCTGGTACGCCGAGCCCGGTGCCGACGAGCTCGCCGCCGCCTCCGCCCGGGCCTCGCAGGCCATCACCGCCCGCGCCGTCGCCAAACAGCGACCGTCCAAGGGCGACTTCGAGCAGGCCGCGTAGCGGTCCACTTCCCCTGCCACTGACGGGCTCCGGCCCTGTCCGCGCACACCGGCCCCACGAACAGGACGTTCCTGAACGGAGGTTCTCCCACGTCTCCCAACACCCTGACCGCGCATGACGTCGCCTGTGCGCTCGCCGGCCGGATCCGTCCCTGCGCCGCACACCGTGACGTGACCGTACGCCTCGACGCCCGTCGGCAGGCGGCGGCCGGCGACGTCCCCCGCTCCTACCGCGGTCCGATCACGGTGTTCGCCCAAGCGATTCCCGCCACGCTCTTCGGCATGCCCCCGGTCGCTTCCTCGACCGTCACGCGAACGGCCAAGTCGGGGCGGTGCCTGTGACGCCGGCCGAGCACGAACACCCCGTCAGCCCGCAGTCACCGGAGATCCCGATGCCTGCTCGTCTCCTCGCCCTGGCCGAGGAGTTCGCCAGCTTCCACGACGACCTGCAACTCCTGCGTGTCGGAGAGCATCTCTCGCGGGAGATCGCCGAGGCCCTCGCCACGCGGGCGGGCGCCATCTCCTGGTACGTCCAGGACGTCCAGAAGGCCACCGCACGGATCCCCCTGCCCCTCAATCCCGTCGCCCACGACATCTACATCCGGATGACGCTGCTCGCCACGCAGGCCGCGACAGCCGCCGACGACCTGCGGATCACCGAGAGCCTCCTGCGTACTCTCTCCGCTGAGGAGATGGCGCAGCGGCCCGGTGGCCGTACGAAGCACGTCCAGGACACGCTCATCGAGGCGGGGCGGCACGTGGATGCGGCCAGGACCCTGACCGCCCTGGGAGCACCCGACCTCGTCGGTGCCGCCACCAATCTCGCGGTCGCGGTGCGTGCCCAGCACGGCGCCGAGCCCGCCGCTGTGATGTCGTCCTCCCAGTACCTGTGCCTTCTGGCCGTCGCACAGGGCTACGTCAGCGTGGACGCCCGAACGGTCGCAGAAGCCTGGCTGCGGCTGGACCGGCTGTCCATGGCCACGGTCCGCTCCCTGGAGGCGCGGAGCTGGGTCACCCGCGCGTCCCGCCCGCTGGACTCGTCGCTCTCGGTGCGCTTGTACCTGACCGACGCCGGCCGCGTGGCGCTCGCCTTTCGGCTCGGCCGTCCCCCCGCCCCCGCCTCGAAGCGGCCCGCCGCGCTCGCGGCGCGGCCCGCCCGAACCCGTCTTCGCTGATCCAGAAGACTGCCGCGCCGGCGCCTGCGCCGCGCCGCCCGGGGGCAGGACCGGTGCTCGCGATTCCCTCGTCTTCTCTTCTCCAAGGAGTCCCGTTTCTTGACACACCCGTTCACTCCCGGCCCGATCGATGAGGACCTGTGGGCCCTGACCCAGTACCTGCTGAAGTGCGGGGACTTGCTGGACGACCTCACGCGGCAGCCGGGCGAGGCACCACAGCGGCTGGCGGACACCATCCGTGCGGGCAGCTCCCTGTACCGGACCTCGCTGCACACCGGCAAACTTCTGGCCCAGGCATCGCTCTCCGACGCGGCGACCACCGTCGACGGCCAGGAAGCGATCACCGTCCTCCGTCGCCTCACCGAGGCCACCTCGAACGCCGCCGTGCGGGCATCGGACGCCGTCTCCGCCCTCGCCCACGGCGACACGGCCTCGGCCAACGAACTGCTGGAGCACTCCCGCGCACACCTGTACCGAACGCCGGTGGCCGTCCAGGACGTCAGCAGCGCCCTGCTGCGACACGACGGCTACCTCTACGCCCAGAAACAGGCGGCATGGGAGAACTCCGGCACCAGCACCCCCACTGTCAAGGTCAGCGAAGCCCAGCGCAGGGGCCTCGCCGCGTTCGCCCGCGGTGAGGCCGTCGTCCACGAGGGCGCCGCAGGCACACGAGAAGTCATCGCCCCTCTGTCCGCGCACATCAGGGGGACCACCATCGACGCCCTCATCGACAAGGGGCTGATCAGCCTCACCCCGCTCGTCCAGCAAGACCGATACGGCGTCCAGCTCACGGCCGCCGGCGTCCAAGCCCTTGTATCGGCACGTCCGGTACGGAATTGCGGCCTCGTGCGCACCACGCCGACGCCGGTCAGGGCGAAGGACACCACGCTGCCCGCGCGTCCACGACGGTGACGCCCCTACCCCCGCCGGCCCCACTCCCAGGGACCTCGGAACGACGGGCGCCTTCGTCCCACTGACCCAGCTCAAGAACACCGTTCCTGCGCGGAATCCGGGACAGCACAACAAGCAAGATATCAATCGAAAACCGCCTGGCTATCAGGAGTGAAGGTCCACTGCTGCAGAGCCCGCCGCAGCTCCGACTCGGTCAGCCAAACGTGCGAGGCCACCTCTTCCGGATCAGGGGCGAGGATCTCCGGAACCACGGCGTCACAGACCGCAAGCCAGTGAGGGCTGAGCCCGTCCCGGTTGAGGAACTTGAACCGAAGGCACGGTGTCGCCCGCACTCCCAGCTCCTCGCTGAGCTCGCGGGCAGCTGCCTGCTCGTAGGACTCGCCCACTCCCGCAGCACCCTCGGCCCCGAGTTCGTAGTGCCCTGGGAAACGGGACAGGTGCTCGGCCCGTCGATGGACGAGAAAACGGCCCCGCCTATCGCGGCACACCACCACGCCAACCCGGTGCAGCCAGCCCTCCCGAACGGCGTCCCGGCGACCGACTACCCCCAGCACACGGTCCTGAGCGTCAACACGTTCCACGAGTTCATCCACGCCGCACACAATCGCAGGCACCACTGACACCCGCCCGGAATGACCGGACCGTCACACAGCCAGCGACCCCTCAGACCGGCCTTGTCCCCCGAACAAAGGATCACGACCCTGTCTCAATTCTCTATACCTTGCCCTTTTCAGGGAAATGCCCAGTGGCGAAAGATCCGCGATACCTCCCCCTCGGAGTGGGAGGACGTCGTCGAGTTCGACGCGGCTATCCGCAAGGGCAACGCACGCGCCAATGCGACCGGGAACGTACTCCTGGGCGAGGCACTCCTGCACCGATCCCGCGTCCCTCTCGGCGAGGCTCCGATACACCACGTCACGAGGGCCGAGCGCGCCGCCCTGGACAATGCCGAAGCCGAGGCCGCCGAGCTGGGCGTGGTGAACGGCTGCTCCCCATGGAGCTGCCGCGGCGACGTCGAGCAGGACGACTTCGGTCTCGCGTCGTGATCCCGTCGAAGGGGCTCGTGCTCGATCTGTTCGCCGGGCCCGGCGGCTGGAGCGTCCCTCTGCACCGTTTCGGGGTCCGGGACGTCGGGCTGGAATGGGACGAGTGGACGTGCCGGACGCGGGCGGCGGCCGGTCTGGTCACGGTCCGCACCGATGTGGCGATGTACCCGGTGGGCGTCTTCGTCGGAAGGGTCCAAGGGTTCATCGCCTCGCCTCCGTGTCAGGCATGGAGCAGGGCGGGCAAGCGGCTCGGCCTGCTCGACCAGGACCTCGTCCACCAGGCGGTCGCGGACCTCGCCGCCGGCCTCGACACCCGCGCCAAGCTCATGGCCGTCTGCCGGGACGAACGCTCCCTGCTCGCGGCGGAGCCGATGCGCTACCTCCACGCCCTGAACGCCGTGGGCGAGCCGGAGTGGGTGGCGATGGAGGAGGTGCCCGACGTGCTGCCGCTGTGGAGGCAGTACGCGCAGATCCTGAGGTCCTGGGGCTTCTCCGTGTGGTGGGGCATCCTCAACTCGGCTGACTATGGGGTGCCGCAGACCCGGCGGCGGGCGATCCTACTCGCCTCCCGTGTCCGTACCGCTGAACCTCCGGCGCCGACCCATGCCCAGGTCGCCGAGCCCGAAAGTCTCTTCGGGCCGGGCCGTGCTCGCTGGGTGTCGATGGCCGAGGCTCTGGGCTGGGGAGCGACCGACCGCCCCGTCCCGACCGTCTGCGCCGGCGGCGGGCCCGGCGGCGGCCCCGAGCCGTTCCCATCGGGCTCCCGCAAGACCCTCGCCGACGCTCGGGAGCGCGGCACCTGGATGCCGCGACCAGACGGAGTGGCCCTGCAGCCCCGCCGCGAGGGCGCGGGGTGGGCCGCACGGCACGGCACCCGTGAGAACCGTGCTGCCACCGCCCCGGCGCCGACGTTCACCTCCGAGGCGCCCCGCTGGTCCTGGTCTCTGCGCAGCAACAACCAGGCCAACGCCACCTTGCGGGCGCTCTCCGAGCCGGCCGGGACGCTGTTCTTCGGACACCGCGCGAACGAGTGCACCTGGGTCGCCGAACCAGTCTCCGCGTCGGCGCAAGACGGGGAGGCACCCACGGTGCCGGAGCCGATCCGCATCACCGCTCGCGAGGCCGGCATCCTGCAGACCTTCCCCGCCGACTACCCGTGGGCCGGGAACAAGGGCCAAGTCTTCGGACAGATCGGCAACGCGGTTCCGCCCTTGCTCGCCGGCCACCTCCTCGCCCCGCACTTCGGTGTCACCCTCGACCCCAACGACTTCGCCCTGACCGCTTGATGTCCCACAGTCCCGACCCCGACGAGGACGGCCTCGACACGACCCCGGCGCCACAGCCGGTTTTCCACGTCGAGCAAGCCCTCCTCGGTGCACTCCTCCTCGACCCGCGACGTCTCGGCGACGTGACCGGGATCTCCGCCGACTCGTTCTCCACCGCCACGCACGCCGCCCTGTTCGCCGCGATCAACGCCCTGCCGCCGCCCGACCCCGTCGAGCACACGAAGAACGCCACGTGGCTCACCAAGGTGCTCGCTGCGAGCCGGGAGCAGGCGCGCGGCCTGACCGCCTCCTACCTGCACACCCTCATCCAGGTCTGTCCCTGGCCCCGGCACGCGCCGGCCTACGCACGGATGGTCGAGGCCGAACACGCCCGCCGCCGGCTACGGGCCGCCGCCGAGCACCTCCTCCAGACCGTCCACGACACCTCCCTCCCGCACCCCATCCAGACGGTGCTCGCCGAGGCCGACGCGCTCGCCGCGATCGTGGACGACATCGCGAGCCGCTTCCCGCCACGCGCCGGCGTCCTGCCCCGCACCCCGGCGTCCCCACCTGCCAGCGCGCCCGACTACGTAGAAGCAGCGGAGGAGGAGCAGCTGCTGCTCGCGACCGCCACCGCCCGCCCGGCCGACGTCGAGTCCGTGCGGTGGCTGCTACCCGAGGACTTCACCCAGCCGCTGCATGCCGGCCTGTGGCAGTGCCTCACCACCCTCGTGCGCCGCCAGGAGCCCGTCGACCCCGTCACCATTCTGTGGGAAGCCCAACAGCGCGGCCTCCTGCACAACACGAGCGAACCGAGCGACGTGCTCCGCCTTCTCTCCGAACCCGCGGGCTCCGTCGAGCACTGGAGCCAACGCGCCCTCATGCGCTCGCTCCTGGCCACCGCAGACCACGCCGGCCGCCGCATCGAGGCATACGCCGACGACCCGACGAACACACCGTTCCAGCTCGTCACCGGTGCCCGCCGGTCCCTCGCCGACATCGGCGCCATCTGCACCCGCTGGCAACACGCCACCGGGCACCCGCTCTCCCATCGACCGCAAATCACGCCCACCACACGCGCTGGTCCCCCAATCCGCCGCACCCCCGCTGCCTCACAGCCGCCTGTGCGCCCAGCCGCCGTACGGGCCGCCTTCGGCCGAACCCCTTAGCCCCCCGAAGGCCCCCCAGATGCACGCCCTCGCCCATGTCTGCTTCGCCCTCCACCCGGACCACCATCCCGCCGTCATCGCCACCACGTCCGGGCCGACGAGCGACGCCGCCCGCTCTCACCTGCACGACCACGGCTTCCGCAGCACCGGCCCGACCACGATGGTTCTGGCCCGCATCGACCGCGAAGAGCCCTACTACACCGTCAAAGTCGCCGAAGAGCTCCAGATGCAGGGCTTCACCACCGAGATCGACCCCCGTCCTCTAAGAGGAGATCGACACTGAGTGGACCTGGGCCAACTACCCCATGCCCTGGTGCACCCGCGAGGAGATCCGCGCGGTCAGCGCCGCCGCCCAGCGCATCCACGACGACATCGCCGAGGGCCGCCTGGTCATCCACGCCCACGCCCACGACGGCCACACCACCGTCGCCGTCGGCACCTACACCAGCGGCGTGCACCGCCACGTCCACCTCCACGGCGAGGACCACCTGCGCCAGATCACCCACTACCGCAGCACCGAAGCCGAAGCGCTCGCCGAGTTCCACCAGCTCTACTCCGTCGCCGTCCGCCCCGGACCCGCCCCGCTCACCGACCTCGAACGCACCGTACGCCACGTCCTCGGAGCCAACCCCCAGCAGCCGGAGCGCCAGACGACCTCCGCCGCCCCGGCGGAGCCGCCCGCGGCCGGGCCCGGCGAGCACGAGGCGTTCCTAGACGCGTTCCTTGAGGCCACCTCCTCGTGGGAGAAGTACCGGACCTGGGGCGACGAGACCACCGTCGCCTCGCACGAGTCCCTGACCGTCCGGGCGGTGCTCGACCACGAGGCCCGCCACCGCACCGACGTCGCCTGGACGATCGCCGAGTACGACGGACCCGTCGGCGAACGCCTCTGGCACACCACCCTCACCGCAGGCACCCCTGTCCCCCTCATCCACACGCTCCTGCAGCACCTCGACACCCCGCCGCCCACGAGCACCTCGGATCCGTACGAGGCGCTCCAGGACGCCGGCTGGTACCCGGCGAGCAACCCCGCCCGCACCACCTGGCAGGCCCCCGACCGCACCCTCACCTTCGACCACGTCCCCCACGCCCAGGCCGACCGATGGACCCTGTACGGGGGCGACGACCTCAACCGGCCGGCCTGGTCCATCCGCCTCTCCGCCACCGTTCCGCACGACCTCCTCGCCCAGCTCACCGCCGAGGCTGTCGACCTCGCCACGGCCCGTCCCCGGGCTTCCGCCCCCGCAGCACCGCGGCCGGCATCCGCCCCGGCGCTCCCCCCACCCCCACCCGTTCAGCGGTCCCGGCATCGCTGAGCAGACCGGTCGCCCTCGCCTTCCAGCGCGACGGTGCCGGTCTCGAACAACAGCGGGCCCGCACTTACCAAGTTCGTGCGGGCCCGCTTACTGAAGAGATCAGACCTTCCATGCCGGTCAGATTTGCAGGATCAGCGTCTCCACCTGGTCGAGCGACGTCACACTGGCCCGGGCCGCGTCCCGCGCCTTCGACAGCTTCTCCATCCACTCGATCCGCTGCTCGGGCGGCAGAGAATCCTCTCCGAGCTGGGCTCGCAGACGGCGCGCCTCCTCAAAGTCCGTCATCAGCGTGTGGGCGGAGTCCACGGCCCGCTGGTAACTCCCCTCGACGAGCTCGACGCGGGCAGGCAGCTGCTGTCGCAGCGCGGCCAGCTGGTCGCGGGGGTCGACCGGCACCTCCTCGCGCGAGGTGCCGCCGTCGCCGGCACCCGCAGCGTTCTCGGTGCCCGTGGAGGTGCCGGCGTCCCCTCCGGCCGGGGCCGGGCGGCCGAGCTCCATGGGGAACATCTCGTCGAACCACGCCTTGTCAGCGATATAGTCGGTGGGCTGGCCCTCGATGTCCGGGACGATCACCATGCCCGCAGTGATCGGCGTCCGGTCCTCCTCATTCCAGTGCTGCTCGCCGTAGCAGACCATGGGC
This sequence comes from Streptomyces sp. NPDC093600, assembly GCF_044764755.1. NCBI lineage: Bacteria > Bacillati > Actinomycetota > Actinomycetes > Kitasatosporales > Streptomycetaceae > Streptomyces > Streptomyces sp. NPDC093600. The sequence goes on from NZ_JBIWIU010000015.1 coordinate 121,278, forward strand.
GTGCCATCCTGCGCCTCGGGCGGCTGCGTCGCGTCCGGGTGCTCCAGCACGGCCTTCGCGAACGCCAGGAGAAGGGCCCGGCTGATGCCCGGGACGTTGTTCTGCGTGTACGCCAGGGTGAGGGCGGCGAGGGCACTACTGGGGCTGCGGCGCACGCCCTTGCGCCGGTCGCCCGCCTCACTGCCCTGGCCGGGCGTGATGAACGGCTGCGGGGCGTGGATCAGCACCGGCGCCATCCGCTTGACCAGGACAGCCCAGGCACCGGCGTCACCGGCCTCCGCCCCGAGGAAGAGCTCCCTGAGCGGCCTGGGGTCCTGTCCGGCGCCCTCCGTGGCCTCCGACGTACCGAAGAAGCCCAGCGCGGAGAGGATGTTGCCCCGGTGCAGGAACAGCTGCGCGACGGCGGCGGACCACAGCCGCGTGCGCGCCTCGGCCGTCTTCGCCCGGATCTGGCTCCACGCCGGCTCCTGCAGCGCGCCCCGCACGATCGGCCAGAACCGCCCCGTGTCACGGACGGTCCGCCTGCTCGACTTCGGCGTGGTCTCGGGCGGGATCCCGGGAAACACGAGCGCGGTGATGGCGCGCACCGCGATGTCGCGCAGCACGACAAGGGAGACCTCCTCGCCCGCGGGGACGAGCGGTTCGAGCGGATCGAGCGGCCCGTTGGCGGTCAGCGCGTCGCGCACCCCTGCCAGGTCGAGAAGGTCCGCACCGCGGGCGTTGGGGAATGCCTCGGCGAGGGCCGCGGCCAGGACCGACTCCCTGGCATAGGAGTCGACGAGCGTCGCGAACAGAGCGATCAGACGCGCGTCCTCATCGTAGGGCTGGATGCCGCGCAGGTGGTCGTTGACGTTCAGCGTCCGCAGGACGTGTTCCAGCGCCTCCGGCCTGCTGCAGCCGATCACGATCTCCGCGGACACCGTGGCGATCTTCCCCGCCCGCAGCGACGGGTCGGTCGGCAACGTTTCCGACTTGGCGCCGTCCTCGTTGAGCCGGTGGGAGACCCGGTTCAGGATTTCCCGCAGACTCAGCAGTAGCAGCCCGGTGTCGGCCTTCTCCTTCGGCAGGGACACCAGGGACTGGGGCATTCCCGTCACCAAGTGCTCCGGACGCACGCGGAAGACGTCCAGACGGGCCAGCGCCCGGTTGTTGCCAGTCACAGCGGCCAGCCGCCACGGCTTCGACACCGTGCCGTCGGAGTTGGTGATCTGCCACTGCTGCAGGACGTTCATGCCCTTGGAGAGCTGGCCCGCGTCCACCAGGGACTCCACCAGGTCGTACCCGCGGGTCCTTCCGGCACGCTCCAGGCTCGCGGCGGCGTAGCGCTGCAGGTGGACGGCCACCGCGTACGGCTGCTCCGCCAGGACGAGCGCCGCCTTCGGCTCCCCCTCCTCCTCCGCGGAGCGGACCACCGGACGCGGGCGCCGGTTACCCAGAGCAGCGAGGAGGACCTGACGCCTGTCCTCAAGGTCGTTCACGAGGCGAAGGGCCTCCTGGTGCTTCTGCGTGGCCGCCGCCAGCGCCTGCGCGGTGTACGACTCGTCTCCCGGCGCGCGACGGCAAGCCTCCACCTCCTTCTCGGCGGACTTCGCGGCCTTCTGGGCCTCCTCCAGCGCCACCTCGGCGGCGACGAGGTCCTCGACGCGCTGGTTGGCCTCCGGGACGGGCGGCGACCAGGCGGGGACGGTGCGGTCGTTGAGGTGCCACGGGGCAACCGCGGCGCCGTGGACGTCGCACATCAGCAGCAGCACCTGGTCGGTGCCGGCCTGCACGAGCCGGTGGGCAGTCGGCTTGAGAACCTTCCTGCCGCGCTGGGTGGAGATCAGGTTCTTGATCTCGGTGTCCGGGAGAGTGGTGGCGAGACCCTCGGTGATCGCCTGTCGGGGAGGCGGTACTACCTCCAGGTCCGCGCAGGTGTTCTCGACGGCGTCCGCGAGGCGCTCACCCCAGATGGGGGTGCCGATGTAGGGGTAGTCGCCGTCAGGCCGTTTCGTGGCCATGGTGTCGTCCTTCCACCCGGCCGTGCCGGGCGAGCACAAAGCCCCCGTGTCTCGGGAGCGTGACACGCGCCCGAGCGCCGAAGCCTCGTGCCGGCAAGGTGTGAACCGGCACGCGTGAACTGAGGTGCGCGGAACTCCCTGCCCCGTACGGTCCACCTGCCAACGTCCGAAGGACGATCAACCCGACAGCGCCATGGGGGCGCTTGGGAATCTCGCAGCTTGCTCCTGCTCCGCCGGAAGCGGCATGAGGCGGACATCGGTGATGGGCCACCGACGTGCACCATGAAATCTGCCACCGGCATCGGCGGCCCGGCGAACCGAAACGGCAGGGTTCACCAGATCGGGTGGGCCTACCCGCATGAAGCCCCAGCGCAGACCGAGTTGAGGTATCGGCAGGGTACCGAGGGGCAGGGCCGTCAGGGGCGCACGTCTCCTGCCGGGCTGCCGTCTCCCCGCCGACCACGCAGTACGTGTGCGGGGCCACTCCGGTGTCCGGAGTGGCGCAGGGACAATGACGTCGTGACCTTGACCGGAGAGAAGTACACCCAGCTCAACCAGAACGAGCCGACCTCGGACAGCGTCGGCGGAGGGCGCTGGATCGCCTGCGACGAGTCCGGGTGGGATGGTGAGCAGCTCGTCGGTCGGCAGCGCCGTTTCCTTGTCTTCGCGTCCGTCGCCATCGACGACGCCGAGGCGGCCCCAGTGATCAGCGCCCTCCGGGAGCAGGCGCGGATCCAGCAGGCCCGGGAGCTGAAGTTCCACCTGTTCAAGGGCCGTGAGGAGCGGTGGTCCCTGCTGAAGGATCTGTGGGGTCCGGCCGGTGCACTGCACGAACGCTGCTCGGTGTACGTGGTCGACAAGGAGTACGCCGTGGCAGCGAAGGCGATCGATCTGCTGCTGGAGGAGAAGGCGCACGCCGAAGGGCGGAACCTGTACGCCGGAGGCAAGGCGCGCGCCATGGCTCGGACACTGGCGCTCCAGGGACCGCGTGCCCTTCCGGACGCGCTGTTCGATGCGCTGATGTCCGCGTTCGTGGCCCTGGCTTCCCAGCGCGCCCTGGGACGGGAGGAAGCCGCGTTGGAGGCGTTCTTCGCAGCGGTCGACCAGGCATGGGGCGCCTCGCGGCGGCGGCCGGTAACTGAGGTGCTGGCCCAGGTACGCTCCACCCGGCCGTACGCGGCGGCCCTCCACCAGGAGGACTCCCCGTTCCCGTCGCTGGAGATGCTTATCCCGGCGGTGACCCAGACAGCCCGCCGATGGGGACACAGCCTCGGGCTTGTCAGTGTCCTCACCGATGAACAGCGCGTATTTGCCGACGATGCCCTGCGCACCGTGCTGGAGTACGCCACCAGTCCGATAGGCATGACTCTCCTGACTCGCGAGAGGGGTGCCCCTGTGAAGACCGTGCTCCGCGGCTCTTCCGCCGACCACCCGTCCATACAGCTGGCCGACCTGCTGGCGGGGGCCTCAGCGGCCGTGACCGAACGCCACGTAGGCAACCCCTCCCCGGCCGCCGAGGGCCTGTGGCCGGTCATCGTGCCCTTGGTCGAGCAGAGCTCGTTGATGCCCTACGACGACCCGGCTGCCCAACTCGTCGGGCTCGAAGCCCGCCGCGCGCGGCGGGCCGGGTAGCACCAGCAGGGCAACTCCGGGCGGGAAGGTGGCCGCCTTCGGTGTGCTCGTGGAAGGAGCCGGTGTCGGCGCCGGACGGGGGTCCGAGGACCTTGCGGCCCAGGGGGTTGCTGTAGAAGAGGGACGAGCCCTGCGGGACGTCGGAGGCTCCTGCCCAGCCGGTGTTCTCGGCGTGCGCCTGTTCCCAGCAGAAGTCCACGGCCGCAGGGCCGGTGCGAGTGAACCAGTAGAGGCCGGCGGCAGTCAGCAGGTTCTAAGCGGCGCAACGTAGCGCGGGATCGCCGGTTAGCCAAACCGGCGATCCCGCGCACCATTGATAGTCCACCGCCACGCCCTGCCCGCCCATCGAAAGGCATCTCTCGACGATCACAGAGCAACCGCGAATCGAACACGTCCCGGAGGCCAGCTTGCGATCACGCAGCCGCGTAGCTCGCGCGGAACAGATCCTGCGCCCGCTCCACGTCCCTCGGCGTACGCAGTTGCACCTCCAGGTCACCCGTCCCGTGGTGACCGAGACCGGAGACATCCCGGGTGAAGCCCGGCACAAGATCGACATCCTTCGGGTCGACCTTCAGGTAGACCAGGAGCTTGCTCCGCTGCGGCGGACACACGCAGGCGAAGTTTCGCAGCCGCTGATACGCCCGGTACATCTTGCGCTCGACGCGGTTCACGCCGTCGCCCAGACCGAGCAGTGCCTCGTCGACAGCGCTCGCCAACTCCGCCATCGACGCGCTCTGGACGCCGACTGCCGCCCGAGCGACCGCCTGCCTGCGAGCCTGGCGGGCCACCCGCGTGCCGCCGCTGACGGACGCCACGGTCTCAAGCCCGAGCAGATCGCTGCCGAAGAGTCGGTAGCGGACCAGATCGATTGAGCGTCGGTGCTCGCGCACGGCGTGCACGTCGTAGCGGGTGAAGTCGCCGGCGATGCAGATCAAACGCGGACCGCTCCACAGCACCTGGGACGCGGCCATCACCCCGAGCCGGTCGCGGACCAGGTGCTCGAACTCGGCTCGGTGGTCCACCAACCAGCTGAGATAGAACAATCCCTGGTTGATGACGCCGGCATCGACCCCGCGCTTGTACTCGACGATGACCGGCGATCCGTTCTCGTCCAGCCCGAGCGAGTCGATCCGGCCCCCGTGGACCGGCCCGGTGCTGTACTCGCTCGCCAGAAAACGGACCCCCAGCAGCGTCTCCATGTGCGCCTCGACGAGACTCTGCACATCTGCCTCGACCTCAGCCAGGCGCGACGTGACCTCGGTCACGTCGCCTTTCGTGTTGAACAGCCTCAGCCCCGACACCGTCCTCTCTCCGATTATGGGGCTGCAACGCCGGACGGTGATCGAATTGTTTCCGTATGGGTCTTCGGAGCCGTGAAGATTCTGTAAGACCCTACGTATGGCCCGGCGGGGCGCTCGCGTCCCGCGGGTCCCCAGGGATCTGCTGACCCCATATACGTCCCACAGGCCGCTGAGACGAGTGCCTAAAGCACTGTATTTTCGCAGGTCAGCCTCGTAGCTCAGTGGATAGAGCAGGCTCCTCTAAGCGCCTACTCCAGCATCTCTACGCTCCTGCCGCCGCGCAGTACCAGGATCGCGGTACTGCGCTCCGCGTCCAATCTGCACGGCGACCACAGGGCAGGATCCAGCCCTCATCCCACGTCGGGCGCAAAGCTGCGCGACAGGCCATGTGAGCTCCCGCGCGGCCCGATCGGACTCAGTCGTCCGACGGCGCGAGCGTCCCGTCGACCAGAGCTCTCGCAAGGGCTTGGGCCAGCTCGTGTCCGGCCTCGGCGGTACGGGTCAGCTCCGCCTCCCATCGGGCGAGGCGGCGCAGCGCCTCGCTGCGGCGGCGTTGTGCGTCGATCGGCAGGAGGGGCAGGTGCAGACGTCTCACGTCGATGCGCAAGGCACCGCTCGCGGTGGCAGATGCGCGGGCGGCCTTCGTCGCGTTCTCAGGGCGGGTAAGGGCACTCGCCACGAACCACGGGTCGAGGAGGCTCGGATCGACACGTACGACGTGCACGCCGGGCCCGAGTCGGGCCCCGATCTGCTCGTCCGTCGCGACTCGGGCCACCAGGTTTTTGGCGATCGCCGGGACGAGGATGTCGTGAGCCTGCACCCGGGCCGTCGGTTCGTCGCTCAGACCGACGGGCACGAACCCGCTGGCGGGCCGACCCGTGATGACGTCCTGGCTGGTAAGGGCTGGCTCCTGCTGCTCGGGGACATCGAGGTGCGTGGCACGGGCCGAATAGCGGTGCAGGCTGAGCGCTCCGGTTCGGGAGAGGTCGCCCAAAGTCGCAGCGGATACGTCGGAAGAGGCGGGCTGTGAGGCGCGAGTCGGCCGTGGCACGGCGTCCTTAAGGGCATCGAGCCTGGCCTCGATGGCGTCAGGCAGCCTCAACAGGGCCTCGAGCGTGTACCCTGCGCTGTCCTGGCGTGGCACATAACGTCGCGGGGTGAGGTCGATCTCTTCGTCGAGCAGTTCGGATAGCGACACGTGTCTGGCAACGGAGGAGTCGGAAACCGAAATCCCACGGCCAGTAAGGTGACTTAGCCACAGCGCGGCGACTTGGCGGCGAAGCGCCTCGAAACGGTCCCTCGAAGTTGTGCGCTGGTCCAGGGGCGCGGCCTCACCGTTCACGAACAGCACGCCCGCTTCCGGGGCACTGGCCGCCTCGGGGCGTTGGAGGACCCATAGGTGGACGCCGTTACTGCTCCCGACGGTCGCCGTCGGAGGCAGGGCGACGACTGCTCGGAGTATGCCTCGCCGAACCAGCTCGCTGCGGATACGGCGTCCCGCAGGACGCCCTGCTACTGCCGGTGGCATTAGCAGAGCGGCCCGGCCACCGGGCTTCAGGTGGGCCAACGCATATTGCACCCAGGCCAGTTCAGGCTCGGTGCGCGGGGGTGGACCTCCGTACCCCCACCGAGGATCGAAGGCGAGTCGGTCGTGGCCCCAGTCCTGGAGACCGTGCGGGGGGCTCCCGACGACAGCATCGATGCCTTCTTCGGCGAAGGCATCCTCCAGGAGCGGATCGCCGACGCGCAGGCTCAGATCGTCGCCATCCGGGTCGACCCCCACCTGTTGCCGAAGGAGCATCAGACGCAGGAGTGCAATGCGAACGTACTCGGGGCGGGAGTCCTGTCCCAGGATCCGCGGCAGCACGCTGGAGGCAGTCGGCTCCTCAAGGACAGGGCGCAGGAACGTACCAGTGCCGCAGGCGACATCGAGGACCGAGGCCGCAGGGCCAGCGAGGTCCAGCATCAGGCCGGCCACGGCAGCGGGGGTGGCGGTCAGCCCCGCCGTGCCCCTGGCCGACGCATACTGCGAGTGGAGGTGCTCCAGGATGCCGACACGGCTCTCCTGGCGGGCCATTGGGAGGACAGCGTCGAGGAGTTCACAGTGGGCAGGCGACCACGTCTCCGGAAGTCCCGACAGGAGAATCTCGGCGTGCTGGGGCGAAGCGAGCGACCGTGCGCGGTCGCCGAGTTGACGCGGAGTGGGTACTTCCGCGGGCGCTGTCAGGAGCGTCAGCCCAACCAGAGCGATGGCTTCCGCGGGCCGCCCTGCTGCGCCGAACGTCTCGATGTACCGACCCAGACGGTCGAGAGGCGCGAGGGCGCGGAGCTTGCCCTGCCGGTCGAGCCATTGCTCGACCTCATGCAGATCAAATGCGGGGCTGGCGGATGTGCCGGCGACCGGCTGGGGGAAATCCTGGTGGCGCCGCCGCCAGTTACTCACCGCTGCTCGGCCGACACCCGCGATCCTGGCGATGCCGGTGGCCGTCACCGTGCTCGGTTCTTCTGCCACGCCTCTCTCCCTGAGTCCTGCTTAGCCCCTGCGGGGAAGATGTGAAGCGTACCCTCGTTCTACCGTGCGTGTATGTCATACACAGCCCAGTAAAGTCACCTGTCGAGTTCGTGTGACGCTGGTCAGCCCCACGTGCCGTCTTCTTCACATCCCTCGATACCTTCGTCGATCTCGCGGACCTCAAGGCTTCCCTCCCCGAACGCGCGCACGGCATCGGGACGTACATCGCCGTACGCGAAGTGGGCTTCCTTCAACAGGCCCTCTTCGTGCAGCAGCCCGGCACGGTCGATACACAGCCGCACAACACCCGGTTCGATACGGCCAAAGCGACCTACCGCGTTCTTGAGGCACTGCTCAATCAGTTGGATGGCCCCGCGTAGATCGCCATCCGCCGCAAGCTCGCTCGCTTCGGTGCGAACCCGTGTCAGGTCGTCGCGTCTCAGGTCGGCTTGCCGTGCATGACGGCGCGCCAGAGCATCGAGCCCGGATCCGCGCCGGCGTTGCACGTCTGGCGGTGACTTCTGCGGCCGGGGCGGCGGTGGGCACGGTTGGACCCACGGCAACGTCGGATCGAAGTCGCCAAGCTCGGGGCAGCCGGGTGATTCGAGGACTGCCAGGTGCGACCGAAGGGCCTCGTACAGCTCCCGAGCGTCCCGAGGTCTTAGATCCGGATCCTTGTGCAACAGCTGGTCGATGACTTCGGCCAGCCATGGTGGCGCCTGCGGGCGCACATCCGCAGTCCTGCGCGGCGCCTGGTCGATGTGACAGCGAGCCATCGCGTGAGCGGTCGGCGCATCGAAGGGGAGTTCCCCGGTGACGAGTTCAAATCCGACACAGCCGGTGGAGTAAAGGTCGCTGCGCGGCTCGGTGAGTCCGTCGGCCGCCTGCTCAGGGGCCATGTAGGCCGCAGTGCCCGGGACATGGCCAGTAGCTGTCAGGCGCGTCGCGTGGGGATCGGAGAGCGCAACAATGCCGAGATCCACCACCTTGACGACACCACCCGGCGCGATCATGACGTTGGCCGGCTTGAGGTCACGGTGGACGAGGTCGGCGTCATGCAACCAAGCGAGCGCCGTGGCGAGCTGGGCCAGGATCGCGGTGACCGCAGGGAACGGCAGCGGGTGATGCCGGGTGGCCAGTTCCGCCAAGGTGGGCCCCTCAATGAACTCCATGACGAGATAGGGCTCCCCATCATGTCGGCCGAACGCATACACCTGCGGGAAGTGCCCGGATCGGCCGAGCCTGGCCGTCGTCCTGGCCTCGCGCTCGAAGCGGTCCGAGTAGCGCCCCTCCTCCCGTTCGGCGGTGTGTGGGTGGAGGCGCTTGACCGCCACCTGCCGACCGAGGTTCAGGTCATGCGCCAGGCTCACCTCGCCCATCGCACCCCCACCGAGCCGCCGCACCAGGTGGTACTGCCCATCGATGATGCCGTTCTGTGAACCCACCTGAGGTCCGTTCTCTGCAATGAATTTGTCGGATCGTCCGTGCGTGAATCGTAGCAGCGTGTAACATCCGGTGAATGTTGTTCACAGCGATGTGGGTGAGGGAGGGCGAGTGACCGACTGGCCGCTACCCGAAGGAATCACCGGCGACCCCGGCCTGATCAGAGTGTTCACTGGGGGTGCGAAGGAGGGAGAGGAGGACTGCCCCACACTGCGGGCCGTCAAAGCCCGGCCCCGTCTTCGATCCGTGCACCGCACTCCCTACAAGCCGGCGGACTTCGAACCTTTCGCCCTAGCCGCCGTAATGCGCAAGCTCGACGTCCTGGAGTTCGGTCGGGTTCGAGACGACCCGGCCAGGGTGCGCCCCGCACACCCAGGGCTGGAGCGCTACGCCGAGCATGCCCTAGCCCAGTACCTGGCTGCGGCGAAATCTCTCGACTCGGAAGAGGAGCTGCTGCCCGACCCCAAGTACTGGGTCAGACAGTCGAAGACGACGACCGACCCCCACGGCAATCGCACGGTGTACGAACTGAGGGTCTGGGGACGCTGTTACGCCAACCGCGAGAGGACGGTGTGCGAACTGCGTCTGCTCCGGTTCGGGTCCGTACGGCCAGGGCGACACGGGCGTAGCGAGCGGGAACCAGCGGAGGTCGGCATGGCGGCGTACATCGCCGCTCACGGCGGTCGCGCAGCAGAGCCCACTCGATGGGGTGACGAGCACAACGTGCAGGGCGCCGTCACCCCAGAGCGGGTCCGGGTCGTGGAGATCGGGTGCCTGGACGGCTCGGTCCGGTCGTTGTTCGACGGGACACCCGATGAAGCGAGAGCCGCGTACCAGCGGCTCGCCGCACCCCGCCTGCGGGCCACCGTCGACGCCGTGCATCGGCGCCCGGGAGCCGGATGCGCAACGTGCCGGCTGACCGCTACCTGCCCCAGCCTGCAACGCACGCCCGGCATCCTCGGCATCACGGACTCCTCCCGACCTCGCCGTACCCTGTCCGTTACCGATCTGCGCCGGTACGCGAACTGCCCGGCTCAGGAACACCTGCGGCGCATCCATCTGCCGTACGACAAGGACATCGAGCACGACCGTCACGTGGCGCGCGGGCACGCTGTACACGCCTGGCTCCAACATCTGCACGCGCGAACACCCCAGCGTCCCTGCACCGTGGCTGACGCCCCCGCCAACCGGACGGACTGGCGTGTCGGCGATTGGCACCTGACCGGCGACGACGCCGAACTCGGCGCCCGCCTGATCGCCCGCCACGCGGCCGTGTGCCCGCTGCGCCACGCCGATCCGGGAACAACGGCGATCGCGGAGCAGCTCCTCACCTTCCACGACCCGCAAGCCGACGTTGTGCTCGTCGCCAAGCCGGATCTGCTGTACCACAGCGGTGGTTCGGTGGTGTGGCGGGAGACCAAGAGCACCAAGTACCGCACACCTCGTGGCGGCAAGGACATCCTGGAACAGTACCCACAGGCAGCGCTGGCCCTGGTGCTACTGGCCGAGGGAGTACTCGGCGGCGACGCGCGCCGCTCCCGCGTCGAGGTGGAGGTCCTACGGCCCTCAGGCCCCGACCTGGAGCTCGTCTCCCCCCGCCAGGCCGACCGGGTCGCCACCGCACGCCAAGTGATCCACGATCTCGCCGCCCCGTGGCACCGGGACCGTACGTCTGCCCCGAACCCTGGAAGGCGATGTGCTCGATGCGAAGTGGCCCGTTGGTGCCCCGCGACCGCCGCCCGCCCCGCCTCGTCCCCCTCCAGCGAACTCCAGTGAAACGGACCGCCGTGCCCGCCACCGACTCCGCTCTCGTCCCACACCACGGACTGACCCTGCTCCGCACTGTTGCAACTGCAGTCCTCGACCTGGATGCCCTGTCCGATCTCGGCACCTTCACCCTCCCGTATCCGCCCGAGGCGCAACGGGCCCTTGACCGCACTGCTCTGGCCTGCCTGCTCCGCGGCGCCGACCCACCTCTGAGCGTGAGCGACCTGCTCGTCTGGTGTCGGCAACGGCCGGTGACGGAATGGCCGCTGGACCTTCCCGATGGTCTGGCAGGCCCGGAGGACCGACTGATCGACGAGGACGCGTGCGTGCCCACGGACCTGTGCTACGAATGGGCCGTCGACCGGCCCGACTCTGCGACCGAACAGATCGATCGCGCCCTGATCGGCCTGGCGATGGACCGCTGCCGCCTCGCGAACGCCCCCACGAGCTATGTCGCCTTCCGGCGCCTGCTCGTCGAACATCCGGTGCTCACCCGGGACAAGGCCGGCGAGATCGCGCTCGAACCGGCCTTCGCCCCTCTGGACGGGCTCCTCGAGCAGATCTACCTCCCAGCCCCCATCGGATGGGCGCGTGGGGGCCGGTTCACCTCGTGCCGACGCTGCCGCACCCTGCTCGCGCCGATGCGGGACGGCGGCTGGTGGTGCGAGAACGCGCGCTGCCGGCACAAGGGAGACGCCCTCGTAGGCCCCGCGTACGACGAGGCCGAGGGTGGTGGAGTACTGCTGCTCACTAGGCCGCTGCGCCTGTTCGTCACCGCCCCCGGCGTCGCCGAACTCCGCCTTGAGCGGGCCCTTTCACGCCTCGGCCTCGTCCCTGAACTGTGGCCGAACTACGACGCATACGACCTGAGGATCACGTTGCCCGACGGACGGGTGTGGGCTGTGGACGTCAAGGACTGGGCCAACCCGGCGCTGCTCGGACGCAATGCCGTGCCCCTACCGACCTACCCGCCGTACGACGAGGCGTTCCTTGTCATCCCCGACCACAGGACAGCCCTGCGCCACGACTACGTGGCTGTCGTCCGCCGATTCCTGAGCACCGACGTACGGCGTCGCACGACCGTACTGAGCCAGCGGCAGTTCATGGCGAGGGCTCGGGCCGTGCTCGCCAACGCCCAGCAGGGACCCTTCAGCGACGACCGACCGGAGGACGACAATGCGTGACCGAGAACAGTGGCGCGGCGACCTCATCGCGGAGCTTCTTCCGTACTTCGCAGACGATCCCGAGCCGGAGCTCGCGGCATCCCGACTGTGCGAAGTCGAACTCGGCCTCTGCCTGGTGGAGCGGCTGCTGCCGGGACATCCTGCACAAGCGGGCTGGACCCTCTTCGGTGGATACCCCTTCGCCTCCGCACTCGGCCATGCCTGCACGCCTGAGCAGCAGCGCATACTGCGGATCGGCCGCCACCTGCTGTGGCCCCTGCGGCGACGCCGCGTTTGGGTCCAGTCTCTCGATGCCTACCTGGCGCTGCCGCCGGAGCTACGCGGTTATCACCTCGACAGCAGGGACGAGACGCCCCGACGCCGGGGTGTGTCGATCGCTCACGGCCGATGGGCCATCTACGGACGGGCGCTGGCCGCCGCGCCGCCGTATCGGACTCGGACGCTGCCGTTGGCCCAGCCCGGTGGCTGGCGCTTCCTTGAGGGCCGCACGTGGACCTCGGTGGTGCTGCCTGAGGAGCTGCCAGCCGAGGAAACTGCGCCCCATGCCCTCGGACAGGCGGCGACTTCAGAAGGTAAACCAGTGGAGGCGCCCTGGGATGAACTGGTCGCGGTCGCAGCGTGGATGGAGGATCAACTGCGCGGGCCCGACGACCCTGACGGCGGCGACTGGCGTCGCAGGCTCAAAAGGATCGAACTATTCGTTCGCGAACCCGAATCGGGCGACTTCGCGCCGGAGCGGAAGATGCTGCGGATCGACCGGATGTTGCATCTGCTCGGCATGGTCGGAGCCGGCAAGAGCACCCTGCGTGACATCCTCGCGGTCTGGGCGGCCACCCACGACAAGCGGGTCACCTTGGTCGTGGGCGATGTCGCCGAGGCCCTGCATCTGGTGTCCCTGTTCACCGCGCTCGGCCTTAGGGCCGCCCCCCTGCTGGGGGCAACCACACGGGAGCAGCACCTGCAGCGCACCCATCGTCGCCTCGCCGCACAGGCTGACGGGACCTCCCTGCTCACCCACGACGCCCTGAGCTTCGACTACCTCAGCACAGCATGCCCGCTCGACGCCCTGCGCGGAGTCGAGGCGGCGGAGCCACTCACCTACCCCGCGGCTCCCTGCACCCAGCTATTCCCGCCGAAGCGGCGCCCGCCCCGGCGCCCGCTGACCGCCCTGACCGTCGACGGGTCCGAAGGTGGCCAAGTCCCGAACCTGGGCAAGCGCCACGGCTGCCCCCTGTGGCACCGGTGTCCGCGCCATCACGGCGCCCGCGAGCTCGTCACGGCGGACATCTGGGTCGCCACTCCGGCCGCTCTGGTACACAGCGCGGTTCCAGCCCACCAGAACGAGGAGCGTATCCGTTTCCTCGAACTCGCCTGCAGGCGCAGCGATTTGATCATCATTGATGAGGCCGATCGCGTGCAAATGCAGCTGGACACCATGTTCGCGCCCGCCGCCGTGCTCACCGGACGCGCGCCTAACTCGTGGCTTGACGAGATCCATCAGCACAAGATCGACGAGCTGGCCCGAGGCGGACGCATCCAGCTGTCCGACTCCACCGTCATGCAATGGACCGCGGCCCTGCACACGGTCACGGTCGCCGCCGACCGCATCTATCACATGCTGTTGCGCCACAGAAACCTGCGCGAATGGGTCGAGTCCGACTACTTCAGCTCATGGACCCTTCAGTACAAGCTGATCGCGGAGTGGTTCGGCAGCCCGTCCGACTCCCATGCCGACGCGGCCGACACCCCCGACCGCCCCGCTCCCGAGTGGGACGAGGACATCGGGCGAATCGCCGACGAGGACGATGAGGCGCAAGCGCCCGAGACTCGAAAGCCGGAAGCACTGGGTCCCACTGGCGACCCGCGCCGCGACGGGGTCGTGGCCGTTCTCGACGCGTTCCGTGACGACCCGCTCGGCGATACGGAACACCACGACCCCCGGGTCGACGGACTGGTACGACTCACACGTCAACTCCTGCACACCATGCGCCCCCGCAACGCTCGCCGCCTCGTCGAGCGGGAGCTGCTCGCGCTGGTGGGCGACGCCGTATCCAAGGCGCAGAGCAGCGTCTCGGATCAGGTATTGCGCTTCGAGTTCACCCTGCTCCTATCGGCCCTCCACACCCGGCTCGACCTGCTGACGGAAATGTGGCCGAGGGTCGAGGCCGCTCTCAACTTCGAGGCGTCCAGCAACGTGCTGTCCCGCCGCCCGCCCGAGGACTACCGGCCGCTGGTCCCCGAATCGCCCATGGGCAACATCCTCGGGTTCCAATTCTTGTCCGAGGACGCCAGCCTGGGACAGTTGCGCAGCGGCGAACTGCGCTTCTTCCGCTGCGCGGGAAACGGCCGCGAACTGCTCCTGCAACTGCCAGAGCTAACCGTGGCCGATGGGCTTCCCGGGCCGAATGTGCTACTCATGTCGGGCACCAGCTGGGCCGGCCGGTCCACGCGCTACCACGTGCTCACCGACGTCGGGGCCCTGCTCAAGCCCCCGCCGGCGGAGCGCGCGGCCATCAACAAGACGGTGTTCACCACCCGCTTCCTGACCGGTCCTGACGGCAGACCCCTCAAGCTGTCCGGCGCCAAGCCCCACCTGCGTCCCCTCGTCTTGGAACAGATGCTGGACCGACTGGCCCGACGCTCCGTCGACGGCAAGCCCAGTGTGTTCGAGCAGGAACTCGCCGCCGTGAACGATGACCGGCGCGGCCGGCTCCTCGTCCTGACCGGCTCCTACGATGAGGCGCGCCGTGCCTCGGACATTCTCAACCGCATCCCACGATGGGCCGGAAAGGTATGCCGCCTGGTCCCCGACGACGCGGAACAGGAACACGAGCAGCGCTCCAACCCGAACCCGGGCCTCGGCGGCAGCGCGGTCGTCACCCTGCGCCGCGGTGACGTGGCGACCTTCGCCTCGACCGGCACGGAGATTCTCATTGCGCCTCTTCTCGCCGTCGAACGCGGCCACAACATCCTTGACCGGGGAGTCGCCGCGATCGGCTCGGTGTTCTTCCTCGCCCGCCCCCACCCTCGCCCCGACGACATCGGCCTGGCCGTGCAGGCTGTGAACGACTGGGCCGCGCGCATGCAACGGAACGGTAGTTTCGACGCGTTCGTCCGCGCGCAGCCGAGTCTGGACGACGCCGGTGCGGAGTTCCGAACCCGGGCCCGCGCACACTGGCGGCACCTCCTTAACCATCCTCTGGCCTGGAGCCGGCTGAGCGAGGACGAGAAGATCTCGTTCACCTGGGACCAGCTGGTCGTGATCTGGCAGGTCATCGGCCGACTCGTGCGCGGCGGTGTCCCCGCCCGCGTCGTGTTCGTGGACGCCCCATTCGCCACTCGCGCGGCCGCGGGCAACGCGACGCCGGACACCTGGCGGACAAGCCTTCTGCTCGCCATGCGGCACGTACTGGACCCCTACCTCACCCCGCCGGGCGACGCACCGACGCCCGATGATACGCCGGTCTCCTCCCTCGACCGGGCGCTCGTCAAAGCCCTGTACGAGCCCCTGCACACCGCGCTCACGGGGATCGTCCCGTCCAGCCCTAACCCAATCGACTGAGCCGCACGGCGACCTCGCAACACGAGAACATGAAGGGATTCCGTACATGCCCTCCTACTCCACGGTCAGACTCGCGGCGTTCGAGCGCGTCCGAGGTAAGGAGTTCGTCCGCCGACCGCACGGCCTGGCCTTCCCCGCCGCCTGGCGGCAGGAGGTGCTGGACTTCTACAGGATCGGCAAACGAGAACCGGACAAGATCAACCAGGTCCCGATCCGCCGCCTGAACGAAGTCATCCGTGCGGTCGCTCCCGACCTCCTATGCGTGGCGCGCGGTGCCACGCTGGACGACGACACCCCTTGGCTGTACGCGTACGAGCCGCTGCCCGTCCCCGTCATGCGTCAGCTGATCCACTCCTGGATCCGTGACTTGCACACTCCGCGTTCACGCGCGAAGCATCCGGAGATCACAGAGAGGGCCATCAAACTCAGCGCCTCGCTGGACGTGGCTGGACTGAGCTGGCAGCCGCACGAGGTGGACCTCTTCGCCGGATACACCTCACCAGGCGGCACATTCGAGCCGGACCCACTCGTCTACCAGCTCCTGCCGGACGCCCTCGCCCAGAACATCACGAAGCTGGACCCGTACCGCTTCGAGAACGTCGAGATGGAGTTCCGTATCGCCGCGGCCGCACGCGGCGCGGAGCTCGTGTCCTGGCCCCCGCGAGACCACCAAGACGATGACGGAGCATGGTGGAAGTTCTCGTTCGTCATCGCACTCACCGTGCAGACCGTGCCCTTCGCCGACTTCCGCCTTCACGTCCGCACGGGGGTACGCCGCTGGCGCACCGGCGGCCCCGTTCCCATGCCCTACCGGCGGTCCGTGTCGGCGTACCTGCTCGCACAGGAGCCTTGGCTGGCGCAGACGTCAGGGACCGCTCGGCTCGCGGTTAGCCGACTGGCCACCGACCGGCGCACCGCCCTCCCCGAATGGGTGCGCGGCGGCCCGGAGGGCATGCTCGGTCGCCTCCGCTTCTCCCGCGAGCTTCCCGACGCGGCAGCGGTACAGGAGAACCCCGACACTTGGATCGCGGGGAAAGACGGCATCGAGATCGGTGTCGTGCACGCCACTTCGATGGGCGGTCACGGCGTCGGAACCGGCCTCATGCCACGCGACCGTTCCCCGCTCACCAACTGGGCAGCTGAGGCATTCACCCCGTATCTCACGCGGCTCGGTGACTTCACTCGCAGCCACTATGCCCTCGTCCCGCGCAACCTGCCCAGGACTCCCACGGCCAAGACGAAGGAGGAACAGGCTCTAAAGAAAGCCGAGTTCGAGCGCGAGCAGCAGCTTGGCCGGCGTGTTGCCGTGGCACGGGTACTCGGCGGCGCGCCCCTGGTCGCCGAGGCCCGCTGGCAGAACCCTCGTACCCGTGACGCCCTGGTCAAACAGCTGGCAGATCTCCTGGGCCTGGACGGAGAAGGTGGGACCGGCCCTGAGCGCTCCTGGACAACTCCGGAGCTGACGGTGCGCCTGTACCTGGAAGATGCCGACTTCGTCGCCGCCCGACTCGTTTTCCCCGACGGCCGGCCTCAGCGCAAGAACCTCCCCGCAGCGATCGGCACCCGACGGCGGGAGATCGCCGACCTATGCGAGCGTGACGGGCGCCCGGACGTCCAGGCGGTCGTGATCGAGATCGGCCACCCGAAGTCCTACCGGCCCGACATCGTGGACCCCAAGTTCGCCGCACGCCTCGGCTACGCCGACGCCGGACGACTGACGAAGTTCATCACGGTACCGAGCTCGAAATGGGGCACCGCCACGAAGGCGAACATCGCCCACCGAGCCCAGCAGACCTGGTCGCACGTTCTTCGCCAGCTGGGAGTGTGCACCGTTCCGGAGCACAGTGTGGACGAACTGCCCGACAACCTGGAGTACGTCGCACTGTGGATGGTGAAGCGCCGCGCCGACGGCCCGACCCGCACACGCCGAACCGCACCTGTCGCCGTCCGGGTGAGCGCGGCTAACGGCTCGGTCACGGGATGGGATCCGGAGAGCGGGGACTGGATTCCCTATCGGGAACTGCTACTTTCTCTCGCCCGACATGCCGAGGTCCCGGGAGAGTACGAGCAGTTCGACGATGACGACGGTGCGGCCGTCGACGAAACTGGAGAGGAGGACGGGGACCCAGCGGGTCTTATTACCGAAGAGGAGAGGGGCGAGCAGCAGCGCACCACGACATGGGTTCCCGACTTGGAGGATCAGCGGGCTGAGACGGCACAGTTCGTGCGGGCGATGCTTTACAGCTTGCGTGACCGGCCCGTCCTGCTGCTCTCCCACGCACAGAACTCCCGTCTGCACTGGCCGTGGTTGGCCAACGGACGCCTGCGCCTAGACGCCCTTCAGTTCGGACCCAACCCGGCGCAGCACATCACTCTGTACGGCGAGAATCTGTGCCATGTACGGGTACGCGACCACGCGTCCGATGAAACCCCCCAGTGGTTCGCGCCGGACGACGACTCCCACGATCACGGTTTCGCGAGCGGCCTCTGGCACCGTCCGGACGCTGCCGGTGACCACCGCGTGTACTACAGCACCGGCGAAAAACCGCACACGGCCAAGCACGCCGTTAAGACCGCCTCGAAGATCGCGACCCGGATCCCTGTGAAGAAGAAGCCTAAGGAGGGCGCCGAGGACAAGGAGCCGGAGCCGGTTATCGACACGGGGACCAACGCATGGAACCCGACGGCACTGGAGATCGCAGTTCTCGCTGTGCCGGAGGAGGAGACAGCTGAACCCGGGACCTGGGCTGCCGTGACCCACCAACTGCGACGCGCCCCCGACTACAACGTGACGCTGAAGCTCCCTCTGCCGCTCCACCTGGCGATGAAAACCACGCAATACGTCCTGCCGCACGAGGACGACACCGACGAATCCGCGGCAGAGGAGGGCGCCGGTGAGTGACCGGGTGACCGCGGACGGCGTCCAGCCGACAGGGCCGGGGAAGACACGCGGGTTGAAGCGGTTGCTGACGTGGTGCGTGTTCACGGCTGGTCCGGAGTCGGAGGGGCAAGGGGACTTTTCCTGCCACTCCGACTGCGACACCAAGCCGAGCGCCGCGGGCCCCACGCTAGGAGGGCCTCTGGACCATCCCGATCGCCTCGTTGTCCGTCCTGATCATCGCGCTGGGCCACATTGTTGCGGTCACGGTTTTCAAGTACACGGCGTGCACGCACCATGGGCCGCATTCTCGCCGGGACCTGGTCGGGGCCATCGGCTCCGGTGTGGGGGTGGCAAGGTCCTGGCTCTGCTGCTCAACGCAAGTCCTGAGCAGCCCCATGCCCGTAGGCCGCCCCGACGTCAGCGCAACCTCGCCCGCACGTTGAGGGGGGTGCAATCGGCCTAGGCCGGCGTCAGGTCGTTCAATGCGACCTGAAGGGCCGCCCCGGTCACCGGTGCTACCTCAGCGACCTTCCGGAGGTCTTCACCGGTCAAGTACCGGTAGCTCTGCGGCGGGTGGAACGTCCCGGAGGCTCGCAGCGCGGCCAGCGGTACCGGGTCCTCGAAGGTGATCGGTTCTTCGAGTGACAGACCGCTGGCCTGAGTCGCTCCGCTCATGTACTCGTCATACTCACGCTGACTGATCCCGGCACTCGTGCGACTGGACGACCAAACCTCCCGAGGGGAGGCCACCTGCACGGAAGCAATCCGTGCCATGCCCACGATGGCCATCGTGGGCGCGGTCGCATAGAGGAGTACTGGCGTTCCAGGCGGGGCGGCGACGCGCTGCCGACGGACCTCCACCGTCTTGGTCCCAGCCAGGATCGCCGTGGCAAACCGAGGGTGGACGGACAGCAGCATCGCGCGCTCCGGATCACTCACGTCTTTCGGTGCCCCTCTTCGTACATGGCCTGGAACAGCGCGTTGCTGATCTTCGATAGCTGCATCGGCGGTACCCACCGTAGCCCCAGCCCCTTGGCCAACGCGGTCACTCGTGCATGCGTCACCTGTACGGGAAAGATCTCCGTGTCCGAAAACCTCAACGCCATGGCCTTGCCCGACACATCGGCTGCGGCACGCACTTCGGCATGACCATATACGCCCAGGTGTTCGAATCGCGAGAAGAGGGTGTCGGGGTCGTCGATGACCACCTCGTCGAGGCGCGAGCAGCCGATGACCATCTTGCCCTGCTGACCGGAAGTTCCCTCGCTGACGTACCACAGGATCCGGGCGGGAACGCTCTCTCCTCGGTGTCCGGACGAGCGGTAGTAGACGTGCTCGCGGCTGATGCCCAGGACGTCATCCCGGGGAACGAGCATGGCCGGAACGTCGAAGAGCTCCGTGGACCAGCGCGGCTTGATGGGTGCGATGAAGGAGGGCAGGGCCGTGTCGATCAGTTTGGCCGGCCACCACACCCGCTCGGCCATGCTCGCGATCTCGGGCGACACGCGATCATCCAGCCGTGGCGTCGATCGCCTCATCCGGACCGCGATCTCCGCTGCCTTCTCCGAGACGACCTCAGCAGGTCCGCAGACGTCGACCAAGAGTGCGGTGAAGCCGCTCTCGTCCTCGGTGAAGCCGTCGGCACCGGCAGCCGACATTGCTACCGGCGATAGGAACGGATCGGTGATACGGACCGCCTGCGCCCCTCGCTCTCGGCCGAGCCGCTTGAGCATGAAAAGCAGTTGCCGTGCAAGTGTCTCCTCCAGCGGGTGCGATGCCGTGCGGAGGAACGCGACGTTCAGCGTGCGGCCGTCCATGGCCCAGGCGTAGAGGGCTACCGGATATCCCTCTCCGTCTCGGAGCAGCTCCCTGCGCCACAGCACCCCGTCATCGGCGAGACTTTTCAGCCGCTCCGCGAAGGCCGTTCCACGGTCGCCCTCAGCCTGATCGAAGAAGGCAACCAGCCCTCCTTCACTGCCTGGCACGATCTCCTCGGCGGAGAAGGCAGTGCCCATGAGATCCGCAGGACGGTACACCTGGGCCTGGCGCAGTTCGTCCACATGCAGCGTGACCACCGCCGGCGAGACGACCTTGACCCGTGCGACGTCCCAGGCGATGTCCGCCAGAGCCGCCAGTGCGGGATCGCGCGTCACCAGCACCTGGAGCCCGGCACACGACGTCCCCGCCCCAGGGTCTCTCCCCTGGGAACGAAGCCCAGCGCCGTCCACATGTCGCTGAGCCCGTAGTCGCGCCGGCACTTCGCACGAATGCCGAGCCGATGAGCGTGCCGCGCTCGGATCGCCTCGATCAACTCACGAGCGACACCCTTGCCTCGGTGTTCCTCTGCCACGCACAAGTGAGCCAGCCGCACATGCAGACTCCGTTTGGGCAACCCGAAGAGCGCGTAGCCGACCACCTCCTCGCCATCCAGGGCCACCAGCAGGCCGTCGTCCTCGGCGTGCTTACGGTAGGCAGGCGGCGTCAGCAGACCCAGATACTTGGTGTACCGGTCGCCCAAAGCGATGACCGCGTTCAATAGCTCCGTCTGTTCCGCAGCCAACGGCAGCACACTGATCGCCATGTTCCCCCTCCGCTTCCCTCAACCGATCAACACCCCAGGACGGCATACTGCCCAACAGCGCACGTACTGAGCCACCGATTGATCAAAACCGGCTAACTGGCGGGAATCCGTCTGCTCTTGTTTCGTTCGAGTGGATGGGCGGCGGTGTTGGGTTTGCGCCTGGCGGCGGCTTGACCGGGACCGTCGGTTGCTCGTCGGCGGTAGCCCATGGCTTGCTTCAGAGCGGCCATCGCCGCCACACCACGCAAGCCCACGCGGCTGGCCTCGGAGCGTACGCGACACGCACCCCGGCAGTCACTCATGGGCAGAATCCGCAAGCTGGTTGACCAAGACCGTTCTTCCCCACGGCCGCGTAGGCACCGCTTCTACGCTGACCGTCATGCGCAAAGTCGAATACCGAAGCAGCGGGGTTCCGTTGGAGGAGTACGAACTCACCCCCAGGGACCACCGCCGTCAGAAGCAGAGCAAGGAGAGCAGCGCATCCATTCGACGACAGGTCGAAGAGGACAATGCCAAATGCCGGGCAGACCCGGCGATGGCAGAGCGCCGCCGCCAGGCGTTCGAGAACGTCGCGAAGCTGATGCAGTCCTTCAAGAAGGCCGACCACGAGATCATGCGGTGGCGTGTCCGGCTGTACTGCGGCCACATCATCGAGACGGAGGCGCATTACACGTACACAGACCCCATCGATGCTGGAGGGTCCAGGAAGAAATGCCCTGAGTGCGGAGGTGCCTGGCAAACGATCGTGGCCTTCGAACCCATCGGACTGCGCGGCGAGCCACCGGAGCCCACGGTCCCCACACCTCCGCCGCCCCCGAAGAAGCCGACACGAGCCGAACTCGAACGACGCGTTGAGACGCTGGAGAAGGAGAACGAACGCTTGCGCGCGAAGTTCAGTGGCTAAAGGACCCGACCGAAGTCATTGGGCTGACTCGCCAGCAGGTCACGGGGACCGAGGCGACGGCAACGGTGAAGACGCCGCTCGCGCGGACATAGACACGGTCCACGTCACTCCGCTCGTTCGAGCAAATTTCTTCGAACCACCCATCGCTGACGAACGGAACTGACAACATGCCGCCGTCGTACGTCAACCTAAAGTCGAAGGCGGACCATTGGATCGGCAGGTCAATGAGCGGCAACTCTCGGTGCTGCAGTGGGTGCAAGACGGGTGCCCTGCCGGCGTTTGGGAGACCAGCTCCTACAAGAGCACCTGTCAGGCACTGCAGAACCGGGGCCTGGCCACGGTTTCCCGGAAGGCCGGGCAGTGGAGCGTCACCCTGACGAGTGCTGGCCAGCACTACCTGGCGCACGGCGCGTACCCTCCCCGCGGGTCACACCCGCCGAAGACCCAGGCCGCCGCTCCACGACCCCAGTCCACCCGAGCGCAGGAAACTCCGGCCGCTGGGCGGAGGTCAAGCCCTCCATCACAGCCGCGGGTGACGTTCACGGAGCAGCTGCTGCAAGAGCTCGCGGAGGCCGGCGGCAGAATCGTCAAGAGCGGCAGCGGTCCGGACTTGGAGAAGTGGCCATCCCGCGTCGCCGCGGCACGCAGGTCCGGAAAGGTCCCGGAGACGAAGGAGCTGTACGGGGGTTGGTGCCAGGGCGGGTACGAGATCAAGCTCGTCGACATCCCCGCCTGGCGCCTCGCCGTCCTCGAACCCGTCCCCGTTCCCTCCCGGCTCACGCGGCCGCACACCGTGGTCCGGGCCATGCAGAACGAACAACAGCCACTGGGCCTCACGAAGCCCGTCCAAGGACGTGCCCTCCGGCTCGTCCAGGCGCTGATCATCGCTGCCGAGGCCGAAGGGCATTCCAGCTCGGCAGGACAGACCGGCTTCACGCCCCCGTCTCATCGCCGTCGTAGGGCATCTCCCCACTTCACCATCACCGCGCAGGGCCAGACTGTGGGGTTTCTTGTCCTCCAGGAGCAGGACCGGACCGAGCACGTCGCCACCGAGAAGGAGCTCGCCGCGGCCAAGAAGGACTCGTGGGTCAGGATCCCCCGCTTCGACTACACCCCGTCCGAGCGCCTCCGTTTCGTCCTCAGCGGCGGCCAGCCGCATCGGGCCAGCGAATGGTCCGATACCCCCGGCCGTCCCCTGGAAGACCAGCTCGCCGAGATCGCCCAGGAGGTCACCCTCCGCGGCGAAGCTGCTGAACGCAGACGCCTGGACGAGATCGAAGTGGCACGCCAGAAGCGCATCCGCTGGGAAGCCGCCATGGAAGAAGCCCGAATCCGGTACGCCGAGGCGTACCGCGTCAGGCACTTCGAGGCGCAGGAAGCAACATGGCGTCACGCCACCCGACTGACGGAGTACGTGAACGCTGTACGCACCCGGGTCGAGGCCATGCCCCCAGGCCAGACCCGGACCGAAGCCGAAGCCTGGGTCGACTGGGCAGCAGCCCGCGTCGAGCGCCTCGACCCACTGAACACACCGCCCCGGCTGCCCGACATTCCCGAGCCGCGCCCCGACGACCTGAAGCCCTTCCTCGGGCACTGGAGCCCCTACGGCCCCACCTGCTGACGCCCGCTCCGCCACACGTCCGGCCCGCTGAAGTACGGCAGCAGCGCGCCTGCCACCGCAACCAGCGGCGGGCCCCGTAACCCGGCGGAATCTTCTTCAAGCTCCCGCAAAACCAGCCCACGGGAGCGCGCCTCCCAGTCAACGTGACCTGCACGATCAGCCACGTGACGTCCCGTCAAAACGAGCGTCATTTGAGCGTCACGAGCGTCATTTCAGCGTCAAGATATCGCCCGTAACGCCCACACCGCACATAATGCGCACGGGAGAAACCGCAGGTCAGGAGCCCTTCGCGGCCGGTTCAAGGATGGCGACACACTCCACGTGGTGCGTCATCGGAAACAGGTCGAACGCCCGCAGCGTCCGGACCCGGTAGCCGCCCTCCTTGAAGTACGCGATGTCCCGCGCCAGGGCCGCCGGGTCGCAGGCCACGTAAGCGATGCGGCGGGCGCCCAGGCCCGACAGGTGCTTGACCGTCTGCTTGCCGGCGCCCGCGCGGGGCGGGTCCAGGACGATCAGGTCGACCTCGGTGATCCGGGTGCGCGGGAGGACGCTCTCGACCTTGCCCTGTTCGATGCGGACGCGGTCGTAGTCCTGGAGGTTGTGGCGGGCGTCCTCGACGGCGCGCTTGCCGGACTCGATGCCGAGGACCGCGCCCTGGTCGCCGACCCGGTCGGCGATCGCGCCGGCGAAGAGGCCGACGCCGCAGTAGAGGTCGAGGGCCGTGTCGCCCTTGCGGGGCATCAGGCCCTGCATGACCGCGAGGACCAGCGTCTGCGCGGCCTTCGGGTGGACCTGCCAGAAGCCGCCGTTGCCGACGCGGTACGTGCGGTCGTCGGCGCGCTCGCGGACGAAGGGGCGGCCGTGGACCCGGTGCACCCCGCCGTCCTTCTCGTCGACGCGCAGGACCGAGACCGGCTTGTCGAGCTCGACGATCGGCAGGCGGGCGCCCGGGCGCGGGGTGAGGATCACCTGGCGGTCGCCCGAACCCGAGGCGGCGATCGCCTCGACCGAGGCCATCCCCTCCCAGGTGCGCTTCTCGATGCCCAGCTCGCTGACGCCCTCCGCCGCGATCATGCAGTGGTCGATCACCTCGACCTCGTGCGAGCGGTGCTTGCGCAGCCCCGCGTGGCCCTCGGCGTCGACGGCGTACTGGACGCGGGTGCGCCACTGCGGGACCTCGCCCGCCGGGAGCTTGTCGCCCTCGGCCGGCATGACGGTGCCGTCCCAGCCGGCCTCCTCGGGGGTGAGCCCGGCCAGGCGCTTCAGCTGCTCGGCGATGACCTCGCCCTTCAGGCGGCGCTGGGCGCCCGGCTTGGCGTGCTGCCAGTCGCAGCCGCCGCACTTGCCGGGACCCGCGAAGGGGCAGGGGGCCTCCACCCGGTCCTTGGACGCCTCCAGGATGGTGACCGCGTCGGCGCGCAGGAAGCGGGAGGTCTCCTCGCCCTCGGTGACCCGGGCGACGACCCGCTCGCCCGGCAGCGCGTGCCGGACGAAGAGGACCCGGCCCGCCTCCGTCCGCGCGATGCAGTGGCCGCCGTGGGCCACGGGGCCGACCTCGACCTCGTACTCTTCCCCGACCAACGAAGAAACAGGTGCGTTCTGCATGACGGGGTGACTCCAGAGAAAGAGAGAGGTGGGGGGGGGGGGGGGGGGCCCCCCCCCCCCCGGGGGGGGGGGGGCCCCCCGCGGGGGGGGGGGGGGGGCCCGGCCCCGGGGCCCCCCCCCCCCCCCCGGGCCGACCAGGCGCGTGCGGACCCCCCGGATGG
>NZ_JBIWIU010000016.1:0-67303 GCF_044764755.1 Streptomyces sp. NPDC093600
GCTGCACTCCTACAATCACCACCGCGGACACACCGCACTCGCAGGCAAACCGCCCGCCAGCCGCGTCCCCAACCTCACAGGGCAATACAGCTAGGCCTGTCAGCCCCTCACCGAGCGAGTCCGAGACCACCGCGGCACCGTCGGCATGCAGGCCACCACCGCCGGCGGCCCAATTGTCCGGGCCGGGGCCGGAGATGCTGCGCGCCGCTTGCCGGCGCGCGGGACCCGCGACGGCCTGGCCGGCGGGGGCATCGACCTGTCCACCGGCCGCCTGTCCCCCGCCGTCGACCAGGTCGACCAGCTCCTGGCATGGGTGTGACGCCTTTTGAAGGAGCACTGCGACGCGGAACTGGTGAACACGCTCTGGTCAGGCGTGCGCGCTGCCGGCAACGGCGCCGGCCGGTCACGCGCCGCCTACCGCAGGCAAGCCCGCCTCACCGACGTCGTCGACCACTTCATCTCCGCGGCCACCGCATCGGATTGAGATCTCCCGCTCACTCCCGCAGATGGGCCAGCAGGCCAGCGCCGGCCTCACCCCCAGGCCGCCCCGGCGGTGGTCGCGGCCCTCGCCCCTCGGCCTGGCGCCGCATCACGCGGCAGGCGGCGCGGACTCGGCTCCGGCTTCAAGGGCATCACCGCCCGGTAATCGGTCGGCTTCCGCGATGCGACAGAGTAAGACACCTCATGCAGTTGAGCCGTCAAGTCGTGGGGTGCTCGCCGCCCCACCGCGCCCGCAAAACTTCGGCCCAGTCGCCGGCTTCCGGACCCGGATCCTCCAGCTGTGGCACTGGGCCGGGAGCCGTCTCGATCAAGTGCACGAGCGTCCATGCGAGGCCGAAGCAGTCGTCGGGGCCGAAGCAGGTGGCCAGGGCAGCGGCCTCTTCGGGGGTGACTGGGCGGGAGATCGCCGTAAGCCGGCGTTCACGCCGGTCGATCTCTTCCTCGCTCGCGTCCCAGTCGGGAAGCGGTCCGTCAGCGACGAACGTCTGCACTTCGGGTCTCATGACCGAATGATCATCCCCCCTGACGCCCTGAACAAGCCGCCCCATCCTGTTCACGCAGTAGCTGTCCCGCTAGCTGGAGCTCTGCGGGGAAGGCAATCTCTTCATCGAATGGAATGCGTGCCAGGAGGCAGGGGCGGAGCCGGCCGAGCATCCGGTGGAACGGGTACCGCAGAGCCCGCATGCGCCAGTCCCCTCCTGCCCGGTGGCGCCGGTAGTGGGCGTCCGGTCGGATGAACCGCTGAGAAGGCGAAGGCCCACAGATGCCCGACGCGGTTGAGCCGGTTGTTCTTCACGAACCGGCGTCCGACGTGGCGGCGTTTGCCGGAAGCCCGCGTGATCGGGGCCGCTCGGCATACGCCGCCGCCGATCGCGCCCCAGACTCCGGGCAGCAACCTCGGGACCGATCCCGGGAGCGGGGAAGAGCAGGTGGAGCTGCGGCATGCGGATGCCGTCCAGATCCACAGCAGCCGGGGGCCGATGCCGAACAGGTCGCCGAGGCGTTTGACGTCACCGCCGCGGCCTGGGCTTCGTACACGCTGAGATGACACCTGAAGGAGTGAGGGGGACATGAAACGCCCCGAGCCCGCCGCAGAAGCAAGTGATCCGGCCCGAGCCGGCGGCGCCGCCCGCCGCCCTCTTCGCCCGGAACAACGCCGTGTCTCTGCGCACCGCAGGACTTCGGCTGCGGGACCGACGCGACGCTCCTGACTCCATGCCCAACCCATCGCCGGCGAACCGGATCCTGAACGACACGATCACCGGCTTCTACCGTCGCCGCACCGAGCTGACCCACCCCGAGCAGTTCGCTCCGAGGTGCCGGACGCCGCGTACGCCATGCAGTTGGGCCGAGGCTGAGTCCCGCAGAAAAGTACCCGGCCGTTCGTGGAACCGGGCGAGCCCGGCCCGGCGTCCTCGCTGAGGACTTCCCGAGGGCGGCGCACGCGCCTGCCGGTCGAGGAGAAACCAGGAGCGGTACAAAATGAACAGGTTCGAAACTTCCTGTTACGATCGCCGCTCCGGGCGGAGGGCTCGGCAGGGGGGGCCTCTCAAGGTCGCGCCGGACGCCCTCGAAACGCCCGCTCTCGACCTTTGGGAGGGGAACCCCATGCAACGCCACGCACGCATACACGCCCGCAACGCGGTAGCCGCCACGACCGCCCTGGGCATCGCGATCGGCCTCTGCGCCGCCATCACGAGCCCGGCCGCCGCCGTACCGGCCGGGGCCACCGCCGACGACGAGGTCGTCGTCCCGAACCCCGGCCGCTTCGAGCCCCGGGGCGAGGAGCTCCTCCAGGCGGGCGCCACGGGCTACGCCCACAAGCAGGAGGGCACGACCGGCTACCTCTGGACGGACGCGGCCACCGGCGCGACCAAGCCGATCACCGAGGAGCAGGCCAAGGGGCACTCCGGCCTGCACGCTTCCTCCGAGGCCGACCCCGTCGTGGCGGACCTGGACCGCGTCTCCGTCACCGACCTCGCCACCGGGCAGCCGAGCCTCCAGGTGACGCTGCCGCAGGGACGGTCGTGGACCGGCGCCTACAACGCCGACACCGTCGTCTCATCGACCCGGCGCGCCGACGGCCTCTACCTCGACGCGATCCAGCTGTACGGGGTCGTGGACGGCAAGCCGGTCGAGCGGGCGACGGTGAAGATGCCCGAGATGTTCGCCGAGGTGATCGTCCTCGCCCAGGACAGCGAGGGTGCCCACCTGCGCTTCAACCGCGAACCGGGGCAGTCGAACAGCGACTACCTGCTCGAATTCCGGACCGGCTCGTTCAAGCACGTGTCGGGGGGCGAGGGCATCGGATTCACCATGGGCTCGGAGCACGTCCTCGTCTCCAGCTACTGGGACAAGACGCTGTCCATGGCGCCGCGCACCGACCCCATGGCGGATGTCGACCTGCCCGCGCCGAAGTTCGAGGAAGGCACCGCGTACACGGTCGTCGGCGACTGGGTCGTCTTCACCAAGCGCACCCTTGACGGTTTCGGCGGCAAGCTCCAGGCCGTGCGCAAGGGCACCACGGCGGTCAAGGACCTCCTCCCCCACGCCACGGCGCACTTCGCCGCCGCCCCCGACGGCAGCCTCCTCGTCACCGGCGGCACCAGTGCGAAGGACTGGGCCGTCCAGCGCGTCGCCGTCGGCCCCGACGGCGCCCTCCAGGTCAGCAAGGTGCGCGCGGTCCCGCAGGTCCCCGCCACCTTCACGGGCCTCGCGCTCGGCGGCGGACGGCTCAGCTTCCGCGGCGCCTCGCTTC
This sequence comes from Streptomyces sp. NPDC093600, assembly GCF_044764755.1. Taxonomy (NCBI): domain Bacteria; kingdom Bacillati; phylum Actinomycetota; class Actinomycetes; order Kitasatosporales; family Streptomycetaceae; genus Streptomyces; species Streptomyces sp. NPDC093600. The sequence goes on from NZ_JBIWIU010000016.1 coordinate 3,260, forward strand.
CCGGCAACACCTCGGGCCTCTACGACGTCGACACCAGCGTGTCGGGCACGCCCACGGCGAGTGAGGCGACCCTGCGCCACGACACGGGCACGGCGCCCGCCGGCCTCGCGTCGCTCGGCGACGGCGAGTCGGTGTACTCGACGGGGAGCCGGCTGCGGACGACGACCGGCACGGGCACGTACCGCTCGGTCGATGTTCCCGCGAGCACCCTTGGCCACCGCATTTTGGACACCTCGGGCGACTCCGCCCTGGTGGCCGCCGGCGACACCACGTACGCCGTCGACCTGGAGGGCAACGCCCCCCAGGACCAGCCGGGCGTGAGGCTCACCCTGCAGAACTCCGCCGCCGCCCTTTGGAAGGACCGGGTCTGGAAGCCCGCCGACACCACCGGCAAGGTGAACTCGGTCAGCATCCGGGGGACGGAACCGTCCCCCGCCGTCGACCTCGGCTCCGGCTGCGAGCCCAGCGAACTCCAGGCCGTCGGCAACTGGCTGTACTGGGCCTGCGGCGCCGACAAGGCCGGCGTCTACGACCACTCGCTGAAGAAGAGCGTCCCCGTTCCCACGGGTGAGGCCCTGCTCGGCGACGGTTTCGTCGTCCGGCACGAGGGCGACAAGCTGCGGCTGACGGACGCGGCCACCGGCCAGACCTCCGATTTCGCCGACGTGCCCGCCTCGGCCTCCGGTTCGGGTCGCCGTTCGACCTGGACGGTGGACCGCTTCGGTGGCGGTGTGGCGTACATCGACGCCAAGCACGACATCCGCGTCAAGCAGGTCGGCATCGCCCGCCAGCCGTTCCAGGCGCTGGGTGAGTCCGTCCCGCCGGTGACCTTCGAGGGCTCCGCCATGGAGCCGACGGCCACCTGGTCCCCGTCGTGGCGGTTCTCCAAGCCTGTGGGTTCCTGGAAGCTGTCCCTGCTGAAGTCCGACGGCGAGGCCGTGCGCGTCTTCGAGGGAACCCAGGGCACCGGCGCCGCCGTTCGCGTGACCTGGGACGGCAAGGACGCACGGGGCCGCACTCTCGAATCCGGCAGTTACCGCTGGGAGCTGATCGCCCGGCCGCAGGACGGGGTGGGCTCCACACAGACGCCCTACGGAATCTTCTGGATCAAGGGCAGCACGCTGACCACGGTCCCCGGCACCTACACGCCGGTGACCCCGACCCGTCTCATGGACACCCGTGAGGGCCTCGGCGTCCCCAAGGCGAAGGTCAACCCGGGCAGCACGGTGAAGCTGAAGGTCGGCGGCGTGGCCGGCGTACCCGCCGAGAAGCTCACCGCCGTCGTCCTCAACGTGACCGCCACCAACGCCACCGCGACGAGCTTCGTCTCCGTCTACCCCTACGGGACGCAGCGCACCTCCGCCTCGAACCTCAACTTCAAGGCCGGGCAGACCGTCCCGAACCTGGTCACCGTCCCCGTGGTCAACGGCTGGGTCGAGTTCTACAACCGCAGCGGCACGGTCGACCTGCTCGCCGACGTCGCCGGGTACTACACCGAGGGCACCTCCGGCGCCGAGTACCAGCCCGTCACGCCGAGCCGTCTCATGGACACCCGCACGGGCACCGGCGTGCCGAAGGCCAAGGTCGGTGCCGGCAAGACGGTGACGCTGACCATCAGGGAGCCGGGCGTCACCGCCGTCGCCATGAACGTGACCGCGACCAACGCGAGCTCGTCGAGCTTCGTATCCGTCTACCCGTACGGGACGACCCGTACGGCCGCGTCCAACCTCAACTTCACCGCCGGCCAGACCGTACCGAACATGGTCATCGTCCCCGTCAAGGACGGCAAGATCACCTTCTACAACCGCGCCGGCTCCGTCGACCTCATCGCCGACGTCGCCGGGTACTTCAAGGACAGCACCGGCTCGGTCTTCACCGGCATGCAGCCCAAGCGCCTCTTGGACACTCGTGACGGCACCGGCGTGCCGAAGGCCAAGGTCGGCGAGGGCAGGACGGTGTCCCTCACCGTCGGCACCAAGTACAAGGCCCTCGTCCTGAACGTGACGGCCACCAATGCCACCGAGTCGAGCTTCGTGTCGGTCTACCCGTACGGGACGACCCGTACGGCCGCGTCCAACCTCAACTTCACCGCCGGCCAGACCGTGCCGAACCTGGTCGTCGTCCCCGTCAACGACGGCAAGATCACCTTCTACAACAAGAACGGCTCCGTCGACCTGATCGCCGACGTCGCCGGGTACTACACCGACTGACCCCGCAAGGGAACACCGCAGCATCCCGCAGGGCCTCATGATGGGCGACATGACCGACGTCGAGTCGCAGCTTCGTCGAGGCCCTGCGGTCTTCCCGGGTCTGGGACACCGCGCTGCCCGTCGGCCGCCGGAAGTCCGGTGTGCTCCACGTCGGTGAACTCCACGCCCAGGCCGTGCGCGCGGGCGTGGTTGGCGCTGAAGTACGTCTCGGCGAGACCCTCGACCACGATCTGCTGCTGCTCGGTGGTGCCCTGCTCCCACGCGGTGAACAGCCGGTCCGCGAACACGGGGCGCAGGGCCTGCGTGATATCGCGGCCGCGAGTAGACGGCCGCCCGGATGAGGAAAGCGCCAGGCTGACGGCCCGCACCCAGCAGCTCGCCGTCCTCGCCGAGCACGAGGGCAAGGGCCGCTGCGCGCTGCGCGCTGCGCCTGGCCGACACTTCGCTCAAGGAGCACGTCATCCCACGGAACGGCTGACCGCCGAGCGCGCCGCCTACAGGAACGTCGCAGACGGCGCACGGCGCGACGGCGGGCCGGCCCTGCGCGAGGCGTGGCGAGGTGCCCCATCGGTGGACCACCAGTGGCTCTACGCATCATGGGTCGTGCACACCAGCGCCACGCCGCCGAGGGCGGCGAGATCCGGCGCTCCCAACCAGGGCCTCTTTCGTGTCGGCGACGACGCCCAGCAGCGTCAAGACTCGGTCCTGTCATCGGACCACAGGCCCGACGGCCCTCAGCTCGCTTGCCTCGCCGGGGTGACCAGGACCAAGGGGATCTGCCGGGTCGTCGCGGTGCGGTAGTCCGCGTAGGAGGGCATCGTGGCCGCCACCGCCGGCCACAGGCGGGCCGACTCGGCCGCCGTGGCCGACCCGGGCCGTCGCGGTATAGGTGGCCGCGCCGATCTGGAGGGTGACCTCCGGGGTGGCCGGCAGGTTCAGGTACCAGGCCGGATGGCGGTCCGCGCCCGCGTTGAACGCCGTGACGACGTACGCGTCACTGTCCCGGACGTACGCCAGCGCCGTGCGGCGCAGCAGGCCGGACTCGCGGGCCCGGGTGGTGAGGAGCAGGTCGGCCACCCGGGGTGAGGACGGCCGCCGGTCTCCTCGAAGCGGCGGGTGCGGTCGGCGACCCAGGGAGTCGTTGTCGTGGACCGTTGTCGGTCATACGGCGGACACTCCCGTGTGGGTCCGGTGCGGAGTCGGGGCCTCGGTCTCGTCCAGCAGCGCGCGGGCGAAGCCCCCGTGTGTGATCCGGCTGCCGGGGCGTAGGCGTACCCGCCCCAGGGCTCGCCGTCGTGGTGGAAGTCCCCCACCGGGCTCAGCATCACCCAGTCCAGCACCTCCGGTGCGGCCGTCCGCAGGGCCTGGGTGCCGGGCTCATCGGCGGGGTCCGGGGCAGAAGTCGCGGTGAAGCACAGTGTCGCGCCCTGCGGTATCCACCGGTCGGTCGGCGAATGTGGTGTCCTTCGCGGCGGCCGCGCGCTCGGTGTTCTCTTGCCCGGCGGGTAGGCGGGGTTCATCTGTCAACGGCATTGGAAGGGGCGGTTGTGGCGGGAGCGTTGGTTGCGGGTGGGTGGGGCCTGTTCGCGGGCGCGGCTTTGCTGATGGGGGCTGCTGTCGGTTCGTTGGTGCGGGTTCCGCCTCGGCTGATCGCCCTCGTCATGGCATTCGGCAGTGGGGTGCTGCTGGCCGCGGTGTCGTTTGAGCTGATCGCTGAGGCGTACGAGCGTTCCGGTATGGCGCCGGTGGTGGCCGGGGCGGTCGGCGGTGCGGCCGTGTACTCGGGTGCCAATGCTCTGTTGGCGCGGCGCGGGGCTCAGCACCGGAAGCGCTCCGGGGAGCAGCAGCCGTCCGAGGCGGAGGCACCGGGGTCGGGGAACGCCATTGCGCTGGGTGCGCTGCTGGACGGGATCCCGGAGTCTGTGGTCATCGGCACGAGTTTGCTGGGAGGCGGACAGTTGGGGGTGGCGACGGTGGGGGCGGTGTTCGTCAGCAATCTGCCTGAGGGCCTGGCCAGTGCCGCCGGGATGCGCAGGGCCGGGCGCAGCCGCAGGTACGTGTTCGCTTTGTGGGGGAGCATTGCTGTGGTCAGCGGTCTGGCCGCGCTGGCCGGGTACGCGTTGCTCGGCGGGGCGTCTGCGGTGGTGATGGCGGTGATCACGGCAGTGGCCGGCGGCGCGATCCTGGCGATGATCGCGGACACGATGATCCCCGAGGCTTACGGCAAGGTGCACCTGCTGACCGGGCTGGTCACCGTAGTCGGATTCTTGTCGGCGTTCGCTCTGTCTCATCTGTAAGGGCGGGCGTGGGGCGAGGGATGGGATCTCGCGGACCTCGAACTCCGAGGCGCCGGAGCGGGGCGGCTCCGTCCTCGGCATCACGACTGCCGGTAAGGACGAGAAACCGAAGCCCGCGCCGTACACAGGCCGACAAGGGGCCAAGCACTACGCCGCCGCCCGGCAGTCCGTACGAACGCGAAGGACACCTCCGAGTGCCTCGCCCGCACGTCGAGACGATCCCCATCGTGCATCGGTGCGGGTCAGCTCTGCCAAGCAGTAGGTGATACAGCAGTGTTGCACTGGCAGGACCAGCCAGCGGCCGGGGTGACGCCCTCACCGAATCGGGGTACGTCGACCACCGTGACGCCAGCCGCAGCCGGACGAATCGCATCGGGTCTCTCCAGGTGCCTCGATCGATCGCGGTGTCAGCGTCAACTGCGCCAATCGGATCGGGCGCAACCAGGTGACGTCCAGGGGTTCGCGGCTGCCCCGCTGGAAAAGAAGCGCACGCCGTTCCACGGATGGTCGGCCCCGGCTGGGCGGCGGGAGTGGTGCGAGAGGCGTCGCGGTTTCTCACGGGGCGATTCAGGGCCAGCAGGTCATGCGGATGTAACGCATCGTGCCCGTCGGCCCCCGCCCAGCCCTGGCCGCCGGCGGCGTGATCCGCGATCCGCTTCGCCCCCCACGACCACGCCCACCCTGTCGCTGCCCCCTCGATCAATGCGGGGTGGGGTCGCCCCCAGGTCCACCCGCTCCAGCCTTAGGTCGGCGAGCAGCCGCCGCACCACAGCCGCACTGCCCACACCCCGGTCATCGGTCATCGGTCATCGGTCATGTCGATGGTGAACGCGATCACCCGACGCCCGCCCGCAACCTCACAGGCGGGCACCAGCGCCGCGAGAGAACCCAGTCCACCCGAAACCGGAACAGGACGATGCGGCAAATCGCTGCCCGGCAGCGTGAGGGTGGGCCGGGACAAGCGCGCGTTCCGCGAAGGTCGACGGGCGAGTCGCTCCGTGCAAACTCCGACAGAACCGGCACCGGGGGACGGGGAGGAGGTCCATCTCCTGCAACGGGTGTTCAGACACCCACCCAGATATCAGAAGCCGCCCTGCAGGGGCGGCTTCCGGAACCAGGCCGAAACGCTGGGCCTGCTGCGGGCACCACTCACTACTGCGGGCACCACCGCTACCCACAGCCCGACTCAACCAGCACGCCGCCACCAGGAGCCGACCAGGAGTTAGAGGAAGCGGATACGGCAGCGTGCGCTGCCTGCTCGAAGACGCCCGGGGCACCCTCTGCTCCCGCGGCGGCGCGTCGCGCCGTACGGCCGGGGTGGATGACGCTGGAGGCGCAAGGTTCCCTGCGTGACGCCGCCCGCCCCGGCCGCCCGATACATCTGCCCAGGAAAAGCAGCCCTATTGACACGCTTTTCATTTCCGTTGCTCTTTAGTCCGCAACAGGTGTGGGGTGGAACCGCAGACGTCTGCGGTTCCACCCCACACCCGTGCGGAGCTGCTCTACCAGCGGTACCAGCGGCCCTTGTGGCCGCCATGGCCGGCGGGCCGGATCACGAAGCCGAGGAGCCAGACCACCAGCACGATGACGGCAATCCACCACAGGGCCTCGAGAGCGAAGCCGGCGCCGAACAGGATCAGCGCGAGAAGCAGAACGAGAAGCAGGGGAACCATAATTATCAACCTCCGAGCGCTCATCTGCCCTGTCGGACTACCACCATGCCTCGAAAATCTGTGCGTTTATAGATTCCTTATGCGGGAATTTGAGTGTGCCGCGCTTGGCTTGCGGCACAGGCGGCGTCCACGACCGCCGCACAGGTGAGGCCCCACTCGCATCCGCCCAGCTCACAGGCGTCCGTGCCACCCTCGCCCAGCTCATCAACCAGACCCGCTACCAACCCTGCCGAGCGCGTCATGCCTGCTTCCTCACGGCGCCGAAGCCGCTATTCCTCCGACACCAAGATCGCCGAGTGGGCCCTGATCGAACCCCTCTCACCAGTCCCTGCCTACCGGACCAAGACCGGCGGGCATCCGGAGAAATGGCCTCGGCGGGACTTCGTCGACGCGATCCGCCACATCGTCGACAACGGTGCCAAATGGCGGGCCCTGCCAGCGGTCTTCCCACCCTGGGAGACCTGTTCGGGTCCCTCAGGAGGTGAAACCAGGCCGGGGTGGTGGCCTACATCCGCGACCAGCTGCATCGGCGGATCAGTACGGACAAGGGTCGGTGCCCTCACCCGGTCTCGCTGATCGTCGACTCCCAGTCCGCGAAAGCCTCTGAGACCGTCTCGAAGGCGACGCGGGGTTACGCGACGCCAGGAGGGAGATCAACGGACGCAAGAGACACATGCGAACCGTCTCCCGTCCCCGTGGCGCGAAAGGCTTCGTCATCCTGCCCCGCCGCTGAAAGTCGAGCGGACCATCGGACTGGCTGATGAACGCCCGCCGCAACGTCCGCGACTACGAACGCCTCCCGCAGCACGGCGAAGCGCACCTGAACTGGTCACTCATCACCCTCATGACAAGGCGCCTCGCCCGCAAGCGCTGGGCACTCCCTCAATCCCACCAGAAAGTCCAGTGAGGGTTGCCCACCAGTGCTTCCTCCGCGTAGAGACGGATCGTCTCGCATCCCTGCCGAATGTTGTCGGGGCAGAACGCGAAGTGTTCCGCAGCGACCGCGAGAGCCTCGTCCAGAGTCTGCGGCGGAGCGGCCACGGACAGGTCAAGCCGCGCGTAGGACAGGGCGACCACCTGGACTCCGAAGCGGTCCTCCCCGGAACGAAGAACAGCACACAAACGGGCCACATCGTTCTCGTAATTGACCGGCCCTGACCAGCCAATTGCTGCGGGAAGGTCCGCACCCCGGCCCACTGGGACCAGCGCCAGCCGAGGGCTTTCGAGCGAGTGCTTGGTCAGGGCATCGGCAACGTCCGCAGCAGTCGTGTCCGGAGCTCCCACCGCCCTCTCTGGCGACGCAAGCCCAGGCCAGCTGCCTGTGAACGGGGCGATGGTCTCACCCTCATCCTCTTCGTCCTCGTTCTCCTCGGTATCCGATACCGCCGATGCCCAGAACGTCTTGAGAACTTCCTCAGCCCGATGGTCCCCGGGATCCGACATCATGCCTGGATCCAGCTCACCGTCCCACCACTCCTCAATGCGGGGCTCGTCCTGGAGGAGCACAGGCTGCAAGCCCGCAGCATCCCGGGCTGGCAGGTACTGAGCCCACGTACCGGGCGCTGCAATCCCGTCGGCCACCCAGAGCAGCGGCTCACGCCAAGGACCGTCGTTGGTCTCGGTCACCAGTGAGCCCGGCGGGAGGCTGAGACCCAGCGTTCTTCCCGTTGGGTCGGTCGACAGCGCCATCAGAGGCTTGGTGCGTGTGGTCACGAGGCGAAGGTAACGGGCCCCACCGACAAACCTCAGCTGCGGCCGGACGCCAGGTTGACAAACAGGCACTCAACTTGTCGTTTATGGTCCGGGGTCGAACGCTGCTCGAACTTGATGCGTTCGCGGAAGCGTCACACTTCCGGTCGGAGTTGTACGCGTGTCTGACCGCTCGGGGCGACGCGTTGTTCGAGCTGTGCGACGCGCTGTTGTGTACGGACGGCCCGGTCAGGACGCTGGTCGATCTGGCTCTGGCGCCTGAGCGCCGGCGCGGACACGGCGCCCTGTACGGAGGGCTCAACCAGGGGCAGATCGATGTCGCCCGGCTTCGCCGGGCCCTGGCCGGGATGCCGCTGCCGAGGGCTGTGGACGGTCGGCTCGTTCTGGCCGTCGACGTCTCACCATGGTTGCGGCCTGACGCCGACACCTGCGCTGACCGGGTCTTTTGCCACACATTCGGCCGTGGCAAGGGCAAGCATCAGATGGTGCCGGGCTGGCCGTACTCGATCGTGGCCGCGCTGGAGACCGGCCGCACCTCCTGGACCGCGCTGCTGGACGCGGTCCGCCTAAAGCCCGGGGCGGACGTCGCCGTGGTAACCGCGGTGCAGATCCGCGAGGTCATCGAGAGGCTGGTGGACGCCGGGCAGTGGCAGCCTGGCGACCCGGAGGTGCTGGTGGTGATGGACGCCGGATACGACGCTCCCCGCATCGCTCACCTGCTGAACGGTCTGCCGGTGCAGGTCCTTGGCCGCCTCCGCTCCGACCGCGTGATGCGGCGCCCGACGCCGCCGCGGGTCTACGACCCGAAAGGCGGCCGACCGCCCCATCACGGTGGCGAGTTCGTCTTCGGCGACCCTGCCAACTGGGGCACTGAGCGTGCCGTGACCGTCACGGACACCCGCCTCTACGGGAAGGCGACCGCGCAGGCATGGGACCGACTGCACCCGAGGCTGACCCGCCGGGCGGCCTGGCTCGACCACGACGGACCGCTGCCCATCATCGAGGGCACCGTCGTCCGCCTGGTCGTCGAGAAGCTGCCCTCCGGCGGAGTCAACAAGCCCGTCTGGCTGTGGTGGTCGGAAACCAGCGCCACCCCCGACGACATGGACCGCTGCTGGCAGTCCTTCCTGCGCCGTTTCGTTCTGGAGCACACGTTTCGCCTGTTCAAGCAGACCCTCGGCTGGACGAAACCCCGGCTTCGCAGCTCAGAAGCGGCCGACCGGTGGACATGGCTGGTGATCACCGCCTACGCCCAGCTCCGGCTCGCCCGCCCGCTGGCCACCGACCTCCGCAGACCCTGGGAGAAGCCGACCGATTCGAACAAACTCACCCCCGCCCGCGTCCGCAGAGGGTTCAGGAACCTGCGCGCGAAGACCGGTTCCCCACGGTGCACCGAAACCGACCCGCCCCGGCCCAGGCCGGCCGCTCGGCTCGAAGAACCACCCCACGGCAACCCGCTACGACGTAGGGCGAGTCCTCGCCACCGGCCAGGCATACAGCCGCCCCGCACACCACAAGACAGGAACCAAGCCCCGCCGCACTGGATGAACCCGCAGCCCACAGCACCTACGACGACCAAGTGGGTCTCGCACCGGGCAAGATGAGCGACATGGCCATTGAAGGAAACACGGGCTTCACACTGCCGCGGGGTGCGACAGGCTTCTCCCTACCGAAGGACGGCCCCCTTCCGGAAACCGACCTGCGGCCGTTCCGGGCCGCTTTGTATGCCGCTGCCCGAGTCGTCGAAGGCCAAGTGGGCGAGATCGAGAACCAGGAGTATCCCCTGACCTTCCACACCGCGTCGGTCGTCGATCGCACTGGTGAGAGCGTCATCCTGTGTCACGCCCATCACCCCTGGATCGCCTTCGCACAGGAACGCCGGAACTGGTACTCACAGGAGTTTCTCTGCCCTCCGCCGTGGGCCTCTACCTTCGCTGAAGCAGGCTTCGTGGTTCTGAGTACCGAGCAGCTCTCCACCCCTCTCTCCGACGTGGACACATCGGTGCTCACAAAGGGCGAGTGGCGTCAAATCCGCTCCTACGGCATCACCACGCTGGGCGGAACGCTCTTCAACGCATGGGCCTGATGATCAAGCGGAGTTGTTAAACGACAAGCTCAGCTCGGCATTTATGGTCCGGTGTCGAATGCGGTTCGAACTTGTTCGGCGTTTCCGCAGTTCAGCGGCTGTGGAGGCCTCCGTCTGATCCTGTGCTCCGTCACAGAGTGGATCAGCGCGAAGGCCGTGGTCGTGAGTTTGGTGCATGAGGGCGTCCTGCGGGATGTGTTCGCGAAAGTGTCGCACTTCCGGTCGGAGCTGTACGCGTGCCTGACCGCGCGGGGTGACGCCTTGGGGGGCGAAGTCATCGCAGCCGGGGATGGAAGGCACGGGAGCCCACGAGCCGAACTCGCCTGGTTCATGACCGCGAACGGCACCACGTGGTGGAGGTCACCGCCCCAGACGGCACGGTCAGACGGACCCACGGCAAGGACGATCCGATCGCCGCCTACGCAGCGGCGGGGCGGCTCGTCGAAGGATCCCCGGAGTCTCGTCGTCGTGGGACGTCACCGCAGCAGACCGACTCGGATGTCGCCGCATTGACGACCCGGCGATTCCATTGCGCCCCACAAGACGGCTGGGCGCGACTGCGGCACGGGAGCACGCTGTGAGCCAGGCGTGATCTCACATGCGGCTTCCTATGCCTCGGGTATGGGCAAGCTAGCGATCAGGTGACGAGACGGCGCGGGCACATTGTTCAACGCCCGATCGCCGGGTTGGAGCAGACATGCGGACCCCTGATTTCGCGGCACTGGAACACGCCGCACAGCGGCGCGGCGCCGACCAAACACCCTGCCCTCACCGCACCGACCTGCTGACCTTCGACAAAGCCCGCGGGGAGACGACGGAGCAAGTGTCCGCTGGACGAAGATCCACAAGGCGCGGCCCAGGGGCAGAGGCTGGAGGTGGGTAGAGAGCGGCGGACACGGTCGCCGGAGGAACGCTGCCCAGTGCCGGCACGAGGGACTCGGACGTACGAGCCAAGGGTGACGGCCACCCGTTTGGCCGGTCAGGACCGATTCGCGCTGTCAGACTCCCCGGAGGGAATGCGCCGGTGGGGCGTGGCCGAGGCTGGGCGGTGAGACGGAGTGGGCGTGACCGAGCGCGGTACGGCCGGTCGTGCCACTCCGGACGGGACGGAGTCGGGCGTGACGGACCACGGCGTCCCGCGCGTACGCGCGGCGACGGAGAACCTGCCGGGCGGGCGGGCGCACGGTGACCAGCCTGGCGGGCAGCCCGGCGACGGGCCGGGGCGGGAACGGCGGGGCGATGGGCCCGGTGAGCAGCGGCGGGGCGATGGGGCGGCGCGTGCGGTGCCGCGGCACGTGGCCTGTGTCATGGACGGCAACGGCCGCTGGGCGCAGCGGCGTTCGCTCCCCCGCACGGCGGGCCACCGGGCTGCGGAGACCACCGTCATCGACATCATCGAGGCGGCCCGTGCCGCCGGCGTCGAGTGGCTCAGCCTGTACGCCTTCTCCACCGAGAACTGGAACCGGCCGGGCAGCGAGGTCGACTACCTGATGCGCCTCGTTCGCCAGGTCGTGCGCAAGCACGCGCCGCTGCTGCTCGCCCGCGGCATCCGTTGCCGCTTCCTCGGGGTCGCCGACCCGCGCATCCCTCGTGAACTGGCCCGGGACTTCGAAGACCTGGCGACGCTGAGCGCCGACAACCGGAGGATGACGCTGACCGTCGCCTTCGACCACGGCGGGCGCCGGGACATCGTCGAGGCCGCAAGGTCGCTGATCCGCAGCGGGACGCCCGCCGACGAGGTGACCGAGCGGCTCTTCGCGGACCACCTGCCGTTCCCCGACACCCCCGACGTGGATCTGGTCATCCGCACCTCCGGCGAGCAGCGCATCTCCAACTTCATGCTCTGGCAGGTCGCCTACGCCGAGTGGGTCTTCCCCGAGGTGCTCTGGCCGGACTTCCGGGCCCCCGACTTCCTCGCCTGCCTGCACACCTACCGGCGCCGCGACCGCCGCTTCGGCGGCGTGCCGCCCCGGACGAACGGAGACCCATCGTGACCACCGGAACCACCCGAACGGCCGACGAGGCGCCCCTGTTCGGCCCGGAATCGCAGTTCAGCGCCTTCTTCGATGACCCGCGCTGGGCGCTGGCCATGATCCGCGCCACCGTGCTGGAGGCCGCCCACCCGCAGATCGGCGCCGCCCTCGTCGACAACTCCACCTTCGTCGCCCACCCCTGGCGCCGGCTGCGCAACACCTTCCTCAGCATGCGGCGCATGTTCGGCACCGACCCGGCGGTCCGCGAACGGGAGGCCGCCCGGCTCAACCGGCTGCACGCCCGCATGAGCGGCTCCGACTCCCGCGGCCGCGCCTACGACGCGATGGACCGCGCGACCCGCGCCTGGGTGGTCGCCACCCTCTTCGAGAGCGCCGTCACCATGTGCCGACTGAGCGGCCAGCCGCTCGACCAGGACACCATGGAGCGGATGTACGCCGAGTACCGCGCGTTCCTCGCCGCGCTCGACGGCGACGCCGCAGAACTCCCCGACGACGTCAACCACTTTTGGCGGTACTTCGACCGGGTCGTCGAAAACGAGCTGGAGAACACCGAGGCGGCCCGCGTCATCCTCTACCGGCTCTTCGACCACCTACCCGCCCCGGCGCTGCTGGATGGCGCGCCGACGCTGTGGGCAGCCGGCCGGGCCGTCGCCGGTCCGCTCCTCGGCGCGATCACCGTCGCCTCGCTCCCCGAGCCGTACCGGCGCCGGGCCGGCCTGCCGGAGATGCCCGGCGCCCCGACCCTCATGCAGGGCGCCTACCTCGCCGCCGGGCTCGCCCGCTTCCTGCCCGAGGGCTGGATCAACGCCGAAAGCATCATCGAAGCCCTCTCGCTCTCGCCCGACAGCGACGACCCCCGCGCCCGGACCGTGACCGCCCTGCGCGCCCGCATGAAGCGGGCCTCCGCCCTGCTCCGCCTCCTCACACCGCTGAGCGGCGACCCCGACACGGCCCCGGCGCCCTCGGCGGGCACGGGAGAAGGGCGACGGTCGGCGGAGGAGTTCTTCCGCAAGGTCCTGGACCAGACCGGCGACGGCCACCTCGACTGGCCGGACCTCGCCGCCATGGCCCGCGAACTGGCCACCCGCCTCGACCTGGACGAACCCGAGGAGACCCGCCTCTACGACGCCTTCGCCGCCTGGTGGCGCGAGCTCCAGGCCGCCCTCGACACCGACGGCGACGGCCGCGTCAGCGCCGACGAGTACGCCGCCGCCGTCCCCTCCCTCGCCGGACCCGCGCTCATCCGCGTCGCCGAGATCCTCTTCGACGCCACCGACAAGGACGGCAGCGGGACCATCGACGCCGACGAGTACCGGACCCTGTTCCGCACCGCCTTCCACCGCGACCTCACCACCAGCGACGGCGCCTACAACCAAAGCGCCTTCGTGGGCGACTTCCTCTCCTTCATGTCAGGCCGCCGCACCAGCACCCCGTACGACCCCCTCCTCGCCGACGCCTGACGTGCGTTGCGGCACTGATCCACGCGATGTCGCGGCATCTCCCAGAACCACGTTCATGCCGGTGACCGTCACAGGTTCAGCCCTTCACAAACAACCGAATACTTCAGCTTCGGCCGCCTCCAGTGCGCCGCACCAGGTACGGTCAGCGGCCGACTTCTGGCGCGCACGGTGTCGATCCGGCGGCTGGGGGCGGTGCACACGCTGGTCGTCCTCGCGCACTGGGTGCGTTGCGGTGGTGTCCTCCCGGTCGGCGGAGCGGTTCATGGTCTCGTGGGCGTGGTCGGCCGCCTTGGTGAACGCGTCCTGGAGTCGGCGCAGTCGTTCGTTGGTGAGATCAAGGTCTTCCACGTCGGTGCGCCTTCATGGCCCGCAGTGCCGTCAGGTCGATCTCCCATCGTGGCCCGGCCTCCGGCTCCTGGTCGTCGTGCTCGGGATCGGCGGCCGCGGACGCGAGCAGCTGCTCGGGGCATCGCGACGACGTCGTACGCCCGGCCCCCACAGCGGTGGAGGTGATGGTGGTGCGCAGCTTCTCCCGCACCACCGCTCCGGCGAGGACAGCTCGCTCGTACCGGGACTGGACGCGGGATATTTCCCACTCCCCTGCGTCCTGGCCTGGGGGCCGGGGCGCAGCCGGCTCGCCGGGATCGGCCGGGGGATGCCGGTCCGGGCCGGGCGCGGGGGTGGATGGGCGGCGCCGGGCGGGGAGGTCGGACAGGTCCCACCGGGCGGTGTAGACGCGGTAGCCGGACTCCAGGCCGCGCACCGACTTCGGCTCGCTGATGTCCAAGCAGAACGTGGAGATGGCGGCGGCCACGATCCGGTCGTCCAGGCCGGGGTCGCGGCTGTTCTTCGCCGACGCCCCCTTGGCGAGCCGGTCGGCCTCGATCCGGTCGGCGTACGGATGCCGGCCCCGCTCGCCGAACAGGTCCGCAGAGCTGGCTCTCGGTGACCTCCTCGCCCAGCGCCAGCCCGAGCACGGCCAGGCCGCGGCCCATCCATCGCCCGGCCGGGACACCGGCTTGCTCCTGGGCGGCGCGCAGCGGCGTACGAGCCGGGCGGCGACCGTCGCCGAGCACGGTCTCGCGAAGTAGTAGCGGTACATCCGACCGGCCCGGATCACCCTGATATCCACTGTCATGCAGACCACGCCACACGGCTCTGACCTGCGAGAAAGAACGATCAGCGGGACGTCCCGCCAGGCGGGAGCAGCGGCCGGACTTTCTTCTCAGGGGCCCGCCAGGCGGGAAGCGGCCCCGGGCCGGACGCGAATGTCATCGCTCTCCGGCAGCCCTCACACCCCGACCCGAACAACACCATCCAGCACCACTGAGCATCACCACGCGCCAAGGAACGAGCGCCACCAACGAACACCGCCTACAGCAGCCCCCGGCACCCGCCGGGGGCTTCGTCGTGCTGCCCGGAGGAGACCACCGTGCCCACCTTCGAGACCCTCCCCCGCTTCACCGCCGACCTCCAGCACCTCACCCCCGCCCAGCGCCGGCGCTTCCGCCGCGTCGTCCTGGACGCCTTCGTCCCCGACCTGCACACCGGCCGCCGGTTCCGCCCCGGCTTACGGATCAAGGGCGTGCGCTGCGCGCCGGGCGGCTACGAACTCACCTGGGCGCCGGACGGCCGCGCCACGTGGTCCTACGGCCGGGCGGTGGTTGCCAGGCTGCCCCACATCGTGTGGCACCGGATCGGCACCCATGACGTCCTCACCGGCCAGTGACGCTGGTGCACCGCATCGGGCGTGGTTGCCCGGGGGACGCGGCGGCAGGAGAGCCAGTCGACCGCGCGGGCGCTTCGGCGGAGTGGAGGGACGGTCAGCCGCTGGCGGGCTCGGCGCCCGCGCCGAAGGGCGGGACGTCCGTGACCGCGACGTCCAGCCGGAGCCGGGCGAAGCGCACCGGGCGTCTCCACGATCCGCGCTCCTGCGCTGTGTCCACCGTGATCTCCGGCCTGAGGAGACCGCTCGCCGCTGAAGCGCCTCGAATGACATCTGGCCCTCCACCCACACGACCAGCTCGCCATCGAGGACCAGGCCGTCGGGCAGGTCCACGACCGCGTCCACAAGCTCCGGGAAGCGGCCCTGCAGGAGGCTGCCCCGGCGGGACTGCAGCAGCAGCGGTCCGGGCGTCGGCCACGCGGTGAAGACCAGTGCCCGGTAGCCGTCGTTCTCCAGACTGGCCGTGTCTCATGAGACACCGTGATCGGACTGCGGGCCGGACGCCCACCCCGTTTCCAGGTGGGGCCGCGCGACTCTGACCGGAACTGGTCCACGGACATGCCGTAGCGCCGCCCGGCGGCCGCACGACCGCTCACTGCCGCCGTCGAACCCGACCGCGCCCCCGAAGGCGGGCTCGGCTCACGGTCCGCGCCAGAGGTTGGCGAAGGCCCTGTTCTCAATGGTCCGCCTCTGGCGTACGGCCTCCAACTCCATCACCGCGTCGTGGACGGCGGCCACCACGGTCGTCACCGCCTCGTCATCAAGGCCGGCCTCATCGTCGGAGCGTTCGTCGTCGATGCCCACGACCGAGGCGAGGGCGGCCAGGACGGGTTCCTTCTCTTTCCAGCGGTCGGCTGCACGGCGGCGTGCGGGCGTATCGGCCGGTTCCACGCGTTCCGTGCCGAAGGACAACCGGCCGCGTTGCTGCGGCTTCAGCTCACCGTTCTTCTCCAGTGCGGCCTGGTACGCCGCCGAGAGGTCTCGGCCCCGGCGCCACAGCCAGTCCTCGATCCGCTCGTAGGGCGCCTGTCGAGTGAGTCCTGCCGCAGCCTCGTCCAGGAACCGATCGCCCAACGTCGGCGGTCCACCCGGCACGATGCGGTCGCCGTCCACGGCGACCGCCCCCGCACCCATGAGATCAATCAGCTCGGCTCCCGCGAGTGCGAGGGACAGGTCTCCCTGCCCCACGGAACGCTTCAGGTCAATGGCGATGATGAACAGGTCTTTCGCCGTGGTCATGAACGGCTCCCCTCGCAGACATCGGCAAAGGTGCGACCCCACCGGCCGAGCCCGCGTCCGAGGCCGACCCGGCGGTGGGACGACTGTCACGATCAGTATCGCCCCCGCCCGCGCGGACGAAGCCCTCTCGCAAGGCGGCGGGAGTTTCTGGCGATGACGCCAGAACGGCGGGTCCCCGCTGGACTGGATTCCCCGAGCCGCTTCGTCCACCTGTCCGCCGAGCGGTGTTCGCCGGGCACGACGCCGGGGCCGGGAGGGTCTCACGGGCCTGGGCGAGCATCGGCTCCACCGGGGGACGTAGCACCAGGTCCTCGTTCCCGACAGGGAGCCGTGCCGCTCGGGAGTGGGCACGGCTCCCCGACTGTGGGGTCGCAGCCCGACCGGTCCTGTCAGCGGACGCAGCTGCTCCTCCCTGTCTACGGCTCAGGCCCGGTCCACGCGACTGGCGCCCGGCAAGTCGGTGACCGGGTTCCCTCGTAGGGATGCTTCTCCCCCGGTCGGCGAACAGGGTCAACCGGCGGATCCGTCGGTGGGGACATGCGTATCGATGAGCAGCACATCGCCGAACCCGGGCTCGTGGTCCTGGAGGTCACCGGCGCTGACGAGGACACCGTCCGCGTAGTGATGGAGGCCCTTCAAGACCAGTGGGCAACCTCCGGGGTCACTCCCGTATGGCGCATCCTCGACATGCTCGACAGCTCGAAGACGTCCTCGGACGGACGGGCCATGTGGGAGGGGCCGTTCACCCGCGAGGTCGGCGGCGAGAAGATCACCGTGTACAAGTCGACCTGGACGTGGGCCCTGTGAGCGCCTCCGATCCGCGCGAGACGGCATGGCGCATCCACGCTGCCCTCGGTGAGTGGACCGCACGGGTCGACGCGAAGGCGTCGTTCGCGCTGACCTTGGAGTCGGCCGCGCTGGCCGGCATCGCGGCCCTGTCCGACAAGAACCGCCTCTTCTCGAACTTGACCGGATTCGGTGTGCGAGGGCCCTTGTGAGCAGGCATCCTGCTGATCCTGGCCGCTGCCGTCCTCGCAATTCTCGTCGTCGCGCCCCGCCTGCGGGCGAAGAAGAAGCTGGAAGCGGAGTTCTCCGAGAACTTCGTCTTCTTCGGTCACTTGCAGTTCTGGGAGCCCACCGCCCTCGCACAGAAGCTCCAGGAGCGGGACATGCTCCCGGTTCTCACCAACCAGCTCGTCAACATGAGCAAGATCGCGTGGAGGAAGCACCGCTTCGTCCAGCTGTCCTTCCTCCTCGCCGGGATCGGCGGCGTCCTCGTGTTCATCGCCGGCGTCATCGCATAGCCCCCGAGCACCGCCCCCGTGTTGGGCCGCGCAGGTTTCTGCGCGGCCCAACCCCGTTTCTACGCGCCGCTCCGCAAGGCCGACACCATCTATCGCCAACAGCGCTGTAGCGTCGGCCCTGGCCGATCAGGGCGTATCGCCGGACCAGTCCCAGCGGTTCCGCTCGCCGGGCCGCGGGTCGTACATGGCGCGGCCGCCGGCGCCGAACTGGCTCAGCTCGGTCATCAGCGCGACGCCGGTCTGGAACTCGTCCGCTGTCCAGTCGGTGATGTCGAGCAGCAGCCCGTCGAGCGGGCCGCCGACCAGTTCGGCGTAGCTCGCGGTGCGGGAGCGGGCCCGGGTGGTCGTGGTCGGCGCCGTAGACCCGGCCGCGCAGCAGTTGCTCGTCATCACGGTCCATCCGTTCAGCCTTGCAGCCGCCGCTGACAGCCGGGTCCGGTCGTGTCACCTGCGGAAGCGTGAGAGTGAGGTTCCGCCGGCCTTCTGCTCGGGCACAGCCTCTTCCCGGTGCCGGGAGCCGGCCGTCCAGCCCTGCTCGATCCAGGAGTGCTCGATTCCTGCCTCGCGCCCTCGGGGTTGGGGTCGACATCACCGGCCTACGCGGGGTCGAGGCCGTGTGCATCGTCGGCTCGCGCAGCTCCCAGGTCGACGTCGTCCAGAACATCGGACGTGCTGCTGGTCGCAGTTTCCTCACAGGGTCGGATGGGCCTCCGGGGGAAGGGCGTCCCAGCCGGTGCGCTCTACCGCCTTCCACCGCTCGCCCGTGAACGCCGCCCTGCACTCGGTGCAGACGGGACGGTGAGGCGAGCGCTGAAAGCTCAGGTGCTCTGCCCCACGGTGCACCGGCTCCTGATGCTCCTGCTTGCCAGCAGCTTGGCGTTCGGCGCCGAGAGCCCGTTGCTCGCAGTCGTCGCACAGACCCAGACGGGACGGCGGGCCTCACGCTCGGCTGCCTTCTTCGCCGCCTGCTCCTGGGCTGCCCGCCGCACCTGTGCCTGTTACTTCCTTGTGGCCCGTCTCGGTGAGCACCCACAGCTGGTGTCCGCACTGAGCATCGCAGTTGGCGGATGGGCGCTTGAGTTGACGGGACTGTGCGTCGGAGGTGGCGACAGGGGCCGCCGCGCGCCTGAGCGGGGAAAACCACTTTGAGGCGCCGGGCGGGCCTGGCAGGCTTGCGCGGTGATCGTTGAATTGGCTCCTCGCTTCCTGACCTGGGACGACGTGGACCCCGCCCGTCAAACCTTCGACGGCGCGTCCGTAGCGCGGACGGTGCGCTCGCTCGGCCCGGCCCGGCGTGTGCCCATCCGCCCGGACGTCCCTTTCGGGGACCCCGCGATGAGCACCTGGAGTCGTGGCGAGGCTGAGTCCTGGGCCGACGCCATGTCGTACGCCCTTGTCCAGCACTACGGCGGGTGGACCGTCGGGTGGCGCTGGTCGCACGACGAGGGGGATTTCGACGGTGGACCGGTAGGAAACTGGTGCTGCCCGCGGGACTCGATCACGACGCCGGGAGAGACTCTGGCCCGTGTCGAGGCGGCCCTGCATGAGTGGCGCGAGTGGCTGGAGTACCTCGCAGGCTGGTTCGAGGCGTACCCCCTGGACCTGACTGACATCGACGATCAGCGGATCTTGTGGGAGCGCACGGCGAGGAACCTGATCCTGCAGGTCGTCGACCGTACCGGGTGCGGCAGTGGCTGGCACGGTCACTGCCGCCAAGTGCTCACCTGGTTCCTCGATCGCTGGGGAGTCGCGCCCGACGTGGCCCGGGGCCTGGTCGACGAGGCGATCGGTGGACGGTTCCACAGCTGGACCGGTCCTGACACGGTGGTGGTCGACGACGTCGCGGAGCAGCTCGCGCTGTCTGTGCAGCCGGCCAACGGCCGTACGCGCGCAGACGAGCCGACTCAAGACCACTTGCAGCGCTGGCTCGCGGCACGCGAATCGGTGCCGTGGCACGAGATCCCGGATGGCGGTACGGGCGGACCGGTGGTGCCCCTTCGCGACGGCGCGTCGGAGGACATCCGGGCCTTCGACGGCGCCATCGACCCTGCCCGAGCCCAAGGCCTGCTCAGCGCCCTAGAACTGCTCCGAGCCGACGCGGCACGCGGAGCGCGGCTCGACTTCGCACTGCTCAGCAGCTGGCAGCAGCACATCCTGGGCACCCCGCAGCCGCCACGGTTCCGCAACTCGACCGCCTTCGCCAAGGGAAGCCGGGAGCGCTACGGCATCGGACCGGACACACGTGCCCGCTTCGACACGTGCCTGGCCGAGAGTGCATCCGACACAGGCCGACCTCTCGGCCTGACCGCCCGCGCCGCCCGCGCCTATCTCGACATCTGCTTCTTCCATCCCTTCGACGACGGCAACGCCCGCTCCGCCTTCCTCACCCTCGTCTTCATCCTCGCCCGCGAGGGCGTCGCACTCGACGGAGTCAGCCTCCTGCGCCGCATCACCTTCGAGGCCAACGACCCCCAGGACCCGCTGATCCTCGTCCGTTACATCAACATCCATCTTGCGGAGACCCGGCGCCGCACCGCCGACTCGACCGGCTCGGCATCGAGGTGAGCGCCAGAGTCGGCGAACGCCGCCAACTCTGGCGCTCAGTCACACTGCTCGTTGTTGACCCGGGGCACGGTAGCTGTCACATACGACGGGACGGGTGGGAACGCTGTTGCTGGCCGCAGGTGCCTTTCGGGTGGCCCCCTTGCGGGGTGAGATGACGCTGTCATTCCTGGGGGGATCGCAGGCATGTACGGCCTGACAGTGCGGAGTCTGCTGTCGACGGTTACCGAAGCGGCCGGCCACCAGGACGTCGAAGTCAGTTATTCACGGGTTTGGGAGGCACCCGCGCGGTGTCCTGTTCGATGTTCACGAGGGGTGACAGCACCGGACCCGAGAGACTCCGCTCCGCCTATTGGAGGCTCCATCGATGTGGGTGCCCGGGCTCGGCGGGGCAGGCGAAGATGTTCAGCAGTCCATCTCGGCCGACCTCGATCTTCGTGGGGCAGCGGTCCCGCAGGCGCCCTGGGACATCCCATTCCTCGGTGGGCATCCAGCTACCGTGGGCGCCGTCCCACTCACTGCTGTCGATGGTCAGCAGCAGGACCATCGGTGCGGCACAGGTTTCACAATTCATCGGGTGGGGGTCGGTCGTGTGCCAGGAGGGGAACCCGCCTACGCGACAACCCTGTGGAATCGACAGGTCGTGGTGGTAAGTGACCAACTCGTCGTCCAGACCCTGAATCTCGGCCTTCCGTTCCTGGGCCGCCTCCCAAGCGTCGATCTTCTTCTCCAGCCTGGCCGGCAGCGATCCGGCGTATGGGTAGGTGACAACCTGCTCGGGGTGCAGTACGCACGGCTCGGCGACAGAGCCCTCGAAGCCGACCAGCGACGGCTGCGGCGGAGCGTCCAACGGCACAGCCACCTCGTCAGAACGGCGCCAGCGTACGTGGAGCGCCAGCCCGTAGCGGCTCGGACCATGTGCCTCGAACGGGCACCAGAGCACCTGGAGCAGGTCACAGCCGTCCGGGCCCGGCGCGAGGCCGGGCACATCCCGCCGGTACAACTGGACCAGGCCGATCAGCGGGATCGGTTCGGTGTCGGCAACGTCCTGGTCGCGGTGTCTGCGGCCGAGCTCCGTAAGCAGGACCCGTTCCTCATCGCTGGGTCGGTCACGGGCCCAGGCGTCCGCGAGCAACTGTCGCCTGCGATGGATGTCCGCGACGCGGTACCCGCGGCTGCGTTTGTGCGGCTCGGTGCAGAATGGCCACGGCTCGTCGGCCGGCCACAGCAGAGGACCGCCGACCGAGCTGACCGACGCGTCCGGCCGCCCCGGCCGCGGGTGCAGGCGCGTCGTCACACCCCGAAGCGCCCCCAGCTTTGGGAAGAGCTCCTCAACGTGCACAGGGCGCGGTGGCGTAGTTCTGGTCATGGCCCAGACACTAACGACTTGGTACTCGATTGAGGTCGGGGCGTGCTGGCCTGGCGGATTGGCTGGTGGTGATCAACCGGCCGTGCGCTGGTACGGCACCAGTTCGGTGCTCGTGCGGCGCCGGGCCGGTCTGCGGGCGGCGCGGTCGGAGACCAAGCCGACGATGGCGGCGTGTGTCTCGGGGTAGTACTCGCGCCGTCCGATGTACCGCTGCAGCGGACGCCACTTCTTCTCTTCGCCGATGACATGCTCCACGCAGATCTGCCTGGAGGACTGGATCGAACGTTCGCGCCAGGCATGCCGCTCTCCGAGCGGGGCGTCGTCCTTCGGTTTCTTCGGCGGGGCGCTGACCTGGTCGGGGAACTCGTTGGCCAGTCCTCGATAGCCCTCGTCCACTTCGGCTTTCACCCTCGAGTGCAGGCGGAACTGCTCGGCGATGCCCTCGGTGCGCACGGCGGTCTGGTCGTGCATGCGTCCGGGCCGGTGGGCACGGCCGGCCCCGCGCCACCGAGTAACAAATTGTTAGGCTCTTGATCCGTGAGCATCCCACCGTCGACCGACTGGGCTGGCCTGTACCACGCCTACGGCCGGGCGGCGGACGTCCCGGGGCATCTGGCGAGCACTGTCCGGCTCAGACCCGGCCGTACGCCGTGCGGCCACGTCGGCCCTCACCAGTAGCGTCTACCACCAGGGCACCCGGTGGCCAGCCAGCGCGCGTGTGGTGGCTCCGCTCGTCGACACTCCATCGACTCCCGACCGGGACACCGTCCTCCACATACTGCATGCCGTAGCCATCGGCGATCTGCGCGACGACGAACTGCCTTTCAACCCCACGCGGGCCTTCGCCGACGCCGACCGGGTCCGCCCGGCGGACGAGGATGCGGTGCTCCGGGTTCTCTTCGAGGAGGAGGACCCGGACATCAATGCCGTCGCCGATGTCGCCGACGCCGTGGCACTGCACTGGGCCGCCGAGGCATACCGCGCGGCTGAGCGTCATACGGCCTCCTTCCTGAGGTGGCTGCACGATCCCGACCCCGCCGTGGTGACCCTCGCGGCGGCGTTGCTGGTCTGGTTCTCCCCGGTGTCCGGGCTGCCGGGCGCGCTCGCCGCCGTGTCGTGCGACACCGCCGAAGCGCGGGCGTCGGCGAACCTCGCGCTTGCTCACCTGCCCGGACACCTCGGCTCCGATGAACTCGGAGCCCTGACAACAGGCCTTGCCTCACCCGACGAAGTGGTACGGGGCACGGCCGCGATCGCCCTGGCCCGCCGACAGGCGACGGCACTGCCCGACGCGGCACTGACCGTCCTCGTGCACGCCGACGCGGTCGCGGTCTCCGGTGCCGTTGAGGGCTGGGACCGCTCCCTGCGAGGCCACGTCGCGGTGGCCCTGCACCGCCTGGGCCTGTAACCCGCCCTCGCGTGAACGCGCGGGACGCAGCCCGCAGACCGGCTCGGCGCCGCACCAGTACCGAACTCATGCGCAACCGGCGGACGGCGGCCAGCACGCCCTGACCTCAATCGCGTGCCAAGTCGTAACAGTTGCTGATCAGCTGCGCGCTACCGGAGCCGACCTGAAGAGACTCGGAGAAAAGTGTTCGCTCGCGATAGACGGCTCCTGGGGATGCGGGCCGCGGAACGCGTCAGCAGCTCGACCACCTGATCGTGTTCAGTGTCGGAGGGGGCGTCCCAGATGAGCCGGTCCGGGCGGGTGGGGTGGCCAGTGACCCAGGCAGGGTCCGCCCTGGCGGATCGCTCGCCTCCAGGCCGTCCCTGGCCTGTCAGGGCGACAGTAGCGAACCCCGTGCGGCAGACCACGCGACACCCCGGGCGGCCCTCGCCACCACGTCTTCCAGTGGCATACGTGAAGGTGCTGCTGGCCGGGATGGTGGTCGGCGTTCTGTACGTGGCACTGCGAGTGAAAGCCCCCGCTCCCCCGCCCGCCGCGCTGTGCGGCCTGCTCGGCATGCTGCTGAGTCAGGCCGCCCTGGGGGCCCTGTGACCACCCCCCGCAGGGCCCGTGCGGCAGCATTCACGCGGCGGGCGGGGGTCTCCCTCCTTGCCGGAACCGTGATGGGCGCGGTCTTCTGGGCCCTGGACGTCGCCGCACCCGCGCCGCCCCTGCTGAGCCTGACCGGACTGGCGGGCATCCTCCTCGGCGAGCGGGTCGCCACGGCCCTCCGCACGCGGTGGGCACGGCGCCACCGACCCGCGGGTCATGCGGTGGAATCCCGTCGGTACTGGTGAGTCACAGATCCAGGACGAGGCGCGGGCAGGCGGCGCGCGAGACGCAGATGAACATCGTGTCGTCGCGGGCCTGTTCGGCTGGGGTGAGGAGGGAGTCGCGGTGGTCCACCACCCCGTCGAGGACCACGGTCTCGCAGGTGCCGCAGGTGCCCTCCTGGCACGAGGACAGGACCTGCACACCGGCCTCCTCGACCGCCTGGAGGACGGTCTTGTCCGGCGGGACGGTCACCGTGACGCCGCTCCGGAAGAGTTCCACCTCGAAGGAGGCCGAAGGGGCGTCATCCTTCCGCGACTTCGGCGTGAACCGCTCCATGTGCAGCGTGCCCTCCGGCCAGGAGGCACACCGCAGCTCCACCGCGTCGAGCAAGGGCTCGGGACCGCAGCAGTAGACGAGGGTGCCGGGGGCAGGGCTGCCGAGCAGTCCGTCCAGGTCGAGAAGGCCGGTCTCGTCCTGAGGGCGCAGGGCCACCCGGTGGGGGTGGCCCTTGGCGAGCTGCCCGGCGAAGGCCATGGTGGCGCGGCTGCGTCCGCCGTACACCAGCCGCCAGTCGGCTCCCCGCTGCTCGGCGGCGGCGATCATCGGCAGGACCGGGGTGATGCCGATGCCACCGGCGATGAAGAGGTAGCGGGGGGAGTCGACCAACGGGAAGTGGTTGCGGGGGCCGCGCACCAGGACCGTGTCGCCCTCGGCCAGGGTGTCGTGCACGTAGTGGGAGCCGCCCCGGCTCTCCGGCTCGCGCAGCACGGCGACCTGGAGGAGGGAGGCGTCCCCCGGGTCGCCGCACAGCGAGTACTGCCGTACCAGGTCGGGGCCCAGCACCAGGTCGATGTGGGCGCCCGGGCTCCACGCGGGCAGCCGCTCACCGGAGGGGCGGGCCAGGCTGAGCCGGACGACGCCCTCGGCGAGGGGCTCCTTGCGGACCAGGATCAGATCGAGTTCGACCTCGGTGCGTCGAGGGCTTGTGATGGTCATGGTGGTTCTCTTTCGGGGCCGGGTTCGGGACCGGGGGCCGCTTCAGGCGAAGGCCGCGTGCCGAGGCTGGGGGGTGGACGCGGGAGCGGACTCCGGGGCAGGGCCGGGGCGGTGGTCCTCGGGGTGGCCCAGGAGCCAGTCCCACAGCTCCACCGGGTCCTCGAACTCCCGCCGCGCACCGCAGTGGCAGACGGCCGGCAGCCGGTCGGTACCGAGCAGCCAGTGGATGCGGTGGACGTTCTCGCCGGAGTGGGTGGGTGGGTGGAGCGGGGTCATCGGGCCACCGCCGGGGCCTGCGTCGCGGCCCCCTCCTGAGCCAGGCGGGCGAGAATGCGGCGGGCGGCAAGGCCGCCGGTGTCGATGTTGATGCTCAGCTCCTGGTAGCCGGCCTTCTCGGTGTCCAGGGACTTCTGCAGCACGTTGAGGGCGACGACGTCCTGCATGACCACCGTGTGGTTGTTACCGCGCAGGAATTCGGTGACGTCCTGGTCGTCGAGGGCGAAGTCACGGGCCACGGCCCAGAAGTCGTACACCGTCTTCTCCGTCGAAGGGGTGATGCCGTAGACGACCTCCACGTGGAAGGCGTGCGGGTCGCTGCCGTCCGGATTCGGCCCGGGCGCGCCGATGGGCGCGATGCGCGAGTGGAGCAGGTAGAGACAGGGAGCGTGGTACTCGACGTCCTGCCAGCGGGTGATCCGGCCCTCGATGCCCGTCGACTTCGCATAGAACGGCGGGCACTCCGCGTCGTCCATATGACGGCTGACGTATACGATGCCGGCCGCGTCGTCGACCTCGGTGGTGATGGGCGTCTCGGCGACCTCCGGGGTGCCGATGTAACCGCCGTGCAGGTACGTCTCGTGCGACAGGTCCATGAGGTTGTCGACGAGCAGCCCGTAGTCGGCGTCGATCGGCTCCATGTCGGACACGACGGTGTAGTCGGGCGAGTCCATCCACGGGGCGCGGGGCGGCAGGGTGTCCCCCGGCTCTCGGTCGCCGATCCACACCCACACGAAGGAGTCCTGCTCGACGACCGGGTAGGTCTTCAGCCGGGCGGTGCGCGGGATGCGCTGCTGGCCGGGCACGGAGACGCAGCCGCCGTCGGTGCCGTAGGTGAAGCCGTGGTACCCGCACACCACCCGGTCGCCGTCCAGCCGACTCGGCGCCTGCGACAGCGGGAAGCGCCGGTGCACACAGCGCTCCGACATCGCCACCGCCCGGCCGTCCTCGGTGCGGTACAGCAGGATCGGCTCGCCCAGTACGGTGCGTCCGAGCAGCTCGCGCCCGACCTCGCGGCCGTAAGCGGCGACGTACCACTGATCGCGTACGAATGCAGTCATGATCGTTTCCTTCGAAGTGGGGCGTGGGGCGTGGGCGTTCAGTGCGTGGTGCCGGCGGCCGGGGCCGCGGCGGCAGGCTCTGTGTCCCC
This sequence comes from Streptomyces sp. NPDC093600, assembly GCF_044764755.1. Classification (NCBI taxonomy): domain Bacteria; kingdom Bacillati; phylum Actinomycetota; class Actinomycetes; order Kitasatosporales; family Streptomycetaceae; genus Streptomyces; species Streptomyces sp. NPDC093600. The sequence goes on from NZ_JBIWIU010000016.1 coordinate 29,533, forward strand.
TGTCGTGGCGGGGCGCAGCAGCAGGAGGAGCGCCGCGGTGGTGATGAAGATCAGGCTGACGGCCAGGTAGAGGTTCTGCGGGGTCCAGCCGGCGTCGAGCATGCCGCCCGCGAGGGTGGGGGCGAGGATCGCGCCGATGCGGCCGACCGCGAGGGCGCTGCCGAGTCCGGTGGCCCGGATCCCTGGCCCGTAGGTGGCCGGGGTGAGGGCGTACAGGCCGGCGACGGAGCCGTTGGCGAACAGGCCGATCACCGCCCCCAGGACGAAGGCGGCCCCCAGCGAGGACGTCGAGGCGATGAAGGCCGACAGCATCACGGCCGTGGTGATGAGGTAGGCGATGAGTACGGAGCGGAGCGTGAAGCGGGCGGCCAGGGCCCCGAGCGCGGCCGCGCCGAAGATGCCGCCGAGGTTGAGCAGTGTCCCGCCGGTGAGGCCCTGGGTGCCGGACAGGCCGGCCTCGACCAGCAAGGTCGGCGTCCAGCTGGTCACGAAGTAGAAGCCGGCCATGACGAGGAAGAAGGCGGACCAGAGCAACAGCGTCGAGCGGCGCAGCTCGGGTGAGAGCAGTTGGCGGAATCCGGCCCCGACTCCGGACGGTCCGGCGGTGGGCTCAGGCAGGCTCTCCAGCGGCGGTCGGCCCATGCGCCGTGCCAGGGCGTTGATCCTCTCCAGGGCGCCCTTCGGCCTGCGGGAGGCCAGGAAGTCCACGGATTCGGGCAGGGAGAAGTAGGCCAACGGGACGGCGACCGCGGTGGCCAGGCCGCCGGTCAGGAAGACCGAGCGCCAGCCGAACTGCCCGATCATGCCGACCGCGAGCAGCCCGCCCACGGTGGCGCCGACCGCGTAGCCGGTGGAGTTGAGGCTGACGGCGAGCCCGCGCCAGCGGCGGGAGGCGTATTCGCCGGCGATGACATTGCTGCCCGCCAGGACGCCCCCGATGCCCACTCCGGTGACCACACGCAGCACTCCGAGCTGGAAGGGCGACTGGCTGACCGAGGAGAGCAGCATCCCGGCGGCGGCCACCGCCAGGCAGCCGAGGATGACCGGCCGGCGGCCGATCCGGTCGGCCCACGGGGCGACGCACAGCGCACCCAGAGCCATGCCGACGAGGCCCGCGCTGAGCAGCAGCCCGAGCTCGGAAGAGCTGAGCCCCCACTCCGCCGACACGGCTTTTCCTGTGAAAGCCATGACGAGTACGTCGAAGCCGTCGAGCATGTTGAGCAGGACGCACACCGCGATCGCGCCCCATTGGAAGCGGCTCATCGGCCCCTCGTCGAGGGCGGCGCGCAGAGAGGGGCCGGTCACCTGACGATTCCGGGACGGAAGGCAGAGGGTGGCAGAACCATGGCAGCACTCCGTTGTCGACTGCGTGGTGGCCGTCGACTCCGTCCCCTGCGAGGCGGGTGCGGCCCCGGCGGACCGGGGCCCGGGCGTCGACCGGTGCGGACCATCGTGGGGTCGGCGCCCTCGGGTCACCAGGGGTCTTTCCGGATGCCGGGAAACGTCTGCGTCATACCGGCCGCGCTGCCGTGGCTGACGGACATCGGGACCTGACCGCAGCAGCTTGGCTCGTGACACGGCATGGGCGCGTACGGAAGCTCAGGCGCAGGACTGCGGGGTTCAGACCTGAGGCGTGATCATGGCGCGGGAGATCGCCCGGGCGCTGGTACAGACGAGCCGGGCCAGCGCGTGCGCGGAGGTGCTGCCGTGGCGTACCACCAGCGAGACCGCGGCGATCACCGTACCGTCGCTGCCGTGCACCGGGGCAGCGACCGACAGGGCGTCCATCGTGACCTGGCGGTCGCTGACCGCGTAGCCATGGGTCCGCGCCTCGGCCAGCATGCGCCGCAGCTCGCGCGGATCGGTGACCGTGCATGGCGTGAAGCGCTCGAGGGGGCCGGCGAGCGCCTGCTCCTGTATCTCGGTGGGGGCGTGCGCGAGCAGCACCAGCCCGACGCCGGTGGCCGTGAGGGCGAAACGCCCGCCCACGCGCGTCAACACGGGCACCGCACCGGACCCCGCGATGCGCTCGACGAAGACGACCTCTGTACCCTCGCGCACCGCGAGCTGAACGTTCTCCCGGGTGATCTGGGAGAGGTCCTCCAGGAACGGCAACGCCCGCTCGCGCAGGCCCTGTCCGCGGGGCGCGAGGGAGGCGACTTCCCACAGCCGGAGGCCGACGCGGTAGCACCCCCTGTCACCGCGCTCCAGCGCTCCCCAGGCGATGAGCTCACCGAGCATCCGGTGCACGGTCGACACCGGCAGCCCGGACCGCCGGGACAGCTCGCTCAACGTCATCTCCGGGCAGTTCGCGCTGAACGCCCCGAGGATCTGCAGGGCGCGGCCCAGAACGGGCCCGGTGGCCGACTCGGAGCCGCGGCGGCGGGTCGTCGGGGCGCCCGCTTCGCCCGCCGATGGTGAAGGCTCCTCCGGTGAAAGCTCCTCATCGGCATGCCGCGGCTGACGTACGAGCGAGTCTTCCAAGGCGCCCTCACCGATTCCCGACTGTGCGTTCCGGTCGGCCGTCGCGCGGCAGCCCGCGGCGGCCTGCCTGACGACCCGCAAGCGACTCGTCCGCTGCCGTGGCGGTCAGTGTGCAAGAAGGTCGCGGCCACGTCGAGACGTCGGAACTTTCCTGTCGCGGCCTCGCCACGGAACGCGAGCAGCGCGGAGCCTGGCCCGGAGGGCCCGCACCGCCCCCGGCCGGCGGGACGGTCCACCGCACGGATCGAGGAGCACGCGGTCCCCGCATGGTGAACGGCAGATTGCAGCGAACCCGACCGCGCCAAGATCTGCCACCTCAACGCCGAGCGCCTGCTCCGCCTCTGAAGCCTCACTCGGGATTCGGTGAGGGCGGTCGGCCCCACGGAGTTTCCAGCGTCACCCGCAGGGCATCGACCGCCTTCTGGCCGATCCGCTCGGCGAGCTGCGCTTCCAGCCGGTCGAGGATGATGCCGGCCTTTCGGTGCGCGCGCTCTCCTTCAGGGGTGCGGCGGATCAAGCGCTGCCGGGCGGAGGCGGGGTCCGGGACTTGTTCGAGGAGTCCGGCGGCGACGAGGCCGTGCACGGCCTGGTGCGCGGTCTGGCGTGTGACGCCCATGCGCCGGGCCAGCTCGGAGACCGTGGTGCCCTGGTCGTCCAGCACGGCGAAGAGCTGGACCTGCGTCGGGGACACCGGCGTGGCTCCGGCTGCTTCCAGGCCCGCCAGCAGTCCTTCTTCGAACCAGCGCCGGGCGTCGCCGAGCAGCTGGGGGAGGTTACGGCGGGTGGACTGCATCTGTTCCTCACATGGGGCCGGGCTCGTCATCCAACGCTTGATTATCGACAGGCTTCCATGTCAGGGTACCTGACATTATTCGCAGCGTCCGATCACGGAGAAGCACATGACCATCGAGTACGCCACCCGCTACCGGCAGGCATCACGGATACCCGCGGAACCGGGCAAGCCCTACTTCATCGAGAAGGGAGAGGGAGACCGCGCCCATCTGTTCGGCGACCTGATCACCATCTACGCCGGCGGCGAGCAGACCGAGAACACCTTCAACTTCTTCACCGTCGAGGGCCCCAAAGGCGACCTCATCCCGGCCCACCTGCACACCGACACCCACGAGGTCTTCTACATCACCCAAGGCGCCGTCCGGCTGTTCGTCGAGGACACCGAGGGCCACCAGCAGGAAAAGCTGCTCACGCCCGGCGACTTCGGCTTCGTACCCAAGAACTGCCGCCACGCCTACCGCATGGAGCGCCACCACAGCCAGGTCGTCGGCGTCGCCGCCGGCCCGGGAGGCACCTTCGAGCGCTTCTTCGAGAACCTCGGCGCGCCTGCCGAGCAACTCGGCCTGCCCCACCAGCCGGTCGTCCCCGCACCCCACAAGTTCGCCACCGTCCCCGAGCAGTACGACGTACGCTTCCTGCCCGACCACCAGTGGCGGACCCGATGACGGCAACCGGGCCCTCGCTGCGGGAACTGATCACCGCACCCCACCCCGACCACGCTCCCCTACCGCCTGCCGTGGCGCACGAGACGTGCGTACGAGAACTGCGCGGCGTCCCCTACGCCGATGTCGAGGGCAGCCGTCCGCTGGAACTCGACCTGTGGCTGCCAGAGGCCGTCCAGGAGGAGCCTCTTCCGCTGGTGCTGTTCGTGCACGGCGGCGCCTGGCGACGCGGCCGGCGCGACGACATGGGGATGCGCACGCGCCACTGGAGCCCCAAGCCCTTCGCGCGCATCGCGGCCGCCGGTATCGCCGTCGCCTGCGTCGACTACCGGCTCAGCGGCGAGGCCACCTTCCCCGCCCCGCTGGACGATCTACGCGCCGCACTGCGCTGGCTCACCCTGCGCTCCGCGGAACTCGGCATCGACACCGCGCGCACGGTGGCGTGGGGAGAGTCTGCCGGCGGACACCTCGCCTCGCTCCTCGCCCTGACCCACGCCGACCCGCCACTGGCCGGCGCGGTGATCTGGTACGCCCCGAGCGATCTCACCGCCGCCCGGGGCAGCTTCAGCCCCGAGGACGCCGCCACCCCTGAGGCACTCATGCTCGGCGCGGCCCCGTCAGCCGAGCCCGAGCGCGCCCGCGCGGCCAGCCCCCTCGCCCATGTCCACTCCGGCGCGCCACCGTTCCTCCTCGTCCATGGCGAGCACGACACCATGGTGCACTGCTCACACAGCCAATCCCTCGCCGCGGCACTGGAAGGAGCCCGGGCACCGGTCGAGTTGCGCACAGTGCCCGGCGCCGACCACGGCTGGCACGGGCTTCCCGACGCCCAGGTGGAGGAGATCTTCACCGGCACCCTGGCCTTCGCCCGCCACATCGTGGCCTGACCGCAGCCTGTGACCCCGGGTGCCCCGCACCTGGGACTGCGGCTTCAGCAGATCGGTGGCCTCCGCCGTGCGCGACACACACCGGACGCCGCACACCCCGCCTCCGGGCGGACGGCGACACTTTCCGGACACTCCCTAGTCCCCAGGCGCCCGCATGCCCCTGGCCCGGGCGGTACTCGACGCCGCGTCGGAGCCGAGGAGGTCCAGTACTTCGCGGGCGAGGCTCGGCCGGCTGGAGGCGGTCAGTACACCCCCGCTGAACGTCGACCTGATGGCGGTGTCACCTGGCAGCGGGCCGATGACGACGACGCCCGGCAGGTCCATCAACTCGCTGTGCTGCTGAAAGGCCAGGTCTGCTTGGCCGGACGCCAGCAGGCTGCCTGCCGGCATCCCCGATGGTGCTTGAACAAGCCGATCGGACAGCGTGTCAGCCAGCTCCAGCCGGGTGATCAGAGCGATGAGGGCCGTGCCGCTGGGACCGGTGGAGTAGGCGATCCCCTCCGCGGACGTCAGCGCGGCTCGCAGGTCGGATTCCGAGCCGAGTGCCGGAACGGGGGTTCCCTCCGCCACGGCGGCGACGACCTGCGAGATCCACAGCGGTCTCGTCGTGCCCTCGAGGATGTGCCCTTCCTTCTCCAGCTCGGCCAGTGCGCCGTCGGCGAGGACGAGCAGGTCGGCCTCGGCACCTTCGCGCACCCGCCGCGCGATCTCGACCCCGCCGGCGGAATCGAAACGTACGGGGAGCCCGTGAGCGAGCCGGATGTGTTCGGACAGCTCGGCCAGTACGGGCCGTGTCGCCATCGAAGACAGCCCAGAGATGTCTCGGTCCACATCGCCTCCTCGGTGTCCGGCAGATGGTAAGGCGAGCGGCCGCGTGCCTCAACGCCGGTCTGCGAGACTGGCGACGTGAGCACAACCCGGAGCACGGCGGCCGGCAAGGTCCTGGAGGTCCTCTCGGCCTTTGACCGCGAGCACCCGTCGCAGACATTGTCGGAGATCGCCCAGCGCACGGGTCTGGCCCTGAGCACCACGCACCGGGTGGTGGCCGAGCTGGCGGGCTGGGGCATCCTGGAGCGGGCCGAGGACGGGTCGTGGCATGTGGGGCTGCGGCTCTGGGAGATCGCCTCGGGCTGCCCGCGCACCCAGATCCTGTGCGATGTGGCGCTGCCGTTCATGCAGGACCTGTACGAGGTCACGCACGAGAACATCCAGCTCGCGGTGCGGGAGGGCACGGAGCTCGTGTTCGTCGAGCGGATCGCCGGGCACCGCTCGGTGGAGCTGCTGACCATGGTCGGGACGCGCTTCCCGATCGCCTCCACAGGGATGGGCCGGGTGCTCCTCGCGCACGCGCCGCAGGAGATCCAGGAGGAGGTCCTCGACGCGCCGCTGCGGGCATGGACCCCGCACACGGTCGTCGACCCGAAGGCGCTGCGGGCGCAGTTGGACCGAATCCGCCGCGAGCACGTCTTCGTCAGCGACCGGCAGCTGTCCGAGAGCACGGTCGCGGTGGCCGCGCCGGTGCGGATCGGGCGGGCCGGGCCGGTGAGCGCCGCTCTGGGGGTGGTGATCACGGCGCAGGGCGCGAGCCGGGCGCGCCGGCTGCGGGAGCCGCTGCTGCGAGCCGCGCACGGGATCTCGGAGGAGCTCGGCCGGCGTACCCGTACGACCTCCTGAAGTCCCTGGATCGCGACGGGCTTCCGCCTGACGGAAACGGCAGCGACCTGGCACAGGAGCGGGTGTCAACGTTCGGGGTGTTCGGAACGTTCGCGGTCGCTCAGGAGTTGCCATGGCCGATGCCCCCGTCGACACCGTCGCCTCGGTCCCCGTAGCCGTGGTCGGCGCCGGTCCCGCCGGCCTCATGCTGGCGCACCGGCTCGGGCGCGCGGGGGTCGGGACGATCGTGCTCGACACCCGTACCCGGCGCGACATCGAGACGACGCAGCGCGCCGGGATCCTGGAGGCCGACGTGGCCCGGGACCTGGTCGAGACCGGGGTCTCCGACCGGATCCTGCGGGACGGCCACGAGCACGAGGGCACCGAGCTCCGGTTCGGCGGCCGGGCGCACCGGATCCACTTCAAGGCCCTGGTGGGCGAGTCGGTGTGGCTCTACCCGCAGACCGACGTGTTCATCGACCTGGCCGACGCGCGGGAGCGCGACGGCGGCACGGTCCACTTCGGCGTCAGGGACACCGAAGTCCTCGACATCACCACCGACGCCCCGCGGGTCCGGTACACCGCAGCCGACGGGTCCCGGCACGAGATCCGCGCGCGGTACGTGGTCGGCGCGGACGGGTCCCGCAGCATGTGCCGTGACCTGGTGCCGGAGGACCGGCGGACGCGGTACGGCAAGGAGTACCCCTTCGCGTGGTTCGGCATCCTCGCCGAGGCGCCGATGAGCGCGCCCGAACTGGTCTACGCCCACTCCGAGCACGGCTTCGCGCTGATCAGCCGGCGCACCGAGTCCGTTCAGCGCATGTACTTCCAGTGCGCCCCCGACGAGTCCGTCGACGCCTGGTCGGACGACCGCATCTGGGAGACCCTCCAGGCGCGGGTGGCCGGTGAGGACGGCTTCCGGCTGAAGGAGGGGCCCGTCGTCGAGAAGACGGTGCTGCGGTTCCGGTCGTTCGTGCAGGAGCCGATGCGCTGGGGCTCGATGGTGCTCGCCGGGGACGCCGCGCACACCGTGCCGCCGACCGGCGCCCGCGGGCTCAACCTGGCGCTGCACGACGTGAAGGTCCTCGCCGACGTCCTGCTGCGGGCCCTCGGCCGCGAGGGCGAGGCCGCGCTGGACGCGTATCAGCCGCGGGCCCTCCAGCGGGTGTGGCGGGCGCAGAACTTCTCGTACTGGATGACCCGGCTGCTCCACACCGTGCCCGGTGCCTCGGCCTTCGACCTGCGGCGCCAGCTCGGCGAACTCGACAACGTGGTGGGCACGCGCGCAGGACGGACGTACCTCTCGGAGCAGTACACCGGCTGGCCCGTCAGCGCCCAGGACTGACCGCCTCCCCGGCCCGTCAGCGCCCAGGGCTGACTGCCGCCCCGGCCCGGCCGGCTCCGGCCCCGACACCCCCAGGAGACCTCCCTTGATCATCGACTGTCACGGTCACTTCACCACCGCACCGCCGCAGTTGGCGCAGTGGCGCGACCGGCAGATCGCGGCCGTCGGCTCCCCCGCGGACGCGCCCGACCCCGACGACCTCGTCATCACGGACGACGACCTGCGCCGGGCCGTCGAGGGCAACCAGCTGCGCCTGATGGACGAGCGCGGCAGCGACCTGACGATCTTCTCCCCGCGGGCCAGCTTCATGGCTCACCACATCGGCGACTTCCAGGTCTCCTCGACGTGGGCGAGGATCTGCAACGACTTGGTCCACCGCGTCAGCGCCCTCTACCCCGACCGGTTCGCGATGGGCGCGATGCTGCCGCAGTCCCCCGGCGTCGACCCGGCGACCTGCCTGCCCGAGCTGCGCCGCGCGGTCGAGGAGCTGGGCGCGGTCACGGTCAACCTCAACCCGGACCCGGCGGGCGGCCGTTGGACGGCGCCGCCGCTGACGGACCGGAGCTGGTACCCGCTCTACGAGGCGATGGTCGTGTACGACATCCCCGCGATGATCCACGTCTCCACGTCCTGCAACCCGGCCTTCCACACCACCGGCGCGCACTACCTGAACGCCGACACCACGGCGTTCATGCAGCTCCTCCAGGGCGACCTGTTCGCCGACTTCCCGACGCTGCGGTTCGTGATCCCGCACGGCGGCGGCGCCGTGCCGTACCACTGGGGCCGGTTCCGCGGCCTGGCGATGGCACTGGGCAAGCCGGACCCGGAGACGCTGCTCGACAACGTCTTCTTCGACACCTGCGTCTACCACCAGCCCGGCATCGATTTGCTGACCCGCGTGATCCCCAGCCGGTCCGTCCTCTTCGCCAGCGAGATGATCGGCGCCGTCCGCGACATCGACCCGCGCACCGGCCACCACTTCGACGACACGAAGCGCTACGTCGACGCCACCCCGCACCTGTCGGACGAGGAACGCGCGGCCGTCTACTCCGACAACGCCCTGCGCGTCTACCCCCGCCTCGCCGCCCGCCTCGCCGCGGCCGGCCGCTGAACCCAGGAGAAGTACGCATGGAACACACCGAGATCGGCGTCGTCCGCACCAAGATCGACCGGGCCGAACCCAGGGCCGTCGCCGAGCTGTCGAAGTACGGCGTCGCGACGATCCACGAGGCCATGGGCCGGGTCGGGCTGATGCGCCCCTACCTGCGCCCGGTCTACCCGAAGGCCCGGATGTGCGGCACCGCCGTGACCGTGCTGCTCCAGCCCGGCGACAACTGGATGCTGCACGTCGCCGCCGAGCAGATCCAGGACGGGGACGTCGTCGTCGCGGCCTGCACGACCGAGAGCGAGGACGGCTTCTTCGGCGAGCTCCTCGCCACCTCCTTCCGCGCCCGGGGCTGTCAGGGCCTGGTCATCGACGGCGGTGTCCGCGACGTCGCCGACCTGGAGGACATGGACTTCCCCGTCTTCTCCCGCGCGGTCAACGCCAAGGGCACTGTCAAGGCCACCCTCGGCTCGGTCAACGTGCCGGTCGTCTGCGGCAACGCCCTCGTGCGCCCCGGTGACGTCGTCGCCGCCGATGCCGACGGCGTCGTCGTGGTACCGCGCGAGCGGGTCGCAGAGGTGGCCGCCGCATCGGCGGCCCGCGAGGCGAACGAGGAGGGCAAGCGCACGCAGTTCCGCGCCGGGAGGCTCGGCCTGGACATGTACGGCATGCGCGGCCCGCTGGCCGAACTCGGCCTGCGCTACGAGGACTGACGAGGACGGACCTGAACCCATGACGACCGACTTCGAGACGACCCCGGGCTGGCTGGACTGGTACGCCGACCCGAGCCGACCGCGGTTCCGGCTCCCCGAGGGCGCCGTCGACGCCCACTGCCACGTCTTCGGCCCGGGCGACGAGTTCCCGTACGCGCCCGAGCGGAAGTACACGCCGTGCGACGCCTCCAAGGACCGGCTCTTCGCGCTCCGCGACCATCTGGGTTTCACCCGCAACGTCATCGTGCAGGCCACCTGCCACGGCGCCGACAACCGCGCCCTGGCCGACGCCCTGCGCGCGTCGAAGGGCACGGCCCGGGGCGTGGCGACCGTACGCCCCGACGTCTCCGACGAGGAGCTGCGCGAGCTGCACGAGGCGGGGGTGCGCGGCGTACGGTTCAACTTCGTGAAGCGGCTGGTGGACGCGGCGCCGCGCCAGGACCTGCTGGACGTGGTCGAGCGGATCACCCCGCTGGGCTGGCACGTCGTCGTCTACTTCGAAGCGCCCGACCTGCCCGGCCTGCGCGACTTCTTCCTGTCGATCCCGGTCCCGCTGGTCGTGGACCACATGGGCCGGCCCGACGTGACCAAGGATCCGGACGGGCCCGAGTTCGAAGCGTTCCTGGACTTCCTGCGTGCCCGGCCGGACATCTGGTGCAAGGTGACCTGCCCGGAGCGGCTGACGGTGGGCGGCCCGCCGGCCCTCGACGGCGAGCAGGAGGCGTACCGGGACGTGGTGCCGTTCGCCCGGCGGGTGGTCGAGGAGTTCCCCGACCGGGTGCTGTGGGGCACCGACTGGCCGCACCCCAACCTCACCGACCACATGCCCGACGACGGCCTGCTGGTCGACTTCGTCCCGCACATCGCGCCCACGCGGGAACTCCGGCACAAGCTCCTCGTGGACAACCCGACGCGCCTGTACTGGCCTGACGCCGACTGACCTCCGTACGATTGGAAGCCCACCATGTCACTGGACAAGAGCTACAGACTGGTGCCGGGGACGACCATCTTCGACGCCGAGCAGTCCGCCAAGGGCTATCACCTCAACCAGTTCTGCATGTCGCTGACGACGGCCGAGAACCGCGCGGCCTACCTCGCCGACGAGCGCGCCTACCTGGACGCGTGGCCGCTGCGTGAGGAGCAGAAGCGGGCGCTCCTCGACCGCGACCTCAACGCGGCGATACGCGAGGGCGGCAACATCTACTTCCTCGCCAAGTGGGGTGCCACGCTGGGCTTCTCGTTCCAGCGGATGGCCGGCTCGATGACGGGCATGACCGAGGAGGAGTACCGCGCCATGATGGTCGGCGGCGGGCGCTCGGTCGAGGGCAACCGCATCGACCACGCCGTCCTGGACGCGGCGTACACGAATCCGGAGCCGTCGGCCGAGCACGCCACGATCACCGGCGCCGTCTTCACCTCGCACGTGCCGGCGATCGGCGCGGCGCTGGACCACGGCAAGACCGAAGAGCCTTACTGGCAACCTGTCTTCGAGGGATACGAGTACTCCAAGGCGTGGGAGCGGGAGAACGTCCCCGACGTGATCTTCCTGGTCTACAACGACCACGCCAGCGCCTTCGACCAGTCGATGATCCCGACCTTCGTCCTCGGCACCGGCGCCTCCTACCCCATCGCCGACGAGGGGTACGGGCCCCGCCCCGTGCCCGGCATCGAGGGCGACCCCGATCTGGCCGCGCACATCGCGCACTCCCTCATCCGGGACGACTTCGACCTCACCCTCGTCAATGAGATGGCCATCGACCACGGCCTGACCGTCCCGCTGTCGCTGATGTTCGGCGACGTCGAGAAGTGGCCGTGCAGGGTCATCCCGTTCCACGTCAACGTGGTGCAGTACCCGGTCCCCTCCGGCGCCCGCTGCTTCAAGCTCGGCCAGGCGCTGCGCAAGGCCATCGAGTCGTACGACCGCCCCCTCAAGGTCCAGGTATGGGGCACCGGCGGCATGAGCCACCAGCTCCAGGGCCCGCGCGCCGGCCTCATCAACCGCGAGTGGGACAACGCCTTCCTGGACCAGCTGATCGCCGACCCCGCGGGGCTGGCCGAGGTGCCGCACCTGGAGTACGTCGAGGAGGCCGGCTCTGAAGGCATCGAGCTGGTCATGTGGCTGATCGCCCGCGGCGCGATGAGCGACGTGGACGGCACCGGCGCCGTCGAGGTCAAGCACCGCTTCTACCATGTGCCCGCGTCCAACACGGCCGTCGGCCACCTGATCCTGGAGAACCACCCCCGGGCCGAATCGCCCGCCGAAGGAGAGAACTGACATGACCGACGACCGAACCCTGCGGATCGCCCTGGCCGGCGGCGGCGCCTTCGGCGCCAAGCACGCGGCCGCACTCCGCCGCATCGAGGGCGTCGAGGTGGCCGCCGTCGTGAGCAGCAGCCTCGAACGGGCCCAGAAGTTCGCCGCCGAGCAGGGCGTGGGCCGCGCCGTCGCCTCCCTGGACGAGGTGCTGGCGATGGACGACATCGACGCCGTCGTCCTCGCCACCCCCACCCAGATGCACGCCGCGCAGACCCTGGCCTGCCTCGACGCGGGCAAGCACGTGCAGACCGAGATCCCGCTCGCCGACTCCCTCGCCGACGCCGAGGCGTGCCTGGCGGCGCAGGAGCGCACCGGGCTCGTCGCGATGGTGGGCCACACCCGCCGCTTCAACCCGAGCCACCAGTGGGTGCACCGGCGGATCGAGGCCGGCGAGTTCAACATCCAGCAGATGGACGTGCAGACGTACTTCTTCCGCCGGGAGAACCTCAACGCGCTCGGGGAGCCGCGCTCCTGGACCGACCACCTGCTGTGGCACCACGCCGCGCACACCGTCGACCTGTTCGCGTACCAGACCGGCTCGCCGATCGTACAGGCCAACGCGATCCAGGGCCCGATCCACACCGAGTTGGGCATCGCGATGGACATGTCGATCCAGCTGCGCGCGGCGAACGGCGCGATCTGCACGCTGTCGCTGTCGTTCAACAACGACGGGCCGCTCGGCACGTTCTTCCGCTACATCGGCGACACCGGCACCTACATCGCCCGGTACGACGACCTGTTCACGGGCAAGGACGAACCGATCGACGTGAGCGGTGTCGACGTGTCGATGGACGGCATCGAGCTCCAGGACCGCGAGTTCGTCGCCGCGATCCGCGAGGGCCGCGAGCCGAACTCGTCCATCGCCCAGGTCCTTCCCTGCTACCGGACGCTGGCGGCGCTGGAACAGCAGCTCGCCGCCGCCGCGGGCTCGTGACCGCGCCGACGCGTGCCGGCGCGGGGTGGGCCCCGCGCCGGATCGGGCCCTTCGAGGTCCCGGCCGTCGGCCTGGGCTGCATGAACCTGAGCCACGCCTATGGCGTCGTGCCCTCTACGGAGGACGCCGAGCGGCTGCTCCTGACGGCGCTGGAGGAGGGCGTGACGCTCTTCGACACCGCCGCCCTCTACGGCTTCGGCGCCAACGAGGAGCTGGTCGGTCGGACGCTCGCTCGGCACCGGGACCGGATCGTGCTGGCCAGCAAGTGCGGCATGACCGGCGTCGACGGCCGCCGCGTCATCGACGGCCGGTCCGAGACCCTGCGGCGTACCGTCGACGAGGCGCTGGCCCGGCTGCGTACCGACGTGATCGACCTCTACTACCTGCACCGGCTCGACCGGGCGGTGCCGGTGGAGGAGAGCGTCGGGGCGATGGCCGGGCTCGTCGAGGCGGGCAAGGTGCGGGCGCTGGGCCTGTCCGAGGTGTCCGCCGCGACCCTGGGGCGGGCCCACGCCGTGCACCCGATCGCCGCGCTGCAGAACGAGTACAGCCTGTGGACGCGCAACCCCGAGCAGGGGACCCTGGAGGCGGCCAGAGAACTCGGCGTCGCACTCGTGGCGTTCAGCCCCCTGGCCCGGGGGTTCCTCACCGACGCGCCCCCGGACTTCGACACCCTCCCCGCGGGTGACATCCGCCGGGGCATGCCCCGCTTCGACGAGCGCCACTATCCGGGCAACCTGGCGCTGCGGAGCGAGCTGGAGAAGATCGCCGGCGACGCCGGCCTCACCCTGCCGCAGCTGGCCCTGGCCTGGGTCCTCTCCCGTGGTCCCCACGTCGTGGCCATTCCGGGAACCCGGTCCGGGCCTCACCTGCGGGAGAACCTGTCCGTCCTCGACCTCGACGTACCCGGCGAGGCCCTCGAAGCGGCCGGACGGGTGCTGAACGGCACGACCGTCCACGGGGCCCGCTACAACGAGGCCATGCTCGCCGAGATCGACACCGAGCGCTGCGGGCGAGCAGGCTGAAGGCGGGTCGGGCCGAGCGGTACCGACACGGAGGTCGGTACCGCTCGCAGATGGCCAAGTGCGGCCCCGCCTGCCGCCGAGCAGGCGGGGCCGCGCTGCTGCCTCCGATGCGCCGGAGGGCCGGCGCGCAGGAGCGCCGGCCCCGGCCTGCACGGGCCTGTCAGGCGGTTCCGCGGAGGTCCCGCACATCGGCGCCGGTGGAGATGAGGGTGCCGTCATGCTGCTCGTAGTGGGACAGGGCGAGGCCGAGGCCGAAGAATGTGGGCGCCCACTCGCCGACGAACAGGCCCCACCTGTCAGCGCGGGCCAGGCCGGTGCCGGGCTCCATTTTCAGCGACCCGGCCCACACAGCGACGGTGAGGCCGATGGAGGCGAGAGCGGCGGTGTAGGCGTGCTCGCTGCGTATGCCCATGTCGTGCAGCTTCTTGATGATCATGGTGTCTCCGTTCAGCTGGCTAGCCCCCCAAACGGTCCCCATCCACCGTGGCACGGTATGTGCCGAACCGCCGCTCGGGGCATACGCTGGTAAACCCCAGGGGCGCCTGGAGGTGCTGCGATGCCGGGTCGTCCGATCTGCAGCGGTGCCAGTGGAGGCCCGTTCACCGGCGCGCTGGGTGGTCTCCCCCGCCTCGGCGGGTACAGCGGGCAGGGGAACGGTGCAGGAAGCGCAGCGTCGGGCCTGGGCGGGGACGGTTGATGAAGGCGCCATACGGGAACTCGTGGCGCCCACGGTGAAGGTTTGCGGCTCATGTCTCCGGTGACGCCGGTTGCCAGCCCGATCAGTGGGGTCAGGAAGGCGCGGACGAAGCCGTTCACCACCGCGGTGAACGCCGTCCCGATGACGATGCCGACGGCCAAGTCGACCACGTTGCCTCGCAGAATGAAGCCGCGGAAGCCGTTCACCTTCTCACGCCTTGAGGATTTCGACGTCTACGGGCGGCGAGGATGCTGTCAGCCGCTGACGAGCGTCGCGTCAGACAGAGGCCGACGCGTGGGGACAGCGCGGGGCGTCGGTGACAGTGGGAATGCGCATCCGGCGCAGGAGATCACGCGTGGTTCGCATGTGCAGCGTGCTGCGCCACGCAAGACCTGGGTGGCGGGCACGCAGGTGGGAAAGCGCCCGGGTGCCCAGCCCCGTGCTGTGGAACCGCTCGTCGATGGCGATGCCGGTGATGACACCATGGGCGCAGTCGGAGCAGATCCGGTACTGGACCTGGCCGACGACCTGGCGGATGTGAACCAGGAGGAGGCATTCCTCGCCTGGCCCGGAGTGGTCCGGAATGTGCGTGGACAGGAAGTCGATCGCCCGGTATGCGAGGATCCGTCGGCGCAGCCGGCCGGTGGTCCGGCCGCGCCGTGAGTGCTTGGCTCCGCCTCGGCCAGACGGCGCGTTCTGGGCTGTGGGGGCCGGTCCGAACAGAGTGCTCGCGGGACGCGCATGTTGTCCGTGCATGGGCTTCGTGTGCCCGGAGCAGCAAGCGATACCCGCCCCGGATGTCATTACGCTGCTCGTGGCCGGTCCGCGACGCCGTGCGGTGTGCCGGCCGGCGCGACCCGGTGCCGGGCTGGGGGCGCCCTACCTGTGCCGGCACTCGCCGTCGCGGTGCGGGTGGAGGGACGTGCGCCTGTTCCAGTACTGCTCGAGGTGGGTGCCGGTTTCCCGCAGGGCTGGGTCCAGGAACGAGGTATGCAGCTCGGCGACGCGGTCGGGGGCGGAGTTCTCGCCCGCCGGTGAGGCGCTGGGTGTCGCCAGGGTGCCTTGGCGGCGCCGGCACCGTGTGCGTCGCGGGCCGCGCCAATTGCCCGCCGGCGGGTGAGCAGCACGGCGGTGGTGAGAGCGGCGGCTGCGAGGGTGGGCAGCCCGGGGTGCGCGGCCACGACTTCCTCCAAGTTCCTGGTCTGGCGGCGCCGGTCCTCAGGGCGAGGCCGGCGCCGCCCTTGGATGGTTTCAGCCGGGCCACGTTCCGGTCAGGCGACGGATGGTGGCGGCTCCGGACCGGTCGACAGCGGCCTTGACGACCGCGAAGACAGCGCCTTGCAGGGCTGCGGCGACCAGGACTTCCTGCCAGGTGCGGTGCTCGTCGGTGGCGTCGGGGGCATCGTCGTCGTGGCCGATCATCTTCCAGGCCTGCTTGAACGCCGCGCCGGCGATCATGCCGCTCACGGCGCCGAGCGCCATGCCGATCGGCTTGTAGGCGATCTTGGATGCTTTCATCGGCACCTCCGGTTGCTACGCAGGAGCAGGAAGACCACGAACGCGACGGCCGCGGCGATCAGGGGCGTGCGGTTGGCCTTTGCCATGGTCGCGGCCGACTCAGCCTTCTCGCGGACCGGGTCCGGGGTCTTCTCGGCGGCGAGCTGTCCGGCGCGGGTCGCGGTGTCGCGTAGCTGGGCCGCTGCGTGGGCGGCCCTGTCCAGGACCGGATCGGGGGTCTTGTCCTTGACCAACTGACCGGCGTGCGCTGCCTTCTCCCGGAGCTGGTCGCCGACCAGGGTGGCCTTCTCGGCGGCCTGCTCCTTGAACTCGGCTGCCTTCTCGGCGGCCTGCTCCTTGAACTCGGCTGCCTTCTCCTTGGCCTGCGCCTTGACGTCGGCCTTGGCCGCCAACGCCTCCACGGTCATGCCGAGCTCCTCGCGGGTGTGCTCGACCTGCTCGCGCAGCTCCTCGGGTGTGGGTGCGGCGTCCTTGTCGCCCTGGGAAGGGGTACTCATCGGTGTGCTGCCTCCTTGATCTCGGCCACGTCGGCCTTGACGCCGGCGATGGCTTGCTCGGGTGCGGGGGTGCCGGCCCTGGTGATCTGCTTCTTCCCGGCCGCGGCCATCCCGGCTGCGACGGCCGCCAGCAGGGCGGCGATGATCAGAGCCGAGGCCCAGACCGGGAGGAGCAGGGCGAGGGCCGCGATCACACCGGCGACCAGCGCCTGTGCGGCCAGGAAACCGACCAGCCCGGCCCCACCGAACAGGCCGCCGCCCATACCGAAGCGTTTGCCCTTCTGGGTCATCTCCGCCAGGGCCAACCGCATCTCTTCGCGGACCAGCTCCGAAATCTGCTGCGACGCCCGTGAAACGAGGTCGCCCAGCGATTCCTCGGAGCTGCCCTGGCCAGGGTGCCGCCCAGTGGCGCTCATCTACTCTCACCTTCTCCGCATGCTCGGTGCTTTACGGCGCGATGGCTGCACGATGGCCGCCATTCGTGTCGTCTGTGCGGTTCAGGGCCGGTCAGCGGCCCGAGTTGCTACCGGTGGTGTCCTGAATGGGGGCGTCGGCATTGCGCTTGACGGAGTCGATGCCGTCCAGGCAGGCGCGATGGCTCTCGTAGTGCTCGCTGGCCGCGATGCTCTGGCCGTCCGTTTCAGGGCATACAACGGCGCGCTTACCCCGCAGGGAACCGGTCACCCGCCTGCGCATCATGGCCATCCCCAAGGGCGGATCAGGATGCGGGGCGCCGTCCGGACGAGGGCGGCCGCGGTCAGGCCGATGGCGGCGCCGGCTGCGACGTCGGAGGGGTAGTGCGCGCCGCTGTGGACCCGCTCGATCGCCACCAGCGCCGTCGGGACGGCGCAGACGGCAGCAGCCCACGGCCATGATGGCGCGACGGCCGCCGTGAACGCGACGGCAGCGGCGGTGTGCCCGGAGGGGAAGGAGGAGCTGTCGGGCCGGTCTTCGACGTCGTCGTGCGGAATCCACTCCTTCGGCGGCCGGCGTCGCTCCACGACCTGCTTCGCGACCCCGTTGGAGAGCAGTTCCGCTGCTGCCATGCTCATGATTCCGGCGGCTGCGGCTTTGCGGCCCTTCCACCCGCCGCCTGCCGCCATGGCCACGGCGGCAGCCCACCACAGCTTCGTGTGCTCGGCTGCTTCCTCCACCGGAGGCAGGAGCCGGCGGGCCCAGTCGGAGTCCCAGGCAGCCATCCGCCGGGTCAGCCTATGATCGCCGTCGCGCATCGCCATCAGGATTCTCATGCGGTGACCCTTGCCCGCCCGCGGCGCCTCCACACAGTGATCACTCCATGCGGCGCCGGTCTTCATCGCTCCACTTACGGGTGTCGCGGGGCTCGACGTAGGGCTCCTCGTTCTCCGGGTGGCCGCCGGCGACCGCACGCTGGCGGGCCATCTCGGCGTCGAACTCCAGGCCGAGGAGGATGGCCAGATTCGCGATCCACAACCACACCAGGAAGATGATCACTCCGGCGAGGGTGCCGTACGTCTTGTTGTACGAGCCGAAGTTCGCGACGTAGAACGCGAAGCCGGCCGAGGCCAGCATCCAGATCACCAGCGCCAGGAGACTCCCCGGCGTCACCCACTTGAACCCGCGGCCCTTGGCGTTCGGGGCGGCCCAGTACAGGATCGCGATCATGATCGTCACGAGCAGGACGAGAACCGGCCACTTCGCGATCGACCACGCCGTAAGCGCCGTATCGCCGACGCCAAGGGCAGCGCCCGCCTGCCGAGCCAGCCCGCCGGTGAAGACGACGATCAGCGCGCTGACCACGGCCAGGATCATCAACGTGACCGTCAGCGCCAGCCTCAGCGGCAGCACCTTCCACACCGGACGCCCCTCCGGCATGTCGTAGACGGCATTCGAGGTCCGGATGAACGCCGCGACGTATCCGGAGGCCGACCAGATCGCGACGGCTAGGCCAACGATCGCCAGGAGCGAGCCGATTCCTGCGTTGCCCTGGAGTTGCTGGACCGCGTTGCTGATCACGTCGCGGGCCGAGCCGGGTGTCATTTTCTGCAGGTTGTCCAGCACCTGTTTCGTCGCCGATTCGCCCGCGATGCCGAGCAGCGACACCAGCACCAACAGGGCCGGGAAGAGGGCCAGCACGCCGTAATACGTGAGAGCCGCGGCCCGGTCGGTGAGCTCGTCGTCCTTGAACTCCTTCAGCGTGCCGCGCAGCACCGCCATCCACGACCGTTTCGGCATTTCCG
Organism: Streptomyces sp. NPDC093600; assembly: GCF_044764755.1. Taxonomy (NCBI): domain Bacteria; kingdom Bacillati; phylum Actinomycetota; class Actinomycetes; order Kitasatosporales; family Streptomycetaceae; genus Streptomyces; species Streptomyces sp. NPDC093600. Next base: position 48,381 of record NZ_JBIWIU010000016.1, read on the forward strand.
AGAGTTGATCCGGCGCCCGCTCCTCGACCTGCTCATCGGGACCCACGCTCCCGGACCCACCTGCAGGGGGCTCTCGATCGTCACCGTGCTCGGGTTTCGGTGTACGTGTCATACCCCGGCGGCTTTCCCCTCAGGCGCGCTCCATGCACCGCCAAAGTCGGCGGGACGGACCGACTGCGTGCGACCTGCAGGCATAAAAGAGGACAAAAAGAGTATATCTTCACATAAGGTCGTGAGCACGATCACTCAGGACCGGATCCCCTCTGTACTCGACCACCCGGTCTACGACTCCGACGGAACATGCTTGGCGAGGCAAGCATGTCTTCCTCGACGATGGGTCAGCATCAAGACCGGCAGAGGTGCTGAGCGTCGGCACCGACGACGCCGACGTCCTCCAGGCTCTCCTGCGCAACACAGCGACCGTGCACTACGAAGGTGAGCCGCCGAACCGTGATGTTCGGGGGCACCGCTTACCGCTTCTCCCGGAGACCTCGACAGAACTGATCGGCCGCCTTTCGGCGCCGTGGGCCGCGCTACCAGGGGCCCGGGCTGCACCGGTCCGACGTGGGGTCGAAACCAGTGCACTCGTCGCCCCACCAACGAAGACGACGATCGGCAGGAGACGGCCGGCCTCTCCGAACCAGCCTTGAGAGGTCGTGATCAATCTCGCGAGAGCCGCGTTTCGATTGATCCCCGACGCACACCGGCCCCGGCCTCACGGCCCAGGCGGTGCGGCGTACGGTAGCGACGTAGCACATGGCGTGCTCGGGGCACCTTGTTGGAAGATCCGCGAACTCGATCCAGTCCGCGGATCCCGTCCGTCCGACGCGTGTCAGCCCGGACGCTCCTCATTCAGGCCGCCCGGCGAAGAAGCCCGCAAGGGAGGACGCGAGCGCTTCTGGAGCCTCTTCGGCCACGTGGTGCCCGGCGTCGATGCCGTGGCCGCGTGCGTCCGGTGCCCACTGCCGCCAGATCTTCACCGGGTCGCCGTACAGGTCCTCGAGGTCGTCCCGGAGTGACCAGAGGATCAGCGCCGGGCACTGGATCCGTGTCCCGGCGGCGCGGTCGTCCTCCTCGTGCCGCCGGTCGATGGTGAGGCCGGCTCGGTAGTCCTCCAGCATCGCCCGCACCACGTCGGGGTTCCTCGTGGCCGAGCGCCACTCGTCGTAATTCTCCTGTCCCATGCTCTGGGGATCGCCTCTGTACCAGCTGTCCGGATCGGCGTTGATGACCCGCTCGGGGATGTCCGGCTGGGCGAAGAAGAACCAGTGCCACCACTGCGTGGCGAACTCGGCCGTGATGCGGGACAGGTGCTCGGTGAGGGGAAGACAGTCGATCAGCGCCACCCGCGAGACCGCGTCGGGATGATCGAGTGCGAGACGCAGCGCGACACTGCCTCCGCGGTCGTGCCCGGCGAGCGCGAACCGCGCATGACCGAGGGAACGCATCACCTCCACCACATCACCGGCGACGGCCCGCTTGGAGTATCCCGCGTGGTCTGCGGTAGGCGCCGGACCGGTGGACCGGCCGTACCCTCGGAGATCGGGACAGACCACGGTGAAACCGTGTCGGACGAGGAGCGGGGCGACGCGGTGCCAGGTCGCAGACGTCCGCGGGTGGCCGTGCAGCAGCACCACCGGCGGCCCTTCCCCGCCGTAGCGAACGAAGATCGACGCTTCATCGCGGTGGACCCGCCTGGTCTCAAAGCCCTCGAACAAGGCCCGAACCTCCCGCCCTCGTTGGTACACCGTCCACGCACCTACCCGGTCCAGGGCAACCCTCACTCGCCCACGGGGACCGCCGGGTCAGCAGGCTGCGCGGAGTATCGCGGGGCGCGGTGCTTCGTGGAAGCCCTGACCAGTCGGCGGCCAGTTCGGTCATGTACGGGGCACAGCGGGCCGTGCATGGCTGTGCGACGTTCTGCGGATGTGGTTTCGACGTGGGTGCGAGAACGGACGGCACCCGTGGACCGCTCCGCGCCCGGGCAGACAGTGGCCTCCCCGGGTCTCGGTACGCGTAGTAGCCGTTGTACGACTGGGCGGTATTCGGCCTGGTGCAGCTCCAGTGGTCGGCGGACACAAGGCGGACCGGCCGGGTCCTCTCGGTCCCTGCGTATCGGTGGACCTCTCGCCTCGCCTGCAGCGCACGCACGTGGTGCGATGAAGCGGGGGGGTTGGGAAGGAGAGAGCGATGATCCCACCGGCATGGGAGCGCAAGAGTGGCACGGGCCCTGTGTCGGTCCGCCCGCTGGCTCGGGCGGACCTGGATCGGGCCGACGAGATCTTCAGGGTCGCGTTCGGGACGTTCCTCGGGGCTCCCGAGCCGAAGACGTTCTTTGGGACCGCCGACTACGTCCGCACCCGCTGGGCGGCCGATCCACAGGCGGCCTTCGTAGCGACGGTCGAGGGTGAAGTCGTTGCATCGAACTTCGCCGTCAACTGGGGCAGCGTCGGTTACTTCGGTCCACTGACCGTGCGTCCGGACCTGTGGGACCAGGGCGTCGGCAGGCGCCTCATGGAGCCGGTCATGGACTGCTTCGACACCTGGGAGAACCGCCACCGGGGCCTGTTCACCTTCTCCCACAGTCCCAAGCACCTTGAGCTCTACCGCCGTTACGGTTTCTGGCCCCGATTCCTCACGGCCATCATGAAGAAGCAGGTGCCAGGCAGTGCCGCAGTCCCCGGGCGAGTGCTGTACGGCCAGCTGCCCTCCACCGAGCAGCCCCATGCCCTGAGCCTTTGTCGCGCACTGACCGGGGCCGTGTACGAGGGCCTGAGCCTGGAACGCGAGATCGTGGCCACTCATGCGCAGGGGCTCGGTGACACCATTCTGCTCGAAGGCGCCGGCTCCGAACTCGACGGCTTGGCCGTCTGTCATTGCGGCGCGGGGTCAGAGGCCGGTGAGGACGTCTGCTTCGTCAAGTTCGGAGCCGTACGACCTGGCCCGGAGGCCGCCAACCGGTTCGAACGACTGCTTGACGCCTGCGAGCAGCTGGCCGCCGAACGCGGACTGGGGCAACTGGACGCCGGGATGAACCTGGGCCGTCCGGATGCCTACCGTCGAATGGTCGACCGAGGTTTCCGGACCTGGTTGCAGGGCGTGGCCATGCACAGGCCCAACGAACCGGGCTACAGCCACCCCGACGCCTACGTGATCGACGACTGGCGCTGAGACCCCGCCACACTCGGCCCGCGAGGAAGGCACGGTGCTGCCCGCCCCCGTCGACATACCGCGTCGGCGCCGACGGCCAGACAGCTCCCAGGCCACTGTCGAAGTGCTCTCCCTTCTTGCTCGACGGTGCGGCGTCGTGGGAGAGACGTCGCCCCGTCTGGAGTGCCTGCCATTACCGTCCATCGCGGACATGTCGGTGCTGTCGCTGGAGGTGAGCAACGAGGCGATACGCATCGATGTCTGCGGTACGGCGACCGGGCGGCATGCCCGGACCATGGAGTGCGGTGAGCCTCCTGGCCGTGATGGTCGAGGAGTGGCAGTCGGAACCCGCCCCCGTACGGTCCCGCCCCACCACCGGTGCCGAGAACTTGGCCGCTCGGCCTCGGACCATACTGGTCGAGCCCCGATCACCCACTGGACGGTTCCATGGCCAAGAGCAGCTCTTCATCGACCACTGTCCCCGACACCGTGTGGCTCGGGCGTGGGCGTCACCTCGGTCCCGAAGCCGAGCAGGACGTCCGGCGCAACTTGATCGCCCTCAAGGCGGCCGGGGTGATCGACGACTTCCTGGACCTCGACCCGATCGAGGCGGCCCGCTCGACCGATCTGTTTCCTCGGGATGAGTCCGCCGACGCCGGCCCGTCTGCCCGCCGAGTCTTCGAGGCCCGCTGGCGTGTCGCCGACGGTGCCACAGTGCGCGCTCAGCTGACCACATTCGGGGCGGAGTCCCGCCGCGTCGGGAGCGAGGGCGTCACATGGGCGCTCGCCGCCGAGGCGGAGCAGGCGTGGGAAGCGAGCTGGCCCTCACCCGCCACCGTGTTCTGGCCCGACAGCGACCGGGTCCCCTGGGATCACGAGGAGGTGCCGGGCGTGCGTCTGCGGAGGGCGAACCACCTGCCGAAGGACGACGGCGATCTGCGGCGCCTGCTGCGGAGCTGCAGCCGGCAGAGCTGGTTCATCCATGTCGTGGTGCACGAGGCGATGACGCCGGATGCGCGGGGGCGACGGCCGATCACGGCGTTCCTGCCACCGAGCCTGCGGCACCGGGTGGTCGAGCACCGGGCCACGCCGGAGCAGGCGCTGATCGCCGACTTCGCGATGAAGCGTGAGCTGCGCGTGGGGCTACCGCGCGGCGGGGCCGTCGTCCTGCCCCCGACGCCGCAGATCCCGGGCTACGACTCCGAGCGCTTCACCGTACGCGATGTCTTCCTGGACGGCACGGAACCGACCGAACTCCTCCAGAAGATCGCGGAGTTCGCCTCACTGCCGCGACCGCTGCCGGCCGGCGCCGAACAGGTCCTGACACGACTGCGCCAAGGCTGGCACCTGCTCACCCCGGACGAGGAGCTTGTTCACGCACGGGCCATGGTCACCAAGTACGCCAAGGCGCTCGAGGCCATGACGGCATCCTGTGACCTGTACCGCGAGGCGGCCGAGTCGGCGCTCGCCGCGCTCGCCGAGGCGACCACCGGCGACGACGCGTCCCGGGCGCCCTCGCCGGTTGCGGCCGAGCAGGACGCCTCGCCGCTGAAAACTTTGACGAAGACGCTCGCCCTCTTCCGCAACCCGAACCGATAGAGGGCCCGATGGGAGAGCCAGTGCCGTCCGCACCGGTGCACGCGAGTTCTACCCTGACGCGACCCGGCCCCCCTGCCGGCCCGGCTACGAACCTCAGCCAGCCACGGCAGACGACGTCCAGGAGGAAGCGTCGTCCCCAGTCGGAAGGTGAACAGCCGCGTCATAGTTGCCAATTCGCCCCGCCGACGCCCCTCGGGCTCAGGCCATGAACGTTGCCCCGGTCAGGGTCAGCACCGGCTTCCAGAAGGAGCCGGACCGTCCTGCCCTTCGCCACGGGAACAGAACACCGTCCTCCACCACGGCGTATTGCCATGTTCGAGCGTTCCACGGCGATGAGTGTCTTCTCGCGGTGGACGGCTTTGCCCACGTCATGGCGAGGTGCCCGGGGCCCCGTTCTCGGTACCGGATGTCCGCCCTGGGCCCGGGCGGGGGAATTTCGGTGGTCTGGCGGGACAGAGCAAGGGCTGTCGGAGGTTCCCGGACGTCCGGCGGATCCGGGCTGAGGTGCGTCGGACGGCTGCGCCCGGTTCTCCCACGGGTGCCGCAGGTCCCCGGCCAGGCGTGAGCGGGCCGGAGCCTGGGTACGGGCGGCGATGATCGGCCAGGTCCACCGGTCGGAGATCGCTCTCGTGAGGGCGGACGTACCGTTGCGTCTCATGAAGACGACTGCAAACGATGCGACGGTACTTGGCGTAGTGGAGACCGTCATCTATCGACTGGCACGGCCCGAGGACGGCGAGGTCCTTGCGGGGCTCGACGGGTCGTTCACGACAGATTCCGTTTTCGAAGTGACCATGACGGACGAAGGGTTCCGTCTTTGCCAGACCCTGGCGGATCCTCCCATCCACAAAGCCTTCCCCGATGACGACGACAGCGAGGACGACACCGGCAGTCCCGAGCTGCGTCGGACGGTGGTCGCCTTCGACGGGAACGAGTTGTGTGGTTTTGTGAAGATCTCCTTCGCCCCGTGGAACAAGCGGCTGACCATCTGTGACATCGAGGTCGCACCGGCGTGGAGAGGCAGGGGGATCGGGCGGGCCCTGATGAATCATGCCCTCGATTTCGCAAGGGAGCGCGGGGCGGGGCATATGTGGCTCGAGGTCAGCAACATCAACGCGCCCGCCATTCGCGCCTACCTCCGGATGGGCTTCGTCTTCTGCGGGCTGGACATCTCGCTCTACGACGGCACCGAGTCGGCTGGTGAACACGCGCTGTTCATGGTCCGGTGGCTGCACTGACCGAGCTCCTCGTCATGAGCACCGGAGGCTGAAGAAGAAGCTCATCGTCTACGCCTGCCGTTCACAACGGCGTCCCTCGACGCCGAACCGGAAGACAGGCAGCGGTACCACGCTTCGCAACGCTGTGACTCGAACGCCCTGCCTTGCCCCGGATCCTCGAAGCGTTCACCGCCCAGGTGATGATGGTCCGGGGCTTCGAGAAGCGTGCGGACGGTTCACCGATCCGCACAGGGGCGGGGAGCGGCCGACGCCGAGCCGGAACGGGCAGCCACCGACACTGCTTCGTCAACGGCGAGAACGTGGTCGAGGAGATGGTCGGCGGTCCGGGCATCGCATCGAGCGGACAAGGTGCCGCGTCATCCGGCGGAAGCGCGGGTGCCCGTGGCCTCCCTGCTTTCCCTGCTCATGCGGGATGAGACGACCGCAGACGACCGCGGGAGGGATGGGACCCGCTGGGATGAGGTCATCGCCCCACAACGGTCTCCGGAGACGTACTGCTGAGGCATGAGGCCCGCTGCCGGCCGCCGCCTGGCGCGTCCGTCCAGCCAAGCCCGCCCAGGCTCGTCGCCCCCTCCACTCCCCCATCGCCGCGACGTTCGAGGAGGGTTCGGACGGATGCCGCTACCGCCGGGTTCATCGAGAGCGCCACCATACGGCCGTCGCCTGCCCCCCCTGAACGACAACCGCCGCCCTCGCGCCCGCGTCGTCGATGGCGCCGTCGGCGTGGGTGCGCCGTGACGGGGTACGGGAGCCGTGACATGCACGCCGGGGTGGGGACGACGAACAGGAGAGCGCATGTCGGTCGACCTCGTCGGTTTCCTCGGCGTGGTGCTGGTGGCATACCTGGTGCCCGGCCCGGACTTCCTCGTGGTGGTCAGAGCGGCCGCCGAGGACCCGTCCAGGGGGCGAGGCGCCGCATTGGGCGCGCAAGCCGGCTTGTGCGTCCACATGCTTGCCGCGGCCATCGGTCTCGCGGTCATGGCCGCCCGCTCTCCCCTGGTGTACAACGGGATCAAACTCATGGGCGCCGCCTACCTCGTCCATTTGGGGGTGCGGGCGGTTGTCGCCGCCAGGCGGGCAGCCCGGGAGCGGCGGCCCGAGGGCGCGAGGGCGAACGACGGATCGGAAGACCCCGATCGTCCGGCCGGGGCTCCGGCAGTGGAGGGTTGCCCCTCCGCAGGCCCTGGGCGGTCCGGCTTCGCTGAAGGCTTCATCACGAACGTCCTCAACCCGAAGGCGGCGCTCTTCTTTCTGAGCATCTTGCCGCAGTTCGTCAACGGCAACGGTCCGCTGTGGCAGCAGATCCTCTTTCTCGGCTTTCTGGACGTTGTCATCGGTGTCGCCTACTGGTTCGTCCTCGTCCTGATCGCCGCACGACTGCGGGCCCTGCTCGCACGGCCGAAGGTACGTCATCGCTGGGAACTGACCACCGGCTGGCTGTTCATCGCCATCGGCGTCGGGCTCGCCACCGTCGCCTGACCCCTATCGCCCCCTGAAACCAGCAGCCGCACCAGCCAGGTGCGCGCGCCGCCCCAGTCGTCGGTGGTCCCGCCGACGACTCGAAGAGCTTCGGCAGAGCAGTCGGCACCGCGCACGCCTACGCGGCAGCTGTCACCGACGTGCTCGCCGACCGCGCGCCGGGGTCACCGGAGGTCCCGATCGCCCAGTTCTTGGTCGCCGCCGGAGTCCGGTTCGGTGACGGCGCCGCCGACCGCCGTCGCGGCGCCCGCCTCGGGGCCCACAGCAACGGCGACCAGTTCGACGACGGCGAGGGGGACGTATCCGGAGATCAGGCCGCCGAGAGCGGCCTGAAGCGGTCCATGCGCGGGGGTCGCCCCGGACATCTGCGAGGGTCATGGTTCTCGTTCCTCATCGACGCCCTGGAGGATGCGCCTGGCACCTTGAAGACCGAGTCTTTCGGGTGCCGATGGGGGCGACCGGCTCCGGCGGCCCGCTTGCGGGGTTCTTCGCCTGACGCGCGGAGAAACGGATGCGGCGGTTTCTATAGGCTGATCGTGTGGCCAGCACCGAGGAACCCGAGACCCGTGACGCCGCGCCCGAGTGCGCGCCGGCTGATCTGCAGCGTTTCGCCGTCGAACTGCGGCGGACGAACGGAGAGATCAACCGGCTGGTCCACGGTTTCGCACTCGCGCAGGGGTTGCATCCTACGGACGTGCAGGCGCTCTCGGTTGTTCTGGACAGTCCGGAGCCGCTGACGCCGGGCCGTCTGCGTGAGCATCTGGGGCTGACGTCGGGGGCGGTCACGGCCTGCCTCGACCGTCTCGAGAGGGCGGGGCACATTCGCCGTGCCCGTGAGAGCCCCGACCGCAGGATCGTTCACGTGCACTACGTGGAGGGAGCTCGGGCCGCCGCCCGCAGCTACTTCATGCCGTTGGCGCAGGCGGCGGAGCGGGCCCTGCTCCGGTTCGACGAGGAGGAACTGGACGTGGCCCTGCGGTTCCTGAGCGCGTTGAACGAGGAGCTCGGCGAGTTGCGCGTGCCGCGGCGCTGACCGGCCATCGGGCGTCGGGCGTCCGAGCGACGCACCGATGGCGACCTGAGCCCGCACATCATCACGCCCATGGTTCAATTTATCTCAATGATTGAGATTCTTTTTCCTTGAGATACCTCGTTCCCCTGGAGTACCCATGTCCCGCCCCACGCAATGGGCAGGCCGTCTGCTGCCCCTCGTCCTGCTCTTCGTCTGGCTCGCCGTCGGCGGCGGCCTCGGTCCCTACGCCGGGAAGCTCGGTGAGGTCGCCACCAACGACCAGGCCGCCTTCCTCCCCCGCAGCGCCGAATCCACCCAAGTGATCGAGGCACAGCGAGCATTCCGGCAGGACGAGACGCTCCCTGCGCTCGTGGTCTGGACCTCCTCCCCCGGCGGCTCGCTCGACGCGGGGCAGCAGGCGGCGGCGACGCGGGCACTGGCCTCGCTCGTACGGTCGCCCGGCATCGTGGGCACGCCGTCCCCGGCCCTCCCCTCCGACGACGGGCAGGCCCTGCGGGGAGTCGTCCAGCTCCGCCCCGGCCTCGGTGACGAGTTGCCCTCCACGCTCGAGCGGATCGACGACGCGGCCTCCTCCGTGCCGGGAACGACCGTATGGCTCGCCGGCCCCGCGGCCGCCCAGGCCGATCTGTCGGACGCCTTCGCCGGCATCGACGGGCTGCTGCTCGCGGTCGCCCTGATCACCGTGCTGCTGATCCTGCTGCTGGTGTACCGCAGCGTGCTGCTGCCCTTGGTGATCATCGTCGGTGCGGTGTTCTCGCTCGGGCTGGCCTGCGCCGTCGTGTACGTCCTCGCCGACCACGACGTCGTCCGTGTGGACGGCCAGGTGCAGGGCATCCTGTCGATCCTGGTCATCGGCGCGGCCACCGACTACGCGCTGCTGCTGGCCGCCCGCTACCGGGAGGAGCTCGTCCACCGCGAGGGGGACCGCGGGCCGGCCATGCGCGCCGCGCTGAGGCAGTCCGTCGGGGCGATCACGGCCAGCGCGGCCACCGTGGCGCTCGGTCTGCTCGCCCTGCTGTTCAGCGATCTGACGAACAACCGAGCGCTCGGTCCGGTGGGCGCCATCGGCATCGTCTGCGCCATGCTGAGCGCTCTGACCTTCCTGCCCGCCGTCCTGGTCCTGCTCGGCCGCGCCGCCTTCTGGCCCGCCCGGCCACGGTCGGCCGAATCCGGGGGCGGCCACGGCGTCTGGCGACGTATCGCCTCACTGGTGGACCGCGCGCCCCGGAAGGTGTGGGCGGCGACCCTCGCCGGCCTCCTCGCCTGTGCCGCTTTCGCCCCCGCCCTCGAGTCCAGGGGCGTACCGCTCGACGAGATCTTCGTCAACGACGCGCCCTCCGTCGCGGCGCAGGAGACGCTCGGGCGTCACTTCCCCGGCGGGGCCGGCAACCCGGCCGTCGTCATCGCCCGGGCCGACGCTCTGACCCGGGTGACCTCCGCCGCGGAGGGCGTCGAGGGCGTCGACTCCGCTGCCGCGGTGACCGCCTCCGGGCGGCCGGGGGCCGGTTCGCCGCTCGTCGTCGACGGACGGGTCCGGGTCGACGTCACCCTGACCGATGCCGCGGACAGCGACGCGGCCAAGGCCGCCGTCGCCCGTCTCCGCGCGACGATGCACGCGGTCCCGGGGGCCGACGCCCTCGTCGGCGGCTACACCGCGCAGCAGTACGACACCCAGCGGACCGCCGAGCACGACCGGATGCTCATCGTGCCGGTGGTACTCGCCGTCATTCTGGTCATCCTCGTCGGTCTGCTCCGTTCCCTGCTGCTGCCACTGCTGCTGGTCGCCACGGTGGCCCTGAACTTCGTGGCCACCCTCGGGGTCTCCGCCCTGGTCTTCGAGCACGTCTTCGGTTTCACGGGGACGGACTCATCGGTTCCGCTGTACGGATTCGTGTTCCTGGTCGCACTCGGGGTGGACTACAACATCTTCCTGATGTCCCGGGTCCGGGAGGAGTCCCTGCGCCACGGGGTACGCGAGGGCATCGTGCGCGGACTGACAGCGACCGGCGGGGTCATCACCTCCGCCGGTGTCGTCCTGGCCGCCACGTTCGCGGCTCTCGGGGTCGTACCGCTGGCCTTCCTCGTACAGATCGCCTTCATCGTGGCGTTCGGCGTGCTCCTGGACACCCTCGTCGTCCGCTCGCTGCTGGTGCCTGCCCTCGTACGGGACCTCGGCCGCACGGCCTGGTGGCCCGGTGGGCTCAGCCGCTGACCGCCGTCGGCCGACCCGGTGGCGGGTGCCGACACCGATCGGGCGACCTCGCACCGCCTCCCGGCGCTCCTTTTCGGGGCGCGGACAGAGCGAGGGTCTTCGTGGCCGGGAGGGGGATCAGCTCGTCGCGCAAGCACCGGACGGTGTTGGTGGAGATGTCGTTGCGGTCGGCCATGTCGGCCAGGCGCTGATCGTGCCGCAGCACGGCCAGCACGATCACCGCGATCGTCCCGCGCGGCAGCTCCCGTCACCTCGACCGTATCGCTCTGAGATGGCGGCAGGGCGCGGGCCGATGCGGACTCCTCCTCAACGCGGCGGGTCGACAGGCGCTGGTGCGGAAGTACGGCATGTCGCAGGTCTTGAAGAGGTGTGAGTTCGCGTGTGCGGGTTACGCGGATCCCAGTAAGCCGTCCCCAACCGAGAAGGAAATTCCCCATGTCGAAGGTCGAGGAGTCCGTCGAGGTCGAGGTCCCGGTCCGCGCCGCGTACGACCAGTGGACCCAGTTCGAGACGTTCCCGCGTTTCATGGACGGCGTGGAGCGGATCGAACAGCGTACGGACACGCTCACCCACTGGGTGACCGAGATCGGCGGAGTGCGCCGCGAGTTCGACGCCGTCATCACCGAACAGATCCCGGACGAACGCGTCGCCTGGACGACCGTCGAGGGCGAGGCGCGGCAGGCCGGCGTCGTCACCTTCCACCGTCTCGATGACACCCGGACGAAGGTCATGCTCCAGATGGACTTCGCCCCCGACGGGTTGACGGAGCAGGTCGGTGACAAGCTCGGGTTCGTCAAGCGGAAGGTCACGGGCGACCTCAAGCGGTTCAAGTCGTTCATCGAAGAGCGTGGTGGGCAGGAGACAGGCGCTTGGCGCGGCTCGGTGTGAGGATCCGGCCAGCGGCGCGGCTCCGCGCCCCCGCGTGATCAGGAGCGCTCGGAGACACCCCACGGCATGGTCCGGACGAGCCATCGTCCGGACCACCGTTGTGCCTCGTCTGAAGGCGGGGCGGATTGACGCGGGCGGCGTCGTGCGGCGGGTCGGGGACGTCGTCCGACCATGAACGGCCGAACAAGCCCCGGCCACTCCCTCTGCGATTGCTCACCTCAGGGGGACGCTGGGTCCGCCCTCCCGGACAGTCGGCTCCCGGCGGCATCCATAATGCGGGGTGAGCAACTCTCCCTCTCCGGGCCCCCTCCCCCTGGTTGCCGACGCGATACCGCCGGGCGTCGCAGCATGGCACTCGGGGGACGCCGAACGCTGGCGCGAGGCCGCGCCGCGTCCCTGGGCCGACCCGCTGTGGGCGTTCCTCGCTCTGCTGGCCACGGCGGTCTGGGCGCTGGTGGACGCCCCCTACCCGGTGTGTTCCACGGCCACGCCCTGTGCCTCGGACTGGCCGGGTCTGGCGGGGGCGGTGGTCCAGCTCCTTACGCTGCTCTGGCTCTGGCGGCGGCCCGGTCTCGCGCTGCTCACCCTGACCGGGTCGATGGTGTCCCTGCTCGTGGACGGCACCCTCATGGAACCGTCCGTGCCGAACACGGCCCTGCTGCTCGCCGTCTCCTACGCAACGGCCACCCTGATCCACCGCGTGGGCGCCGTGCGGCAACAGCGGTCGCTGGCCCTGAAGGCGGCGGGGGCAGCCGGCGCGGCGCGCGCACCGCTGACCGCGGCTTCCAGGCACCCGTTCTCCTTCGTCCTGGCGGCCGCGCTGCTGCTCGCGGTGTCGGCCTTGGCCGTGTGGCAGGGCCTGCGAGTCGCCTTCGACCACGACGAGCGGGCCGCGCCGGCGGCGATGACCAGCGCCGTAGTCGTGGAGGCGGACGAAGACGAACTCACCCTGAAGGTGCGCTTCGAGGACGACGGCACCCACACCTTCGACGTGTTGTTCCCCGAACAGTACGAGACTGGCTCACGTGTGGACGTGTTGGTGGACGACGACTGGGTGCGACTGGCTGCCGAGCCGTACGACACGTTCGGTTGGGAGCTCCTCGTCCTGGTCACCACGGTGCCCGGCCTGGCCCTTCTCGCCAACGGCGCGGCGGTCCTGCGCTCCGGGCCGCTGCCGGTTCTGAGGGTCCTGGTCCGCGGAGACCGGGACGACCACCGGACCTGGGTGTACGCGGCGGACGACCGGGCGGGCGAAAGGCCGGTGCTGTACGTCGACGCGCTGCAGGAGGACGAAGAGGAGCCGGACGAGGAGGAGCCGGACGAGTACCCGGATCTTCCGCTGCGCGAGGCTCTGCTGTTCGGCACCCCGCACACAGGCGGCTCGAAACTCACCCTCGTCACCGCACGAGCGGAGGGCGAAACTCTCACGGCGTGCATCGTCGCGGCGGTCCATCCCGCGCCGGCCTGGGGTCCACTCGCGGCCACCAAGGGGTCGCCACTGGTCCAGTCGGCCGACCAGACGTCACGTGTGGTGGCGATCGCCCTCCTCGCACTCGAGGCCGCCGCCATATGGGGCATGTTCTCAGAGGGCTTCTCCTGGCAGTGGGTGATAGCGGTCGGCCTTCTCGTCGGACTCATCACTTCGGCCGCCACCGCTCTGAGCTGGCGCATCACCGCCGACAGCGGAGGCTTGTGGCTGCGGAGTGCCTGGCGCGTCCGGCGCCTTCCCTGGGACGAGATCACCGCCGTCAACGCCCACCACGACCGCATCCAGATCGGTACCACGGGCGACCACGACGCGAGCCTGTCCCCCGTCGGCTGGTCCTGGCTCGAACGCCGCCTCGGCCGCCGCCCCACCGCCGCCCGCACCGTGGCCACGCTCCGCCCCCTCCTCCACCACCCGGACCTGCGCCCCACCACCACATCCACCTCCGCCCAGCACGGCATGCCCCTGGGGCCCCTGCTCACCTGTGCCTTCCTGCTCTGGGCGGCAGCAGTCCACTTCACACTCTGACGGGGTGAACGCCTTGGCCCCTCTCCGTCGACGGCGACACGGTGGCAGAGCAGCGCTCCTCGGCAGGATCTCCCCACCCGGCGCTCGGGGCTGGGACGGAATCGCTCACCGAGATGCCCACCCCAGCAACCGCTGAGCTCACCCGGTTGGGGGGATCGTTCCGGCGGCCGACGCCACGCCGCCGCAGTCGAGGCGACGTTCAGAGCATGACCAGTGATGAACGGACGATGAAGGCACTCTGGAGCACCTGGTGGCAGCGATGGCCGCGCTGGGTGGGCAGGGCAACGGTGCTGTGGGCGGTCCTGTACGCCGGCTTCGGCCTGGCGTGCGCGCTGAGCGGGACTTCCATCGGAGCGCAACGGCGCCTCCAAGCTCTTCCTCACCCTGGAGTCCTGGGGGGCTGGACCCGACCGCGCTGCTGGCCGTGCTCGGCGTTCTCCTGCTCTGGGGCCGAGCAGTCCAGGACGAGCGAAACACCGCCGCGATCGCCCTGAGCCGTTCCGGCACGGCTCCGCACTCCGACGCGGGCCGCCCGGCTCCCGAGGGGTGCGCGCCGGCGCCCACCCTCAGACAGACAAGGAAGTCACAACGTGGGCGCCGAACAGCACGACGTTTTATGGGAGTAGTCGCCCACGGCTCTGGGTGGCGCTCCCGGCGACAAAGTCCCTCCGTTGGGATCACATTCCACAGAAGTTGCTTCCATGGAATGCATGTGCTCTGCTGGACGTTCAATAGGGCAAGATTCGTCCGTTTTGCAGACCGGGCGACCACACGAAGGGACCAGCACCATGCCCGAGGCGAACATCGACGTTGCCCGCTCCTACTTCCAGGCCATCCGGACCGGCGACCTTGACACGGTGGGCAAACTTCTCGACCAGGACGTCGTCTGGCATCAGCCGGGCGCCAACCGGTTCTCCGGCGTCCGCAAGGGGCGCGACGACGTGTTCCAGATGCTCGGCGGGATGATGGAGGCCAGTCAGGGCTCGTTCGCCATCGACAAGGTCCACGCCCTGATGGGGAACGGCGAGCTGGTGGCCGCCACAATCCACTTCACCGGCCGCCACGACAAGGCGTCGATGGCGATGGACGGCGTCGACCTGCTGCGCATCAAGGAAGGCAAGATCGCCGAGGTATGGCTGTTCTCCGGCGACCCGGCCGCCGAAGACGTCTTCTGGGGCAAGTAGGCCGGATCATGGCTGACCTGAAGCTGTTGTTCGACAGCGTGATCCGCCTGGAGACCGAGCTGTGGAATGGCGTCGATGCGACCCTGCGCGCCGCATGCGATCTCCCCATGACGTGGCTCGACATCTTGCGGCTGCTCGACCGGACGGGCGGATGCCGGGTGCAGGACATGGCCGACGAGTTCGCCATCACCGTCGGCGGCGCCAGCAAGGTGGCCGACCGGGTGGAGGCCGCCGGCTACTGTGCGCGCCGCGCCAACCCCGACGACCGGCGCTCCTCCATCGTCGAGCTCACCCCCGCCGGGCGCGGGAAGCTGGAGCAGGCACTGGAGGTCTTCGAGGAGGAGCTGCGCCTCCGCTTCGCCCCACTGCTCGACGACCGAGAGGCGGTAGACCTCATCGCGACCCTCGACCGGCTCCGGTCCGCCTGCCGGGCCGCGGACGCGAGCCGCGGGGGCGGACGGAAGCCCGTCCCCGCGATGCGGGAACCGCAGCAGCGCGCCCGCCAGGAGCGCGCGGAGCCCTAGGTTCTGTCGTCAAATGTCAGCCCACATCAGGAGTGAGGCGAGGGTGATGGCTGCTTCGTAGGTGCGGATCGCCCTAAAGCTGTAGCCCTTGTCACCCAGGACATGATCGGGTCGGACTCGGGGCCGTCCCTGTCCGATCCGGGGCGCCCGGGTCGCGTCCACGATCGTGGTGAACCGCGTGCAGTCATTGGTGTTGCCGCCCGTCACGACGAAAGCGAGCGGACGGCCCTGCCCGTCACAAGCCAGATGGATCTTGCTGGTCAGACCGCCTCTGGACCGGCCGAGGGCCGGGTCGCGGAGCCCCCTTTTCGGGCCCCGGCCGCATGCTGACGGGCCCGGACCACCATGGAATCGACTGACACCAGCCACTCGATGTCGCCCGCCGCGTCCGCTTTCGCCCGCGCGGCCCGCAGCATCCGGTCGAATGTGCCGTCCGCCGCCCACCTGCGAAAACGCGTGTGCAGCGTGACCCACGGCCCATAACGCACGGGGACATCCCGCCAGGCCGTCCCGGTCCGCGACTTCCCCACGATCCCGTTCAGGACCCTACGGTCGTCCAGCCGCTTCCGCCCCCGCAACGACTCGGGCAACAACGGCCGGGCGAACTCCCACTCGGCATAGGACAGTTCATGGCGACGTATCACGACACCGAGATTCATCAACAATGATCATTCGAAGACACCGCCTAGTGCGCGGGGCCTTTGCGGGCCGCGACGATGGCCGCAGGCGCAGCCACGAAGGCGAGGACGCCGCACAGGACGGCGAGGATCGGGAAGCTGGTGGCGGCGACGACGATGCCGGAGGCCAGGCCGCCGACGGCGCCCGCGACGGCGATGGCGACGTCGACCAGTCCCTGGACCTTGGCGCGGGTGGCCAGAGGTGTGCTGTTGGTGACGATCGCGGTGCCGGTGACCAGGCCGAAGCTCCAGCCGACGCCGAGCAGGACGAGGGCGAGGGTGATCAGGGCGAAGGAGCGGCCGGGTGCGAGGGCGGCGACCACTCCAGCGGTGAGCAGCGTGCCGGCCGTCACCACGCTCATCGCGGTGGCGCTGAATCGGTCGACGAGGCGACCGGCCAGTGGCGACGGCAGATACATGGAGCCCGTGTGCAGGGCGATGACCAGGCCGGACGCGGCGGTGCCGAAGCCGTGGACGTGCATGTGGATGGGGGTCATGGTCATCACGGCGACCATGACGAGCTGGCTGAGGACGAGGACCATGACGCCGACGAGCAGTCCGGGGCCGGACCGGGCTGGGGACCCTGCGGGGGCGCCCTCGTCCCAGGCCGCGGGCAGGGTGCGGGCGAGTACCAGCGGGTCTGGGCGCAGCCATACGAGGAGGATGAGCGCGGCCAGCGTGAACGCGACCGTGGAGAGGAGGAACAGGCCCGTCAGCTCGGGCAGGTGGAGCGAGGTCGCGAGGTGTCCGGTGGGGGTGGTGAGCAGAGGTCCGGCGATGCCGCCGGCGGTGGTGGCGACGATGACGGTGGAGGTGGCGCGGGCGCGTTGATGGGGTGCGGCGAGGTCGGCTCCTGCGTACCTCGCCTGGAGGTTGGACGTGGTGCCCGCGCCGTAGAGGAACAGGGAGATGAACAGCAGGGTGGGGCTGGCGAGCTCGGCCGCGACGACGACTCCCGCACCGCCGAGGGCGCCGGTGAGGTATCCGGCGGCCAGCCCGGGGCGGCGGCCGAGGCGCTGGGAGACGCGTCCGATGATGACGGCGGCGACGGCGGAGCCCGCCGTCAGCAGGGCGATGGGTAGTCCGGACAGCGAGGTGTTGTGGAGCATCTGCCCGGCCAGCAGCCCGGCGACGGTGACACCGGCCGCGAGGCCGGCACCGCTGAGGACCTGGGAGGTGAGCAGCACGATCAGGGTGCGCTTCTGCACCGCGGATCTGGTGGGGGCGGGGGCGAGAGTGACGGTGGGCGGGGTGCGGGTGGGTGGGTGGACCATGTGATCCGTACTTTCGGGTTGCCGGGAGGCCGGGGCCGCGGGTTGCCGCGGGTTACGGGGCGGGGCGGTCCGGTGGTCGTCAGGCGGCGGTCAGGTGGGCGCGGGACGGGAGGGCGCGGGGGAACCGGTCGGTGACGTGCGTCAGTTGCCGCTTGTCGTCGTGGTCGAGGGGCATCTCGCTGCCCACGGCGGTCCTGATGTGCCGGCCCAGGACGAAGCGGCCCTGACAGGCCTGACACCGAGCGCGGTGAGGACCGGGCGTAGTCGAGGGCGAGGACGTCGATCCGGTGGCCGCAGGCCCGTGGTGGTGTCCTCGGTCAGGAGGGTGTACGGCCGTACAGGACGGGCTGCACGACAGGGCGAGGACGGCGGCCACGCGAACTGTCGGGAGATCAGGAGGACTTGGCGCTGAACGGTGGTGAAGGGGCCGCTCCATCCGTCCCGCGTCAGCGCGGGCTGTCGGGCATGCCGTAGGCGTCGGCGATCAGTTCGGTGGAGCGCAGCCGCGCCCGGACGGAGTGGCCGACGCTGCCGATCATGAGCTCGTCGGCGCCGGAGTCCCGCTGGACCTGGTCCAGGTGGGCGGTGACCTGTTCGGGGGTGCCGTGCGGGACATGGTTCAGCCAGCTGTCGACGGCCTGGCGTTCCTCGGCGTCGTAGGTGTAGGCGTCCACTTCCTCGGGGGACGGCAGCAGGTAGGACTTGCGCTGGAACATGCGGAGCATGGCGTGCGCGAGGGTGCCGGCCTGGCGACGGGCCTCACGCTCGTCGTCGGACGCAACGACGGTGAAGCTGACCAGCGCATACGGCTCTGCCAGGCCCTCGGACGGAGTGAACCGCTCGCGGTACAGGCGCAGGGCGGCCACGACATCGCGCGGGTTGAAGTGCGCGGCGAAGGCGAACGGCAGGCCGAGCCTGGCGGCGAGCTGCGCCGAGTAACCGGACGAGCCGAGCAGCCACACCGGCAGACGGCCGGTGGACGGGGTGACGCCGTTGAGCCGGTCCTGGGCAGGCCCCGGCACGGCGTACACGCGGTCGGCGTAGGGGTGCTCGGCCGGGAAGTCGTCGCCGAGGAAGTGCAGCAGTTCGAGGACCTGTTGGGGGAAGTCCTCGTCGCCGCTCGCGCCGCGGCGCAGGGCGGCGGCCGTAGCTTCATCGGTTCCCGGGGCGCGGCCCAGGCCCACGTCGATGCGGCCGGGGGCGAGGGCGTCCAGCATGCCGAACTGTTCGGCGACGACCAGTGGCGGATGGTTGGGCAGCATGATCCCGCCGGCGCCGAGCCGCAGCCTGTCGGTCTCCGCGGTGAGCCGGGACAGCAGGACGGGCGGGCTGGAGGTGGAGACGCCGGGCATGGCGTGGTGCTCGTTCATCCAGTAGCGGGTGAAGCCGCGCCGGTCGGCGAGCCGGGCGAGTTCGATGCTGCCGGCCAGCGCCTCCGCGGCGGTCTGGCCGGTGCCGGTCATGGCGGAGTCCAGTACGGACAGGGCGGCGGGGGCGGAGCCATGGCGGGTGCCGCGGATCGGGTCGGTCATGATCGTGCGGTCCTTCGATTGCGAGGCATGCGGCGTGCGGGGTGGGGGGGGCGGGGGGTGGGGGGGGGGCGGCCCCCCCCGCCGCCGGGGACAGTGGGGCCGCCCCCCCCCCGGTGCCG